>NZ_JBIRHK010000025.1:0-113161 GCF_044328485.1 Streptomyces sp. NPDC017936 | reverse complement strand
GTAGATGACGGCGCGCGTCCGGGCGCCCCCCGTCTGGGTGCTCTTCATGACGTGAGTGTGCCTCAGTAGTGGTGTCTTTGTCCGGGGTTCGGGAAGACGACCCTGCTCAGCGCCCTGCTGGGGTTGGTCGGGCCCAGGGAGCGGATCGTGCTCGCGGAGGACTCGGCGGAGCTGCGGCCGAACCACCCGCACGTCGTCCGGCTGGAGACCAGACCCGCCAACCAGGAGGGAGCCGGGCTCGTCACGCTCGAGGACCTGGTGCGGCAGGCGCTGCGGATGCGGCCGGACCGGCTGGTCGTCGGCGAGGTGCGCGGGCCGGAGGTCGTCCATCTGCTGGCCGCGCTGAACACCGGTCACGAAGGCGGCTGCGGGACGGTCCACGCCAACGCCGCCGCGGACGTGCCCGCCCGGCTGGAGGCGCTCGGCACGGCGGCCGGGCTCGACCGGGCCGCGCTGCACAGCCAGGTGGCGGCCGCCCTGTCCGTGGTGCTGCACCTCGTGCGTGATCCGGCCGGGCGGCGGCGGATCGCCGAGGTGCACGTGCTGGAGCGGGATGCGACCGGGCTGGTGCGGACGGTGCCGGCGCTGCGGTGGCGGGCCGAGGCGTTCAGCCGTGAGCGCGGGTGGGAGCGGCTGCGCGCGTTGCTGCGAGGCCCCAGGAGCGGTGAGGACGAGTGGTGACGGAGATGAGCATGAGCGTGATGCCGGAGACGCCGACGGCCATGGCCGCGGTGTGCGCCGGGGCGGCGGTCTGGTTGCTCGGCGGTCCCTGTTCAGGGGCGCGGCGGGCCCGGCTGCTGCTGGCGGGCGGCGGTGTGGTCGGCAGCGGGCCTCCGTCCTGGCGGGACCTGACCGTCGAACTGCGCAAGGCCCGTGGGCGGTGGCGGCCGGAGTGGTGGGCGCCGGTCGTCGGGCTGGTCCTCGGGGTGCTGGGCGCCTCGGTGCTGCCGGCCGTCGCGGGGGCCGCCGGAGTGCCCCTGCTGCGCCGGATGCGCCGGGCCCGCGAGGCACGCCGCACGGGAGAGCGCCGGGGCGACGCGGTGATCGCGCTGTGCGCGGCGCTCGCCGGTGAGGTGCGCGCGGGACGGCAGCCCGGCGAGGCGTTGCAGCGAGCCGCCCGCGACTCCGGGGGGCTGGGCCCGGCCCAGGCCGCCGTACTGGCCGCGGCACGGTTCGGTGGGGACGTGCCCGGCGCTCTCGCGGCCGCGGCACGGCAGCCGGGGGCCGGCGGACTGCTCGGGCTCGCCGCGTGCTGGCGGGTGGCCGTGGACCAGGGCGCGGGCCTCGCCGCGGGGCTCGACCGCCTGGAGGGGGCGCTGCGCGCGGAGCGGGACCAGCGGGCCGATCTGCGAGCGCAGCTGGCGGGCGCTCGCTCGACGGCGGTGATGCTCGCCGGGCTGCCGGTCCTGGGCCTCGCCCTGGGGACAGCGCTCGGCGCCGACCCGCTGCGTGTCCTCCTGCACACCGGCGCGGGGTGGGGGTGCCTGCTGGTCGGCGGGGTGCTGGAGGCGGTGGGGATGTGGTGGGCGGTGCGGATCGTGCGGGGTGCGGAGGAGACGTGAGGCGAGGACCGCCGGGTGCGGCCGTGGCCGTGACGTGGACCGGGCACTGCTCGGCACCGGGTGACGGGAGCGACGCGGGGCGGGGAGCGGGTGAAGGCGCGTCGGCGGAAGCGTACGGCCGGACGCCGGACGGGGTGTACGGCCGGGTCAGGGATACGGAGGCGGAATGAGCACGGAAGTTGTCCACAGGCTGGGGATGGCCGCGGGAATCGCACTGGCCCTGGCCTGGCTGGTGCGGTGGCTGACAGCGATGCGGCGCGAGCGGAGGGCACGGCAGCGGCTCGCCGAGCTGCTGGGCCCGTCGGCGATGGCGGAGACCGCGCGTCCCGGAGTGCGTGAGGCCGCGCGGCGGTGGCTGCCCGAGGTGGCCGTCGTGGGCGCCGGATGGGTGCTGGGCGGTGGTGTCGCCGGTCTCGTCGCGGGAGTGATCGGTGCGGTCGTACTGGGGCGGTGCCGGCGGCGGCAGCGGACGGCCGCCGCCGGCAGTGGGGCCGCCGCCCGGCAGCTCCCGCTCGCCGCCGATCTGCTGGCCGCGTGCATCGCGGCGGGCGCCGGTCCGGTGGCCGCGGCCCAGGCGGTGGGCGAGGCCCTGGGCGGCCCCGTCGGCGACGGGCTGGCGCGCGGTGCCGCCGAGGTGCGCCTGGGCGGCGAACCCGCCTGCGCCTGGGGACGGCTGGCCGAGGCACCGGGGACTGCGGCGCTGGCCCGGTTGCTGGAGCGGGCCGACGTCTCGGGGCTGCCGGCGGCCGGTCCGGTCGCCAGGCTCGCCGCCGACGCCCGCGCCGAGTGGGCACGCGCGGGGACGGTTCGGGCGCGTCGGGCGGCCGTCATGGTCACCGCGCCGGTGGGGCTGTGCTTTCTGCCGGCCTTCATCGCGGTCGGCATCGCACCCGTCGTGATCGGCCTGGCGGGCGGGGCGCTGGGAGGGGGTGGTCCCTGAGAGCCGGCACGGCGAGCGAACCGGCAGGACCGGAAGCACCAGCAGGACCGATGGACCAGCAGGAACGCAGGGACAACGGGATCGGATCGGACCCACGGGGGTTGAGATGAGCAAGGCGGTACGGGCGCGGCTGCGCGCCCTGGTGTGCAGGGTGCGGGCATCGCGCGGGGACGCGGGAATGGTGACGTCCGAGTACGCGATGGGGATCGTCGCGGCGGTCGCGTTCGCCGTGATCCTCTACCAGGTGGTGACGAGCGGGACGGTCACCGCGGAGTTGGAGGCCATCGTGAAGCGGGCGCTCAGTGCGAGTACGTGAGCGGCGGCGGGCCCGGGGCGCGGACCGGGGATTCGTGACGGCGGAGTCGGCCGTCGTGCTGCCGGTGCTGGTGGCGTTCGCGATGGCGCTGGTGTGGGGGCTGCTCGCTCTGGCGGCTCAGATCCAGTGCGTGGACGCGGCCAGGGCCGGGGCCCGGGCCGCGGCCCGGCAGGACCCGGCCGACGCGGTGACCGAGGTGACCAGGGCGACGGCGCCGCGCGGGGCCCGGGTGACGGTCGGCCGGGAGGGCGACCAGGTCCGGGTGGTCGTCGTGGCGAAGCCGCCGGTGCTGCGGGGGCTGCCGTTCGAGGTACGGGAGGAGGCCGTGGCGGCGGTGGAGGAGACGACGGCTGCGGAGGACACGGCGGCGGTGGAGGACGGGGAGGTGGGGTCGTGAGAGGGTGTCGCGGCGGACCCGGGACGGGGCCCGGCGGCGGGCGCCGCGGGGCCGGTTCCGACCGGGGATCGACCACCGTCTGGACTCTCGGGGCGATCGCCGTGCTGTGCGTGGTGTTCGGCCTGGTGCTGGCCCTCGGACAGGCCGTCGTGGCCCGGCACCGGGCCGCCGGCGGCGCGGACCTCGCGGCGCTTGCGGCCGCGGACCACTGGGCGGACGGTGCCGCGGCCGCCTGTGCCCGGGCGGAGCGGGTGGCCCGGGCACAGGGCGCGCGGCTGGTGCGGTGCGCGGTCGTGGGGGAGATCTCGGACGTGACGGCGGCGGCCGGACGGGAGCCGTTCGCGGCGGAGATCAGGGCGAGGGCGGGCCCTGCGGGGCCGGACGCCCTGGGCGGCACGGGGCCTACGGGACCGCCGGAGGCGCCGGGTCCGTATTCCTCGGCCCTTCCTCCGCTTCCCTCGGCCGCTCCTCCGCCGGCTGTCCGTCCGCGGGCTTCTCCTCCGGCGCCCCCCGCAGCAGTTCCGTGAGGAGCCGCACCGCGCCCCTCTTGTGCAGCGGGTCGTTGCCGTTGCCGCACTTGGGGGACTGGATGCAGGAGGGGCAGCCGGCCTCGCACTCGCAGGAGGCGATGGCCTGGCGGGTGGCGGTCAGCCAGGCGCGGGCCGTGTGGAAGGCGCGTTCCGCGAAGCCCGCGCCGCCGGGGTGGCCGTCGTAGACGAAGACCGTGGGCAGGAGCGTGTCGGGGTGCAGGGGGATCGACACGCCGCCGATGTCCCAGCGATCGCAGGTCGCGAAGAGGGGCAGCATGCCGATCGAGGCGTGTTCGGCGGCGTGCAGGGCGCCGCCGAGGATCTCGGGGTTGATGCGGGCGGCGTCCAGCTGTTCCTCGGTGACCGTCCACCACACGGCGCGGGTGCGCAGCGTACGAGGAGGGAGGTCGAGCTTCGACTCGCCCAGTACCTCACCGGTGATGAGCCGTCGACGCAGGAAGGAGACCACTTGGTTGGTGACCTCGACGGAGCCGTAGCACAGCCGGCCCTCGCCCCAGGGGATCTCGGCGTCCGTCTCCAGGACGGAGATCGCCGTCGTGTCGCGGGCGACCGTCGAATACGGCGGGGCGGCCTCCTCGACCAGGGCGACCGAGTCGTCCAGGTCCAGTGACCGCACCAGGTAGGTGCGGCCCTGGTGCAGATGCACGGCGCCCTCGTGGACGGTCGTGTGGGCGGCGCCCTCGTCGACCGTGCCGAGGAGGCGGCCCGTCCCTTCCTCGACGATCTGGACCGGACGGCCGCCCTCGCCGCGGATGTCGGTGAGGTCGGCGGCCCGCTCCCGGCGCGTCCAGTGCCAGGCCCGCGTCCGGCGGCGCAGCAGCTTCGCCGCCTCCAGCTGCGGCAGCAGGCCCTCGGTCTCCGGACCGAACAGCGCCAGATCGTCCTCGGTCAGCGGGAGCTCGGCGGCGGCGGCGCACAGGTGCGGGGCGAGGACGTAGGGGTTGTCGGGATCGAGGACGGTCGACTCGACGGGCCGGTCGAAGAGGGCTTCGGGATGGTGGACGAGGAAGGTGTCCAGGGGGTCGTCGCGGGCCACCAGGACGGCGAGGGCGCCCTGCCCCGCCCGTCCCGCGCGGCCGGCCTGCTGCCACAGGGAGGCGCGCGTGCCCGGGTAGCCGGCGATCAGGACGGCGTCCAGGCCGGAGACGTCGATGCCGAGCTCCAGGGCGGTGGTGGCGGCCAGACCGAGCAGCTCGCCGGAGTGCAGGGCCTGCTCCAGGGCGCGGCGCTCCTCGGGGAGGTAGCCACCGCGGTAGGCGGCGACACGCCGGGACAGGGAGCGGTCGACCTCGGCGAGACGCTCCTGGGCGATCACCGAGATCAGCTCGGCGCCGCGCCGGGAGCGGATGAAGGCGACCGTGCGCACGCCCTGCACGGCGAGGTCGGTGAGCAGGTCGGCGGTCTCGGCGGTGGCGGTGCGGCGGACGGGGGCGCCCTTCTCGCCCTGCATCTCCGTGAGCGGCGGCTCCCAGAGGGCGAACACCAGTTCACCGCGGGGTGAGGCGTCGTCGGCGACCTCGACCACCGGCAGGCCGGTGAGGCGGCCGGCGGCCACCGAGGGCTCGGCGGCCGTCGCGGAGGCCAGCAGGAACACGGGAGAGGCGCCGTAGCGGGCGCACAGGCGGCGCAGACGGCGCAGCACCTGGGCCACGTGGGAGCCGAAGACACCGCGATAGGTGTGGCACTCGTCGATGACGACGTACTTCAGCGACTTCAGGAAGGAGGACCAGCGGGGATGGGAGGGGAGGATGCCCCGGTGCAGCATGTCCGGGTTGGTGAGGACGTAGTTGGCGTACTGACGGATCCACTCGCGCTGCTCGACGGGTGTGTCGCCGTCGTACACGGCCGGGCGCACCGCCGTCCCCAGGGGGTGTGAAAGTTTCTTCACGGACCGGCACTGGTCCGCCGCGAGGGCCTTGGTGGGGGACAGGTAGAGAGCGGTGGCGCCGCGGCCGTTCGGGGCCTCGGAGCCGTCCAGCAGCGTCGACAGGACGGGCACGAGGTAGGCCAGGGACTTGCCGGACGCCGTGCCCGTGGCGACGACCACCGAGTCGCCGTCCAGGGCGTGCTCGGCGGCGCGCGCCTGGTGCGCCCAGGGGTGCTCGATGCCGCAGTCCTGCACGGCAGCGATCACCTCCGGACGAATCCGGTGAGGCCAGACGGCATGGCGGCCCTCACGCGGGGGCAAGTGCTCCGTATGAGTGATGCGCGAAGCCCGGCTCGGTCCGGGGGCGAGCCGGTCCAGGACCTCGCCCGGCGACAGGCGGGACGCGGGCTGTGCCGGGGTTCGATCGGATCGGTGATTCTTGGCCATCGGCACCGAGTGTGTCACTGGCGTGACGGACAATGGAGCCAAGGCGTCGTGCACGCCTGCCGGTAAGTGATTGAATGCCATCGCGGCTGGCGAACCGTCCCGGGGGCTCCTGCCGAGGTGTCCCGAGGGGCGACCGCTCGATAGCAAGGTGCTGGAGGATCCGTGGACCTGTCCCTGTCGACCCGTACCGTCGGCGATCGTACGGTCGTCGAGGTCGGTGGCGAAATCGACGTATATACCGCCCCCAAGCTGCGCGAGCAGCTGGTCGAGTTGGTGAACGACGGGAATTTCCACCTCGTCGTGGATATGGAGGGCGTGGACTTCCTCGACTCCACCGGGCTCGGCGTGCTGGTCGGCGGTCTGAAGCGAGTGCGTGCCCACGAGGGCTCGCTGCGCCTGGTCTGCAACCAGGAGCGCATTCTCAAGATCTTCCGCATCACCGGTCTCACCAAGGTGTTCCCCATCCACACCTCGGTCGACGAAGCGGTGGCGGCCACCGACTGACCGCCGTCCCCGGGCGCGGCAGCGGCCGTGCCCGGAGCGGCAGCACAGGTGAACACCGGGGGACCGGGCTCTCGGTGGCCCGGCCCCCCTATCGCACGCCCGTAGTTCCGAGGGGGATGCATGGCCACCGTTGAACTCCGCTTCAGCGCGCTGCCCGAACACGTCAGGACCGCCCGACTGGTGGCGGCAGCGGTGGCGCGCAGGGCCGGAGTGGACGAGGCCGTACTCGACGAGGTCAGGCTCGCCGTCGGCGAGGCCTGCACGCGCGCCGTCGGACTGCACCGGATCGGCGGCATCACCGCTCCGGTGAAGGTGCTGCTCATCGAGGAGGAGAAACAGTTCTCCATCGAGGTGGGCGACGAGGCGCGGCACGCGGTGCCCGGCGCCGGGGCGCCGGGTTCCGGCACCGACGCCGATGTGGAGGCCGAGGAGGACGAGATGGGCCTGGCGGTCATCAGCGGCCTCGTCGACGACGTGGAGGTCAGCGCCGGCGAGCACGGCGGATCGATCCGCATGACCTGGCCGGCCACACCGACGGCCGTGCCGCCGGCCTGACACCCGCGGCCGGAGCCGGACACCCCGGCGGAAGATGTCACCCGAAGGGCCCCCATGTGGGGCCCTTCGGCATGTGCGGAGGTCGCTTCCCGTGCTTACAGTGGTCCCAGGAAGTGAATCTTGGGAAAGTGAATCTTGGCGGGAATTTCGTGAATCACTTCACGAATGACAATGCCTTGAAGGCATTACCGTCTCCACTCGATCTCCCCAATCGGGTGCGAGGGTGAATTCCATTTGCCGCGCACTGTTTTGATCGGGTTCCGGTACCTACAATCCGTCCACATCTTGAGCTCAGCCCAAGCGTCAAGGAGGACGAATGGCGGGGCTTTCTACCCCTCATCGGCTGGACCACTCCACCACCCTCGCAGCCGCAGTGCTGACCGACGGCAACCGTCTCCTCGTGGTGGTCATCGGCGTCGTCGCACTGGCTGCACTCGTGGTCGCGGGCGTACTTCTGCGTCAGGTGCTCGCCGCCGGCGAGGGCACCGACAGCATGAAGAAGATCGCGGCAGCGGTCCAGGAAGGCGCCAACGCCTATCTGGCCCGGCAGTTGCGCACACTCGGTGTATTCGCCGTCGTGGTGTTCTTCCTGCTCATGCTGCTGCCCGCGGACGACTGGAATCAGCGTGCCGGACGATCGATCTTCTTCTTGATCGGAGCGGCGTTCTCGGCGGCCACCGGTTACATCGGCATGTGGCTCGCCGTGCGCAGCAATGTACGTGTCGCCGCGGCGGCCCGGGAAGCGACTCCGCGGGCGGGTGAACCGGAAAAGGACCTCACCACCGTCTCGCACAGGGCGATGAAGATCGCATTCCGTACGGGCGGCGTCGTCGGCATGTTCACGGTGGGGCTCGGTCTGCTCGGCGCCTCCTGCGTGGTGCTGGTGTACGCGGCCGACGCGCCGAAGGTCCTGGAGGGCTTCGGTCTCGGCGCGGCGCTCATCGCGATGTTCATGAGGGTCGGCGGCGGCATCTTCACCAAGGCCGCCGACGTCGGCGCCGACCTGGTCGGCAAGGTCGAGCAGGGCATTCCGGAGGACGATCCGCGCAACGCCGCGACCATCGCCGACAACGTGGGCGACAACGTCGGGGACTGCGCGGGCATGGCGGCGGACCTCTTCGAGTCGTACGCCGTGACGCTGGTCGCCGCGCTGATCCTCGGCAAGGCCGCCTTCGGCGACGCGGGGCTCGCCTTCCCGCTCCTCGTGCCCGCGATCGGCGTGATCACCGCGATGATCGGCATCTTCGCCGTGGCGCCGCGCCGTGCGGACCGCAGTGGCATGTCCGCGATCAACCGGGGCTTCTTCGTCTCCGCGGTGATCTCGCTGGCGCTGGTGGCCGTGGCGGTGTTCGTCTACCTCCCGGGGACGTACGCGGACCTCGACGGCGTCACCGACGCGGCGATCCAGGGCAAGAGCGGCGATCCGCGGATCCTCGCCCTGGTCGCGGTGGCGATCGGCATTCTCCTCGCCGCCGTCATCCAGCAGCTGACCGGCTACTTCACCGAGACCACCCGCCGTCCGGTCCGCGACATCGGCAAGACGTCACTGACGGGCCCGGCCACCGTCGTCCTCGCCGGCGTCTCTGTCGGCCTGGAGTCGGCCGTCTACACCGCTCTGCTGATCGGCCTCGGCGTGTACGGGGCGTTCCTGCTCGGCGGCACGTCGATCATGCTGGCGCTGTTCGCGGTGGCCCTGGCCGGCACCGGCCTGCTCACCACCGTCGGCGTGATCGTCGCGATGGACACCTTCGGGCCGGTCTCCGACAACGCGCAGGGCATCGCCGAGATGTCCGGCGACGTCGAGGGAGCGGGCGCCCAGGTGCTCACCAACCTCGACGCCGTCGGCAACACCACCAAGGCCATCACCAAGGGCATCGCCATCGCCACGGCCGTCCTCGCGGCGTCGGCGCTCTTCGGGTCGTACCGTGACGCGATCACGACCGGCGCCCGGGAGGTCGGCGAGAAGCTCAGCGGGGACGGCGCGCCGATGAGCCTGATGATGGACATCTCGCAGCCGAACAACCTGGTCGGCCTGATCGCGGGCGCGGCGGTCGTCTTCCTCTTCTCCGGACTGGCGATCAACGCGGTGTCGCGGTCGGCGGGCTCGGTGGTGTTCGAGGTGCGGCGGCAGTTCCGGGAGAAGCCCGGGATCATGGACTACAGCGAGACGCCCGAGTACGGCAAGGTCGTCGACATCTGCACGAAGGACGCGCTCAGGGAGCTGGCGACGCCCGGTCTGCTCGCGGTCATGGCGCCGATCTTCGTCGGGTTCACGCTCGGCGTCGGCGCGCTCGGCGCGTACCTGGCGGGCGCGATCGGCACGGGCACCCTGATGGCGGTCTTCCTCGCCAACTCCGGCGGGGCCTGGGACAACGCCAAGAAGCTCGTCGAGGACGGCCACCACGGCGGAAAGGGCAGCGAGGCCCACGCGGCCACCGTGATCGGCGACACCGTCGGCGACCCCTTCAAGGACACCGCCGGGCCCGCCATCAACCCGCTGCTGAAGGTGATGAACCTGGTGGCGCTGCTCATCGCACCCGCGGTGATCAAGTTCAGCTACGGCGACGACAAGAACCTCGGGGTGCGGATCCTGGTCGCGGTCCTGTCGCTCCTGGTGATCGTCGGCGCGGTGTACGTCTCCAAGCGGCGCGGGATCGCCATGGGCGACGAGGGCAACGCCGAGGCCTCCTCCAAGCCGGCCGATCCGGCGGTGGTTTCGTAGGCCGCACCCCGTCCCGCAGTTCAAGGGGCGGGCGGCCGGCGCGTGTTGCGCGCCGACCGCCCGCTTCGTCGCGCCGGCCTCCCGCCCGTGAGCCTTCTCTCCCCTGGTGTAAAGAGGTTTATATGCGAACGTAACGAACATTCGTCCTGGGGTTGTCACCCGGTTGGCGTGTATCTTCCGGGGCCGAGAGCCATGGAAGGGACCAAACCGGTGAACAAGAAGCTCGCGGCCGCACTGTCCGGCGGTGCGGTACTGGTACTGGCGCTGTCGGGATGCAGCAGCGACGAGAAGGACAACAAGGAGCTGGACGCCTGGGCCAAGAAGGTCTGCGCGACCGTGCCCGCGCAGCAGGCGAAGATCACGGCCGCGTACGACGCCCTGGAGAAGGTGGCCAAGGACGGCACGCCGGAAGACCTCCAGAAGACCGACTCCAAGGCCTTCCAGGACCTGTCCGAGGGCTTCAAGGCGCGGGCGACCGCCCTGGACGCCGCCGGGGCGCCTCCGGGCGTGGAGGACGGCGCGCGCAAGCAGCAGGACGCCGTCACCAAGCTCACCGTTCTCTCCGAGTCCTACGCCGACCTGAAGAAGCAGGTCGACGCGCTCGACACGAAGGACCAGGGCAAGTTCGCCTCCGGACTGGACGACGTCTCGGAGCGGATGAAGGACGTGTCCAAGCAGTACAAGAGCGCGGTCACCGCGCTGCAGAGCCTGGAGAAGGGCGACGTGAAGCAGGCCGTGGCCAAGCAGGAGGGCTGCAAGAAGGCCTCCCCCTCGGCGCCGGCCGCGGACAGCTGAGCCGGTCCGCGCGGGCCACAATGGGGGCGTGAGTAACGCCACCCTGCCCCCCCTGCCCTCCGCCGACCGCCCCGACGTCGCCGCCCGGCTGCGCGAGGCGCTGCTCGCGGCCTCCTTCACCGCCGACGGGCTGCTCGAACTGCTCGGCGCCCCCGCGTACGCGGCCCTGGCCCGCAGCGAGGTCGTGCCCGCGCTGCGGGCGACCCGCGGGGACACGCCGCTGGAGACGCTCGTCCGCCTCTTCCTGCTCCAGCAGCCGGTGCCGTCCGCACGCGTGGAGGGCGTTCTGCCCGTCCACGCGTGCGTGGAGAGCGGCTGGCTGCGGCGCGCCGGCGACGACGTCGCCGCGACCGTCGACGTGCGGCCGTACGGCGGA
Organism: Streptomyces sp. NPDC017936; assembly: GCF_044328485.1. Classification (NCBI taxonomy): domain Bacteria; kingdom Bacillati; phylum Actinomycetota; class Actinomycetes; order Kitasatosporales; family Streptomycetaceae; genus Streptomyces; species Streptomyces sp. NPDC017936. The sequence continues at coordinate 102,129 of NZ_JBIRHK010000025.1, read as the reverse complement.
CCGGACGGCGAGGACTGGTTCATCGTCTCCGACCTGGGGTGCGCGGTCGGCGGCGCCGGCGGCATCGGCAGCCGGGACGAGAGCGTCGTCCTCGGCGTGGGCGGGGCGTCGACGACCCTCGCCGCGATCACCGTCCGCACCCCCGTCGCCTCCGCCCTGGACCTCGGTACCGGTTCCGGGATCCAGGCGCTGCACGCCGCCCGGCACGCCACGCGCGTGACGGCGACCGACCTCAACCCGCGCGCGCTGCACATCACGGCGCTCACGCTGGCGCTCTCCGGCGCCCCGGAGGCCGACCTGCGCGAGGGCTCGCTGTTCGCGCCGGTGCGCGACGACGAGACCTTCGACCTGATCGTGTCGAACCCGCCGTTCGTGATCTCGCCGGGCGCGCGGCTGACCTACCGCGACGGCGGGATGGGCGGGGACGATCTGTGCCGGTCGCTCGTTCAGCAGGCGGGGGAACGGCTGAACGTGGGCGGGTTCGCGCAGTTCCTCGCCAACTGGCAGCACGTGGAGGGGGAGGACTGGCAGGACAGGCTCAGGTCGTGGGTGCCGCGCGGCTGCGACGCGTGGATCGTGCAGCGCGAGGTGCAGGACGTCACGCAGTACGCCGAGCTGTGGCTCAGGGACGCCGGTGACCACCGGGGCGACCCGCAGGCGTACCAGGCGCGTTACGACGCCTGGCTGGACGAGTTCGAGGCGCGCAAGGTGAAGGCCGTCGGCTTCGGCTGGATCACGCTGCGCAGGACGGCCTCCGCCGAGCCCGAGATCACGGTCGAGGAGTGGCCGCACCCGGTCGAGCAGCCCCTCGGCGACGCGGTCCGGGCGCACTTCGAGCGCCTCGACTACCTGCGCGCGCACGACGACGCGGCGCTGCTCGCGGGTCACTTCAGGCTTGTCGCGGAGGTCGTGCAGGAACAGGTCGGGCTGCCGGGCGCCGAGGACCCGGAGCACGTCGTGCTGCGTCAGCACCGCGGCATGCGCCGCGCCACCAAGGTGGACACGGTCGGCGCGGGTTTCGCGGGCGTGTGCGACGGCTCGCTGAGCGCGGGCCGCATCCTGGACGCCATCGCGCAACTCGTCGGCGAGGACCCGGTGTCGCTGCGCGACCGCACGCCCGCCCAGATCCGGCTGCTCGTGGAGCAGGGGTTCCTGGAGCCGGCCTGAGAGCGGGCGGGACCCGTCGGGCACGCCGCACCGCGGGGCGTGCCCGCACCACTGAGACCCCTGTGCCCGATCTGACGGGATTGACAGGATCGGTGAGGAAAAGGGCTCCTGTCAGTGGCGCGTGCGAAGCTACCTTCTAGGGACGAACCTCGCGCGTTCTCGGGGGAGGCGCGCTGTCTCTGGGGGAGGCGCGATGGCGGGGGAGACGCCGGACCACGGCGGAAGCCGGGTCATCAACGACCGCTACCGGCTGGTGCGGACGCTGGGCGCGGGCGGCATGGGCCGTGTCTGGCTCGCGTACGACGAGGAACTGGCCTGCGAGGTCGCGCTCAAGGAGATCACGCTGCCGGACGTCCCCAGGGACGCGGCCGAGCAGGAGCAGCGCGTCGCACGGGCCCGCAGCGAGGCCCGGCACGCGGCACGCCTGCGCGGTCATCCGCACGTGGCGACGGTGCACGACGTGGTGGTGCACGACGGACTGCCCTGGATCGTCATGGAGTACGTGCCGGACGCGGTCGACCTCCAGGCGGTCGTCCGCCGCTCCGGGCCGCTGCCACCCGTCCAGGTGGCCCGCATCGGACTCGCCGTCCTCGACGCGCTCAGCGCCGGACACCGCATCGGCATCCTCCACCGGGACGTGAAACCGGCCAACATCCTTCTGTCGCCGGACGCTTCGGGGGACTCCTGCGCACGCGTGCTGCTCACCGACTACGGCATCGCGCTCCAGCCGGAATCCCGCGAGCCCCGGCTCACCGCGACCGCCGGCATCCTCGGCACCCCCGGCTACCTGGCCCCGGAGCGGGCCCGCGGCGAGCCGCCCACCCCGGCCGCCGACCTGTTCTCCCTCGGCGCCACGCTGTACACCGCCGTCGAGGGCCGCGGCCCCTTCGACCGCCACGGCGACTACGCGACCCTGACCGCCCTCCTCGGCGAGGACCCGGCCCCGCCGGCCCGGGCCGGTGAACTGACGCCGGTGCTCCAGGGGTTGCTGGTCAAGGACCCCGTGCGCAGGTTGCCGCCGGAGGCGGCGGCCCGGGGCCTGGAGCGGGCGGCGGGAGCGGGCGAGGGCGCTGGTCCGCAGGGACGGGGCACGGCGGCGGACGCTTCCGGGACACCGCCCGGAGCCTTCGGGCCGCCGGCCCCGGGGTACGGCGCGGCGATCGCGGGAGCGGCCGGCGCGGGAGCGGCGGTGGGACCCGCGCCGTGGAGTGCCGCGGGGGACGGGGCCCGGTCAGGCGCCGGCGCGGCACCGGGACACGGCACGCCGCCCGCACACGGCACGCCGCCCGGTCACGGGTCGCCTCCCGACCACGGTGCGTCTTTCGGCCACGGGACGCCTCCCGGCCACGGCGCCGCACCGGAGCACGGCGTCCTTCCCGGGTACGGCGCCCCCACGCCGTCGGGCACGGGAGCGCCGGGTGCCGCGCACACACCGGGCGCGCCGCCGGTGCCGTACACGCCCCCGGCCCCGCACACCCCGCACACCCCGGCGGGCCCGCCCGCCACACCGGGGACACCGGCGACCCCCGGCACGCCGTTCCCGCCGGCCGGTCGCGACACGCCGGGTCTCCCGACCGCTTCCGCGTCGTACGGCCCCTGGCAGCCGCCGGCCGCGCGACGTCCCGCCGCGCCGGGCAACCCGTACGCGCGGGCCTCGTCCGCGGACCCGTCCGCCCAGAGCCCGGGCGGCCCGTACGCGACGAGCGGTGGCGCCGGGACGCCGTACGCGGGCGGTCCGGTGCAGTACGGAGGCGGTGACCGGCCCCACGGCGGTCCGCCGTACGCCGGCGGCCCCGTCCCGCCCTTCGGCGCGGCGGCCGGTGCCGCCGGTCCACCGCCTCCCGGTCCCGGGAAGCGCGTCGCCGTCGTCGCCCTGGTCGTCGCCGCCGTCCTCGTCGCGGCCGGGGGTGCGTGGGCGGCCGTGTCGCTGCTCGGGGGCGGGAAGGACGACACGGTCACGCCGCGGAGGTCGTCCTCGGCGAGCGCGGCGGCGTCGGCGTCGCCGACCGGGCCCGTGTATCCGTACGGCGAGGCCGTCGGGCTGACCGAACCGCTGGAGACGGGGGACTGCGTGAAGGCGGTCTGGTCGGGGGAGCCGTTCGCGTCGGTGCCGAACCTGGGCGTGGTGGACTGCGCCGAGGACTGGCCGGACGGTCAGGTCGTGGCGGTCGACACGGCCACGGACGCCGCCGACGCCCGGGCCCGGGGGGCCCAGCGGTGTGCCGCGCAGAGCCGGGCGGTGGTCGGCGCGCTGCCGGACGCGGGCGGCTACGCCGTCGTGCCGACGCAGGAGGGCTTCACCGCGGCCGGCAGCGGTACGCCGTGCCTCGTACTCGGCCGCCACGCCGCGATAGGCGGCGAGGTGGGCCGTTTCCGGGACGCGGGTACGGACCTGTGGGTCGGACAGATGAGCGTCGGGGACTGCTGGATCTACGAGGATCTGGACGACGGTTACCGGGCGCCCCTCACGGATTGCGCCGAACCGCACACGGACCAGGTGATCGGAACCGTTCAGGCGCCCGACGAAATGAGCTACAAGAAGAGCATCGACAACGCGAGCAAGCTCTGTGCCAACAAATTCGAGTCGGTCTGGGCACCCGGTTCCGAGCAGGTCGTGGTCGGCTGGATGACCGACGAGGACGACTGGAAGGCCGGATTCACCAAGATCGTGTGCACGGTGAGCAGGGCCGACAACGGGAAGACGACGGGAAAGATACCCCCGCCCGGCGCAGTGTGAGGCCCGTCGCACTCGGCCGTCTCCCCTCCGGCGGCCCGCCGCCCCCGCCCGTCGGCCCGGCGTTCACCCCGGGTTCGCCCGGGCGCCGCCCGCGCGTGTCAGCCTCCCCGCAGCGGGACGGGCGAGGGTGCGAGGAAGAGGAGCGCGGGCGATCATGGAGAGCGGACCGGCGATCTTCGCTGGAGTGGTGTTCGCGCTGTTCGGGGGTGGTTTGCTGGGCTGGACCGCGGTCCGCGTACGGCAGCGCGAACCCGTCGCGCAGGGTGTGAGCCCTGTCGCATCGGCGACCCTCGCGGCACTGGTCGCCGTGATCGCGCTCGCCCTCGGAACGTGGTGCTTCACCCGCCTCTGAAGCGCCTCGGAAGATCTTGCCGAAGGCGCCGTGAGAACCGGGTGAGGACGGCAACACGGGTAATTGAGAGGCCGCGCTCCGGTCCGGCGGAAAAGAACCGGTCGGCACCGCGGGCGGCAGGAATGGCGGTAGTCGGGTTACCGTTCGAGTGGCCGTTGCGGGCTTTTCCCGTTTGACACGGGGGCGGGATGTACCGTCACACTCCGCAGCGTCACCCGCAGTGAGCCCGAGGGACGCGGCGGTGTCGAGACGGCGAACGCGTGAAGGCCCCGAGGGGCCGAGCGCGATCGCGTCCCGAGACCGCCTGTAGCGTTTTGAAGGCGAGCGAGCCACTGAAGGGTGCCCCGACCCCGGGAGCAAGGCCTGGGGAGGCCCCAGCGTCGACCGGAGAGAAGAGCGAAGTTGTCCCCGACCAGCGAGACCGCGAAGGGCGGCCGCCGACTCGTCATCGTCGAGTCGCCTGCCAAGGCGAAGACGATCAAGGGCTATCTCGGCCCCGGATACGTTGTCGAGGCGAGCGTCGGGCACATCCGCGACCTTCCCAGCGGCGCCGCGGAGGTGCCGGAGAAGTACACCGGTGAGGTCCGTCGCCTCGGTGTGGACGTCGACCACGACTTCGAGCCCATCTACGTCGTCAACGCCGACAAGAAGGCTCAGGTCAAGAAGCTCAAGGACCTGCTGAAGGAGTCCGACGAGCTCTTCCTCGCCACCGATGAGGACCGCGAGGGCGAGGCCATCGCGTGGCACCTCCAGGAGGTCCTCAAGCCCAAGGTCCCGGTCAAGCGGATGGTCTTCCACGAGATCACCAAGGCCGCGATCCAGGCCGCCGTCGCCAACCCGCGCCAGCTCAACCAGAAGCTGGTCGATGCCCAGGAGACCCGCCGCATCCTCGACCGCCTCTACGGCTACGAGGTCTCGCCGGTGCTGTGGAAGAAGGTCATGCCGCGCCTGTCGGCCGGCCGTGTCCAGTCGGTCGCCACCCGGCTCGTCGTCGAGCGGGAACGCGAGCGCATCGCGTTCCGTTCCGCCGAGTACTGGGACCTGACGGGCACCTTCGCGACCGGCCGCGCGGGCGACCCGTCGGACCCGTCGTCGCTGGTCGCACGCCTGCAGACCGTCGACGGCAGGCGGATCGCGCAGGGCCGCGACTTCGACTCCCTGGGACAGCTGAAGAGCGCGAACACCCTGCACCTCGACGAGGCGAACGCCCGCGCGCTGGCCGCCGCCCTGGAGAACACCCGCTTCTCCGTCCGGTCCGTCGAGTCCAAGCCGTACCGCCGCTCGCCGTACGCGCCGTTCCGCACGACGACGCTGCAGCAGGAGGCGAGCCGCAAGCTCGGCTTCGGCGCCAAGGCGACGATGCAGGTCGCGCAGAAGCTGTACGAGAACGGCTTCATCACCTACATGCGTACGGACTCCACGACGCTGAGCGACACCGCCGTCGCCGCGGCCCGTGCGCAGGTCACGCAGCTGTACGGCGCCGACTACCTGCCCGCGCAGCCGCGCACGTACGCCGGCAAGGTCAAGAACGCGCAGGAGGCGCACGAGGCGATCCGCCCCTCGGGCGACCGCTTCCGCACGCCCGCCGAGACGGGTCTGACCGGCGACCAGTTCAAGCTGTACGAGCTGATCTGGAAGCGGACCGTCGCGTCCCAGATGAAGGACGCGACCGGCAACAGCGTGACCGTGAAGATCGGCGGCACCGCCGCCGACGGCCGGGACGTGGAGTTCAGCGCCTCCGGCAAGACGATCACCTTCCACGGCTTCCTCAAGGCCTACGTCGAGGGCGCCGACGACCCGAACGCCGAACTGGACGACCGCGAGCGCCGCCTGCCCCAGGTCGCCGAGGGCGACGCCCTGACCGCCGAGGAGATCACGGCCGACGGGCACGCCACCAAGCCCCCGGCCCGCTACACCGAGGCCAGCCTGGTCAAGGAGCTCGAGGAGCGCGAGATCGGCCGCCCGTCGACGTACGCCTCGATCATCGGCACGATCCTCGACCGCGGCTACGTGTTCAAGAAGGGCACGGCCCTCGTGCCGTCGTTCCTCTCCTTCGCCGTGGTCAACCTCCTGGAGAAGCACTTCGGGCGGCTCGTCGACTACGACTTCACCGCCAAGATGGAGGACGACCTCGACCGCATCGCCCGCGGCGAGGCGCAGGCCGTGCCGTGGCTGAAGCGGTTCTACTTCGGCGAGGGCACCACCCACGGCAGCGCGGCCGACGCGGGCAACGGCGACGGTGACCACCTCGGCGGCCTCAAGGAACTGGTGACCGACCTGGGCGCGATCGACGCGCGCGAGGTGTCCTCGTTCCCGGTGGGCAACGACATCGTGCTGCGGGTCGGACGCTACGGCCCGTACATCGAGCGCGGCGAGAAGGACGCGGAGGGCCACCAGCGGGCCGACATCCCCGAGGACCTGGCGCCCGACGAGCTCTCCGTCGAGCTGGCCGAGGAACTGCTCGCCAAGCCGAGCGGCGACTTCGAGCTGGGCGCCGACCCGGCCACCGGCCACCAGATCATCGCCAAGGACGGCCGCTACGGCCCGTACGTCACCGAGGTGCTCCCCGAGGGCACCCCGAAGACCGGCAAGAACGCCGTCAAGCCGCGCACGGCGTCGCTGTTCAAGTCGATGTCGCTGGACACCGTCACGCTCGACGACGCGCTCAGGCTGATGTCGCTGCCGCGTGTCGTCGGCACCGACGCGGACGGCGTGGAGATCACCGCGCAGAACGGCCGCTACGGCCCGTACCTGAAGAAGGGCACGGACTCGCGGTCCCTGCAGTCCGAGGACCAGCTCTTCACGATCACGCTGGAGGAGGCGCTGGCGATCTACGCCCAGCCCAAGCAGCGTGGCCGCGCCGCCGCCAAGCCGCCGCTGAAGGAACTGGGCGCGGACCCGGTCAGCGGCAAGCCGGTCGTCGTCAAGGACGGCCGCTTCGGGCCGTACGTCACCGACGGGGAGACCAACGCGACCCTGCGCTCCGGCGACAGCGTCGAGACGATCACCCCGGAGCGCGGCTTCGAGCTGCTCGCCGAGAAGCGGGCCAAGGGCCCCGCCAAGAAGACGGCGAAGAAGGCGCCCGCCAAGAAGGCGACCGCGAAGAAGGCGGCTCCGGCGAAGAAGACGGCCGCCAAGAAGACCGCGGCGAAGACCACCGCGACCGCGAAGAAGACGACGGCGAAGAAGGCGACGGCGTCCAGGGCGACGACCGAGGACTGAGCGCCCGAACCGCTTGAGCCGCGCGGGGTTTCCCCGCTCGGGCTTCGCGAAACGCACGCTCCGGCATCACTTTGGTGTCGGGGTGTGCACGCCGGCGGACGGCCTCCTCGGGCTGTCGGCCGCTGCCGATAGGCTGAAAGCATGACGCGAGCCGAGCAGCCAACGGCCCACCCTCCGGCCCCAGACGACGCCCTGGTGGCGGACTCCCGCGAGCGCGCCGTTCGCGCCCTACTGCGCCGGCCACAGCTCAAGCGACTGTGGAGCGCGCAGTTGGTGAGCGGCGTCGGTGACGCCCTCGCCCTCCTGGTGCTCGTCCTCCTGGCCCTGCAGGCGGCCATCGCCGAGGGCTCCTTCGGGGGCGGCTACCGGGGCGTGGCGTTCGCGGTGGCGACCGTCTTCGGGGTGCGGATCCTCGCCACCCTGCTCTTCGGCGCCGTCCTCCTCGGACCGCTGACCTCGCTGACCTCGCCGGACGGTCCGCTCGACCGCCGCTGGACCATGGTCGGCGCGGACGGCCTGCGCGCCGTCCTGCTGATCGTCGCGCCCCTGTGGATCGACTGGACGCCGGACGACGCCCTGGCGCTGCTGCTGGTCACCGTGTTCGTGACCGGCGTCGCCGAGCGGTTCTGGACGGTCGCCCGCGAGGGCGCGGCCCCCGCGCTGCTGCCCGACCCGCCCCCGGAGGGCGCGACGGTACGGCCGCTGCCCGACCACCTCGACGCGCTGCGCCGCCTGTCGCTGCGCACGACCTTCGTGGCGGTCCCGCTGGGCGCGGCCGCGCTGCTCGTGGCGGCGCTGTTCAACAACCTGCTGGGCGCCGGGATCGACTGGTTCGGCCGGCACCAGGCGGCCCTCCCCTCGTACGTGGCGGCGGGCCTGTTCGCCGCGTCCCTGTCCGTCGTGACGTTCCTGGAGCTGCCCGGGACGCGCACCCCGCGCGCGCGGTCCCCGCTCGAAGGGCTGCGCCGCCCCCGGACGTCCGCCGGGGCCGAGGCGGGCCGCACGGGCGCGATCGCCCTGCTGGTCCTCGCCTGCGCGTCCGTCGCCGGCGCGATCGCGGCCGCCGTCGCCGTCTCGGTGCTCCACGCCAAGGACCTGGGCGGCGGCCCCGTGACCTACGGGCTGCTCGTGCTGGCACTGACCGGCGGCGTCGGCGTCGGCGTCCGGACGGCGCCGAAGGTGCTGGTGACGCTGTCGCGGCGACGGCTGCTCGCGCTGGCCATCGCCTTCACCGGCGTGGCGCTGCTCGCGGCCGGACTGGTCCCGGACGTCGCCACCGTGCTCCTGATCGCCGCCCTGGCCGGCGTCGGCGCGGGCGTGGCCGCCCACACCGGGCACGCGCTGCTCGACCAGGAGACCGAGGACCACCGCCGCACCCGCCTGACGGAGCACCTGCACGCGGTGGTGCGCGTCGTCGTCGCGCTGGGCGCGCTGCTCGCGCCGCTGGTGGCGGCGCTGATCGGGCCGCACCGGCTGGAGAACGGCAAGTTCGTCTTCGCACACGGCGGAGCCGCGTTCACGCTGATGCTGGTGGGCGCGCTGCTGCTGCCGGTGGCCGCGCTGGTGCTGGCCAAGGTCGACGACCGCTCCGGCGTGCCCCTGCGCCACGACCTGCGGGACGCGCTGCTCGGCGGCGACGACCCGGTGCAGGTCCCGGCGTCCAACGGCTTCTTCATCGCCCTGGAGGGCGGCGACGGCGCCGGCAAGTCCACGCAGGCCGAGGCGCTCGCCGAGTGGATCAGGGCCAAGGGCCACGAGGTCGTCCTCACCCGCGAGCCCGGGGCCACGCCCGTCGGCAAGCGGCTGCGGTCGATCCTGCTCGACGTGTCGAGCGCCGGGCTGTCGCACCGCGCGGAGGCGCTGCTGTACGCGGCGGACCGCGCGGAGCACGTCGACACGGTCGTGCGGCCCGCCCTGGAGCGCGGCGCGGTGGTGATCACCGACCGGTACATCGACTCGTCGGTGGCCTACCAGGGCGCCGGCCGTGACCTGTCCCCGACCGAGATCGCCCGGATCTCGCGCTGGGCGACGAACGGACTGGTGCCGCAGCTGACGGTGCTGCTGGACGTCTCCCCGGAGACCGCCCGCGAACGCTTCACGGAGGCGCCGGACCGGCTGGAGTCGGAGCCGGCGGAGTTCCACGCGCGCGTGCGCTCCGGTTTCCTCACGCTGGCCTCCGCCGACCCCGGCCGGTACCTCGTCGTCGACGCCGGCCAGGAGCCGGAGGCCGTGACCGCGGTCGTCCGCGCCCGGCTCGACCGGATGCTGCCGCTGTCCGAGGCCGAGGTCCGGGCCCAGGAGGAGGCGCGCAGGAAGGCCGAGGAAGAGGCGCGGAAGAAGGCCGAGGAAGAGGCCCGGCGCAAGGCCGAGGAGGAGCGCCTGGAGCGCGAGCGCCAGGAGCAGCTCGCCCGGCTGCGCGCCGAGGAGGAGGAGCGCAAGCGCCGCGAGCTGGAGGAGGCGCAGCGGCGCGAGGCCGAACGGCAGGCCGAGGAGGCCCGGCAGCGGGCCGAGGAGGCCGCCCGGCGGGCGGAGGAGGAGCGGGTGCGCCTCCTCGCCGAGGAGAAGGCCCGTGCCGAGGAGGAGGCCCGCCGCAAGGCGGAGGAGGAGCGGCGCCGCAAGCAGGCCGAGGAGGAGGCCCGGCTGCGGGCCGAGGCCGAGGCGCTCCGCCTGGAGAAGCAGCGGAAGGCCGAAGAGGCCCTGCTGCGGGCCGAGGAGGCGCGCCGCGCGGCCGAGCAGGCCGCCGCCGCGGCCCAGGCCGGCCCGCGTCCGAAGCCGCCCGCCCCGCCCGCCCCGCCCGCGGCGGCCGGGATCGGCCCGGACGCGGCGACCGTGCCGACCCCGGTGGTGACGCCGACGAACGCGTCGGGCGGGCCGGTCGAGGAGACGGCCGTGCTGCCCCGGGTGCGGATGGACAAGGACCCGGTGGAGGACGCGCGGGACGTGCGGGGGCCGGCCGGGCGTACCGGGCAGCCGTCGGGGACTTCGGCGGTCACGTCCGGCGCGGCCGGTGCGAGGCGGGGCTCCCCGTCCGACGCCGAGGTGACGGCCGAGCTGCCGCAGCCGCCGGTGTCCGCCGGGGCCGTGGACGAGACGGCCGTGCTGCCGCCGGTGCGTGAGGAGAGCGCCGCCGACCGGCTGCCGCCGGGGTACTTCCGCGACGAGCGGGCGGGCGCCGGGCCGGACGGCTCGGAGGACCGCACGCGCGAGCTGCCGCAGGTCGACGAGGAAGGCACGCCTCGCCGGCGCCGGCGCTCGGACTGGGCGGAGGAGACTCCCCTGGACGACCTGCCCACGCTGGCGGACGAACTGCTGGGCCCGCACCACGGCGACGACGGGTCCGACGACGACGGACGGGGCGGCGGCCGGGGCCGGGGACGGCGCCGCTGAGGTCCGGCCGCGGGCGGTGGCCTGCGGAGCCGCCGCCGCGCCGCCACAGGGTGTGAGGCCCGGCGGCCGCCCTGAGGCCGGTCGCCGCCCTGAGGCCGGGCTCGCGGACCTGCGCCGGTGCCGGTGGGCCGCGGGGCCGGCGGTGGGTGCGGCTCGGGGGCTTCCGGCCGGCGAGGTCCGTGGCCCACGGACCTCGCCGGCCGCCGGAGCGGCGGGCGGCCGGGCTCGTTGTCGGTGGGAGCCCGCACAATGGAACCCGCAAGGCGCACCGTGACGAAAGGGGCGGCGTAACCCATGACCGTGTGGGACGACCTCGTCGGGCAGGAGCGGGTGAGCGAACAGCTCGCCGCGGCCGCCCGGGACGCCGACGCGCTCGTCACCGCGGCCGTCTCCGACGCGCCGCCGCCCGAGGCGTCGAAGATGACGCACGCCTGGCTGTTCACCGGGCCGCCCGGCGCGGGCCGGACGCAGACGGCCCGCGCCTTCGCCGCCGCGCTCCAGTGCGTGAGCCCCGACCGGGCGCTCGGCGGAGCCCCCGGCTGCGGCTTCTGCGACGGCTGTCACACGGCGCTGATCGGCACGCACGCCGACGTCACCACCGTCGCCGCCGTGGGTACGCAGATCCTCGCCGACGACATGCGTGACACGGTGCGGAAGTCGTTCACGTCGCCCGCCAACGGCCGCTGGCAGGTCATCCTCGTGGAGGACGCCGAGCGGCTGAACGAGAAGTCCGCCAACGCCGTCCTCAAAGCGGTCGAGGAGCCGGCTCCGCGCACCGTGTGGTTGCTGTGCGCCCCGTCCCTCGAGGACGTCCTGCCGACGATCCGCTCCCGCTGCCGGCACCTGAACCTGAGCACGCCCTCCGTCGACGTCGTCGCCGACATGCTCGTACGCCGCGAGGGCATCGAGCCCGCCGTCGCCGCGGCCGCCGCCCGCGCCACCCAGGGGCACGTCGACCGCGCCCGGCGCCTGGCCACCGACCCCGCCGCCCGCGAGCGCCGCGCCGCGGTGCTGAAGCTGCCGCTGCGCCTGGACGAGATCGGCGGCTGCCTCAAGGCCGCGCAGGAACTGGTCGACGCCGCCACGGAGGACGCCAAGCAGCTCGCCGAGGAGCGGGACGCCAAGGAGACCGAGGAGCTGAAGGCGGCGCTGGGCGCGGCCCAGGGCGGCCGGATGCCGCGCGGCACGGCGGGCGTGATGAAGGACCTCGAGGACAAGCAGAAGCGCCGCAAGACGCGTACCCAGCGGGACAGCCTGGACCTCGCGCTCACCGACCTCACCGCCTTCTACCGCGACGTCCTCGCCCTCCAGTTCGGCTCCCGCACCGCCCTGGCCAACACGGACGCCGAGGACGCCCTGCAGCGGCTCGCCCGGGACAGCTCCCCCGAGTCCACCCTCCGCCGCATCGAGGCCATCGCCGCGTGCAGAGAGGCCCTCGACCGCAACGTGTCTCCGCTGCTGGCGGTGGAGGCGATGACGATGGCGCTCAGAGCCGGCTGAGCCGGCGCGGCCGGGCAGGGTGCGGAGGGCGGGGCGGACCGCGCCCCGGCCGCCGGCGCGGCGGGCGGCGCGCCGGTCGCGCGAGGACGGACGCCGGTTGACCGCGTCACTCGTCCGTGGCGGCCCGCGCACGCAGGGCGCTCGACCCGTCGCGCAGAGTTACGCTCGATGGATGCACACCAGGCGCTCCCCCCGCAGATCCGCAGGCGCTCACCGGCCGCGTACCCGCGTCACCCTGCTGTCCCTCGCGTCCGCCGCCGCCCTGCTCCTCTCCGCCTGCTCCTCCGGAGGCGTGACGAGTTCCGCCGCCACGGCCGCGGAGGCGGAGGCGGCACTGGCCGCGCTGCCCCGCGCCACGCCGTCGGCGCTCGCGCCGTACTACGGGCAGAAGCCGAACTGGCGCGGCTGCGGCGTCCCCGGTTTCGAGTGCGCCACCCTGAAGGCGCCGCTCGACTATGACCGGCCCGGCGCGGGCGACGTCCGGCTGGCGGTCGCCCGGAAGAGGGCGACGGGCCCCGGCGAGCGGATCGGCTCGCTGCTCGTGAACCCGGGCGGGCCGGGCGGCTCCGCGATCGGCTACCTCCAGCAGTACGCCGGCGTCGGATACCCGGCCGGGGTCCGCGCCCGTTACGACATGGTCGCCGTCGACCCGCGGGGCGTGGCCCGCAGCGAGCCCGTGGAGTGCCTCGACGGGCGCGCCATGGACACGTACACGCAGACCGACGTCACGCCCGACGACCAGCGGGAGACGGACGAGCTCGTCGACGCGTACAAGGGGTTCGCCGAGGGGTGCGGCGCGCGGTCGTCCCGGCTGCTGCGGCACGTCTCCACCGTCGAGGCGGCCCGCGACATGGACGTCGTGCGCGCGGCGCTGGGGGACCGGAAGCTGACGTACGTGGGGGCGTCGTACGGGACGTTCCTCGGGGCGACGTACGCGGGGCTGTTCCCGGACCGGGTGGGGCGGCTCGTCCTGGACGGGGCGATGGACCCCTCGCTGACCGCCCGGCGCCTCAACCTGGACCAGACGGCGGGCTTCGAGACGGCGTTCCGGTCGTTCGCGAAGGACTGCGCCCAGCGGGCCGACTGCCCGCTGGGCACCGAGGCGGGCGAGGTCGACAAGAACCTGAAGGCCTTCTTCGAGCAGGCCGACGCGCGGCCCCTCCCGGCCGGGGCCGGCCGCAGGCTCACCGAGTCGCTCGCCACCACCGGCGTGATCGCGGCGATGTACGACGAGAGCGCCTGGGAACAACTGCGCGAGGCGCTGACCGCGGCGATCGACGACCACGACGGGTCCGGACTGCTCGCCCTCTCCGACAGCTACTACGAGCGGGACCCCGCGGGCCGCTACTCGAACCTGATGTTCGCCAACGCCGCCGTGAACTGCCTGGACCTGCCGGCGGCCTTCGACGGCCCGGACGAGGTGCGCCGGGCGCTGCCCGCGTTCGAGAAGGCGTCCCCCGTCTTCGGCGAGTCCCTCGCCTGGGCCTCCCTGAACTGCGCGTACTGGCCGGTCGCGCCCACCGGCGAGCCGCAGCGCATCGAGGCGAAGGGCGCGGCCCCGATCGTCGTCGTCGGCACCACCCGTGACCCCGCGACCCCCTACCGCTGGGCGCGGTCCCTCTCCCGCCAGCTGTCCTCGGCCCGCCTCCTCACCCACGAGGGCGACGGCCACACCGCCTACGGCCGCGGCAGCGCCTGCATCGACTCCGCGATCGACGCCTACCTCCTGCACGGCACCCCGCCGGCACCCGGAAAGCGCTGCTCGTAGCCCCGGCGACCGCCCCCGGAGCGACCGCCTCCGGGGGTGGTGCGGAGCACCTCGGGAAACTGTGTAGACTTACCGACGTTGCTGATCGCACCATGGTGCGGACGGCGCGCCGCCTTAGCTCAGATGGCCAGAGCAACGCACTCGTAATGCGTAGGTCTCGGGTTCGAATCCCGAAGGCGGCTCCATGGGATCCCAGTTCAGGCAATGCCTGAGCTGGGATTTTTCGTTCGGTGGAGGCGGGAGTCGCCCGGCCGGCCCCGGCGCCCGGCGCCCGGAAGATCCTCGTGAACCCGACACGGAGCGCACCGGGGTCCGGGCAACCTCCGGAGCTGAGGCACCATCTTGGTGGACGACGGGCCCCGCCGGGACGGGCCGCGGAGCCGTCGTGGGCCGGACGGAGTGAGGGACGTGGTGGAGCCGAGGATCGCCGTTTCCGTGGTGACGATGGGCAACCGGCCCGCCGAGGTCGACGCCCTGCTGGAGTCCGTGGCCAAGCAGGACCTGCCGCCCGCCCGCATCCTGATCGTCGGCAACGGCTGCCGGCTGCCCGAGTTCGCGCACCGGCTGTCCCTGCCCGGCGAGGTCACCGTCATCGAGACCGACGAGAACCTCGGCTGTCCGGGCGGCCGCAACGTCGCCCTCGCCCGGCTGCGCGAGTACGCCGACATCGACGTCGTCGTGGAACTGGACGACGACGGGCTGCTCGTCGACGCCGACGTGCTGCGCCGCGTGCGCGACCTGTACGCCGCCGATCCGCGCCTGGGCATCGTCGGCTTCCGCATCGCCGACGAGAACGGCGAGACGCAGCGGCGGCACGTGCCCCGGATCGGCGCCTCCGACCCGATGCGGGGCGGATACGTGACCGGCTTCCTCGGCGGCGGCCACGCCCTGAGCACGAGGATGCTCGACGAGACCGGCGACTGGCCCGCCGAGTTCTTCTTCGCGCACGAGGAGACCGATCTGGCCTGGCGTGCCACGGACTCCGGCTGGAAGATCCTCTACGCGCCCGAGCTGCTCCTCCAGCACCCGAAGACCTCGCCCGCGCGGCACGCCGTCTACCACCGTGTGACCGCCCGGAACCGGGTCTGGCTGGTCCGGCGCCGCCTTCCGCTGCCGCTCGTCCCGGTGCACCTGGGGGTGTGGATCGCGGTCACGCTGCTGCGCACCCGCTCGCTCGGCGGCCTGAAGGCATGGTTCGGCGGGTTCGCGGAAGGGGTGCGCGAGCCGGCCGGCCCCCGGCGTCCCATGCGCTGGCGGACGGTGTGGCGCCTGACCCGGCTGGGCAGGCCCCCGGTCGTCTGATCCGGCGGCACCGTCGGACGCGGGCGCCCGGTCGCCCGCCCGCGCCGGCCGGGGCGCCCTCACGCGCCTCACATCCGGCCGGGGCGGCGACGCCTCTCCGGGCACCGCGGGCACCGCGCGCGCCGTCGGGCCGGATCCGACGGCGGTCGTACGGGACCTCGGGGAACCGCTCGCCGACGTCGGCCGATCACTTCGCGTCGGCGTAGCACTCCACCACGGCCGTCGTGAACGGGAACCGCACCGGGGTCTCGCCGAACGTCAGCCGTCCGGCCAGGTCCGCCGCCTCCCTGATCGCGGCCACGACCGCCTCGGCCTCTTCCCGCGGGCAGTGCACGATCACCTCGTCGTGCTGGAAGAAGACCAGCTCGGCCGCCATGTCCGCGCAGGTGCGGCGCAACGCGGCGAGCATCAGCAGCGCCCAGTCGGCGGCGCTGCCCTGGACGACGAAGTTGCGGGCGAAGCGGCCGCGCGCGCGGGCGTCGGAGGAGGCGTGGCCGGGTGTCCAGGGCGGGCTGCCGCTCTCGTCGTCGCCGGAGGGGATGCCGGCCTCCTCCGCCGTGTCGTCCCCGGACCCGGCCGCGGGCGGGCAGGTCCGCCCCAGCCAGGTGCGGACGAGCCGCCCCTCCTCGCCGGCCCGTGCCGCCTCGTCGACGTAGGCCACCGCGCGCGGGAAGCGGCGGCGCAGGGCGGCGAGGTTCTTCAGGCCGTCGCCCGAGGTCTGGCCGTAGACCGCGCCGAGCACGGCGAGCTTGGCCTGGGCGCGGTCGCCCGAGAAGGCGCGGTCGGAGACGGACTGGTAGAGGTCGGTCTCCCGGCCCGCCACCTCCATCAGCCCGGGGTCGCGGGAGACCGCGGCGAGCACCCTCGGCTCCATCTGGTCGGCGTCGGCGACGACGAGCCGCCAGCCGGGGTCGGCGACCACGGCCCGCCGGATCACCTTGGGGATCTGGAGGGCGCCCCCGCCGTTGGTCACCCAGCGCCCGCTGACCGTCCCGCCGGCCAGGAACTCGGGCCGGAACCGCCCGTCCCGCACCCAGTCCTGCAGCCAGGACCAGCCGTGGGCCACCCAGATCCGGTAGAGCTTCTTGTACTCGACGAGCGGTTTCACGGCCGGATGGTCGATCGACTCGATCTCCCAGCGCCGGGTGCTCCTGATCCTGATCCCGGCCTGGGCGAACGCCTTGATCACATCGGCGGGCAGGTCCGGGCGCACCCGGCGCCCGAAGGCGGCCGAGACCTCGTCGGCGAGTTCGGCCAGCCGCCGGGGCTCGCCCCCGCCGGCGTACCGCTCGCCGAGCAGGTCGTGCAGCACGGCACGGTGCACCTGCGGACTCCACGGCAGCCCGGCCCGGTTCATCTCGGCGGCCACCAGCATCCCCGCCGACTCGGCCGCCGTCAGCAGCCGCATCCGCTCGGGGTGCTCGGCCCGGTCGTGCCGCCGCTGCTGCTCGGCGTACACGGCCAGGAGGTCGGCGAGCGGCAGCCCGGTGCCCTCCGGTTCGAAGAGCGGGGACTGCGCGCCGGGCGCTGCGGACCGCTGCGGGGGGTCCGGCGGTACGGGCGCGCCGCGCAGCCGGGCCAGGGCGGCGGCGGCCGAGCGGGGTTCGCCGTACCGCCCCTCGTGGCCGAGGAGGAGGGTCTCGGCGCCCTCGACGTCGTAGCACCGCTCCACTCGCACCCCCGCGGCGAGCAGACGCGGATACACCTCGGCCGTCGAACGCCAGACCCACCGCGCGACACCGGGCCTCCCCCGGACCGCCGCCACCAGATCCGGCTCCCGCTCCACCGGCCCCGTGGACAGCCCGTCGGGACCGAGGGCGGCCAGCTCCGCACCACCGCCCTCGACCGGAGCGAGCACCCACCGATCGGCCATACCGCGAGTCTGCCAGCGACCACTGACAACGGCCCTCGCGCGTCGGGCCCCGGCAACGGCCCGCGTCCGGCCGGTGCCCGTGGCCGCAGGGCGTGACGGGTGGTGGGGAGCCGTGGTGGCCCCGGCCGGCGGTGCGGTCCGAGCCGGTCAGTCCTCCTGCTCGTCCTCGCGCGTCTCGAGGATCTGCGCCAGCACCCGGGCCACGTAGTGCTCGACCTGCGGTTTCCCGACGCCGAGTCCGCTCAGCACGCCCTCGCCGTTCTCGAACTCCAGGAGGGCCAGGAGGACGTGCTCGGTGCCGATGTAGTTGTGGCCGAGGCGCAGGGCCTCGCGGAAGGTGAGTTCCAGGACCTTCTTGGCGTCCGAGCCGTAGGGGATGAGTTCGGGCACCTCGTCGGCGGCGGGCGGCAGCGCGGCCGTCGCCGCCTCGCGCACCGCCTCCGCGGTGAGGCCCTGTTCGGCGAGGGCCTTCGCCGCGAGGCCCTCCGGCTCGGCGAGCAGGCCGAGGACCAGGTGGGCGGGCAGCCCCTCGGGGGTGCGGGCGGCCCTGGCCTCGTTGTGGGCGGCCATGACCACGTTCCGCGCGCGCGGGGTGTACCGGCTGAAGCCCTGGCTCGGGTCGAGGTCGACGGACTCCTTCGGCACGAACCTCTTCTGCGCGGCCTGCCGGGTCACGCCCATGCTCCTGCCGATGTCCGTCCAGGAGGCGCCCGAACGCCGGGCCTGGTCGACGAAGTGGCCGATCAGGTGGTCGGCGACGTCCCCGAGGTGCTCGGCCGCGATGACCGCGTCCTGGAGCTGGTCCAGGGGCTCCGGGTGCACCTTCTTGATGGCGGAGATCAGGTCGTCGAGACGGATGGATGCCGTGGGTTCCTGTCCTGAGGTCATGCGTCAACCGTAGGTTGACGATCGCCCGTCGTCAACCCGAGGTTGACACCTGGCGGGGTCCGGCCGGACGAGGCGCCGCCCGGGCGCCGCGGCCGGCCCGGCACCGGCGGGCGCGGCCCTGGCGGGGGGCGACGTCACGCGCGCGTGGCACCATCGGCGGATGAGCAGCAGTACGCCCACCACCGTCGACCGCGCCTTCCTCGCGGCCCTCCACGCGACCGGCGACGCGGCCCTCGACGCGGGCGCGTCCCTCCTCGCCGCCGACCCCTCGGCGGACGCCGAGCTCGCCCGGCGCGGCGAGGAGTTCGTGGCGGCGGCCTGGCGGCGCGGCTGGCAGCCCGCGGACGTCGTGCGGCTCGTGCGGCGCGACCTCGACGAGGCCCACGTGCGCCTGCTCGCGTCACTGATCCGCGCCCAGGCGCCGAACGACCGTCCGCGCGGCCGGCGCTGGGCGGCCCAGCTGGAGGACCTCACCGCCGAGGCCCCGCCGTCACCGCCGCGCACCGACCGCTTCTCCCACGCCACCACGGTCCTGGAGCTGTACCGCCTGCTGCTGCGACTGCCCGCCCTCGACGCCCTCCAGGAACCGCGGCAGGGCCACCGGCAGGCCCGCTCCGGCTCCCGCATGCTCACCCGCATCCGCGCGCTGCTCGCCAAGGCGGAGGCGACGGGCTACCCGGAGGAGGCGGAGGCGCTGACGGCGAAGGCGCAGGAGCTGATGGCCCGGCACAGCGTCGACGAGGCCCTGCTCGACGCGCAGGCCCCGGACCCGGACGCCCCGAGCGCCTGCCGCATCGGCGTGGAGCCGCCGTACGAGCAGGCCAAGGCGGTGCTGCTGGACGCGGTCGCCGGCGCCAACCACTGCCGGGCGGTGTGGAACGAGGCCTTCTGCTTCTCGACGGTGGTCGGCTTCGAGGCCGACCTGGAGGCGGTGGAGCTGCTCCACACCTCCCTGCTGGTGCAGGCGCAGACCGCGATGGCCAAGGCGGAGGCGGCGCAGCGCGCCGCGGGCCGCAAGCGCACCAAGACCTTCCGCCAGTCCTTCCTGGCCGCCTACGCCCACCGCATCGGCACCCGGCTCGGGGAGGCCGCGGCCTCCGCCGAGAACGAGGCGGGCGGCGACCTGCTGCCCGTCCTCGCCTCCCGCCGGGTCGCGGTGACGGCGGCGACGGACCGGATGTTCCCGGAGACGGTCACCACCCGCCTGCGCGGGGTCACCGACGAGGCGGGCTGGACCGAGGGGGCGGAGGCCGCCGAACGGGCCCAGGTGACACCCCGGACCCGCCTTCCCTGACGTACCGGACCCGCCTTCCCCGGACGCACGGGGGCCGGCCCGTACGACGCGTCAGTCGCCCGCCTGCTGGAACGTGCTCACCGAGGCGTCCGGCTCGCCCTCGCCCTTCAGCGCCACGTCGCCGTACGACCACGGGAAGCTCTCGGTCTTCGTGGAGCCGGGCAGGCTGTACGTCACCGTCTCGACGGCGAGGCTCTCGCCGCCGCTCCCGCCGCGCGCGTAGGTGATCGTGAAGGACGTGGTGCCCTGTGCCGGGAGGGTCAGCTTGCGGGCCTCGGCGGCGGCATCCGGCTGGAGGGGCACGGACGTGTCGCCGGCGTGCAGGTCGACGGCCGGGAGGCCCTCCAGGGTGCACTCGTCGGCGCCCTCGTTGGTGAGCGTGACGGTGACGTTGCCGCTGTCCCCGGCGGCCGGGGCGGCGTTGGCCTCGATCTGGCGGCCCAGCCCGCCGACGGCACAGGCGGACCCGGACGCCTTGTTCCCCTCGTCGCCGGAGCCGCCGTCGTCACTGGAGCAGGCGGTGAGGAGGAGGGCCGAGAGGAGGGCGGTGACGGTGATCGGAACGGCGCGCATGAGTGGTTCTCCGAGGTTCGTGACGGTGCTCGGAGGATCATCACGTACGCGTGCGGTGTCCCGTCGCGCGCCCCCTGCCCGCACGGTCACCCCGGGCCCGCCGTCGGCAGCCACGACGGCCATTGTCCGTCCTCCGCCTTGGTGTACGCCTCCTCGCCGGCGCCGCCCTCCCAGGTGATCCGCAGGGAGTCCGCGTCGACGGAGTCGACCCTGCCGGTCGTGCGGTCCTTCGCGCCCGTCGCGCAGTCGAGGCGGATCATCCGCAGGCCCGCCTCCTCGCCGGCGGTCCCGCTGCACACCGTCCCGCCGGTCGCGAAGAGGGCCGCCCGCCGGCCGTCGACGACCAGCGCGACGGCCTTGCCGTCCGTGGTGGCGAGCCAGCTGCCCTCCAGCTCGCGGGAGGCCGAGGGAGAGGCCGAGGGGGAGGCCGAACCGCCGTCGCCGCCTCCGGTGCCGACGCCGGCCGTCGTGCCCGGCGTCGCCGAGGGGCCGCCGTCGGCGCCGTCGTCGTCGCTGCTGCACGCGGTCAGGGCGAGCGCGCCCGCCAGCGCGGCGATCACGGCGACGGCCCGCACCGGCCGGCGGGACGTCCCGCGCGCGGGACGCGGGGAGGGCGCGGAACCCGAGAAGTTCGCCGTAGTCACTGCTGGCTCCCAAGCGGTGGCCGGACGGCCCGGTCGGCCGAGGGGACCGCAGCAAGCTACCAGCAGGCCCCACCCGGTCGGCCGGCCCCGGCCCGCCCCGACGGCGGCCCCCGGCCACCGCCGTGGCGCCCGGTCCGCCGGAGGCCCGACGCGGCTGCCGTACGGCAGCCGCGGACGCCGACGGTATGAGCGCGGACCGGTCACCTTCGTACGGGCGGCCCCGCCCGGTGTCGTACGGATGAACCGCCGTACGGACGAGCCGTGTTACGTCGGTCGTCCACTCCTTCCGGCCGATCCGCGGGTGGGGATCCCGGCCGGACGCCCGGTTCCGCGCCCGTGCGCGGGGCCGAGTCCCCTCTGGTCCTCGGGGATGACCGCACCGTCGTTCCCACGGGCGAGGGCGAGCGGCGGGCCGTGGGGGCCGCGGAGTCGTCCCGGCCTGCTCGCGCCGGGGGAACGGGGAGGGGCGACCGCCTCCGGTTCCCGCGACGGGGCGGCGCCGGAGGCTGTCCGCGTCCCGCTCGCCGTACCGAGTGGACGGCGGGCGTCCGCCCAGGCGAGGCCGTTTCCGGCGGGTTCCCGGGTGCTCACGCGGTGCGGTCGGTCGAACCGTGTCCGTGAGGGCGGAACACCGACGCCACCTGGTGCGTCTCTTCCTGTGCATGAGTGGTCCGATCCGGACCACCTCGCGCGGCCGGTGGTGTCGCAGGCCACCCACGAGAACCGGGTGCCGCACGCGCCCCCGGGCTTCCGGGCGGCCGCGTGGAGGGGCCCGGGGGACCGGAGGAGCTCGGTAAAGCGGCCGTCAAAGCTGTAACCGCACATGCACCCGGCGTGCACGTGCATCTGCTCATGCAACTGCACATGAACGGGGCTATGATCCGGAACAGTTGACAACGGCACCAATGGCCACACGAGCCAGTGCACCACCAGGGAGCGACCTGTGGACCACGACGTTGACGGGGGGCACGACGTGTACAACGGCATGGCGGCCGCACAGTTGTACGGGGTTGCCTGGCAGAAGAGCCGGCACAGCAACTCGCAGGGTTCCTGCGTCGAGTTCGCGCGGCTTCCGGGAGGGGACGTGGCCGTGCGCAACTCGCGCTTCCCGGACGGTCCCGCGCTCGTCTACACGCGGGCCGAGATCGAGGCGATGCTGCTGGGTGTCAAGGACGGCGAGTTCGACCACCTGATCGCCGGCTGACGTCCACCGGGTCCGGCGTGCGGCGCGTCGGAACAATCGGCGGAAAAGCGGTGACAACGCGCGTAGAACCGCGGCACCAGTAGGTGCCGCGGTTCGTCATTCGGCGGCGTGCAGCCGGAACAGCGCCCAGACGACCTTGCCGCCCAAGCCGCCCGTCAGGGGGTGCCAGCCCCAGCCGTCGGCGAAGGAGTCCACCAGGAACAGGCCGCGGCCGGACTCGGCGGCGAAGTCGTCCGCCTCGCGCGGCAGCGGGCTGTCGTGGCTGGGATCGCGCACCGCGCACACCAGCCGCTCGGTCCACCGCATCAGGTGCAGCCGCACCGCCGGGTGCTCCTCGCCCATGACGCACGGGGCGGAGCCGGGCGGCAGCCCGTGCCGCAGGGCGTTGGTCACCAGTTCGGAGACGACCAGACAGATGTCGTCGAAGCGGTCGCCCACGTCCCACTGGCCGAGGGTCCTGCGGGTGAACTGCCGTGCCTCGCGCACCGCCTCGAAGCGGGCGGGCAGTGCGCAGGAGGCCGCGTGGGAGACGGCCGCGGGATCAAGCGGCGGAAGGCCCTGCCGTAACGGCTCGAGCATGGTCGATCCATTCGTCCCCATGCGAGGCACTCCCGGGATTCGCGGTCGTTGCGATGCAGCGGTGGCGCTGGACCATGGTTTCCGATGCGCAGGGCAGATGCAAGGGCAGATGCACGTGCACCTGACCGAATTGGGTCTGCCCGTACCGCTTCTTGGCCATTTTTTCCGCCATCTTCTCGCCGTTCAGCGGCACTTCCCTTGCTTTCCCCTCTCTCTTCCCTTCCGTCGCGCTGTGCGTATCCTTTGGCTTCTTTCCGTCTCTGTAATCGGACGAGTACTGCTCGAAGTGTTTTAGTGGCAGACTGCGGGCCCTGAGAACGGTTGGGGAGGCTGGCGAACGTGAGCGCGGGAGAGCCCGGATCGGTGGTGCGGCGGATGCTGCTCGGCTCGCAACTACGGCGACTGCGAGAGACGCGCGGCATCACGCGCGAGGCGGCGGGATACTCCATCCGCGCCTCCGAGTCGAAGATCAGCCGTATGGAGCTGGGCCGGGTGAGCTTCAAGACGCGGGACGTCGAGGACCTGCTGACGCTGTACGGCATCACGGACGAGTCGGAGCGCCAGGCGCTCGTCTCCCTCGCCCGGGAGGCCAACGTGGCGGGCTGGTGGCACAGTTACTCGGACGTGCTGCCCAACTGGTTCCCCACGTACGTCGGCCTGGAGGGCGCGGCCTCGCTGATCCGGGTGTACGAGGTGCAGTTCGTGCACGGGCTGCTCCAGACGGAGGCGTACGCGCACGCCGTCGTGGAGCGCGGCATGAAGGGCGCGAGCGCGGCCGACATCGACCGGCGGGTGGCGCTGCGCCTGGAGCGGCAGAAGTACCTGGTGGCCGAGAACGCGCCCGACTTCCACATCGTCCTCGACGAGGCCGCCCTGCGCCGGCCGTACGGCGACCGCGCGGTGATGCGCGGCCAGCTCCAGCACCTGATCGACATCTCCGAACGCCCCAACGTGCGGCTCCAGGTCATGCCGTTCGGCTTCGGCGGCCACTCCGGGGAGTCCGGCGCCTTCACCATCCTGAGCTTCCCGGAGTCCGACCTGTCGGACGTCGTCTACCTGGAGCAGCTCACCAGCGCCCTCTACCTGGACAAACGCGAGGACGTCGCCCAGTACGAGCAGGCGCTGAAGGAGCTGCAGCAGGACAGCCCCGGTCCCGAGGAGAGCCGGGACCTGCTGCGCGGACTGCTCCAGCTGTCCTAGGGGTTTCCCCTCGGGTGCCTCGGCGCCGCCCCAACTCCCTTGCGCGCTGCGTACGATGACGCGCAATCAGATCGTGACGTCGATCGCAGGGGATTGAGGGATCACATGTCGCCGTACTTCACCGACCTGGCCCAGCAGTACATCGACGGTGAGTGGCGCCCGGGGACGGGAGCCTGGGACATCATCGACCTCGACCCGTACAGCGGCGAGAAGCTGGCCTCGATCACGATAGCCACGGTCGACGAGGTCGACCAGGCCTACCGGGCCGCCGCCCGCGCGCAGAAGTCCTGGGCCGCGGCCAACGCCTACGCCCGGCGCGCCGTCTTCGAGAAGGCGCTGCGCCTGGTCGAGGAGCGCGAGCAGGAGATCACCGAGCTGATCACCGCGGAGCTCGGCGGCACCCGGCCGAAGGCCGCCTTCGAGCTCCACCTCGCCAAGGAGTTCCTGCGCGAGTCGATCCACCTGGCGCTGCGCCCCGAGGGCCGGATCATCCCCTCGCCGGTGGACGGCAAGGAGAACCGCCTCTACCGCGTGCCGGTGGGCGTCGTCGGCGTGATCAGCCCCTTCAACTTCCCCTTCCTGCTGTCGCTGAAGTCCGTCGCGCCCGCCCTGGCGCTGGGCAACGCCGTGGTCCTCAAGCCCCACCAGGACACCCCGGTCGCCGGCGGCACGCTGGTCGCGAAGCTCTTCGAGGACGCGGGCCTGCCCGCCGGCCTGCTGAACGTCGTCCTCACCGACGTCGCCGAGATCGGCGACGCCTTCCTCGAGCACCCGGTCCCGCGGGTCATCTCCTTCACCGGCTCCGACAAGGTCGGCCGCCACGTCGCCACCGTCTGCGCCGCGCACTTCAAGCGCACCGTCCTCGAACTGGGCGGCAACAGCGCCCTCGTGGTCCTCGACGACGCCGACGTCGACTACGCGGTCGACGCGGCCGTCTTCAGCCGCTTCGTCCACCAGGGCCAGGTCTGCATGGCGGCCAACCGGGTGCTGGTCGACCGCTCGATCGCCGACGAGTTCACCGAGAAGTTCGTCGCCAAGGTCAGGTCCCTCAAGGCCGGCGACCCGCGCGACCCGCAGACGGTGATCGGCCCGGTCATCAACTCCTCGCAGGCGGAGTCGATCTCCGGCACCGTCGAGCAGGCCGTGGCCGAGGGCGCGACGGCGCTCGTGCGCGGCAGGACCACGGACAACCTCGTCGAGCCGTCCGTCCTCACGGACATCCCCGCCGGCTCGGCCCTGCTGCGCCAGGAGATCTTCGGCCCGGTCGCCCTCCTCGTCCCCTTCGACGGCGAGGAGGAGGCCGTCCGCCTCGTCAACGACACCCCCTACGGCCTCAGCGGCGCCGTCCACACCGCCGACGTCGAACGCGGCGTCCGCTTCGCCCGGCGGATCGACACCGGCATGTTCCACGTCAACGACGGCACCGTGCACGACGAGCCCCTCGTCCCCTTCGGCGGCGAGAAGAACTCCGGCGTCGGCCGCCTGAACGGCGAGACGACGCTGGACGCCTTCACGACGACCAAGTGGATCTCGGTGCAGCACGGCCGCAGCGGCTTCCCGTTCTGAGCCGGCCCACCGCGGGCGGCCCCGTGGCGAACCGTGGCGCGGCCTACCCTGGACGGCATGTCAGCGATCCGTCTCCTCGTGCTCGGCGCCGTCCGCCAGCACGGGCGGGCCCACGGCTACCAGGTGCGCAACGACCTGGAGTACTGGGGCGCCCACCAGTGGTCCACCGCCAAACCGGGTTCGATCTACCACGCCCTGAAGCAGATGGCGAAGCAGGGACTGCTGCACGCGCACGAGATCGCGCCGTCCACGGCCGGCGGCCCGCCCCGCACCGAGTACGAGATCACCGAACGCGGCTCCGAGGAGTACTTCCGGCTGGTCCGCGAGGCGCTGACCTCCTACGACCAGAAGATGGACATGAAGTCGGCGGCCATCGGCTTCATCGTCGACCTGCCGCGCGCCGAGGCCGTGGCGCTCCTGAAGGAGCGGATCCGGCGCATCGAGGAGTGGCGCGGCGCCGTCACCCGGCACTACGTGCCCGAGCAGGGCCCGGAGCAGCTCGGGCACATCGGGGAGATCATGAACCTCTGGATCAACACGGCCGACGCCGAGGCCGAGTGGACCCAGGGGCTCATCTCCCGCGTCGAGGGCGGGGCCTACACGTTCTCGGGCGAGGGCGAGCCGTTCGTCGGCGTCCTCGCGGACGACGAGGCCAACCCGTACGCGACGGGGGAGCGGCATCCGGAGGATGCCCGCTAATCAAGTTTGACGAGCCGTATCCGGCGCGTTAGCTTGAGCAGGTAGTCAAGTTTGATTACCGGAAGTCTGGGGGAACGACATGGCCACGACGGCGATCACCGTCGAGGACGTCCGCAAGCGCTACGGCGACACCCGGGCACTGGACGGGCTCGGCCTGACCGTCGCCCGCGGCACGGTGCACGGGGTGCTCGGCCCGAACGGCGCGGGCAAGACCACCCTGGTCAGGATCCTGTCCACGCTGCTGCGGCCCGACAGCGGCCGGGTCCGGGTGGCCGGGTACGACGTGGTGCGCCAGGCCCGGGAGGTGCGCCTGCGCATCGGCCTGCTCGGGCAGCACGCGGCGCTCGACGAGGACCTGGGCGGCCGGCAGAACCTGGAGATGTTCGGCCGGCTCCACCACCTCGGCGCCCGCCGCGCGCGCGTGCGGGCCGACGAGCTCCTGGAGCGCTTCGAGCTCGCCGGGACCGGCCGCAAGCCCGTGCGCGCCTACAGCGGAGGGATGCGGCGCCGTCTGGACCTGGCCGCCTCCCTCGTCACCGACCCGGAGGTGCTGTTCCTGGACGAGCCGACGACCGGCCTCGACCCGCGCGGCCGCGCGGAGGTGTGGTCCGCGGTCCGCTCGCTGGTCGGCGGGGGCACGACGGTCGTGCTCACCACCCAGTACCTGGAGGAGGCCGACCAACTGGCCGACCGCATCTGCGTAGTCGACCGCGGCCGCGTCGTCGCGGACGGCACCGCGGACCAGCTGAAGGCGCTGACCGGAGGCGACCGCATCGACGTCGTCCTGCGCGACGGGGGCCACCTGGGGACCGCCCTCGCCCTGCTGCCGACGGCCCGGGAGGAGGTCGTCGTCGACCCCGACCGCCGGCTGCTCAGCGCCCCGGTGACCGACCGCATGGCCGCCCTGTCCGCCGTCGTCCGCGCCCTGGAGGAGGCCGGCATCGAGGCGGAGGACGTGGTCCTGCGCCGCCCCACGCTGGACGAGGTGTTCCTGCACCTCACGGGAGAGGGCGGCCGTGCCGCTCTCCCGAAGGAGGCCGTGTGAGCACGTACGCGCTGAGCGATTCCTGGACCATGACCCGGCGTGAACTCGCCCGCTGGGCGCGGCAGCCCGGCCGGGTCGTCGTCGGGCTCGTCTTCCCGGTGATGCTCCTGCTGATGTTCGGCTACCTGATCGGCGGCGGCCGCGGGGTGAGCGGCAGCTACCTCGACTACCTGCTCCCCGGCATGCTCGCGCTCACCATGGCCTTCGGCCTGGAGGGCACGATGCTCGCCGTCACCCAGGACCTGGACAAGGGCGTCGTCGACCGCTTCCGCTCGATGCCGATGGCCGACGGCGCGGTCCTGGTGGGCCGTGCGGCCGCCGACATGCTCCAGTCGGCCGTGGGCCTGGCCGTCCTCCTCGCCGTCGCCCGGGCCCTCGGCTGGCGTCCGCACGGCGGTGCCGGAGCGTTCCTGACCGCCGTCGGCCTGCTCCTGCTGTTCCGCTTCGCCATGCTGTGGATCGGCATCCACCTGGCCCTCGTGGCCGGGAGACCGGAGATGGTCCAGGCCGTCCAGATCCTCGTCTGGCCGGTCGGCTTCCTCTCCAACGCCATCGCCACCCCCGACTCCATGCCCGCCTGGCTCGGCACGATCGTCGACTGGAACCCCATGTCCCGGACGGCCTCGGCCGTCCGCGACCTCTTCGCCCCCGCCGGCCACTCCGACCACGTCTGGCCGGCCGTGATCTGGCCCCTGGCCCTGCTGGCGGTCTTCTTCCCCCTGGCGGTACGGAAGTTCGCCCGCATGAGCCGCTAGCCCCCGGAGGGCGGGACGGGACAGGGGCGGCGGGGCGGGACCCCCGGTGACACACCCCGGCGGAACGCCCCGCCCGCCCTCACCCGCGCCGACAGCCGACGGCCGGCCGCCCGTGCCCCGTCCCTAGTGGTGGAACCCGGTCGCCGCCGCCTTGTCGTGCGTCAGCGGATGCGGCTGGCGGCGCAGCTCCGGCAGCAGCCGGGTCAGGTCCTCCACGAACAGATCGGCCAGGTCGGAGGAGAAGCCGTTGCGGCACACGACCCGCAGCACGGACAGGTCCTCCCGCTGCGGCGGGAAGGTGTACGCGGGCACCAGCCACCCCCTCTCCCGCAACCGCCGCGAGACGTCGAAGACGTCGTACGCCTCCACCTCCGGCGCCGTGGTGAAGGCGAAGACGGGCAGCTCGTCCCCCCGGGTCAGCAGCCGGAAGTCGCCCAGCGCCGCCACCCGGTCGGCGACGCTCCGGGCGACCTCCCGCGTGGACTCCTGCACCGCCCGGTACCCCTCGCGGCCCAGCCGCAGGAACGTGTAGTACTGCGCGACGACCTGCGCACCGGGCCGCGAGAAGTTCAGGGCGAACGTCGGCATGTCGCCGCCGAGGTAGTTCACCCGGAAGACGAGTTCCTCGGGCAGCGCCTCCTTGTCGCGCCACAGCGCCCACCCGACCCCGGGGTAGACCAGCCCGTACTTGTGCCCCGAGGTGTTGATCGACGCCACGCGCGGGAGGCGGAAGTCCCACACCAGGTCCTCGTCGAGGAAGGGCGCGATCATCCCGCCGGACGCGGCGTCGACGTGCACGGGCACGTCCAGGCCGGTGCGCTCCTGGAGGGCGTCCAGGGCCGCGCACAGGTCGGCGACGGGCTCGTAGGAGCCGTCGAACGTGGAGCCGAGGACGCCGACGACCCCGATGGTGTTCTCGTCGCACAGCTCGGCGGCGGCCTGCGGGTCGAGGTGGAAGCGTTCGCCCTCCATGGGCACCTGGCGGGGCTCCACCTCCCAGAAGGTGCAGAACTTCTCCCAGCAGACCTGGACGTTGATCCCCATCACGAGGTTGGGCCGGGCGCCGGGCGCGGGACCGCGCGCGCTCCAGCGCCGTTTGAGGGCCATCCCGGCGAGCATGCACGCCTCGCTCGACCCGGTCGTCGAACAGCCCACGGCCGCCGCGGGGTCGGGCGCGTTCCACAGGTCGGCGAGCATCGCCACACAGCGCCGCTCCAGTTCGGCGGTGCGCGGGTACTCGTCCTTGTCGATCATGTTCTTGTCCCGGCACTCCGCCATCAGCACCCCGGCCTCCGGCTCCATCCACGTGGTGACGAACGTGGCGAGGTTCAGCCGGGAGTTGCCGTCCAGCATCAGCTCGTCGTGGACGAGCTGGTACGCCGTCGACGGCGGCGTCGGCACATCGGGCAGCCGGTGTTTGGGCGGCGCCTCGGCCATGCCGCCGACGGGATCCGCCGCGCCGTAGAACGGGTTGACGGACAGCGGGCGCGCGTCGGGCTCGGGACCCTTGTGCAGCGGCATGGACGGCACTCCTCGGGGGACGAAAGAGACTCGGTCGAAGACTGACAAAAGGTGCATGTCCGTGCAACAGGGGCGGGTGGAGGCGGGCCGGCGGGAGAACGGGCTTGCACCTCACGTCACGTGAGGACCCACTGTGGAGCGCGTACCGAGAAAGGAGCGGACGCAGTGAGCTACTCCGTCGGACAGGTGGCCGGCTTCGCCGGGGTCACGGTGCGCACCCTGCACCACTACGACGACATCGGCCTGCTCGTCCCGAGCGAGCGCAGCCCCGCGGGCCACCGGCGCTACAGCGACGCCGACCTCGACCGGCTGCAGCAGATCCTGTTCCACCGGGAGCTCGGCTTCCCGCTCGACGAGGTCGCGGCCCTGCTCGACGACCCGGACGCGGACCCGCGCGCGCACCTGCGCCGCCAGCACGAACTGCTGACCGCCCGGATCGAGAAGCTCCAGAAGATGGCCGCGGCCGTGGAGCACGCCATGGAGGCACGCACGATGGGCATCAACCTGACCCCTGAGGAACGCTTCGAGGTCTTCGGCGACAAGGACCCCGAGCGGTACGCGGAGGAGGCCGAACGGCGCTGGGGCGGCACCGACGCCCACGCCGAGTCGCAGCGCCGGGCCGCCGGCTACACCAAGGAGGACTGGCAGCGCATGCAGGCGGAGGTGGCCGCCTGGAGCGAGCGCTACGGCGCCCTCATGGCCGCCGGCGAACCGCCCGCCGGCGAGGCGGCCATGGACATGGCCGAGGAACACCGGCAGCACATCTGCGCGTGGTTCTACGAGTGCTCGTACGAGATGCACCGGAGCCTGGGCGAGACGTACGTCGCCGACGAGCGCTTCAAGGCGTTCTACGACTCCCTGCGCCCGGGCCTCGCCGAGCACCTCAGGGAGGCCATCACGGCCAACGCCGCCCGGCACGCCGCGCCGTAGGGTCCCGGCCCGGGGTCACTCCCGGGCCAGGACCACCGCCGTCCCGTACGCGCACACCTCGGTGCCCACGTCAGCGGTCTCCGTCACGTCGAAGCGGAACGCCAGCACGGCGTTGGCGCCCCGCGCGCGTGCCTGCTCGACGAGACGCTCCATCGCCTGGTTGCGGGTCTGGACCAGGGTCTTGGTGAGGCCCTTGAGCTCACCGCCGATCATCGACTTCAGGCCCGCGCCGATCTGGCTGCCGAGGTGCCGCGAGCGCACGGTCAGCCCGAAGACCTCGCCGATGACCTGCTCGACCCGGTGTCCGGGAACGTCGTTCGTGGTGACGACCAGTACGTCCGGCTGAGGGCTCTGCCCGCCGCCGTAGTCCTCGATGCTCATGCCCACAGGTTTGCCCCGTCGGGGGCACAGTGCATCCTGGGGTGGCCCATGGAACCTGGGGCGGACACGCGACGTTGATAACTTTGTCCGGCCGTAGCAGGACGCCGTACTTCCCCACCCCCGTCAGGAGCCCGGAACCGTGACGACCCTTGCCCTCGGACCGAGCTGGCTGGACCCCGACTATCTGCTCGACACCTTCGGCATCTGGGGTCTGCTGCTCATCGTCTTCGCGGAGTCGGGCCTTCTCATCGGCTTCTTCCTGCCCGGTGACTCGCTGCTGTTCACCGCGGGTCTGCTGATCACGTCGGACCAGCTGGACTTCCCGCTGTGGGGAGCGATCGCCCTCATCTGCGTGGCGGCGATCCTCGGCGACCAGGCCGGCTACATGTTCGGCAAGAAGGTCGGCCCGTCGCTCTTCAAGCGCCCGGACTCCCGCCTCTTCAAGCAGGAGAACGTCACCAAGGCCCACGAGTTCTTCGAGAAGTACGGGCCCAAGTCCCTGGTCCTGGCCCGCTTCGTGCCCATTGTGAGGACGTTCACGCCGATCATCGCCGGCGTCAGCGGCATGCGGTACCGCTCGTTCCTGATCTTCAACGTCATCGGCGGCGTGCTGTGGGGCGCGGGCGTGACCCTGCTCGGCTCCTGGCTGGGCAACATCGACTTCGTCAAGGCCAACATCGAGGCGATCCTGCTGCTGATCGTCTTCCTCTCGGTGGTCCCGATCGTCATCGAGTTCCTGCGCGCCCGCTCCCAGTCCAAGAAGAACCCGCCGCAGGCGGAGCCCCCGGCCCAGCAGCCCCCCGTCATGGACGACGCCACCACCCAGCTCCGCCGCATCGACCAGTACGAGCCGTACGGCACCGTCGGCCAGAGCCCGGACCAGGGCGGCTACCAGGACGAGCACTACGGCCGGCAGTACCCGGAGCCCCAGCAGTACCCCCAGCACCAGCAGTACCCGCAGCACCAGCAGTACCCGCAGCAGCAGGAATACCCGCAGCAGCAGGAATACCCCGGGCAGCAGGACTGGCAGTCCCAGCAGCAGCCGTACGGAGGCCGGCAGCACCAGAACGGCCAGTACCCGTACAACCAGAACCACTGAGGCCTGCGGCCGGAGCCGCGGAGAGCGGCTCGCCGGGGCGCGGGGACCGGCGCGCGGCGCGGCCCGGCCGCTCAGAACCCCCGCGTCCGCTTGGCGGCCCGCCGCTTCTCCGGGGAGCCGATCCGCAGGAACAGCCGCGAGATCTCCGACCCGAGGTTGACCCCGATGGCGATGGCCATCGCCAGCGCGGCGGCCTTGCTCAGCGAGACCAGCCCCGCGTCGACCTCGCTCTGGGCGATCGCCAGCAGCCCGAAGTACGTGGCCGAGCCCGGCAGCAGGGGGCCGATCGCCGCCGTGGTGTAGGGCAGCGCCGACACGAACCGGTACCGCGACAGCAACTGCCCGAACAGGCCCACCACCCCCGCGGCGACGGCGGTGGAGGCGACCGGTGAGATGTCGCCCGCGTAGTGCATGGCGCCGTACACCGACCAGGCGACCCCGCCGTTCAGCGTCACCGCCAGCACCGTGGACCGCTCCTGCTGGAGCAGCACCGCGAAGGTCAGCGACAGCAGCATCGACGCGCCGATCTGCCACAGCGGCCGCTCGGTGATGCCCAGCGCGGCGTCGGGATTGAGGCGGGCGCCGAGCTGCACACCGAGGTAGAGCATCACCAGCACGCCGACGACGATGCCCACGAAGAAGTACAGGACCTCCAGCAGGCGTGCGGCCGCGGTGATGTAGAAGCCCGTCAGGCCGTCCTGGACGCCCGCCACGAGCGCCCGCCCGGGCAGCAGCGCGAACAGGCCGCCGGTGATGACCGCCGCCGCCTTCACGTCGACGTGCGCCAGCGTCAGCGCGATCCCGATCGCGGCCGGCGGCATCGCCGCCACCAGGAACTGGTAGAACTCCGGCAGCCCGCGCCCCGCGCACAGCCAGGCGAGCCGGTCGCCGAGCATCGCGCCGACCGCGGCCGCCACGAACACGACGAGGTCACCGCCGACCAGCACCGAGGCCGCGCCCGCGAGCAGCCCGCTCGCCGAGGTCAGCACCCAGGTGGGGTAGGGGTGCCGGTTGCGGCGTATCTCCGCGAGCCGCCGGTAGGCCTCCTCCAGGGAGAAGCTCGTCTCGGGGTCGCTGAGGTCGTCCACCAGGTGGTAGACGGCCGCCAGCCGCGTGTAGTCGGTGCCCCGGCGCCGCACGGTCCGCGACGCCGTCACCGGGTCCTCCACCAGCGACGGCTGGTAGGAGATCGACAGCAGGGTGAAGGTGACGGTCGGCTCGCAGCGGTCGAGCCCGTAGGAGCGGCACACCGCGAACATCGCGGCCTCCACGTCCTCGGCGCCCTCCCCGCCCGCGAGCAGCAGCTCGCCGATGCGCAGCGTCAGGTCGAGCACGCGGGGAACGGCCGGGCCGCCCTCCTCCGCCTTGGCCGCCCGCTCCGGCGCCGGCCGCTCGGCCACCGGCATGCGCAGCATCGTGCGCATCCGGTCCTGCCAGGGCACGTCCTTGGTCAGGCTGACCAGCGGTACGCCCTCGGCGGGCGTGAACGCGGCCGGGGCGTGCCGGGTGCTGTAGGTGCTCGGCGGACTGAACGCGGACCCCTCCGGTTCGCCCGGGGCCGGCGGCGGGGCCTCCAGCCCGACCGGGACGGCGAACTCCGACGTGGTCTCCGACTCGCCCCCGCCCCGCGGGACGGCCAGCCCCCGCGGGATCGCGAACTCCGAGGTGATCTCGGGGTCGAACGCGCTCCTCGCCTCGTCCGACTGCGGCTTGCGGTCCTCCGCCTCCGTCACTGAGCAACGCTCCCTGAACGACACATTCCGTAGGCCTCAGTATGCGCGGACGTTCGCCTGCGAAACGTGCGAAGGGGCCGCACGCGTGCGCGTGCGGCCCCTTCGGCTGCGGAAGGTCAGTGACCGCCCTGCTCCTTGAAGCGCTTGTACGACCGCTCGATCTCGGTCTCGGCGTCGGTGCGGCCCACCCAGTTGGCGCCCTCGACGGACTTGCCGGGCTCCAGGTCCTTGTACACCTCGAAGAAGTGCTGGATCTCCAGGCGGTCGAACTCCGAGACGTGGTGGATGTCGCGCAGGTGCTCCACGCGCGGGTCGGTCGCCGGGACGCACAGCAGCTTGTCGTCGCCGCCGGCCTCGTCCGTCATGCGGAACATGCCGATCGCGCGGCAGCGGATGAGGCAGCCCGGGAAGGTCGGCTCGTCCAGGATGACCAGCGCGTCCAGCGGGTCGCCGTCCTCGCCGAGGGTGTTCTCGACGAAGCCGTAGTCGGTCGGGTAGGCGGTCGAGGTGAAGAGTCGACGGTCCAGGCGGATCCGACCGGTCTCGTGGTCCACCTCGTACTTGTTCCGCGAACCCTTCGGGATCTCGATCGTGACGTCGAACTCCACCGGTGACTCCTCCATGATCAGCACATAGTTCTGGTGATTAAGTGTCCCTCACGCAGGTGTGTGATCGCGAAAGGGGCTGGTGGTCGTGCCAGAGCTGAGGCCTTGGCGGGCCGCGAGACCGCACGTGGTGCGGGCCGCGAACGCCGTACGACCGCGTCTGGCACGGGCCGCAGGGATCGTAGGCCCTCGTCTCGCACGTGCCGCGGCGGCCGCGAAGCCGCGGGTCGCACGGCTGACGCAGGCGGCTGAACCGCAGCTCACACGGATCACGAGGCCGAAGGCCGGCCGGACCTGGCAGTACACCGCGACCGCGGCGACCGCCGGACTGGCGCTGGCCGTCGGTGTGGCGAGTGCCGCCGGCCCCTGGGACTCCACCGGTCAGCGTACGGCCGAACGCCACCGGGCCGCCGCACTGGAGCGGACGGGTGGCGCAGATCACGGCCGTACGGCCGAAGCGTCCGACGGGTCGGGCACGCCCGACACGGCGGCCGGCGCGCCGCGGCCCGCGCCCAGCGCGCCCTCCGTCCTGACGGGCCTCGGCGCGGCGGCGACCACCGTGAAGTCGGCCCCCGGCGGCACCGCGCTCGCCCGCGTCCTGGACCCCCTGCTGGCCGACCCGGCCCTCGGCACCCGCCACGCGGCCGCGGTCGTCGACGTGGCCACCGGCGCGCGCCTCTACGGCAGCGGAGCCGACGAGCCGCTCACCCCCGCCTCCACCACCAAGATCGCCACCGCGGTCGCCGCGCTCGCCGCGCTGGGCACCGACCACCGCCTCACCACCCGCGTCGCCCTCGAACCGGGCACCGGGGAGGTCGTCCTCGTCGGCGGCGGCGACCCCACCCTCACCGCGCGCGCGGACGCCGGGGACCGGGCGAGCCTGCGCACCCTGGCCGCCGCCACCGCCACCGCCCTGAAGAAACGCGGCATCACCCGGGCGACGCTCTCCTACGACACCACTCTCTACGCCGGTTCCGAATTTCACCCCATCGGGGTCAACCCCAACATCGCCCGTGTCACCGCCCTCACCGCCGACGAGGGCCGCACGGACGACTCGACCAGCGGCCCGGCGACCCGGGTGCCGGATCCGGCGGCGGACGCGGCGGGCGCGTTCGCGCGATTCCTGCGGGCGCAGGGCGTCACGACCACCCCGCCCGGCCCGTCCAAGGCGACCGCGCGCGCGGAGACCCTCGCCACGGTCTCCTCGCCGCCCCTGTCCGCGCTGGTCGAGCGCATGCTGACCAACAGCGACAACGACATCGCCGAGGCGCTCGCCCGCCACACCGCCCTCGCGACCGGCGTCCCCGCCGACTTCGCGGGCGCGGGCAAGGCGATCCGCACCCAGCTGTCCCGGCTCGGCCTGCCCGTGACCGGGGCGGAGTTCCGGGACGGCAGCGGCCTCGACCGCGGGGACCGTCTGACGGCGCACCTCCTGACGGCCCTCCTGGCCAAGGCCGGCGACCCCGCCCGCCCCGACCTCCGCCCCGCCCTCACCGGCCTCCCCGTCGCGGGCTTCACCGGCACCCTCTCCGCCCGCTACACCGACGGCGCCTCCGGTGTCGTCCGCGCCAAGACCGGCACGCTGACCGGCGTCAACACCCTGGCGGGCACGGTCGTCGACCGGGACGGCCGCCTGCTGGTCTTCGCCGTCCTCGCCTCCGGCACCACGGATCCCACGGCGGCCCAGTCCGCCCTGGACCGGGCGGTCACGGCGCTGGCGGGATGCGGGTGCGCGTGAGGCCGCGGCCGTGCTCCCCGGACCGGCCGGCGGCCGGCGCGCCGCCGCTCCCGGGGCCACCGGCAGCCGGCCCGGCCTCCCGCGTCCGACCCTGACGTACCCCTGACCCGCCGCCCGCGACCTGCCCCCAGCCGCGGTGCTCACGTACGGTTGACGCATGACGAGCATCGGTGGTGCCTCTTCCGGGATGGTCGACTGGAATCTCGCGGTCGCGACCGCGACCCGGCTCGTACGGCCGGGCCCCGAGGTCAGCCGCGACGAGGCGCGCGCCGTCGTCGCGGAACTGCGCCGGCACGCCAAGGCCTCGGAGGGACACGTCCGGGGCTTCACCCGGATGGGCACCGAGGAGACCCACGACACCCCGGTCCTCGTCGTCGACCGCCCCGGCTGGGTCCGGGCGAACGTCGCCGGCTTCCGCGAGATCCTCCGTCCGCTCCTCGAGAAGATGCAGGAACGCCGGGGCAACAGCCCGGGCGGCGCGGTCCTCGGGACCTTCGGCGGCAAGGTCACCGGCGTCGAACTCGGCATGCTGCTGTCGTTCCTGGCCTCCCGCGTCCTCGGCCAGTACGAGACGTTCGCCCCGTCCACCCGTGAGCTGCCCGCCGGCGCCGACGGCGGCGGGCGCCTCCTCCTCGTGGCGCCGAACATCGTCCACGTGGAGCGCGAACTCGACGTCGCCCCGCACGACTTCCGCCTCTGGGTGTGCCTGCACGAGGAGACCCACCGCACCCAGTTCTCCGCGGTGCCCTGGCTGCGCGACCACCTCGAGGGCGAGATCCAGTCGTTCCTGGCGGAGACCGACGTCGACCCCATGACCTTCCTCGAGCGCGTGCGGGAAGCCGCCCAGTCCCTCGTCGGCGGCCGCCCCGAGGGGGAGGAGGACGACGGCGGTCACTCCCTCGTCGAGCTCGTCCAGAGCCCCGCCCAGCGCGAGATCCTCGCCCGCCTCACCGCCGTGATGTCCCTCCTGGAGGGCCACGCCGACTTCGTGATGGACGGTGTGGGACCGGACGTCGTGCCGACCGTCTCCGAGATCCGCGAGAAGTTCCAGCAGCGCCGTGCCAAGGGCGCCTCCCGCCTCGACATGGCCCTGCGCAAGCTGCTGGGCCTGGACGCCAAGCTCCGGCAGTACAAGGACGGCGAACGCTTCGTGCGGGCGGTCGTCGACGAGGTCGGCATGGACGGCTTCAACCGCGTGTGGACGTCCCCGAACACCCTGCCCACCAAAGCCGAGATCGCCACACCGGCGGACTGGATCGCACGGGTGCACCGCAAGGCCGATTCGTGAACCCGGCCGGCCCGTCGTGATCCCCCGCGATCCGTTGTGGTCCGTTGTGGTGCGAATCCGGCCGACGGCAGGCGAACGCCCCTCCAATCACCCGTCCGAGGGACCGTGAGTCCCGCGTAGGCGTGCAATGCTCGGGGAACGCCCTGGTTCTGTCACCATCTACACACTCTGTGTGACCGGCCTCGGGCTCACCCCCCGAAAACTTCATGAAGGGAACCGGACATGGGTCCCCATCCTGCGGTCGCGGCGATACGCCTGGCGGTCCGCCGCGTCCTCCACGACCTCCTCATCCAGCACACCGGCACGCCCGACGCCGTCGTGAGCGTCCCCGCGAGCCCCCTGCCGCACGAGCGCCCCGCCCCGCCGCTCGTGCTCGTGGCGTGTTCCGGCGGCGCCGACTCCATGGCGCTCGCCTCCGCCCTCGCCTTCGAAGCCCCCCGGCTCGGCATCCGCGCGGGCGGCGTCACCGTGGACCACGGCCTCCAGCCCGGCTCCGACCTGCGCGCCGAGGAGGTCGTCGTGCGCCTGCGCGGCCTCGGCCTCGACCCGGTCGAGTCCGCCGCCGTGACCGTCGGCCGCGAAGGCGGCCCCGAGGCCGCCGCCCGGGACGCCCGCTACGCCGCCCTCGACGCCGCCGCCGAACGCCACGGCGCCACCGCGGTCCTCCTCGGCCACACCCGCGACGACCAGGCCGAGACCGTCCTCCTCGGACTCGCCCGGGGCTCCGGCATCCGCTCCCTGTCCGGAATGGCCGCGGTCTCGGGGGCCGGCGGCCGTTACCGCCGCCCCTTCCTCGGGCTCGACCGGCAGACCGCCCGCAAGGCGTGCATGGTCCAGTCCCTGCCGGTCTGGGACGACCCGCACAACGCCGATCCCGCCTACACCCGCTCCCGGCTCCGCCACGAGGGCCTGCCCGCCCTGGAGAAGGCCCTCGGCAAGGGGGTCGTCGAGGCCCTCGCCCGGACGGCCCGGCTCTCCCGCGACGACGCCGACGCCCTCGACGCCTGGGCCCGCCAGGCCGAGGCCGCCGTACGGGACTCCGCCGGCCTCCTGGAGTGCGCCAAGCTCTACGCCCTCCCGCCCGCCGTGCGCCGCCGTGTCCTGCGCCGTGCCGCCATCGAGGCCGGCGCCCCGGCCGGTTCGCTGTTCGCCCGGCACGTCGAGGAGGTCGACCGGCTGATCACCGGCTGGCGCGGCCAGGGGGCCATCAACCTGCCCGGCAAAGTCGTGGCCCGGCGCCAGGGTGGCAGACTGGTGATTCGGCAAGGCTGAATCCGGACCCCCCGGGCACTCCGTGGAGGGGCCGGCCGGCCGGTGGGACGACCGAAAGTGATGCGGGTGGACGCGAAAGACATGGGTGCCGACCTCAAGCAGGTGCTCATCACCAAGGAAGAGATCGACGCGAAGCTGGGCGAGCTGGCCGCGAAGATCGACGCGCAGTACGCGGGCAAGGACCTGTTGATCGTCGGTGTCCTCAAGGGCGCCGTGATGGTCATGGCGGACCTCGCCCGGGCGCTGTCCACCCCGGTCACCATGGACTGGATGGCCGTGTCGTCCTACGGCGCGGGCACCCAGTCCTCCGGCGTCGTGCGGATCCTCAAGGACCTCGACACCGACATCAAGGGCAAGCACGTCCTGATCGTCGAGGACATCATCGACTCCGGCCTGACCCTGTCCTGGCTGCTCTCCAACCTCGGCTCCCGCGAGCCCGCCTCCCTCAAGGTGTGCACGCTGCTGCGCAAGCCCGAGGCGGCCAAGGTCGCCATCGACGTCGAGTGGGTCGGCTTCGACATCCCCAACGAGTTCGTCGTGGGCTACGGCCTCGACTACGCCGAGAAGTACCGCAACCTGCCGTTCGTCGGTACCCTCGCGCCCCACGTCTACGGCGGCTGAGCCACCGGAACTCCCCTGTAGGACCATCGGGAACCCCAGCGGGTTCCGCGCCGTTGAAGCATGCAGACGGGTTCGCCAGCCGTCCCGTGCGGCTTCGGGCGACAATGCTGGGGTACCGTCAGAAGAACTGTCTTATCAAACTCACTATGGCAGGAGGGACGGGGCGGCACCGCTCCGTATGGATGGACGTGAAGCGATACTTCCGTGGGCCGGTCATGTGGATCGTGCTGGCCGTCCTTGCCGTGGTCGTGTTGATGCAGGTCGTCGGTTCGTCCGGCGGCTACAAGACGGTGGACACCGGCCAGGTCGTCGCAGCGATCAACGACAACAAGGTCGAGTCGGCCAAGCTCACCACCGGTGACGAGCAGATCATCAAGGTCACGCTCAAGGACGGCGTGAAGGTCGAGGGCAGCTCGAAGATCCAGGCGAGCTACATCGGCGACCAGGGCGTGACCATCGCCAACACGCTGCAGACCAAGTACCAGGACAAGAAGATCACGGACGGCTACACGGTGTCGCCGTCCAAGCAGAACCCCATCGTGGGCATCCTGCTCTCCCTGCTCCCCTTCGTCCTCATCGTCGTCGTGTTCCTGTTCCTGATGAACCAGATGCAGGGCGGCGGCTCCCGGGTCATGAACTTCGGCAAGTCCAAGGCCAAGCTCATCACCAAGGACACCCCGAAGACGACGTTCTCGGACGTCGCCGGGTCGGACGAGGCCGTCGAGGAGCTCCAGGAGATCAAGGAGTTCCTGCAGGAACCGGCGAAGTTCCAGGCCGTCGGCGCCAAGATCCCCAAGGGCGTCCTGCTCTACGGGCCCCCCGGCACCGGCAAGACCCTGCTCGCGCGCGCCGTCGCCGGCGAGGCGGGCGTCCCCTTCTACTCGATCTCCGGTTCCGACTTCGTCGAGATGTTCGTCGGTGTCGGTGCCTCCCGGGTCCGTGACCTGTTCGAGCAGGCCAAGGCGAACGCCCCGGCGATCGTCTTCGTCGACGAGATCGACGCGGTCGGCCGCCACCGCGGCGCCGGCCTCGGCGGTGGTCACGACGAGCGCGAGCAGACGCTGAACCAGCTGCTCGTCGAGATGGACGGCTTCGACGTCAAGGGCGGCGTCATCCTCATCGCCGCGACGAACCGCCCGGACATCCTCGACCCCGCCCTGCTGCGCCCCGGCCGCTTCGACCGCCAGATCGCGGTCGACCGTCCCGACATGCAGGGCCGTCTGGAGATCCTCAAGGTCCACCAGAAGGGCAAGCCGGTCGCGCCCGACGTCGACCTCTCGGCCGTCGCCCGCCGTACGCCCGGCTTCACCGGCGCCGACCTGTCGAACGTGCTGAACGAGGCGGCGCTGCTCACGGCCCGCTCCGACAAGAAGCTGATCGACAACCAGATGCTGGACGAGGCCATCGACCGCGTCGTGGCGGGCCCGCAGAAGCGGACCCGGATCATGTCGGACAAGGAGAAGAAGATCACCGCGTACCACGAGGGCGGTCACGCCCTGGTCGCGGCGGCCTCCCCGAACTCCGACCCGGTCCACAAGATCACCATCCTGTCCCGCGGGCGTGCCCTCGGCTACACGATGGTGCTCCCGGACGAGGACAAGTACTCGACCACGCGCAACGAGATGCTCGACCAGCTCGCCTACATGCTGGGCGGCCGCGCGGCCGAGGAACTGGTCTTCCACGACCCGACCACGGGCGCCGCGAACGACATCGAGAAGGCCACCGCCACGGCCCGCGCGATGGTCACCCAGTACGGCATGACCGAGCGTCTGGGCGCCATCAAGTTCGGCGGGGACAACACCGAGCCCTTCCTCGGCCGTGAGATGGCCCACCAGCGCGACTACTCGGAAGAGGTCGCCGCGCTGGTCGACGAAGAGGTCAAGAAGCTCATCGAGAACGCGCACAACGAGGCCTGGGAGATCCTGGTCGAGAACCGCGACGTCCTCGACAACCTGGTGCTCCAGCTGCTGGAGAAGGAGACGCTGGGCAAGGAGGAGATCGCGGAGATCTTCGCCCCGATCGTCAAGCGCCCGCCGCGGCCCGCGTGGACCGGCTCCTCGCGGCGCACGCCGTCCACCCGCCCGCCGGTGCTCTCCCCGAAGGAGCTCGCACTGACCAACGGTGCCAACGGCGCGAACCCGGCGATCACCACCGCCAAGTCCACCGTGACGGACCCCGCCCCGGTGGCCGAGCCGGCCCCCGAGGACCGCCCGGAGAGCTGACGCTCCGGCCCCTCGAGGCCTCACCGGGCCCGGAATGAATGCCGCGCCCCCCAGGTTCTAGCCTGGGGGGCGCGGCATTTTGGTCATGCCGCACGTGTCACGCGTGATCCACACGCGACCCGTACAGGAACGAGGCATCAGAATGACCGACCCCGTGACGCTGGACGGCGAGGGCCCGATCGGCGAGTTCGACGAGAAGCGGGCCGAGAACGCCATCCGGGAACTGCTGATCGCGGTCGGCGAGGACCCTGACCGTGAGGGCCTCAGGGAGACGCCGGCGCGGGTGGCGCGGGCGTACAAGGAGATCTTCGCGGGTCTCCGGCAGGAGCCGGAGGACGTGCTGACGACGACGTTCGACCTCGGTCACGACGAGATGGTGCTCGTCAAGGACATCGAGGTGTACTCGACCTGTGAGCACCATCTGGTGCCCTTCCGGGGGGTCGCTCACGTCGGGTACATCCCGTCCGTCAGCGGCAAGATCACGGGCCTGTCCAAGCTGGCCCGCCTCGTGGACGTCTACGCCCGCCGCCCGCAGGTGCAGGAGCGGCTCACCACGCAGATAGCGGACTCCCTGATGGAGATCCTGGAGCCGCGCGGCGTCATCGTCGTCGTGGAGTGCGAGCACATGTGCATGTCCATGCGGGGCATCCGCAAGCCCGGCGCGAAGACCCTCACGTCGGCGGTGCGCGGACAGCTGCGGGACGCGGCGACCCGCAACGAGGCGATGAGCCTGATCATGGCGCGCTGAGCCGTGGGGAACCCCGGCGGCCCGGGCGCGGGACACCGCTCCGCGGCTCAGGCCGTGGAGGCCGCCCCCGTGGTGTCGTCGTCGTCCTCCGGGAGCCTGCAGACCCGCTCCAGGAAGATGGCCGCCGCTATGACGGCGATGCCGGCCAGGACCGAGAAGGCGGCGTAGACGGCCTGGTCGCGGCGGGCGGGGACGTCGAGGGACTCCAGGAGGAAGACGCCCGTGCCGCCGTACATGCCGGCGACGAGGGCGGCCACCAGGGCGCTGGACTGGCCGAAGACGACGGCGCGGGCCGCCATCAGGGGATCGACGCCCTTGGCCCCGGGGCGGCGCTCGCGCTGGGCCTTGAGGCGGGCGCGCAGGGAGAGCGCCGTGGCCAGCAGGATCACGGCGATCACGGCGAGGACGATGGGGGCGGCCAGCGGGACGCTGGGAAGGGTCCCGATCGAGTTCCAGAGGCGGGCGCCCGCCCAGGACAGGACGCCGGCGACGACGAAGACGCCCGCCAGCACCCTGATGCGCAGCTCTCTCACGGTGTCCCTTCGGTTCCCCCGGGTCCCACGGGCCGTGGCCGCGGGGACTGTGCTCGTGTCGACCTTAACGACTATTCGGGCAGCCGGAGTTCCAGGTCCTCGCGGGCGGTCACCCCGTCGCGGGTGACGGCGGCGAGGAGGTCGGCGACCGGGCCGCGGCCGGGCAGCCGGGCGCCGGGGTCGACGTCGTGCCAGGGGGCGAGGACGAAGGCGCGTTCGTGTGCGCGCGGGTGCGGGAGCGTGAGCCGCGGGTCGTCGGAGACGACGTCGGCGTACGCGACGATGTCGACGTCGAGGGTGCGCGCGCCCCAGCGCTCGTCCCGGACGCGGTGGAAGGCCTCCTCGACGGCGTGGGCCCGCTCCAGGAGGGAGGACGGGGGGAGCGTCGTCTTCAGGACGACCACCGCGTTGAAGTACGCGGGCTGGCTGCCGGGCTCGACGCCCCACGGCTCCGTCTCGTACACGGGGGAGACGGCCTTGACGCGCACGCCCGGGGTGTCCTCGAGGGCGTCGACGGCGCCCTGGAGGGTCTCCAGGCGGTTGCCGAGGTTGGATCCGATGGAGATCACGGCCCGCTGCGGATTGTGCAGGGTGGTGTCGGCGGCGTCGACCTTCTCGACGACGGAGGCGGGTACCGGCTGTACGGTCGGGTCGCTGGAACCCTCGGTGAAGGACGCGCTCATGCTCGGCTCCGGGTGATGGTGACGGTCACGTCGTCGAAGGGGACCGTGATGGGTGCGTCGGGCTTGTGGACGCAGACCTCGACCTCCTTGACCTCTTCGTGCCGCAGACAGGTCTGGGCGATGCGCTCGGCGAGCGTCTCGACGAGGTCGACCGGTTCGCCCTCGACGACGGCCACGACCTCCTCCGCCACGATGCCGTAGTGCACGGTCTTCGCCAGGTCGTCGTCGGCCGCGGCCGGCCGGGTGTCCAGGCCGAGGACGAGGTCCACGATGAAGGTCTGTCCCTCTTCGCGTTCCTTGGGGAACACGCCGTGGTACCCGCGGGCCTTCAGGCCGCGCAGCGCGACACGATCCACGCGAATCACTCCTGCAGTCGTCGGTGACGGCCGGTCCGTACCGTGTGCGCGCGGCACACCGGCCTCGAACGAATCTACCTGCGGACACCGACAGGACCGGGCCACAGGGGCGCCGTGCCCCGGCCGTTCCGGGAGATTCCACCGTGCGTTTCCCCCGGAGAACCCGGCGGCTCACGGGCCGGTGGCCGTGCCCGCCCACGGGTCCGTGATTCCCGCCACTCCTTCGTCCCGGTGAGTCGGGTACCCCCTCAGGAGGAGCTCTCCTCGTCCTCGTCCTCGTCGTTCTCGGCCATGACCGGGGAGGCGTGGTGGGACCACAGCTTCCAGCCGTCGGACGTGCGGCGGAAGACGTTCGTGGCGACGACGAGCTGGCCGACGAGCGGACCGAGCTCCTCGCCGGCCCGCGGGGCGGGGCCGCCGCTGAGGATGTTCTCGGTGCAGGTCACCAGGGCGGTGTCACCGGTGACGGAGACGTGCACGTCGGTGAGGAAGAACTGGATGTAGTCGGTGTTCGCCATGATCAGCGCGTACGACCGCAGCACCTCGCCGCGGCC
Organism: Streptomyces sp. NPDC017936; assembly: GCF_044328485.1. Taxonomy (NCBI): domain Bacteria; kingdom Bacillati; phylum Actinomycetota; class Actinomycetes; order Kitasatosporales; family Streptomycetaceae; genus Streptomyces; species Streptomyces sp. NPDC017936. The sequence continues at coordinate 58,090 of NZ_JBIRHK010000025.1, read as the reverse complement.
GGTGAGCACGGGCCAGCCGGGGTGCACGCAGGAGATCACGCCGACGTCCGCCGGGTCGTGGTACTCCTCGTCGACGCCCAGGTCGGCCGGGGTGAGCCAGAGGGAGGACACCGTTTCGAAGTCGCCCTGCTCCAGCGCCTCGTAGAAGGCGGTGTTGGCGGCCTCGACCTGCTCGACGTCGGTGTGGGGGGCGCTCACCGGGTTCCTTCTGCGCCGTCGGAGGTGTGCGGGGGCCGCGGGGCGTGCGCGGGCCGGGAGCCGCGCGGGTCCCGCGCGGCTCGTGCGTCCGGTGTCCCCGGCGCGGCTCCCGCCGGCCGCGCGGTGCTCGCGCTCGGCGCGTCGGCACCCGCGCGCGCCCCTTCCACGGCGCGCGCGACCCGTACCGCGTCCGCGGTCGCCCGCACCTCGTGCACCCGCACCGCCCACGCGCCGGCGTGCGCCGCGAGCGCGGAGACGGCGGCCGTGGCGGCGTCGCGCTCGCGCGCGGGCGGCGGAGAACCGTGCGGCCCGGCCAGGACACGGCCGAGGAACCGTTTGCGGGAGGCGGCGACGAGCAGGGGGTGTCCCAGGGCGTGCAGCCGGTCGAGGTGGGCGAGCAGCGCGAGGTCGTGGTCGGCCTCCTTGGAGAAGCCGAGGCCGGGGTCGACGACGACGCGGTCCGGGGCGATGCCGCCGGCCAGGACGGCGTCCACGCGCGCGCGGAGTTCGTCGACGACTTCGCGGACGACGTCGTCGTAGACGCCCTTGACGTTGCCGCCGTCCAGGAGGCCGCGCCAGTGCATGACGACGAAGGGGGCGCCCGCGTCGGCGACGACCGGGACCATGTCGGGGTCGGCGAGGCCGCCGCTGACGTCGTTGACGAGGGCGGCGCCGGCGGCGAGGGCCTGGGCGGCGACGGTGGCGCGCATGGTGTCGACGGAGACGACGAGGCCCTCGGAGGCGAGGCCGCGGACGACGGGGACGACGCGACGGAGTTCCTCCGCCTCGTCGACGCGGCTCGCGCCGGGGCGGGTGGACTCGCCGCCGACGTCGACGAGGTCCGCGCCCTCGGCGGCCAGGTGGAGGCCGTGCTTGACGGCGGCCGTCGTGTCGAACCAGCGGCCGCCGTCGGAGAAGGAGTCGGGGGTCACGTTGACGACTCCCATGACCGCGCAGCGGTCCCATTCCGGAAGGCCGGCGACGCCTCCGCGTCCGCTCTGCTTGCTCATACGTTCAGCGTAGGCCCCGTGGGGGGTCGCGACGCGGTGCGGCCCTAGGCCGCCCGCACGTCCCTCTCGACCACTCTCTCCGCCACCTGGTGCGCACACGCGCGTGCGGCGGGGGAACGGCGGCGCAGGAAGCGCGGCAGGGGGAGGGCGAGGTTGACGAAGCCCTCGGCCTGCATGGCGGCGAAGCCGATGCGGGGCAGGTCGCCGGAGGCCCGGTAGACGACGAAGCGGGGCTCCCAGCGGGGCTGGAACTTGGCGTTGAACTTGTACAGCGACTCGATCTGGAACCAGCGCGAGAGGAACACCAGCAGCCCGCGCCAGGCGCGCAGCACCGGGCCGGCGCCTATTTTCTCGCCGCGCGCGAGCGCCGAGCGGAACATGGCGAAGTTCAGCGACACGCGCGCGATGCCGAACTTCGGGGCGGCCTGGAGCGCGGCGACGATGAGGAGTTCGTTCATGCCCGGGTCGGCCGAGCGGTCGCGGCGCATCAGGTCGAGGGAGACGCCGTCCGTGCCCCAGGGCACGAAGTGCAGGATCGCCTTCAGGTCGCCGTAGGGGCCGGGTTCGGCGTCCGCCTTGTGGGCGGTGGCGATGAGACAGTCGCCGTCGGCGGGGTCGCCCACCCGGCCCAGGGCCATGGAGAAGCCGCGTTCGGTGTCGGTGCCGCGCCAGTCCTCGGCGGCGCGCCGGATGCGCTCCAGTTCGGCCCCGCCGAGGTCACGGACACGTCGGACCCGGGTTTCGTAACCGGCGCGCTCGATGCGCTTGACCATCTGGCGCACGTTGCGCATCGCGCGGCCGGCCAGCGAGAAATCCGCGACGTCCACCACCGCCTCGTCGCCCAGTTCGAGGGCGTCGAGTCCGGTCTCGCGGGTCCACACCTCGCCGCCCGTCTCCGAGCAGCCCATGACGGCGGGGGTCCAGGAGTGCGCCTTGGCCTCGTCCATGAACCGCTCGATGGCGCCGGGCCAGGCCTCGACGTCGCCGATGGGGTCGCCGCTGGCGAGCATCACGCCGGAGACCACGCGGTAGGTCACGGCCGCCTTGCCGCTGGGGGAGAAGACGACGGCCTTGTCGCGGCGCAGGGCGAAGTGGCCGAGGGAGTCGCGGCCGCCGTGCTTCTCCAGCAGGGCGCGCAGCCGTGCCTCGTCCTCCTCGGTGAGGCGGGCGGCCGGGTGTTCGGGGCGGAAGGCGAGGTAGACGGTGGTGACCGCGGTGATCCAGCCGAGCGCGCCGAGGGAGAAGGCGACGGTCCAGGAGGTGTTGCCCTGGTACTCGACCGGTCCCTCGAAGCCGAACAGGCCGTACAGGACGTGGGTGATGCGGTCGGCCAGGCTGGGGTCGCCGACCAGCCGGCGGGGGTGGGCGTTGACGATGACCAGGCCCAGCAGGAGCGATCCCGCGCCCATGAGGACGAAGTTGGCGAGGGCGCGCCAGCGGCTGCGCGGGTCGGGCAGGGCCGTGAACTGGTCGCGGTGGACCAGCAGGGGCACCAGGAGCAGGAGGGAGAGCAGGACGCCGACGACCGAGTGCCGGTACGTGAACTGGGCGACGGCACCCGCCGGGAGCAGGGCGACCGCCGCGCGCCACGCGCGCCGCTTGCCGCGCTTGAGGCCGTGCGCGAGGAGCAGGAGCAGGACGCCGGCGCTGAGCGAGAGTGCCGCCGCGAACGGGCCGAAGGCGCCGGGCAGCACTTCGGCCAGGGTGTGCATACGGCTGTGCCGGAACCGCGGGAAGACGCCCGCGGCGACGTCCAGCAGACCCACCAGGGCGCAGGCCCTGCCGACGAGAACGGGCACGGACTCGGGGCGCGGGCCCCGGATCAGCGTGCGCACCCGGCTTGATCGGCTCGGAACCCCGCCCGACATTTCCCCATCTTCCCTGACAGACATCGCATCCCGTAGTTCCGCGAGAGAGCTTGGACCCGGTGCCGATTCGGGCATCCGGCGACATTGCGCCCTCTAGGACGGTGTCTCGGGGGGAGAGGTTCATTCGTCTTCCCAAAGCCACGGAAAAGGCCGGGGAAAGTCCGGGACGAGCCCTCGCGACGGAGCGGGCGGCGCGGGAGACCGGACGGGGGAAGGACAGGCAGGAACACCGCATGGGTCTCACGAGCAACACAGTTCTGCTGCTGGCAGTCCTCTCCGCCGTGCTGCTGTTCGCCGGCACCGTGTGGCAGTGGCCGCGCCTGGCGGGGCGCAACTGGCGGGCCGTCAGCGGACGGATCGGTCTGCTGCTGGCCACCCAGCTGGCGCTCTTCGCGTCGGTGGGGATCGCCGCCAACCAGGCCTTCGGTTTCTACGCCAGCTGGGCGGACCTGTTCGGCCGGGAGACCGAACCGGGTGTCGTGGTGGACCACGCGGCGGGCGGCGGCCCGGCGACGCCGCTCCAGGTGGTCGACACGCGGCGCGTGGCGGGCGGGGGCGGGCGGCCGGAGTCCGGCGGCCAGATACAGAAGGTCGCCGTCAGGGGCCGTACGACGCACATCGCCACGCCCGCGTTCGTCTACCTGCCGCCGGAGTACTTCGATCCGCGCCACCGCACGCGCACGTTCCCGGCGGCCGTGGTCCTCACGGGCTACCCCGGTACGGCGGAGGCGCTCGTGGACAAGCTGCACTTCCCGCGCACCGCGCGCGAGCTCGCCGCGGACGGGCGGATGGAGCCGATGATCCTGGTGATGCTGCGGCCGACGGTGGCGCCGCCGCGGGACACGGAGTGCGTGGACATACCGAAGGGGCCGCAGACCGAGTCGTTCTTCGCGAAGGACCTGCCGGAGGCCGTGACGGCCCACTACCGGGTGGCCAGGGAGCCGGGCAGCTGGGGGGTCATCGGGGACTCCACGGGCGGTTACTGCGCGCTGAAGCTGGCCGTGCACCACCCCGAGGTCTTCGCGGCGGGCGCCGGCCTGTCGCCGTACTACAAGGCGCCGACCGACCCGACCACCGGCGATCTGTTCCACGGGGACGAGACCCTGCGCAACGAGGCCGACCTGCGGTGGTTCATGAAGAACCGGCCCGCGCCGGACACCTCGCTGCTCGTCACCAGCAGCAAGGTCGGGGAATCCAACTACCGGGCCACGCTGAAGTTCATCGATCAGGTGAAGGCCACGAAGAAGACCCGGATCTCGTCGATCATCCTCGAAAGCGGCGGGCACAACTTCAACACCTGGCGGCGCGAGATCCCGCCGGCGCTGGAGTGGATCAGCGGGCGGCTGGGCGGCCGGTGACGTCGGGCGACGGGCGCCCGACCATGAATGATCTTGATTGTTGTCGAATTCGGCGGGGGATCCGATTCCTGATGTCCTGTGAAGACTTCGGGACGGCTGTGTTTTTGCGGGGCGGGGCGCCAACATTCGTCTACGCGCGGTAAGTTTCTGGCCATGCCACGTGGACGTCACCGCCATTCCCCGCCTCTGCACAGGCTGCTGCCTCCGTCGGCGATCGCAGGCGTCTCCCTCGTCTGCGCCCTCGGCCCCTGGGTGTTCACGGAGCCGTTGCTGCTCCGAGGTCTGGCCGCGGCCGCGGCGGTGACGGCGGTCGCCGGCGCGGTCGTCATGCGCCGCTGGGACATCCAGGCCGGCAAGCAGGTCGCCGACCTCACGCGCGCGCGTACGAGCGACGAATGGCGCTTCGAGGAGCGCGTCGCCGAGCTGGAGAGCGACCTCGACGAATCACGTGAGCTGCGCGTCAAGCTGGAGCAGCGCCTGCGGGCCAAGCGCACCGAACTGGCCGGCCTGCGCAACGAGCACGCGGCACTGCTGCGCCGCTACGCCACGGCGGAGACCGAGCGGGCGAGCGCCCTGGAGGGCCGCCGTCTGCTCGAGATAGAGACCACGGCCCCCGCGCGCGCCCTGCCGCCCGCGCGGTCCGCCGAGGGGAGCGCGGAGTCCGCCGGGACCGCGGAGACCGCGGAGAGGGGCGTGGCCGCCACGCGGCAGGCCGCCGTGGCCGACACCGCCGACGCGGAGGCCTTCACGGACGAGGCGTCCGAGGCGGAGGCGTCCGGGACCGAGGCGGCCGGGGACGTCGTGCCCGAGGCCACCGGTGACACCGGGACCGGAGAGGGCGAGGGTGAGCGGGAGGCTCCCGCCGTCTTCTCCCCGCAGGGCTCCCAGCTCTTCCTGCGGGCCCAGGCGGCGCTCGCCCGGTTCGACGGCGACGGAACCAGCCCGGTGAAGCCGGAAGGGGCGGCGGAGTCGGTGAAGCCGGAGTCCGCGAAGTCGGCGGCGGAGCCCGTGACGGCGCAGTCGGCGAAGGCGAGCGCGGAACCGGCGAAGGCCGGCGAGCCCGCCGGGACCGGGACCGCGCGGACCGCTCCCGCCGAGAACGGCGGCGCCGCGCGGACGGCGCAGGAGGACGAGGCCAAGGGGAAGCCCGAGGCGGTCGACGAGCACGCGCGCGCGACCGCCCTCCCCCCGGCCGACGAGGAGAGCGGGACCCCGGCGGAGCGGGCGGAGCGCGAGGAGGCCGCCGTCCGCCCGGAGAGCGCCGAGGAGCCGGCCGCCGCGCAGGACCCGGCCGCCGGGCAGGAGCCGGCCGCCGGGCAGGAGCCGGGCGCCGGGCAGGAGCCGGGCGCCGGGCCGTCGGCGGAGGCCGGTCACGCCGCGGCCCCGGAAGCCGCCGCCGAAGCCGCCCCCACGGCCGGCTCGTCCACCGCCTCCGAGGCCGCCCTCGAGGCCGGTGCGCTCGTCCCGCGCCCGGCCGGTCCCGTGCAGCGTCCGTCCGGGCACTTCACCGTGCCGACCGCCGTGGCCGTCGTACCGGCCGCGCAGCCCGTGCGGCGTCCCACGGCCGAGGGCGGGTTCGACTTCTTCGGCACGAAGAGGCCGTCGGCCTCCGAGGCGCTGGAGGCGGTGCAGAACGAGGACCTCGCCGACGTGGTCGGGCAGGAGGCGCTCGCACTGCACAAGGCCGAGTCCGAGGCGGAGTTCAAGCCGGCGGACGAGGCGGCGCGCGGCGCCGGTCAGGTGATCGACCTGACCGCGCACGACGAGACCGAGCAGATCGACGTCCAGAGGCTGCGCAGCGCCGCCTCCTGAACGGCCCACGCCGCACCGGGCCCGTCCCGCCGTCACCGTACGGCGCGACGGGCCCGCGTCCGTTCCGGCGGCGAGGAGCCGCGGGCCGGCCGGTCCCGTGGGCGAACATCTCCCCGGCCCGGGCACACCGCTGCCGACAGGCGACGGCGCCTGCCGACAGCGGTGCCCGCCCGGACGGGTGACGCGCCCGCGCCGGACTCACCCACCCCCGCGCACCGTCGGCGCCTCCAGCACGGTCGTCCTCGGCGTCCGGGGCGCGGCGGGCGCCAGGTGTCCTCGGCGTCCAGGGTGCGGCGGGCGCTGGGCGTCCTAGGTGTCCCGGTGCGGCGGGCGCTCGGCAACCTCGGCGTCTCCAGGCGGTAGGCGCATTCGGTGTCCCGGTGCGGCGGGCGCTCGGCAACCTCGGCGTCTCCAGGCGGTAGGCGCATTCGGTGTCCCGGGCGCGGCAGGCGCTAGGCGTCCCGGGCGCGGCGGGCGCTCGGCGGCCTCGGCATCTCCGGCGCGGCGGGCGCTCGGCAACCTCGGCGTCTCCGGTACGGCAGGCCCTGGGCGTCCCCGAGGGGCAGGCACTCGGCGTTCCGGTGCGGCAGGGCTCCGGTGTCGGGCGGGTCGCTGGGGGGCCTCTTCGTCGGGGCGGTTACGCCATCCACCGGTCGGGCCGCGCGTCCCGGCGGCCGGTCCGGGACCGTTCGGCCTGGCCCCGTAGCAGCTCGGCGGCCTCCTGCGCGTCCCGCAGGCGCGCCGTCACCGTCTTGCCGGCCCCGTTGTCCACGTGGACGTCCGCGACGCGCCAGAGCCGCTGCCAGGGTCCCTGCCGCAGCCGTACGCTCTGCACCTTGGCGTGCGGCACGAGGGCCACGCTCCGGCGCAGCAGTCCGTGCCGCGCGGCGAACACCGTGTCCGTGACGGCGATGCCGTGGCCCCGCCACCAGAGCGGGACGCAGCGCCCGGCGCGGCGCGGGGGCCGGGACAGCGCGGCCGCCCGCGGGACGGCCACCCCGGGCAGCACGCGCGCGACGACGGCTTCCGCCGCCGCGCGCGGGGCGACCGGCGCGAGCACGGAGTTGGCCGAGCCGGCCACGTCGAGCTCGACGCGCACCCAGCCGCGTCGCCGCCACAGCAGCGGCTCGACGATCCGCACGGTCTGCACCCGGCCGGGCGGCACGGTCTCGTGCGCGCGGTCGAGCAGGCCGTGGTCGATCCGCAGCCCGTCCGGCGACTCGCCGACCGTCCAGTCGTACTCGCCCACGAACCGGCCCACGCTGCTCGCGCCCGCCGCGCCGAGCAGAGGCACGCCGGTCGCGAGGACCGTCCACACGCTGTGGGTGGCCAGCCACAGCACCGGCGGTACGACGAGTGCGGCGGCGAGCGCGCCCCAGGTCGCGCCGGTCAGCAGCAGCGCCACCGCGAGATCGCGCGCCGGCACGCGCAACAGCTCGCGCGCCGGCGCCTCACCGACCTCGCGCGCCGTCTCGGGCGCGAAGCCCGCCGCGCGCGCGAGCAGTTCGGCCCGCAGCGCGCGTGCCTCGTCCTCGCCCAGGAAGGCGAGCTCGTCCTTCTTGTCGGCCCCGACGACGTCGAGCCGCAGCTTCGCGACGCCCGCGATCCGCGCGAGCAGCGGCCGGGTGACGTCGATCGCCTGGATGCGCTCCAGCCGGATGTGCGCGGCGCGCCGGAACAGCAGGCCGGTCCGTATGCGCAGCTCGGTGTCCGTGACCGCGAAGTGCGTGAACCACCAGGACAGGAACCCGTACAGGGCGGCCGCCGGGACGACCACGGCGAGCGCGATCAGCAGGGTCGTCGTGGTCAGCCGGGTCAGCTGCTCCTGCGCCCGGTTCGGGTCGTGCGCCGCCCAGCCGACGAGCAGCGCGACGGGCGCCCACGCCCGCCGGAACGGCGTCACGGGGTGCAGCCGGCGCTCGGTGACGGCCCGTTCCCCGCCGCGTGCGCCCTCCGCGGCGCGTACGCCGCCCCCTCCGCGTGCGCCGCCCCCGCCGGGTACGCCGTCCTCGACGCCCGGCGTCGTCACAGCCCCGCCGATCGGGCCTCGCCGAGTTCGGTGAGCCGGTCCCGCAGCCGTTCCGCCTCGGCCGGGTCCAGGCCCGGGATCCTCGCGTCGGTCGCGGCGGCCGCGGTGTGCAACTGGACGCCGGCCAGCCCGAAGTGCCGCTCCACGGGGCCCGAGGTCACCTCGACGAGCTGCATCCGCCCGTACGGCACGACCGTCTCCTCGCGCCACAGCACACCCCGGCTGATCAGCAGCTCGTCGGCGCGCTCCGCGTACCGCCAGGAGCGCCAGTTGCGCTCCAGCATCACCCAGCCCCACGCGATCCCCGCCAGTGGCAGCAGCGCGAACGCGGCCCACGCCGGGCCGGCGAGCAGGCCGAGCGGGAGGCCGGTGCCGACGGCCGCCGCCCCGAGCCACACCACCAGCAACAGCCGCCGCATCCGCAGCAGCCCCGGAGGCAGCCCGGTCCACACGGGCCCGGCCCCCCTCGTCTCCACGTCTCCCGCGCTCCCCGTCTCCATACGGTCAGCGTACGTAGGGGAGACTGGGTCCATGACTCCCACGACGGAGACCACGGTCGGGATCGGCGGCGCCGCGGAGAGCACCGACATGGTGCTCAACATCGGCCCCCAGCACCCCTCCACGCACGGGGTGCTGCGGCTGCGGCTCGTGCTGGACGGCGAGCGCATCAGGCACGCGGAGCCGGTGATCGGCTACATGCACCGCGGCGCGGAGAAGCTGTTCGAGGCGCGCGACTACCGCCAGATCATCATGCTGGCCAACCGGCACGACTGGCTCTCGGCCTTCTCGAACGAGCTGGGCGTGGTCCTCGCCGTGGAGCGCATGCTCGGCATGGAGGTCCCCGCGCGCGCGGTGTGGACGCGCACGCTCCTCGCGGAGCTGAACCGCGTGCTCAACCACCTGATGTTCCTCGGCTCCTACCCGCTGGAACTGGGCGGCATCACCCCCGTCTTCTACGCCTTCCGCGAGCGCGAGGTCCTCCAGAACGTCATGGAGGAGGTGTCCGGCGGGCGCATGCACTACATGTTCAACCGCGTCGGCGGCCTCAAGGAGGACCTGCCGGCCGGATGGGCCTCACGCGCGCGTGGCGCCGTCGCCGCGGTGCGCTCGCGCATGGACGTCTTCGACGACCTGGTGCTGGGCAACGAGATCTTCCGGGGCCGCACCCGCGATGTGGGCACCCTGACGCCGCGGGCCGTGCACGCGTACGGCGTGAGCGGGCCGATCGCGCGCGCCTCCGGCGTCGACTTCGACCTGCGCCGCGACGAGCCCTACCTCGGGTACGGCGAGCTCCAGGACGTGCTGAAGGTGGTGACCCGCGACGAGGGCGACTGCCTCGCCCGTTTCGAGTGCCTGCTGGAGCAGACGCACAACGCGCTCGACCTCGCGGACGCCTGCCTGGACCGCCTGGCCGACCTCCCGCCCGGCCCGATCAACCAGCGGCTCCCCAAGGTCCTCAAGGCGCCCGAGGGACACACGTACGCGTGGACCGAGAACCCCCTCGGGATCAACGGCTACTACCTGGTCAGCAAGGGCGAGAAGACCCCGTACCGGCTGAAGCTGCGCTCGGCCTCGTACAACAACATCCAGGCGCTCACCGAGCTGCTGCCGGGCACGCTGGTCGCGGACATGGTGGCGATCCTGGGGTCGATGTTCTTCGTGGTCGGGGACATCGACAAGTGACGGGACGCCGGCGGGCGACGGGAAGCGGGCCGGCGGAAGCGGCCCGGTGACGTGCGGGGGGCGGGTCAGCCGGGGAGCCCGAGCGGGTTCGGGATCCCGGCCGGCTGGATCAGCCAGCCGAAGTCGCCCAGTCCGCCCGGCGCGGTGAGCTCGGCGGCCTCCCCGGCGCTCGTGAGGGCGCGGACGTACGCCGCGGGGTCCGTGGACGCGAGCGCGAGCGGGGGGCGTGCGCCCGAGACGCCGAGGGCGCTCAGGGCGGTGCGCTGGCTGAGCAGGAGCGCACCGGCAGGCGCGCACGCCGGCGCGTGAGCCCTGACGGCCGCTCCCGGGACGGCGACCGCCCCCGCCGCCGCGCAGGCGTCCAGTGCCACATGCGCCGTGATGTCGCACGACCCGTCCGGCACGGGCGCCGTCTCGCGCCCCTCGCGGAAACCGGTGAGCGTGCCGAACGGGGGGCGCGCGTCCGCCGTGTGCGCGTAGTCCACCGCCACCGCGAGCCCCCGCGTGACGCACGAAGCGGCGGCCGCCCAGGCGAGGTCCCTGGGCAGGCCGATCTCCGCGCGCAGCCCCTCCTCGCCCGGCAGCGGCCACCACCGCGCGAGCCACTCCGCTTCCGCCCCGGACACCGGTTCGCCGAGCCGCTCGGTCCCGTCGTCCCGGACGAGCACCCGCCGGGCCACGCCGGCGGCGTCGACCTCGACGACCTCGACGGGCACGTTGTCCAGCCACTCGTTGGCGAACAGCACCCCCGTGACCCGCGGCGGAGGCGCGGACCGCCACGCGACGCCGGGAGCGAGCCCCTCCGGCCGGGGGGCGAGGTCGACGCCGTACGCGCGCGTGCGGGCGGCCACGTCGGCGGGGAGCGCGGCGAGCACCCCGGTGACCAGCTCGCCGCGGCCGGCGGCCATGTCGACGAAGTCGAGCGACACGGGCCGGCCGAGCGCCTCGTCGACCCGGCACAGCAGCCGGGCCACCGCGGCGGCGAACAGCGGGGAGGCGTGCACGGACGTACGGAAGTGCCCGGCCGGACCCTCGGGTCGCAGGTAGAAGCCGTCCGGGCCGTACAGGGCCGCCTGCGCCGCCGCCCGCCAGCCGCGCCACGCGCCGGGAGCCGTCACCTTCTCCTCCACCTGGTCAGACTATGCGCACAACTGATCACGTCCTCCACCTTGCGGAGTACACGCGTCGGCTGCGGATCGGCCCTCCGGTTGACCCTGCACGCATCAGGCTTCCCTACGCTGGGTTACGTGCAGCGCCTCTATGACTTCCTCCGCAGGCACCCGACCGGGGTCGACGGCTTCTGGGCCGTCGTCCTGCTCGGGATCTCGCTCACGGCGGAGACCACGCGACAGGAGGCCACGGGGACGGACGCCCCGGCACGGATCGTCCCGGTGGTGATCCTGCTGTGCCTGGTGATCGCGCTGCGCCGCCGCATGCCCGACAAGATGCTGCTGCTGGCCTGCGCGCTCGGGCTGGCGCAACTGGTCCTCGACGTCTCGACGACGGCCGCCGACTTCGCCCTGCTGGTGATCGTCTACACGGTCGCCGCGACCGGCGCCCGCTGGGCGTCCCGGCTCGCGCTGGGCATGGGGCTGATCGCCGCCACCCTGGCGCAGCTGCGCTGGCCGAACGAGCAGACGAGCGTGGCGGGCAACATGGCGATCGTCGTCTTCCAGACGGTCCCGTTCGCCCTCGCCTGGGTCCTCGGCGACTCCATGCGCACCCGGCGCGCCTACTTCGCGCAGCTGGAGGAGCGCGCCGCGCGCCTGGAGAAGGAGCGCGAGGCGCAGGCCAAGGTCGCGGTCGCCGCGGAGCGCGCCCGCATCGCCCGCGAACTGCACGACGTCGTCGCGCACAACGTGTCGGTGATGGTGGTGCAGGCCGACGGCGCCGCCTACGTCCTCGACGCCGCCCCCGACCAGGCGAAGAAGGCGCTGGAGACGATCTCCTCCACCGGCCGCCAGGCCCTCGCCGAGATGCGCCGCCTGCTGGGCGTGCTGCGCACCGGCGAGCACCAGGAGGGCGGCGAGTACGTGCCGCAGCCGGACGTCGAGCAGATCGAGGACCTCGTGGAGCAGTGCCGCGGCTCCGGACTGCCCGTGGACTTCAAGATCGAGGGCACCCCGCGGCCGCTGCCCAGCGGCGTCGAGCTCACCGCGTACCGCATCGTGCAGGAGGCGCTGACCAACACGCGCAAGCACGGCGGACCCCACGCGGGCGCCAGCGTGCGCCTGGTCTACTTCGACGACGGCCTCGGCCTGCTCGTCGAGGACGACGGCAAGGGCGCCCCGCAGGAGCTGTACGAGGAGGGCGGCGCGGACGGCCGGGGCCACGGTCTGATCGGCATGCGCGAGCGGGTCGGCATGGTCGGCGGCACCCTGGACGCGGGCCCGCGTCCCGGCGGAGGATTCCGCATCAGCGCTCTCCTCCCGCTCAAACCGGCGCACTGACGTCGACGCGCGCCCCGCGTTGACACCTGTCACGACCCCGGGCCGGCCACGGCCCACCGGCACCCCCGCCCACCGAGACCGAACAGACGGAAGAGGACCCGATGACGATCCGCGTGATGCTCGTCGACGACCAGGTGCTGCTGCGCACCGGGTTCCGGATGGTGCTCGCCGCCCAGCCGGACATGGAGGTCGTGGCGGAGGCGGGCGACGGCGTCGAGGCACTCCAGGTGGTGCGCTCCACGGCGGTCGACGTGGTCCTCATGGACGTGCGCATGCCCAAGCTGGACGGCGTGGAGGCGACCCGGCGCATCTGCGCGGCGCCCGAGCCGCCGAAGGTGCTGATCCTGACCACCTTCGACCTCGACGAGTACGCCTTCTCCGCGCTGAAGGCGGGGGCCTCCGGCTTCATGCTCAAGGACGTGCCGCCCGGCGAACTGCTCGCCGCCATCCGCTCCGTGCACAGCGGTGACGCGGTGGTCGCGCCGTCCACCACCCGCCGGCTCCTCGACCGGTTCGCGCCGATGCTGCCCAGTACGGGCAAGGAGCCGCAGCACAAGGAGCTGGAGCGGCTCACCGAGCGGGAGCGCGAGGTCATGGTGCTGGTCGCGCAGGGCCTGTCCAACGGCGAGATCGCGGCCCGGCTGGTGCTCTCCGAGGCGACCGTCAAGACCCACGTGGGCCGCATCCTGACCAAGCTGGGGCTGCGGGACCGGGTGCAGGTGGTGGTCCTGGCGTACGAGACGGGCCTGGTGCGGGCCGGCGGGCGCTGAACCCCGCGGAACGTCACCCGCGCGCGACGCGTGCCCACTAGGGTCTGCGCATGCTCCTGTGGATCAACGGCCCCTTCGGGGGCGGCAAGACACAGATCGCACACGAGATCCGGCGCCGGCTGCCCGGAAGCGTCGTCTGCGACCCCGAGCACGCGGGCTTCGGCCTGCGCCGCATGCTGCCGCCGGAGCTCCGAGGCGACTTCCAGGACCTGGTGTCCTGGCGGCAGGGCGTCGTCGAGGTGCTGGACCTCGCCCTGACCCGGCACGACGGCGTGGTCATCGCCCCCATGACCGTCACGGACTCCGGCTACTTCGCCGAGACGGTCGGCCGGCTGCGGGAACTCGGCCACGACGTGCGGCACTTCACGCTCCTGGCCGAGCGCGAGACCGTCCTGGGGCGGCTGCGCGAGCGCGGTTTCGGGCGTCTCCTCGGCCGCGTCGCCGGACGGAACACCGCCCGGCGCCGTGAGAGCTGGGCCGTCCAGCGGCTCGACCACTGCCTGGAGCGGCTGCGCGAGCCGGAGTTCGCCGAGCACCTGTGGACGGACCACGCGACCGTGCCGAAGACGGCGGACCGCATCGCCGTCCTGGCCGGGCTGACCCTGCGGCCGAACACCGAGGGCCCCCTGCGCACGCGGCTGCGGCAGGCGCGCGTGGGACTGCGGCACATCCGCTTCGACTGAGGCCCGGCGTGGCGCGGCGGGAGGTCCGGTGCGGTGCCGTACCGCGTCCTAGCGGAGGATCCCCTCGAGGAAGTCGCTGCCCAGCCGGGCCACCACCGTCACGTCCAGCTGGTGCAGCACGTACCGTCCGCGCCGGCGGGTGGTGACCAGGCCCGCCTTCTTGAGGACGCCGAGGTGCCGGGATATCTCCGGCGCCGTCATGCCGTGCGCCTGGGCCAGTTCGGTCGTGGTGTAGGCGCTGCGGGCCAGGAGGCGGCAGATCCGCATGCGCACGGGGTGGGACAGCGCGGTCATCCGCAGCGCCAGCTGCTCGACCGACGGCGGCGAGACCGACTCCGGCGAGCCGACCGGGTAGTGCAGCACCGGCTGCCAGCCGTACCGGTGCAGCACCATCAGATGCGGCCGGCCGAGGCTCGTCGGGACGCACAGCAGGCCGCCGTCCGCGGTGGCGGTGCGGCCCTCGGCCAGTTTGTCCACGGTGATCCGCGCGGTGCGCTCGTCCAGTGTCACGGCGGGGGACACCGAGGCGAGAGCTTCGGCCAGCCCCTTGCGGTGCAGCAGCTCGGTCTTGTGGCGGGCGTCGGCGGCGAGCGGATGGCGGACCCGGGCCCAGACGTCGGCGAAGAAGGCCTCGTCGCAGTCCTCCAGGAACCGTCTCAGCCAGGCGCGCACGCGGGGCGGGTCGTCGAGCAGCCGGCGGGTGAAGCGCACCTGGCGGGGACCGCGCGACGCGGCCAGGTCGAGGGCGCGGCGGTGCAGCGCCGGGTCGGAGAGGACGCCGGAACCCGGCAGGTCGTAACCGGGCGCGCAGGTGAACTCCAGGGCCGAGTCGACGAACTGCTCGTCCGTCAGCTTGTCCAGGAGGTCCAGGTCCTCGGCGAACGTGGCGCCCGGCAGCGTGCTCCGGTCCGGCATGCCGGCGTACGGCAGGAAGAGGTCCGAGAACGTCGTCCGCCACAGGAAGTCGGCCTCGCACATCCGGTCGGCCAGATGCGGGTCCAGACGTGCGGTGACGCTCGTGACCCAGCCCTGGAGGCCGGGGTGGTGCCCCGGCTCGGACAGCGCGTGCAGCGCCATGCCGAGCTCGGCCAGGGGAGAGGGCACGATCGCGACCCTCTCCGGCCGCAGGCCCGTGATGTCGATGCTCACGCTCATGCCCACATGGTGCACCCCGCCACCGACAGCAGGCCGGCCCACGTCCCGTCACTCCTGGCCGCCGACCTCGCTGATCCCGTCGGTTCCGTCGGTTCCGTCGGCCACCGCCGTCACCCGGGCGACGAAGTCGGCGACCGCCGCCCTCACGTCGTCCGCGGTCCACTCCAGACCGGGGGCGCGGACGGTGACCTCGGTGAAGGACAGGCCCGGCCCGCCGCGGTCCCAGGGGGCGGAGAAGAGCATCGTCTTCGTCTCCTCGGCCTGGAGCGCGGCCGCCTCGCCGAGGACGTCCGCCGGGTACGGCAGCCAGACCTGGAACTCGTGGGTGTGCGGCACCTCGGGGTGCACCCGTGCCCACGGCACGCCCGCCTCGGCGAACCCCTCGCGCAGCGCGCGGGCCACCACGCGCGCGTGGGCGACGTACTCCGGCAGCCGGGGCAGCGCCCGTTCCAGGCCGATCAGGGCCGACAGCGCCGTGGGGAACTGCTGGAAGACCATGCCGCCGTAGCGGTGGCGCCAGACCTTGGCCTCTTCCACCAGCGTCCGCGGGCCGGCCAGGGCGGCGCCGCCGAGCCCGTCGAGGGACTTGTAGAAGGACACGTAGACGCTGTCGGCGAGACCCGCGATCTCCGCCAGGGAGCGGCCGAAGTGGACGGTGGACTCCCACAGGCGCGCGCCGTCGAAGTGCACCACCGCGTCCCGCTCGCGCGCCGCCTCCACCACCTCCGTCAGCTGCTCCCAGGAGGGCAGCACGAAACCGGCGTCCCGCAGGGGGAGCTCCAGCATGAGCGCCCCGAAGGGCTCCTCGACGGCGCGCACCTCGTCGGCCGTGGGCAGCCGGGGCTCGCTCGTCACCCGGACCGTGCGCAGCCCGCTGACCGCGCCGAACGCTCCTCGTTCGTGCACCTCCGGATGGGCCAGCGCGTGCAGGGCGACCGTGGGGGTCCCGGTGCGGCCCGCCCAACAGCGCAGGGCGACCTGCTGGGCCATCGTGCCGGTCGGGAAGAAGGCGGCGGCCTCCGTCCCCAGCAGGGCGGCGACCCGCTCCTCCAGGACCTCCACGACGCCGTTGCCGTAGGCGTCCGCGCGTTCGTCCAGGTCGTGGACCTCGGGGGCGGCCTCGTACAGCTGCGTCAGCCGTTCCCGGAGCGTGCCCAGGAAGCCGGGGCGCCACAGGACCCGCTCCGCCTCGCGGAAGGCCGCCGTCCGCCGCTCCCGCAGCCGCTGCCGCGCCGGCTCCTCCGTGCCGTGTCCCGCGCCGTCCCCCGCACCGTCCCCCGTGCTCCGCACGGCGCCTCGCCCGCTGTCCTGTTCCGCTGTCTCCGTCATGCCCCGGATCATGCCGCGCCCCGCCCGCGCGCGGTACGCCCGTCCCCGGCCCGCGGACCGCCCGGCGCCGGCGAGCCACCGCCGTGCCGGAGGGCGCGCGAGACGATGCGAGGCGCGCGAGGCGCGCGAGGTGGTGCCGCGCGGCCGCCGCGCGCCCGACCGAGGCCCCGGCCGCCGCCGTCGGCGACCCACAGCCTGTGGATGACGGGACGCCCCGGGAACCGATCGCGTTAACATGACGAGAAATCGTCCGGTACCCGGAGCGGACTGGAACGGGAAGGCCGCCGTCGCGTGAGTACAAGCCAACAGCCAGATCCCAGGGACCGCCCCGCGCGGCTCACCGTCGGCGTCGTCGGCGCCGGCCGCGTGGGCCCCGCGCTCGCCGCGTCCCTCCGGCTCGCCGGACACCGCCCGGTCGCGGTCTCCGGCGTCTCGGACGCCTCCCGGCGCCGGGCCGCCGCGATGCTGCCCGACGTCCCGCTGGTCCCGCCCGCCGAGGTCCTCCAGCGCGCCGACCTGGTCCTGCTGACCGTCCCCGACGACACCCTGCCCGGTCTCGTCGAGGGCCTCGCCGAGACCGGGGCCGTGCGGCCGGGGCAGCTGCTGGTGCACACCTCCGGACGGTACGGCGCACGCGTCCTCGACCCCGCCCTGCGCGCGGGCGCGCTGCCGCTCGCGCTGCACCCGGCGATGACCTTCACCGGGACGCCCGTGGACGTCCAGCGTCTGGCCGGCTGCTCCTTCGGCGTCACCGCGCCCGAGGAACTGCGCCTGGCCGCCGAGGCCCTCGTCATCGAGATGGGCGGCGAGCCGGAGTGGATCGCCGAGGAGAACCGGCCGCTCTACCACGCGGCCCTCGCCCTGGGCGCCAACCACCTGGTCACGCTGGTCGCGCAGGCCATGGAGCTGCTGCGCGCGGCCGGCGTCGGGGCCCCCGACCGGATGCTCGGCCCGCTGCTCGGCGCCGCCCTCGACAACGCCCTGCGCTCCGGCGACGCGGCGCTCACCGGCCCGGTCGCGCGCGGGGACGCGGGCACCGTCGCCGCGCACGTCGCCGAACTGCGCGAGCACGCCCCGCAGACCGTGGACGGCTACCTGGCGATGGCGCGGGCGACCGCCGACCGCGCGCTCGCCCACGGACTGCTCAAGCCGGAGCTGGCGGAGGACCTCCTCGGGGTACTCGCCAACGGGACCGACGGCGCCGAGGGAGATGCCGGATGACCACGACCCTGCTGCGCACCGCCGACGAACTGCACGCCCGCACGCGTGCGGGCCGTAGGGCCGTCGTGATGACGATGGGCGCCCTGCACGAAGGCCACGCCACCCTGGTCCGCGCCGCCCGCGAGATCGCCGGACCGGAGGGCGAGGTCGTCGTCACGGTCTTCGTCAACCCGCTCCAGTTCGGCGCCGGCGAGGACCTCGACCGCTACCCGCGCACCCTGGACGCCGACGTCAAGATCGCCGAACAGGCCGGGGCGGACGTCGTGTTCGCCCCCGCCGTGGACGAGGTCTACCCGGGCGGCGAGCCCCAGGTCCGCGTCAGCGCGGGCCCCATGGGGGAGCGGCTGGAGGGCGCCTCGCGCCCCGGCCACTTCGACGGCGTGCTCACCGTCGTCGCCAAGCTGCTGCACCTCACCCGGCCCGACGTGGCCCTGTTCGGGCAGAAGGACGCCCAGCAGCTCGCCCTGATCCGCCGCATGGTCCGGGACCTGAACTTCGGCGTCGAGATCGTCGGCGTGCCGACCGTGCGCGAGGACGACGGACTGGCCCTGTCCAGCCGCAACCGCTACCTCTCCGAGGCCGACCGGCGCACCGCGCTCGCGCTCTCCCAGGCGCTGTTCGCGGGCCGCGACCGGCACGCCGCACAGGAGGCGCTGCGGGCCCGCGCGCGTGAGGTGCCCGCCACGCACGCGCGTGCGGAGGCGCTCAGCGCCCTCGGCGAGTCCCGCGCGGCCGCCGACGCGCACGCCGTCGCCAAGGCCGTCCCCGGCTCGGCCGCGGCCGTCCGCGCCGCCGCCCGTCTCGTCCTCGACGAGGCCGCCCGGACGCATCCGCCGCTGGAGCTGGACTACCTCGCACTCGTCGACCCGTCCGACTTCACCGAGATCGGGGACGACTTCACCGGCGAGGCCGTCCTCGCCGTCGCCGCCCGCGTCGGGTCGACCCGGCTGATCGACAACCTTCCCCTCGTCTTCGGAGCCGCCTCGTGACCAGCACAGGCATACGACTGCACGCGCCCGCGCCCGGGTGGGCCATCTCCGCGGACGTCGTGGTCGTCGGCTCCGGCGTCGCCGGCCTGACCGCCGCCCTGCGCTGCGAGGCCGCCGGGCTGACGACGGTCGTCGTCACCAAGGCCCGTCTGGACGACGGCTCCACCCGCTGGGCGCAGGGCGGCATCGCCGCGGCCCTCGGCGAGGGCGACACCCCGGAGCAGCACCTGGACGACACGCTGGTGGCGGGCGCGGGCCTGTGCGACGAGGACGCCGTGCGGATCCTGGTCACCGAGGGCCCCGACGCCGTACGGCGCCTCATCGACACCGGCGCCCACTTCGACGAGTCCTCCGAAGGCGGCCTGGAACTCACGCGCGAGGGCGGCCACCACCGCCGCCGCATCGCGCACGCCGGCGGCGACGCGACGGGCGCGGAGATCTCCCGCGCGCTCGTCGAGGCGGTACGCGCGCGGGGACTGCGCACGATCGAGAACGCGCTGGTCCTGGACCTGCTCTCCGACGCGGACGGCCGCACGGCCGGGGTGAGCCTGCACGTCATGGGCGAGGGCCAGCACGACGGCGTGGGTGCCGTGCACGCCCCCGCGGTCGTCCTCGCGACCGGCGGCATGGGCCAGGTCTTCTCCGCCACCACCAACCCGTCCGTGTCCACCGGTGACGGAGTGGCCCTCGCCCTGCGCGCGGGCGCGGAGGTGAGCGACCTCGAGTTCGTGCAGTTCCACCCGACCGTGCTGTTCCTCGGCCCGGACGCGGAGGGCCAGCAGCCGCTCGTCTCCGAGGCGGTGCGCGGCGAGGGCGCCCACCTGGTCGACGCGGACGGCGTGCGCTTCATGCTCGGACAGCACGAGCTGGCCGAACTCGCGCCCCGCGACATCGTCGCCAAGGGCATCATGCGCCGCATGCAGGAGCGGGACGCCGAACACATGTTCCTCGACGCCCGCCACTTCGGCGCCGAGATGTGGGAACACCGCTTCCCGACGATCCTGGCCGCCTGCCGCGCGCACGGCATCGACCCGGTCACCGAGCCCGTCCCGGTCGCCCCGGCCGCCCACTACGCCTCCGGGGGCGTGCGCACCGACTCCCACGGCCGGACGACCGTCGCGGGCCTGTACGCGTGCGGCGAGGTCGCCTGCACCGGCGTGCACGGCGCGAACCGGCTCGCCTCCAACTCCCTCCTGGAGGGCCTGGTCTACGCCGAGCGCATCGCGGCCGACATCGCGGCGAGCCGCGCGGACGACGGCCTCCACGCGCGCGTGCCCGCGCCGGTCGAGCAGCCCGAGAAGCCCGCGCACCCGCTCCTCGCCGCGGAGGCCCGGTTCGCCGTCCAGCGGATCATGACCGAGGGCGCGGGCGTCCTGCGCTCCGCCGGGTCGCTGGAGAAGGCCGCCGACCAGCTGCAGCGGCTGCACGCCGAGGCCCGTGACGCCCTCGACGAGAACGGCAAGACCGCCGAACCCGGCGTCGACACCTGGGAGGCCACCAACCTGATGTGCGTGGCCCGCGTCCTGGTCGCCGCCGCGCGGCTGCGCGAGGAGACCCGCGGCTGCCACTGGCGCGAGGACCGCGCCGAGCGCGACGACACGAACTGGCGCCGCCACATCGTCGTACGGCTGAATCCGGACCGGACCCTCGCCGTACACACCACCGATACCGCAGACTTCCCCCCTACCCGGCAGCACCAGCAGGAGCAGTGACAGAAGTGAGCACCCCCGAGGACCTTCCCCTCGTCCAGAACGGCGGCTGCGGCGACGGCTGTGCCTGTGGCGCCGACGCCGGCATCGACGGCGACGAGGAGTACCTGGAGTGCGGGCTGGACCCCGCGCTCGCCCAGCTCCTGGCCGACGCGGGGCTCGACCCGCTGGAGGTCGAGGACATCGCCAACGTCGCCATCCAGGAGGACCTGGACAACGGCGTGGACGTGACCACCGTCGCGACCATCCCCGAGGACGCGGTCGCCACCGCCGACTTCACCGCGCGCGAGACGGGCGTGGTCGCCGGCCTCAGGATCGCCGAGGCGGTGATCTCGGTCGTCTGCACGGACGAGTTCGAGGTCGAGCGGCACGTGGAGGACGGCGACCGCGTGGAGGCCGGCCAGAAACTGCTGTCGGTCACCACGCGCACGCGCGACCTGCTCACCGCCGAGCGCAGCGCCCTCAACCTGCTGTGCCGCCTGTCCGGCATCGCCACCGCCACGCGCGCGTGGGCGGACGTCCTGGAAGGCACCCGGGCCCGCGTGCGGGACACCAGGAAGACCACGCCGGGCCTGCGCGCCCTGGAGAAGTACGCCGTCCGCTGCGGCGGCGGCGTCAACCACCGCATGTCGCTGTCCGACGCGGCCCTGGTCAAGGACAACCACGTGGTCGCCGCGGGCGGCGTCGCCCAGGCCTTCGAGGCGGTCCGGGAGGCCTTCCCCGACGTGCCGATCGAGGTCGAGGTCGACACCCTGCACCAGCTGCGCGAGGTGGTGGACGCCGGCGCCGACCTGGTCCTGCTGGACAACTTCACGCCCAGCGAGTGCGCGGAGGCCGTCGGCATCGTCGGCGGACGCGCGCTGCTGGAGGCGTCGGGCCGGCTCACCCTGGACAACGCGAAGGCGTACGCCGACACCGGCGTCGACTTCCTCGCCGTCGGCGCCCTGACCCACTCCTCGCCGATCCTCGACGTCGGCCTGGACCTGCGAGCGGCGGAGTAGGGGCGGGACCGGCCATGCTGCTGACGATCGACGTGGGGAACACGCACACGGTGCTCGGCCTGTTCGACGGTGAGGACATCGTCGAGCACTGGCGGATCTCGACGGACGCCCGCCGTACGGCCGACGAGCTCGCGGTCCTCCTCCAGGGGCTGATGGGCATGCACCCCCTCCTCGGGGTGGAGCTGGGCGACGGCATCGACGGCATCGCGATCTGCGCGACCGTCCCGTCGGTGCTGCACGAGCTGCGCGAGGTGACCCGCCGCTACTACGGCGACGTGCCCGCGGTGCTCGTCGAACCCGGCGTCAAGACGGGCGTGCCGATCCTCTTCGACAACCCCAAGGAGGTCGGCGCCGACCGCATCATCAACGCCGTCGCGGCGAACGAGCTCTACGGCGGTCCCGCGATCGTCGTCGACTTCGGCACGGCGACGACGTTCGACGCGATCAGCGCGCGCGGGGAGTACGTCGGCGGCGTCATCGCCCCCGGCATCGAGATCTCCGTCGAGGCCCTGGGGATCAAGGCCGCGCAGCTCCGCAAGATCGAGGTGGCCCGTCCCCGCAGCGTGATCGGCAAGAACACGGTCGAGGCGATGCAGTCCGGCGTGGTCTACGGCTTCGCCGGCCAGGTCGACGGCGTCGTCGGCCGGATGGCCCGCGAGCTGGCGGACGACCCGGACGACGTGACGGTGATCGCGACGGGCGGCCTGGCGCCGATGGTCCTGGGCGAGTCCTCCGTGATCGACGAGCACGAGCCGTGGCTGACCCTGATCGGGCTGCGGCTGGTCTACGAACGCAACGTGTCCCGCATGTGAGGAGCGACCCGCGGGCGGGCCCACCCGCCCGCCCGCGGCGCTCCCGCCGCACGCGGACACCTCCGGCCGCCCTTCCGGCCCCGGGCTCCCCGCCCGTCCGGCCCGGACCCCCGCGGGCGCGCACGGCGCGCACCCCGCGGTCCCCGGCCGGGACCCCGCCCCACCGCCACGCCCGCCCGGCCGCCGCGACCCCACCCGGGTGACCCCCACCAGCCCATCCGATGGAATCAGGCGCGTCACAACAACCACTTATGTCAAGTTTGTCCGATTAGCGCGTATCGTCGCCGCATGCCCACGCCCTACGGATCCCGCGGCGGCATGGCGTTCGGCGCGGAGGAGCTGCGTGTGCTCCGCCGCGCCCTCGCCCTCGCCCTCCACCCCGGTCACGCCTCGACCGAGGACGTCCAGGACTGTCATCGCCTCGCCGAGTCCCTCGACGAGGCGATGCGGGAGGCCGCCCGGCTGCGGGCCTTCCTGGTGGCCGACCTCGGCCGGTACCGCGCCGCCCTCCCCGGCACCGCGTCCGGCTACATCACGCTCCTGGAGGAGGTCCTGGAGGCCGGCCACCGGCCCGTGCCCGACGACCTCGCCGCCCTGCGCGCCCTGCGGGGCAACCCGACGGCCGCCGCCCTCCTGGAACGCTGCCAGGTGCTCGCCGAGGAGGACGTGCGCGCCCGTCTCGCGCGCCGTGCGGCCCAGCGGGGCACTCCTGCCGCCCCCGTCGTCCCGGCGGCCCGCACGCGCCTGCTGGCCCTGCCGGGAGGCCTCTCCGCGACGGGGGAGGGGCCTGCCGCCGGCCGTGTCGCCGCCGCCACCGCCGTCGCCGCCGGCGGTCCGGGCCGGGAGCCGGAGAAGAAGCCCGCGGAGAAGCCCGCCGCACCCCGTCCCGGCCCCGGGCCCGTCCCCGTGGAGCCCGCCGCCCCCGAGCCGGTCCGCCGGCCCGTCCCCACGCCGGGCGAGGTCTTCCCGCGCCGCAAGCCGGCTCCCCCGTCCGCGGGCGCCGGACGGCGGAGGCTCGCCGTGGGCTAGGGACGTCACCCGAACGCCGCACACCCGGGCCGACCCCGTCCCGGTGTCCCCTTCCTCCCTGGCTACCCTGGATCCATGGACTACGTCTCCGCGCTCGTGCCCCCCGTCGTCATGGCGGTGTTCTTCATCGGTGTGATCAGGGTGATCGTGAAGACCCAGGGCGGGGCCAACAAGGCCAAGGAGGACGCGGCCGTCGACGCCGCCCTCGCACGCGCCGAGGGCGGCCGCCCGGCCTCCGCCGGCACCGACGTCTGACCCGGCCCCGACCCGAGGGCGCGCCTCCAGGGGCGCGCCCTCGGGCGCACCCCCGTGAGCACGCGTCCTCGAGGCGTACGGCCCCCTCCCCGGAGCCGTACGCCCCTTTTGTTCATGTTTACTGATTAATGTGCCTGTCCGGCACGCGATCGCCCGGATCTCCCACTACTGTTCTGAGGTGTGCCTCGCCCATTGGGAGAACTCGAAGACGCGGTCATGACGCGGGTGTGGAAGTGGAACCGCCCGGTGACCGTTCGAGAAGTCCTGGAAGACCTTCAGCAGGAACGGTCCATCGCCTACACCACCGTGATGACCGTTTTGGACAATCTCCATCAGAAGGGCTGGGTGCGCCGCGAGGCGGAAGGCCGGGCCTATCGATATGAGGCGGTCTCCACCCGCGCCGCCTACGCCGCCGCCCTCATGAACGACGCCTGGGCGCAGAGCGACAACCCCGCCGCCGCTCTCGTCGCCTTCTTCGGGATGATGAGCGACGAACAGCGCCGGGCACTGCGCGACGCGGTACGCATCGTGCAAGGTCCGGAAACTTCCGAACCCGCACAAGCGGGGAGTCCCGGCGAGAACCCCGGCTCGGCAACGGAGACCGGCGGGCGATAGCGTCCGTACATGTCAGCACAGAGCCCCGAAGTCAGCGCTAAAGCCATCACCGTCCGCCGGGCCCGGACCAGCGATGTTCCCGCGGTGCGCCGTCTCCTTGACGCGTACGTCCGCGACCGCATCCTGCTCGACAAAGCGACGGTGACGCTTTACGAGGACATCCAGGAGTTCTGGGTCGCCGAACGGGACGACAACGCCGAGGTGGTCGGCTGCGGCGCGCTGCACGTGATGTGGGAAGACCTCGCGGAAGTCCGCACTCTCGCGGTGAAGCCCGGGCTCAAGGGCGCCGGCGTCGGTCACCGCTTGTTGGAGAAGCTGCTGCACACCGCCCGCTGGCTCGGCGTTCGGCGGGTTTTCTGCCTGACCTTCGAAGTGGACTTCTTCGGCAAGCACGGCTTCGTGGAGATCGGCGAGACGCCGGTCGACACCGATGTCTACGCGGAGCTGCTGCGTTCCTATGACGAGGGCGTCGCGGAGTTCCTCGGACTCGAACGAGTGAAACCGAACACCTTGGGCAACAGCCGGATGCTTCTGCATCTGTGATCGTCGAGCCCATTCCGGGCCGCCCGGCCCTGCCGGGTACCCCTATGTCCGAAACGCGCATGTTTCCCGGCGGGGCCGGGGCGTGGGCCTCTCCCGGGGGTTTGTGTTTTCCCAGCAAAAGCGGTTTGCTTTCCGACGTACTGCAGTACTGCATATAACAAGGGGCGGCGAAACGGCGGACGCCGCAGACCCCCGGCCCTCACGTTATCGATGAAAGGAAATCCGGTGGCACAGAAGGTTCAGGTCCTTCTTGTCGACGACCTCGACGGCGGCGAGGCGGACGAGACCGTGACGTTCGCGCTGGACGGCAAGACCTACGAGATCGATCTCACGACGGCCAATGCGGACAAGCTGCGCGGCCTTCTCGACCCCTATGTGAAGGGCGGTCGTCGAACCGGAGGCCGCGCTTCTGGTGGACGCGGAAAGGCGCGCGCCGCTTCCGGTGGCAGCCAGGACACCGCGCAGATCCGCGCATGGGCGAAGGAGAACGGTTACGAGGTCAACGACCGTGGCCGCGTCCCGGCGACCATTCGCGAGGCCTACGAGCAGGCCAACGGCTGAGCGCACCCGCGCCGCAGCCGGACACGGTGGCACTGCGTCGCCAGCGTGTCCACCCACCGCACCAGGTCGGGGGCACCCCCACCGCCCCCGACGGCCGGCATCGCCGGCAGCGAGGCCTCGACCTCGCGCCCGGTCCCGGGGGGCCGCACCCACACGGCGGCCCCCTGTGCGGGCGGAGCGGCCCGCGGGCCCGGGGGCCAGGGCGCCTCGATGACGCCGCCCGCCCCGACGGCCCCCAGATCCAGCGGCAGCCGCCCCCACTCCAGCCACTGGAGGATCCCCGGCAGCTCCTCCGCGCCGCCCGCGGCCACCAGCAGCCGCATCCGGTCGCCCGCCACGGCCACCGGAGAGCCCGGCGCGAGGCGCCGCAGCGCCGCACGGCCGGCCTCGACCGGCACGTCCAGGACGTCGAACCGCAGGCCCACCGAAAGCCGTACCGGCTCCCCGGGCACCGTCGCCCACCCCAGTTCGTTCTCGTACCAGCCGCGGACGGGGTCGGCCGGACGCCCCGGACGGGCCGGGGCGAGCGGCCGGCGCGGGAAGGGGAGCGCGGATGCCGGAGAGGCGGCCGGGGGAACGACCGAGGGGACTGAGCCAACCATGTCCGGCGCAACCGCCCGCGAGTCCGGAAAGTCACGCTGCGTGTTCACGCGAATGCGCACGGTGTGCGACGGGGGAGCGCGCGGGGCGGTGGGGAGGCGCAAGGTTGTTCGCCCATAGCGGAGGGAACCGGTGCGCGCGGCATGGAGTCTCCGTCCCAGCGGGTAAGACATCCCTAGTGGGAGGGGGCGACACGCAGGGAAGGACGTCTCACGTTCGCCATCGGCGTAGTGATGGTGAGGGTAACCACCTGGCCTGCGGGAACATCGTCTCGCACCATCGGGTTGGAGCAGATGTCGGCGTGAGCGGGGTCAGGAGGCCATCGACGGTGTCGGCAGTTGGAATGAGCGGTCCCCGCTTGCGGGACTAAGCTGCGGAAGGACAGGGAGGGGAAGTTCCCCCCACTGCCTGACCGCTCTGAGGAGCGATTAACGATGTTCGAGAGGTTCACCGACCGCGCGCGGCGGGTTGTCGTCCTGGCTCAGGAAGAAGCCCGGATGCTCAACCACAACTACATCGGCACCGAGCACATCCTCCTGGGCCTGATCCACGAGGGTGAGGGTGTCGCCGCCAAGGCCCTTGAGAGCCTCGGGATTTCGCTCGAGGCGGTCCGCCAGCAGGTGGAGGAGATCATCGGCCAGGGCCAGCAGGCCCCTTCGGGCCACATCCCCTTCACCCCCCGTGCCAAGAAGGTCCTGGAGCTGTCGCTCCGCGAGGCCCTTCAGCTGGGCCACAACTACATCGGCACGGAGCACATCCTGCTCGGCCTGATCCGCGAGGGCGAGGGCGTCGCCGCCCAGGTCCTGGTCAAGCTGGGCGCCGATCTCAACCGGGTGCGGCAGCAGGTCATCCAGCTGCTCTCCGGCTACCAGGGCAAGGAGACCGCCACCGCCGGCGGGCCTGCCGAGGGCACGCCCTCGACGTCCCTGGTCCTCGACCAGTTCGGCCGGAACCTCACCCAGGCCGCTCGCGAGTCCAAGCTCGACCCGGTCATCGGGCGCGAGAAGGAGATCGAGCGGGTCATGCAGGTGCTGTCCCGTCGCACCAAGAACAACCCGGTGCTGATCGGTGAGCCCGGCGTCGGCAAGACCGCCGTTGTCGAGGGCCTCGCCCAGGCCATCGTCAAGGGCGAGGTGCCCGAGACCCTCAAGGACAAGCACCTCTACACCCTGGACCTCGGCGCCCTGGTCGCCGGCTCCCGCTACCGCGGTGACTTCGAGGAGCGCCTGAAGAAGGTGCTCAAGGAGATCCGCACCCGCGGCGACATCATCCTGTTCATCGACGAGCTCCACACGCTGGTCGGTGCGGGCGCCGCCGAGGGCGCCATCGACGCGGCCTCCATCCTGAAGCCGATGCTGGCCCGCGGTGAGCTCCAGACCATCGGTGCGACCACGCTGGACGAGTACCGCAAGCACCTGGAGAAGGACGCGGCCCTGGAGCGCCGCTTCCAGCCCATCCAGGTCGCCGAGCCGTCCCTGCCGCACACGATCGAGATCCTCAAGGGTCTGCGCGACCGGTACGAGGCGCACCACCGCGTCTCCATCACCGACGAGGCGCTGGTCCAGGCCGCCACCCTGGCCGACCGGTACATCTCGGACCGCTTCCTGCCGGACAAGGCCATCGACCTGATCGACGAGGCCGGCTCCCGGATGCGTATCCGCCGGATGACCGCTCCGCCGGACCTGCGCGAGTTCGACGAGAAGATCGCCGGCGTCCGCCGCGACAAGGAGTCCGCGATCGACTCGCAGGACTTCGAGAAGGCCGCCTCCCTGCGCGACAAGGAGAAGCAGCTCCTGGCCGCCAAGGCCAAGCGGGAGAAGGAGTGGAAGGCCGGCGACATGGACGTCGTCGCCGAGGTCGACGGCGAGCTGATCGCCGAGGTCCTCGCCACGGCCACGGGCATCCCGGTCTTCAAGCTGACCGAGGAGGAGTCCAGCCGCCTGCTCCGCATGGAGGAGGAGCTGCACAAGCGGGTCATCGGCCAGAACGACGCCGTCAAGGCGCTGTCGAAGGCGATCCGCCGTACGCGCGCCGGTCTGAAGGACCCGAAGCGTCCGGGTGGCTCGTTCATCTTCGCCGGGCCGTCCGGTGTCGGTAAGACCGAGCTGTCCAAGGCGCTCGCCGAGTTCCTCTTCGGTGACGAGGACGCGCTGATCTCCCTCGACATGTCGGAGTTCAGCGAGAAGCACACGGTGTCGCGTCTCTTCGGTTCCCCGCCCGGATACGTGGGCTACGAAGAGGGCGGCCAGCTGACCGAGAAGGTCCGCCGCAAGCCGTTCTCCGTCGTCCTCTTCGACGAGGTCGAGAAGGCCCACCCGGACATCTTCAACTCGCTGCTGCAGATCCTGGAGGACGGTCGCCTGACCGACTCCCAGGGCCGGGTCGTGGACTTCAAGAACACGGTCATCATCATGACGACCAACCTCGGCACCCGGGACATCTCCAAGGGCTTCAACCTCGGCTTCGCCGCCGCGGGTGACACGAAGACCAACTACGAGCGCATGAAGAACAAGGTCTCGGACGAGCTCAAGCAGCACTTCCGGCCGGAGTTCCTCAACCGCGTCGACGACGTGGTCGTCTTCCCGCAGCTGACGCAGGAGGACATCCTGCGGATCGTCGACCTGATGATCAGCAAGGTGGACGAGCGCCTGAAGGACCGGGACATGGGCATCGAGCTCTCCCAGTCCGCCAAGGAGCTGCTGTCCAAGAAGGGCTACGACCCGGTGCTGGGTGCGCGTCCGCTGCGCCGCACCATCCAGCGCGAGATCGAGGACACGCTCTCGGAGAAGATCCTCTTCGGCGAGCTGCGCCCCGGTCACATCGTGGTCGTGGACACCGAGGGCGACGGCGACGCCAAGACCTTCACCTTCCGCGGTGAGGAGAAGTCGGCGCTGCCGGACGTCCCGCCGATCGAGCAGGCGGCCGGCGGTGCCGGGCCGAACCTGAGCAAGGACGCGTGATCCCGCGGGGGTTCGTCTGACGGACCCCCGAGGAAGACGGATCCTCGAGCAAGAGGGGCCGGTGCTCTCCCGAGCACCGGCCCCTCTTGCTTTCCCGGTGACGCTCAGCGCGTCACCGGGTCACGACAACTGCCCGTCGTAGTCGGGCAGTTTGAACGTCTTCTCGGCATGGCCGCCGGACAGGTCGGTGGCGCTGTTGCCGATGTTCGCGATGATCGTGTAGCCCTTGTTCTCGATGGCGACGCGCTGGGCGGTCTTGTAGGCGGCGACGTCCTTGAAGAGGTCGAGGAAGCCGCGGACGTGGAGGCCGGCGACCTCGTAGCCGACGTGCTCGAGGTTGTAGTCGGTCACCCCGGCGATGATCCCCGGGCGGGCGGTGACGAAGAACAGCGAGACGCCGTGCTCCTGGGCGTACTCGGCGGCCTCGAGGACCGGCTGGTTGGCCGGCTGCGGGTAGCTGAAGCCGAAGTCGGTCTCCAGCGCGGTGTTGTCGACGTCGAGGACGATCGCCTGCTTCTCGCCCGGCTTCGTGGCGGCGATGCGCTGCCTCAGGTAGGGCAGGGCCTGGTCCATCACGGCCTGGCAGTCGGCCTGCCAGGTGTCGTAGTCGACGTCCTCCGCGGCGGCCGTGGCGGCGGCTGAGGCGACGGTGGAGGTGCCGGCGGCCGTCGCAGCCTGGGCGCCGGCCGGGACGGCCATCGCGGTGACGGCGGCCGTGGTGGCGGCCGTCATGGCGATGCGGCGCGTCCAGGTGCCTGTCGTCCAGGTGCCTCTGGTCATGTGGGGGTCCTCTCGCGTCCATGGCGCTGCGGGTGTCGTGGGCATGCTCATCGATGGGGATGGCTTGAGGGGAACCAGCGGGTTACTGGACGGTAGCGGGACATGAGAGGCCGCTCACAGACTCGTGCATTCAGTCGTGACGGGGGTCACAAATTACCTCGGAAAAGGAAAGTAACCGCGGTCACATTCGAAGTCTCCCGAGCGGCTCGGCGGTGATGTGACGCACAGGGGATTTATCCGGTACTAACCGGGATAGTGATGTCTGGCGGTCCGGCGAAACGGACAAAAGGCATGCTTCTGCGCAGCGGAAGGGGTCCCTGGCAGGGGTGATGGAGCAAAAGGGACGAAAAGGTTGACTGTCAAGAAGTGGTGTTTTTGGTGACGAGGTACTAGCTACCGTCGTAGGTCACACGTTTGAGACTTACCGGGCCGACGGGTTACCAAGGAATGGCCGTCCGGCGGACGTTTGTGCGTCGGGTGGTTTTCTCTGTCTCCTGCCCCACGAGGTTTCGATGTTCCAGCGCGTCACGTCCCGTTCTTCCCGTACGTCCCTGATCCGCTCCCGCGTGGCCGTCGGGGCCGCCGCCCTCGGCGCCTCGGTCGTGCTGGGGAGCGGAGTGGCGTCCGCCGTCCAGCCGGTCGTCGCCAAGCCCGCGGCGGCGAAGACGGCCGCGACCGCTTCCTGGGTCAAGCCGGTCGCCCACTACACGAAGTCGGCCAGCTTCGCGCAGGCCGGCGGCATGTGGCAGCACACCCACAGCGGCCAGGACTTCGCCGTGCCGACCGGCACCAAGGTCGTCGCGGCCCACGGCGGCACCGTCGTCAAGGCCGGCGGCAACGGCGCCGGCGACGGTCCGGCCTACGGCAACGCGATCGTCATCAAGCACGGCAACGGCACGTACTCCCAGTACGCCCACCTGTCCGAGGTCGACGTGCGGATCGGTCAGGTCGTCAAGACCGGCCAGCGCATCGCCCTGTCCGGCAACACCGGCAACTCCAGCGGTCCGCACCTGCACTTCGAGATCCGCGCGACCCCCAACTACGGCTCAGCGGTGGACCCGGTCAAGTTCCTGCGGGGCAAGGGTCTCCTCGTCTGACACGACGATGCCCCGGCCGGCGCGGCTTCGGCCCGGCCGGGGCGGCCCCGCTCGGGACACCCCTAGGGACGTGAGCCCTGGTGGGCCTGGGTGACCAGATCGATGGCGACCTCGAGGACGGCTGCGCGCTTCTCCTCGGGGTCGCCTTCGACGTCCTGCAGGAAGAACGTGCCGGCGTGCAGCGTGAAGATGGCGCTGACGCAGCGGACCTGGTCGGCGAGCGGGGCGTCCGGGTCGATGATGATGTCGCGCAGCCCCCGCATGCGGTGCTTGAACGAGTCGCCGATCTGGAGCTCCCGCACCGTCGCCTGGTTCTCCTGCATGAAGCGGAAGAGCGGGGCGGCGTCGGTGAGGGCCTGGCCGTAGCGCCGTACGATCTCGTGCTTGGTCTCGAGGGTGTGCGGCTGGTCCTTGCCCCACTCGATCAGCTCTTCGATCGGCTTCGTCAGATCCGTGAAGATGCTGACGAGGATCTCTTCCTTGGTCTTGAAGTGGTAGTACAGGGCCGCCTTCGTGACCTCCAGCCGTTCCGCGATCTCGCGCAGCGAGGTCTTCTCGTAGCCCTGCTCGGCGAAGAGTTCGAGGGCCACGTCCTGGATGCGCTGGCGGGTGTTGCCGCGGCGCTGCTGCCTGATGCCGTCCATCGTGACGTCCGTCCTCGTGTTCTTCGCGCTCCCGCGAGATTCCCCCGTCGATCGGTAAGAAAAACTTACCTGCCGCCCGGCGGGGAAACTTACTTGACGCCCGGCTAGTTGCGGGTCTACCTTCCCAGTGTAGTGAACTAGCCGGGCGGCAAGTAAGTAGGCGGCCCAGGGGGAGTGGGAAACGATGGCGGACACAACAGCTGTGCGAACGGGTGCCGGCGGCGCGCCGGACGCACCGGACGTACGGGAACCCAAGAGCGTACGGGTCGTCATGCTCGCGCTGATGATCACGATGATGCTCGCGATGCTCGACAACATGATCGTGGGCACGGCGATGCCGACGATCGTCGGTGAGCTCGGAGGCCTGGAGCACCTGTCCTGGGTGGTGACGTCGTACACCCTGGCGACCGCCGCCTCCACCCCGATCTGGGGCAAGCTCGGTGACATGTACGGGCGCAAGGGCGCCTTCCTCAGCTCGATCGTGATCTTCCTGGCCGGTTCGGCGCTGAGCGGGATGGCGCAGGACATGGGCCAGCTGATCGCCTTCCGCGCCGTCCAGGGCCTGGGCGCCGGCGGTCTGATGGTCGGTGTCATGGCGATCATCGGCGACCTCGTGCCGCCGCGGGAGCGCGGCAGGTACCAGGGCATGATGGCCGGCGTGATGGCCATCGCCATGATCGGCGGACCGCTGGTCGGCGGCACCATCACCGACCACTGGGGCTGGCGCTGGGCCTTCTACATCAACCTGCCGCTCGGCGTGATGGCCCTGGGTCTGATCACCGCCGTGCTGCACCTGCCGAAGAAGCGGGCCGAAGCGCGCATCGACTACCTGGGCGCCGCGCTGCTGACCGTCGGCATCACCTCGATCGTGCTCGTCACCACGTGGGGCGGCACCGAGTACGCCTGGGGCTCCGCGCGGATCATGGAGCTGATCGGGATCGGCGTCGCCGCGCTGATCGGGTTCGTGTTCTGGCAGACCAGGGCCGCCGAGCCGATCGTGCCGCTGCACATCTTCCGCAGCCGCAACTTCACCCTGATGTCCGTCATCGGCTTCATCACCGGCTTCGTGATGTTCGGCGCGACGCTCTTCCTGCCGCTGTACCAGCAGGCCGTGCAGGGCGCGTCCGCCACCAACTCGGGTCTGCTGCTCCTGCCGATGCTCGGCGCGATGCTCGTCACCTCGATGGTCGCGGGCCGGATCACCACCGGCAGCGGCCGCTACAAGGTCTTCCCGATCGTCGGCGGCGCCCTGATGATCGTCGGGCTGTACCTGATGTCCACGATGGACACCGGCACCTCCCGTTTCACCTCCGGTGTCTTCATGGCCGTCGTCGGCCTCGGCATGGGCTGCCTGATGCAGGTCACCATGCTGGTCGCGCAGAACAGCGTGGAGATGAAGGACATGGGCGTCGCCTCCTCGTCGACCACCCTGTTCCGGACGCTCGGCTCGTCCTTCGGCGTGGCGATCATGGGTGCGCTGTTCAACAGCCGTGTCCAGGACGTCATGTCCGAGCGGGCCGGCGCGCTGGGCTCGAAGATCACCGAGCAGTCCGCGCAACTGGACGCGGCCAGCCTCGCCAAGCTTCCGGCGGCGGCCCGGGAGGCGTACCAGTACGCGGTCTCCGACGGCACCCACGGGGCGTTCCTCCTCGGATCGGTGGTGGCCGTGATCGCGTTCGTGGCCTCCCTGTTCGTCAAGGAGGTCCCGCTGCGGGGAGCCGGCCCGAAGGCGGAGGGCACCACGGAGGAGGCCGACGCGCCCAAGATGCCCGTGGTGGAGGCGGTCTGACCCGGCCGTCAGGGAGAGCCGCCTTCCGCCGCTGAGCGCGGAGGCCCACCCCGATCCGCGACCCAAGGCCCCCGGCGGTGTCCGCCCCGGGGGCCTTCCGCGCGGACGACGCCGTGGCGGCCGCGAGACCCTCGGGGCGCGTGGCGCGGAGTCCGTCCAGGAGCCGCCGCGGGCGCGCCCCTGCCGCATCGAGGCGGTCTTCCGTGACGACGACGGCACCCCGCCCTCGCCGACCGGTCGCGGCGGGGAACCGGCGTCTCCGGGGACGCCTGCCGGGGCCGGGCCCGGCCGCCCGCGACACCGGGATCCGGCCGCTACTGCCCCGGCAGCGGCAGCATCGGATAGCTTCCCGTGTTCGTCGGCGCGTGCTCCGGCAGCCACAGGACGGCGACGGCGCCCTCGGCGGGTAGGTGCTCCGGCGCCCCGGCCGGCCGTACGTTGCGGAACGTCAGCCGGGCGCCCAGGACGCGGGCCTGGCCCGCGGCGATGGTCAGACCGAGTCCATGGCCGCGACCGGCGCGGTCGCTGCTGCCGGTGCGGAAGCGACTCGGACCGTCGGCGAGCAGGTCCCCGGGGAAACCGGGGCCGTGGTCGCGGACGCGGATGACCCGGCCCTCGACGGTGACCTGGATCGGCGGTCTGCCGTGCCGGCCGGCGTTGGCGAGCAGGTTGAACAGCACGCGCTCCAGGCGCCTGGGGTCGGTGGTGACCATCGACTCGTGCACCACCCGGACCTCGGCCTGCGGGTCCTTGGCCGCGACGCGCCGGGTGACGAACTCGCCCAGCAGGATGTCCTGCAACTCCGCGCGCTCCGAGGCGCCGTCGAGGCGGGCCACCTCCAGCACGTCCTCGACGAGGGTGCGCATCGCCTTGGCCCGGTCCAGGACCAGTTCCGTGGGCCGGCCGGGCGGCAGCAGCTCGGCGGCCGTGAGCAGCCCCGTCACGGGCGTGCGCAGCTCGTGCGCGATGTCGGCGGTGACCCTGCGCTCGGCCTCCAGCCGCTGCTGGAGCGCGTCGGCCATGGCGTCCACCGCGCTCGCCAGGTCGTCGGTCTCGTCCCGCACGACCCCGCCGATGGCGTCCCGCACCCGCACGTCCGGCTCGCCCTTGGCGACCTGGTTGGCGGCGGCCGCCGCCTTGCGCAGCCGGCGGGACAACTGCCCGCCGATGAGCACGCCGAGCGCGCTGCCGCCGAAGACGACCGCGATGGAGCCGATCACCAGGGCCTGGTCGAGGTCGTTGAGGATGTCGGTGCTGCGGTCGGTGAAGCCGGTGTGCAGGGAGAGCACGTGGCCGCCCTTGACCGGTACGGCCGCCCAGATGTCCGGCACACCGCCCGCGCGGTCGGAGACGAAGGTCGCCCGGCGGCCCTCCCCGACCTTCCTTCGCAGCTCCGACGGCAGATCAGGGTCGTCGATCTTGATGCTGGGGAAGTTCGCGCGCCCGGACGCGTCGTAGTTGCGCTGGGCGATCTGGACGCGCTCGTCGGCGAGGTCGCGCGCGTTGTCCAGCATGGACACCCGGGCCGCGTTGTGCACGACCAGGCTGAGCGCGATCGCCACCAGCGCGCCGACCAGGGCGATGGCCGCGCTCAGCTTCCACCGCAGGCCGGTGCGCATGCCCGCACGCTCCACACGGGCCGGAACCAGGTGCCGCAACATCCCCCGCATACCCCTGCCCGCTCAGGCCTTCAGCTTGTAGCCGAAGCCACGGACCGTCTCGATGCGGTCCTGGCCGATCTTCGTGCGCAGCCGCTGCACATGGACGTCGACCACACGGGTGTCACCGCCCCAGCCGTAGTCCCACACGCGCTCCAGCAGCTTGTCCCGCGACAGCACCGTGCCCGGGGCGGAGGAGAACTCCAGCAGCAGCCGCATCTCGGTCGGGGTGAGGGCCACGGGCTGTCCGGCACGGCGCACCTCCATGCCCTCGGTGTCGATCGCCAGGTCGCCGAAGGTCAGCACGCCGCCCGCCGGGGAGGCGTCCGGCTCGGTCCGGTCGCCGCCGCCCGCGTGGCCGAAGCGGCGCAGGACGGCGCGGATGCGGGCGACCAGGACGGCGCCGTCGAACGGTTTGGTCACGTAGTCGTCGGCGCCGGCCTCCAGACCGAGGACGACGTCGATGGAGTCGGCGCGCGCGGAGAGCATGATCACCGGCACGGTGGACTCGTCCCGGATGCGCCGGCACAGGCTCACCCCGTCCAGGCCGGGCACCATGACGTCCAGCAGCGCGATGTCGGGGCGGTCGGCCCGGAACGCCTCCAGGCCGGACAGGCCGTCGGGCATCGCGGTGACCACGAAGCCGTCCCGCTCCAGTGCGAGCTGGGTGGCCTCGCGGATGACGTCGTCGTCCTCGACGAACAGGACGTGGGTCTGGTCTGCCATCCCGGTGCTCTCAGTCCTCGTGGGTGTCGTGCGTGTGTCTGTCGGTCGTGCGTCTGCCGGCCGCCCGCCGGCCCCTTTGTCGGCCGCGGCGCTGTGAACCGGCTGTCGGTTCGCTGTCGGGCCGCCCCTTGGTGGGACGTCCGGAGCGCTCGGTGCGTTCACTCACTCATCGGTCCGGGCGGCCCGAACGGTTCACGCGCCGGGGGATTTCCCTCCGGGATCCTCCGGACTCAGCCGTCCTCCGGCTCCGGCGACGCGTCCTCGCCGACGACGCTGCTGTAGTCGTTGTGCCAGCTGTACTCCTTGACGAAGCGGTCGTCGGCCCAGCGGTAGGTGATCACGTTCTCCCCCGACGGGCTGGAGACGGGGTCGCCCTTCTCGTACACCTGCTTGGTGACCACGAGGTCGCCGCGGTCGATCTCCGCGTACACCGGGGGCTCCTCGGTCCGGAACACGTTCTCGTACCGGCCGTCCTCGCGCCGGTACACGTACGAGCCGACCCCTACGGCGTCACCGCAGGTCAGCACGTTCACCACGACGTCGCTGCGGGAGCCGTCGGTGAGGTCGCCGTAGGACACGTCGACCGGGTACTCGTCGCCGACGCACGGCTTCAGCCCCCGCTTGACCTCCGCCGAGACCGCGGGGTCCTCCTTGACGAGCCGGACCGCGTCCACACGGTCGGGGGTGTCGGTGGAGGCGGCCGACGGCGAGGCCGTGGCGGCGCCGGCCGCCGCGTCGGAGTGGGCCGGCCCCTCGTCGCGGGCGCCGGTGCCGCCGGTGGCGCAGGCGGAGGTGAAAAGGGCGAGGGCGGCGAGCACGGCCGCCGCCGTGATCACCGCCTGGAGGGACCCCCGGGCCGCTGTGGGCCCTGCCTCGGTCAGGCCGCCGCGCAACGCTCCCGCTCCTCACGCTCCAGCGCGCGTGCGTCCAGATCGCGGGCTTCCAGCTCCTCGCGGAGCCGGGCGAGCGCCCGGTGCAGCGTGCTCTTGACCGTTCCGGCCGACATGCCGAGGGCGGCGGCCGTCTCCTCCGTGGACATCTGCTCCCAGTGTCGCAGCACCACGACGCTGCGCTGCTTCGGAGCGAGCACCTTCATCGCGTCCATCAGCAGGGCACGGTCCGCGTGCTGCTCGGTGGAGTCCTCCACGGAGGCGTCCGGGAGCTGCTCGGTGGGCACCTCCTCCAGCTTGCGGGCCCGCCACCACTCGGTCCGGGTGTTGATCATGACGCGGCGCAGGTAGGCGTCGGCCAGGCGCTTGTCCGCGATGCCCTCCCAGCGGCCGTAGGTCCGCGCCAGCGCCGTCTGGAGCAGGTCCTGCGCGTCGACCGGGTCCGGCACCAGCCGGCGGGCGCTGCGCAGCAGCGCGTCCTGCCGGGTGCGGACGTACTCCTCGAACTCGAGCACCTCGCCCTGCGCCATGGTCAACCGCCTCCGTGTCCCCGTTCCGAGCGGCTGCCGCCGCCGGTTCACCGCCTGTGGTCCGTGGCCCTCGTGCCGCTGTCGGCCACGCAGAAGAAGCTACGGAGGTGTTGTCACGGCACTGTCCGAGGCAGCCTGCGGCTAGCCCTCGGCTGTCCGTCGGTTGTGTAACGGAAGGGGGTTCGGGGTAAAGGATCGAGCCGAATGGTGATGGTTTGACGTGGTGTGTCCGGCGGGTGGACGTGACGAAGGCCCGGCGGGGGCCGGGAAAAGGGCCCATGTTCCTGTGAGGTGACTGTCGGTCAGGTCAGCGGCAGGCGGTACAGACCGCCCGGCAACGGCTCCACCAGACCGTCCGCGACGAGACCGTCCAGCGCCCGCGCGCGCTGCACCGGCTCGTGCCACACCCGGTCGAGGGCCGCCTGGGGCACGGGCGCGTGCGCGTCCCGCAGGACGGCGAGCAGCTTGCCGCGCACCTGCCGGTCCGTGCCCGCGTACGTCTGGCCCCGCCGGGGCGGGCCGTCGTGCTCCGGCTTGCCCGCGACCCGCCAGGCGCACTGCGCGGCGATCGGGCACCGGTGACAGCTCTCGTTCCTGGCCGTGCACACGAGCGCGCCGAGCTCCATGGAGGCGGCGGCCCAGCGGGCGGCCGTCCCCTCGTCCTCGGGGAGCAGCGCGCGGGCCAGTTTGCGCTCGGCGGCCGTGGTGGCGTTCGGCGGGTACTGCACGCCGGTCACCGCGCGCGCGAAGACGCGGCGCACGTTGGTGTCCAGGACGGCGTGCCGCTGGCCGTACGCGAAGGACGCGACGGCGGCGGCCGTGTACTCGCCGATGCCGGGCAGCGCCAGCAGCTGCGCGTGGTCCGAGGGCACGTCGCCGCCGTGCCGTTCCGTTATGGCCACCGCGGCGCCGTGCAGCCGCAGGGCGCGCCGCGGGTAGCCGAGCCGGCCCCAGGCGCGGACGGCCTCACCGGGGGCCTCCGCGGCCAGGTCGGCGGGGCGGGGCCAGCGTGCGAGCCACTCCTCGTAGACCGGCAGGACCCGGCTGACCGGCGTCTGCTGGAGCATGAACTCGCTGACCATCACACCCCAGGCGCCGGCCTCGGGGCGTCGCCAGGGCAGGTCGCGGGCGTGGTCGTCGAACCAGTCGATGACGGGGGAGTGCAGGTGGATGCCGGAGATCTCCCCGGCGGGGGTTCCGTGGGCGGGTGCGCAGGACGGCCGCTCTCCGTGGCGGGGGCCGGAGGCGGCGTCGGCGGGGCTGCTGTGGGGGGGCTTCGTGGGCGCAGTCATGACTCTTCGATCCTGCCATGCGCACCCGGGCACGCGCGCGTACCGCCGCCCGGCGGCGTGGGACGCCGGAGTGTCCCCGGAGTGCGCACCCGAGCCATGGCCAGAGGTGCAAGGCACGCGAATGCGAAAGGTGATCACGGTTACGGACGGTGTGCGGTGCGGGCGGCGTCGTCACGTCCTGCGACGGTGCGTGTGTGGGGGAGGCACAAGTCGGGGGCCTGGAAGCCGTATCCGGGATGATGATCCGGAAAAGTTGTCGTCCTGGCGGCGGGTGGGGCCGGGGAACGCGGCGATCTCTCGTACAGTTTGCGCCGTGGGATCTCTGCGCAATCCGGTCGGGCCGCTTCCCTCCTCCATCTACTGGCGACGGAGGGTCGTACTCGTGTCTGTGGTCGCCCTGTTGGCGCTGCTGATCACATGGATCGTCACCTCGGGCGGAGGCGGCGGCAAGAACGGCGCGGACGGGGGCGACGGCAAGAACCCGGCGTCCTCCATCACGCCGGGGCCGTCCGGATCCGGGCCCGCGATCAGTGAACACCCGGGCGGGCGCGACGAGTCGGACGACGGGGACTCCGGCGGTTCGGGATCGAGTTCGGGCGCGGACGCGGGCTCCGGCGCGGACGAGGGTTCGGGCTCGGGCGGCGGCTCCGCAGCGGGCGGCACGGGCGGCGGGGGCGGCTCGGAGGGCGTCGGCGGCGGCGGTGGCGGTACCAGCGGGAGCGGTTCGGCGGCGACGCTGCCGGCGGGGACCACCCTGCCCGACTGCACCGCCAGCGTGGTGACGTTGAGCCTGCGCAGCGTCCGCAACACCTACTCCCCCGACCAGACGCCGACGTTCCAACTGACGGCGAAGAACTCCTCGGGGAGCGACTGCAAGGTCGATCTCGGGCCCCGCGTCACGGTGCTGACGATCACTCAGGCGGGTGGCACGGACGACTACTGGTCGTCGGCGGACTGTCCGAAGGCGTCCGGCAGCCTGCTGTACCGCGTGCCGGCCGGCGGCACCTTCACCTACACGCTGAAGTGGGACCGCAGGCCCAGCGCGGCGGAGTGCGCCACGCCCCCGGCGGGGGTGGCCGGAGCCGGGACGTACCTGCTGGAGGCCAAGGCTCCGGGATTCGCGAAGGCGCAGTCGTCCTTCGTGCTGAAGAACGACTGAGACCGCTGAGGTCACGGACACGGCTGGGGCGGCAGAGACGACCGGAACGGCCGGGGCCCCTGAGACCGGGGCGGGGGCGCCCCACGAGGCGTCGGTTGTCCTCGGGCGACGTCTGAGGCCTCACGGAGCCGACGAGGTACCGGTCGGCTTCCGAGGCTCACGGGGGCGTCGCCCTGTCGCTGTCCCCGGCTCGGCCCCAGGACCGCACCTCCCGGTCAGACGTACCGCTCCAGGATCGACGACTCGGCCAGCCGGGACAGTCCCTCGCGGACGCTGCGCGCCCGCGCCTCGCCCACGCCGTCCACCGTCTGCAGGTCGTCCACGCTCGCGGCGAGCAGCTTCTGGAGGCTGCCGAAGTGCTCCACCAGGCGGTCGATGATCGCGCCGGGCAGCCGCGGGACCTTGGCCAGGAGCCGGAAGCCGCGGGGGGAGACCGCCGAGTCGAGTGCCTCCGGAGAGCCGGTGTAGCCCAGTGCGCGGGCGACCGTGGACAGTTCGAGGAGTTCGGCGTGGGTGAGGACGTCCAGCTCGTGCAGCGCCTCGTCGACCGTGCGGGAGCGCTTGGCCGTCGGCTCGGGGACGTAGTCCCGGACGACCAGTCCGCGCTCCGGCTCCACGCCCGCGATCAACTCGTCCAGCTGGAGGGCGAGGAGGCGGCCGTCGGTGCCCAGCTCGACCACGTACTCGGCGATCTCGGTGGCGATGCGGCGCACCATCTCCAGGCGCTGCGCCACCGCGGAGACGTCCCGGACCGTGACCAGGTCCTCGATCTCCAGCGCCGACAGCGTCCCCGCGACCTCGTCCAGGCGGAGCTTGTAGCGCTCCAGGGTCGCCAGCGCCTGGTTCGCGCGGGACAGGATCGCCGCCGAGTCCTCCAGGACGCGGCGCTGGCCGTCGACGTAGAGGGCGATCAGGCGCATGGACTGGGAGACGGAGACGACGGGGAAGCCGACCTGCTTGCTGACGCGGTCCGCCGTGCGGTGGCGGGTGCCCGTCTCCTCCGTCGGGATCGCGGGGTCCGGCAGCAGCTGGACACCGGCCCGCAGGATCTTCGACAGATCGGACGAGAGCACGATGCCGCCGTCGAGCTTGCACAGCTCGCGCAGGCGCGTCGCCGTGAACTCGACGTCCAGGACGAAGCCGCCCGTGCACATCGCCTCGACCGTCTTGTCGGAGCCCAGAACGATGAGGCCGCCGGTGTTGCCGCGGAGCACCCGCTCGAGGCCGTCGCGCAGCGCCGTGCCGGGAGCCACCGCGCTCAGCGAGGCGCGCATCAGGCCGTCGGCACCGGAACTCCCACCGGACTTTCCGGGAGCTGCCGCCCGGTCGTTGGCTGCCACTGCACTCCTCCGGTCGCAGGTTCTGAGGCGCTCCCGTTTCGCGCACTCGGTTCGTACGGACGGGCGAGACCAGGGCAAAGTCTACCGGCGGTCCTCCTCGTCCCGTGGGGCGTCTCGGCGACGGGAGCGCGGCAGGACCCGCAGCGCGTCCCCCATGTCCGCGACTTCCAGCACCTTCATCCCGGACGGGACCTTGCCGGGGTCACCCGGCACGAGCGCGTGCGTGAAGCCCAGACGGTGGGCCTCGGCGAGCCTGCGCTGGACGCCCGTGACCCGTCTGACCTCACCCGCGAGGCCGACTTCGCCGATCGCGACGAGGTTCTTGGGCAGCGGGGTGTCACTCGCCGCGGAGGCCAGCGCGAGGGCGATCGCCAGGTCCGCCGCGGGCTCCGAGAGCTTCACGCCGCCGACCGTCGCGGAGTAGATGTCCCGCTTGCCGAGCGCGCTGATCCTGCCGCGCTGCTCCAGGACCGCGAGCATCATGGAGACGCGGGACGTCTCCAGACCGGACGTCGTCCGGCGGGGGGAGGGGATCTGCGAGTCGACGGTGAGCGCCTGCACTTCGGCGACGAGCGGGCGGCGGCCCTCCAGCGTGACGGTCAGACAGGTGCCGGGCACCGGTTCGTCGCGACGGGTCAGGAAGAGTCCGCTCGGGTCGGCGAGGCCCGTGATGCCCTCGTCGTGCAGTTCGAAGCAGCCGACCTCGTCGGTCGCGCCGTAGCGGTTCTTGACGCCCCGCACGAGACGCAGGCGCGCGTGTCGGTCGCCCTCGAAGTGCAGGACGACGTCCACCAGGTGCTCGAGGAGGCGGGGGCCGGCGATCGCGCCGTCCTTGGTGACGTGGCCCACCAGCAGCGTGGACATGCCGCGTTCCTTGGAGGCGCGGATCAGGGCGCCGGCGACCTCCCGGACCTGGGCCATGCCGCCGGGCGCCCCGTCGATCTCCGGTGAGGCCACCGTCTGCACCGAGTCGAGGATCAGCAGCGACGGCTTCACCGCGTCCAAGTGACCGAGGACGGCCGCCAGGTCGGTCTCGGCGGCGAGGTACAGGTGGTCGTCGATGGCGCCGATGCGGTCGGCGCGCAGGCGGACCTGGCTCGCGGACTCCTCGCCCGTGACGTAGAGCGTGCGGTGCTCGTCGCTCGCCGACTTGGCGGCCACGTCGAGCAGGAGCGTGGACTTGCCGACGCCCGGCTCGCCGGCGAGGAGGACGACCGCGCCGGGAACCAGCCCGCCGCCCAGGACGCGGTCCAGCTCGGGCACGCCGGTGGGGCGGGCGGTGGCCTGACGGCCGTCGACCTGGCCGATGGGCAGGGCGGAGGTGGTGACGCGCCCCGGCGCCGTCGTACGGACCGCGGGCGCGCCGTACTCCTCGATCGTGCCCCACGCCTGGCATTCGGGGCAGCGGCCGAGCCACTTGGCCGTCTGCCAGCCGCATTCGGTGCAGCGGTAGGACGGGCGGTCCTTGGTGGTCTTCGTACGGGCAGCCATGGGGAAACCGTAACCGCCGCCACTGACAGCGGGTCCTGCCGGTTCGGGTCGCGGTCCGGCCCGTGCGGGCGCACCGGGGCCGGGACGCCCGGCGGGGCGCACGCGCCCCCTGCGTATCGGCCACCCCCTCGCGAACGAGCCACGGGACCCCTCCGCCTGCTCCTCTTATGAGGGATCGTTTCACCCGTACGGATTAAAAGGACTCCAGGGGGCAGAAGTGGGTGTTCCGCGCCGCCTACGGTCGCACGGGTGATGAGCAGCAGTCCGGAGACTTCGATCCGCATGACCGGCGCACACCGGGCGCACCGGGAGGGGCGCGACCGCGCTGCGGCGCGCACGCTGGCGCAGCGGCCGTCCGCGCGCTACGAGCCCCACCTGGACGGCCTGTTCACCTACTGCCTGTCCGTGCTGTGCGACCACGACGCGGCCACGGCGGCGCTCGCGGACGCCCTCGCGCTCGCCGAGCGGCGCGGACAGCGCGTCCCGGACGCCGCCGGGGACCGCAGGGCCTGGCTGTACGCGCTGGCCCGCTGGGCGTGTCTGCGCAAGCTGGCCGAAGCCAAGCAGAAACGTCAGGCCACCCGTGCGGCGGGACGCCACGGCGGGTCCCGGCGCACCGGTGGTTCCCGGCGCGCCGGCGGCCCCCGGAGCGCCGGCGCCGCACCCGTCGCCGCCGCTCCTCCGTCCGGCGAGGACCAGGAACGGCGACGGCGCGAACTCTCCCGGCTCGCCTGGCCGGAAGCGGCCGGCACCACCCCGGAGCAGCGTGAGGCGCTCGAGCTCGCCGTACGCCACCACCTCGCCGCCCACGAGATCGCCGCCGTCCTCGGCCTGGACCACGCGGCCGCCCGTGAGCTGATCGCCTCCGCCGCCTGCGAGGTCGAACGCACGCGTGCGGCCCTCGCCGTCGTCGAGACCGGCGGCTGCCCCGGTGTGGCCCGTCTCACCGGCGACCGGCAGCTCGTGCTCAGCGCCGCGCTGCGCCGCGAACTCGTCCGCCACGTCGACGACTGCCCGCGCTGCCGCCGGACCGCCGAACGCGCGGTCCC
The DNA here is from genome assembly GCF_044328485.1 of Streptomyces sp. NPDC017936. Classification (NCBI taxonomy): domain Bacteria; kingdom Bacillati; phylum Actinomycetota; class Actinomycetes; order Kitasatosporales; family Streptomycetaceae; genus Streptomyces; species Streptomyces sp. NPDC017936. Next base: position 15,005 of record NZ_JBIRHK010000025.1, on the reverse strand, counting down.
CGGCCGGTGGCCCGGCGCCGGCGTCACGCCCGCCGAACTGCCCGTCCTGGAGGCGCCCCGCCCGGAGCTGCACGCCGTCCTGGCGCACCTCCCGCGCGCGCGGGGCGCCGCGGCGCCCCGCTTCGACCGGCGCGGCTTCCCGATGGACCCCAAGGACCGCGCCGCCCGCCGGGACCGGCTGCGCGCGCGGGCCGTCACGACGACGGTCGTCGCCACCGTCGTCGCCGCGCCCGTGCTCGCCCTGTGGGCCGCCTACCGGGGCACGGTGACCGCGGAGGAGGCCTCCGGCCCCGCGGCCACGGCGAGCGAGGCGCAGGATCCCGGCGTCCTGGGCAGCGAGCCGGCCGGCGGCCACCGGAACGCCGGGAACGTCGGCGCCCGGCCGGGCTCCGGCTCCGCCGAGGACGACGAGCCGGACGTCTCCGTCGAGGTCGTCAGCGTCACGGGACTCGGCGGGAAGGGCGCGACGAGCCTCTCCGTGACCGCCGGCAACAGCGGCGACACCACGCTGATCACCCTCACCGCGTCCGCGGACGCGCACGACCCGGTCCGCTGGTCGGCGACGACCGGCGCCTCCTGGCTCCGCCTGAGCCGTTCCTCCGGCACGCTCGGCCCCGGCCGGTCGGTGACGATCAAGGTGTACGTCGACCGCCTGCGCGAGCCCTCCGGCCCCTGGCACGCGCGCGTGGCGGTCGCCCCCGCGGGCGCCGTCGTCTCCATCGACGGCCACGGCACCGCGCCCACCCCCGCCGCCCCCGACCCGTCGCCCACCTCCGCGGGCCCCGGCCCGGACCCGGAGCCGACCCCCACGCCCTCGCCCTCCACCGACCCCGCGCCGAGCGACCCGCCGCCCTCGTCCGACCCGGAGCCGACCCCCACCGACACGTCGCCGTCCGGCCCGGACGACACGGCGCCGCCGCCCGGCGACACCGGCGGCCCGGACCCGGCGACGCCCTGAGCGTCCCGTGGGCCGCAGCCGGGGACACACCTCAGGGGCCGGGGGCCCTGACGCACCCCACGCGTCCCTCACGTCCCACATGCCTGGTGTGTCCTGCGGTCCCGCGGGCCGCTCCGGACCGTCAGGCGACCGGCGCGTCGGGGCCGAGGAGGTCGACGGCGACGACCGGGTCGGCGGGGCCGACCGGGGCGACGGCGTCAGCGGCGCCGGCCGCACCGGCGCCGTCGGCCGCGTCACCGGCGCGGGCCGGATCCGCCGGATGCGGCGCCACCAGCGGAAGCCGGGACGCGAGCCGCTGCTCGCACAGCTCGGCCAGCCGGTCGTAGCCGGCCTTGCCCATCAGCTCGGTCAGCTCGGCCCGGTAGGAGACGTACACCGGCTCGCCCGCGCCGTGCGCCGAGGTCGCCGACGTGCACCACCAGTGCAGGTCGTGACCGCCCGGACCCCAGCCGCGGCGGTCGTACTCGCCGATCGACACCTGGAGCACGCGCGTGTCGTCGGGCCGGTCGATCCAGTCGTACGTGCGCCGGATCGGCAGCTGCCAGCAGACGTCCGGCTTGGTCTCCAGCGGCTCGCGGCCTTCCCTGAGCGCCAGGATGTGCAGCGAGCAGCCGGCGCCGCCCGCGAAACCGGGGCGGTTCTGGAAGATGCACGAGCCCTCGAACGGGCGGGTCTGGCGGGAGCCCTCCTCGTCCTCCGAGACCCAGCCGTCCCGGGTGCCCTCGGCGTGGTGCTGCCAGATGTCGGGCGTGAGCCGCGCCACGTGCTCCGCGACCCGCTTCTCGTCGTCCTCGTCGGAGAAGTGGGCGCCCAGCGTGCAGCAGCCGTCGTCCGCGCGGCCCGCCTGGATGCCCTGGCAGCCGCTGCCGAAGATGCAGTTCCAGCGAGAGGTCAGCCATGTCAGATCGCAGCGGAACACCTGCTCGTCGTCCGCCGGATCAGGAAACTCCACCCACGCGCGCGCGAAGTCGAGGCCCTTCTCGTCCGCGACGGGGGTCTTCCCCGACGGCTTCGATGACGTCGGCCGCCGCACGGAGCCCTTGGTGGATTCGGCCGCCCCGGGCGCTTTGTCGGCCTTTTCGTCCTTCGCCTTTTTCGTCTTTGGCACGTGTCCAGGGTAAGTCGCCCGGACCTGCTCACAGCACCGTCTCAGGATGCGCACCAGGGGCTGAGGACGGGACGGCTGGCAGTAGCGTGCCCTACATGAGACTCGGTGTCCTCGACGTGGGATCGAACACGGTCCACCTGCTGGTGGTGGACGCACACCCCGGCGCGTGCCCGCAGCCCGCGCACTCGCACAAGACGGAGCTGCGCCTCGCCCAACTCCTCGACGGGGCCGGGGCGATCGGCCCCGAGGGCGTCGACAAACTGGTCGCGGTCGTCCAGGACGCCCTCCAGGCCGCCGAGGACAAGGGCGTCGAGGAGGTGCTGCCGTTCGCGACCTCCGCGGTGCGCGAGGCGACCAACGCGGACGAGGTCCTCGCGCGCGTGCAGGCCGAGACCGGCGTCGAGCTGCGGGTCCTCACCGGCGAGGAGGAGGCGCGGCTCACGTTCCTCGCCGCCCGGCGCTGGTTCGGCTGGTCGGCCGGCAAGCTGCTGGTCCTCGACATCGGCGGCGGCTCCCTGGAGATCGCGTACGGCATCGACGAGGAGCCCGACGCAGCCGTCTCCCTCCCGCTCGGCGCGGGCCGTCTCACGGCCGGCTGGCTGCCCGGGGACCCGCCGGACGCGGAGGCCGTGCGGGCGCTGCGGCGGCACGCGCGCGCGGAGATAGCCCGCACGGTGGGCGAGTTCAGCCGCTTCGGCCCGCCGGACCACGTCGTCGCCACGTCGAAGACGTTCAAGCAGCTCGCCCGCATCGCCGGCGCCGCGCGCTCCGCGGAGGGCGTGTACGTCCAGCGCGAGCTCAAGCGGGAGTCCCTGGAGGCCTGGGTCCCGCGCCTGGCCGGCATGACCGAGGCCCAGCGCGGGGAGCTTCCGGGCGTCTCCGAGGGCCGCGCGAGCCAGCTGCTGGCCGGCGCCCTGGTCGCCGAGGGCGCGATGGACCTGTTCGGGATCGAGACGCTGGAGATCTGCCCCTGGGCGCTGCGCGAGGGCGTGATCCTGCGGCGGCTGGACCACCTGCCGACGGACTGAGCGGACGCGGGCCGCCGGGCCCCGAAGCCGACCGGGCCCCCGAGGCCGGCCGGACCCCCGAGGCCGGCCGGGGCCCCGGCGCCGCACCCCCTTCCGCCTGGCCCCGCACTCCCCTCCGCCCCGGCCCCCCGGACACCGCCCCCGTGTGAATCCCGCCACCCCCGGGCCGTCCGTCCCCCCGCTCCCGCCCCCGTGCCGCGCACCCGCTCCCGGCCGCCAAACCGCTCCTCAGGCCCGCTCCGCCCCGCACGACGCCGCACCCGCGCGTGGCCGGCCCCCGCACGGCCGGCGCGGCGGCCCGCTCCCCGGCCCGAAGCGCGGGACCGTACGCTGTCCTTCGTGGCAGAACCAGTGGTGCGCATCCCGGATGCGAAGGTCGCCCTGTCGACGGCCTCGGTCTATCCGGAGTCGACGGCGACGGCCTTCGAGATCGCCGCGCGCCTCGGGTACGACGGGGTCGAGGTCATGGTGTGGAACGACCCGGTCAGTCAGGACATCGACGCGCTGCGCCGGCTCAGCGACTACCACCAGGTGCCGATCCTGGCCGTCCACGCGCCCTGCCTGCTCATCACCCAGCGGGTGTGGTCGACCGACCCGTGGGTGAAGCTCCAGCGGGCGCGCGCCGCGGCCGAGAAGCTCGGCGCGACCACCGTCGTCGTCCACCCGCCCTTCCGCTGGCAGCGCCAGTACGCCCGTGACTTCGTCCAGGGGATCTGGCGGATGGCGAACGAGACGGATGTGCGGTTCGCCGTCGAGAACATGTACCCCTGGCGCTACCGCGACCGCGAGATGCTCGCGTACGCGCCGGACTGGGACGTGACGAAGGACGACTACCGGCACTTCACGATCGACCTCAGCCACGCCTCGACGGCCCGCACGGACGCGATCCACATGCTCGACCGCATGGGCGACCGCCTCGGGCACGTCCACCTCGCCGACGGCAACGGCTCGGCCAAGGACGAGCACCTCGTCCCCGGCCGCGGCTCCCAGCCCTGCGCCGAACTGCTGGAGCGGCTCGCGCTGAGCGGCTTCGACGGGCACGTCGTCATCGAGGTCAACACACGGCGTGCGATGTCCAGCGCCGAACGTGAGGCCGATCTCGCGGAGGCCCTGGCCTTCACCCGTCTGCACCTCGCCTCGGCGGCGAGGGTGCCCCGCCGGTGACCGGGACCGGCGCCCGCCGCCGCCCCGGCACGAGCGTTCGCGCCCGCGCCGCGCGCCGTGACCGGGCCGGAGCCGTCGGCGCCGGCGGACGGAGAGCGGGCCGTCGCGCGGCGGGCGCCGGTGGCGCGGGGACGCCCCACCGCACCCCGGCGTCCCCCTGACGCCCCCCGGACGGGCACCTCGGCCGCCCGCCCCACACGAGACACCCGTCCCGCATTCCGGACACCTCGTCCCGCCCCCTGGATGACCGGCGTACGCTCGGTAGCAGCCCTATCTGTCTGATAGCAGCCCTAGCAGTCTCAAGGAGCGAGCGACGATGCCCGAGCTGAGGTCCCGCACAGTCACCCACGGCCGCAACATGGCGGGCGCCCGCGCCCTTATGCGCGCCTCCGGTGTACCCGGTGCGGACATCGGCCGGAAGCCGATCATCGCGGTCGCCAACAGCTTCACGGAGTTCGTGCCGGGCCACACGCACCTGCAGCCGGTGGGCCGCATCGTCAGCGAGGCGATCAGGGAGGCCGGCGGCATCCCGCGCGAGTTCAACACGATCGCCGTCGACGACGGCATCGCGATGGGCCACGGCGGCATGCTGTACAGCCTGCCCTCCCGCGACCTGATCGCGGACAGCGTGGAGTACATGGTCGAGGCGCACTGCGCCGACGCCCTGGTCTGCATCTCCAACTGCGACAAGATCACCCCGGGCATGCTGAACGCCGCGCTGCGGCTCAACATCCCCACGGTCTTCGTCTCCGGCGGCCCCATGGAGTCCGGCCGCGCCACCCTCGTCGACGGCACGGTCCGCACCCTCGACCTGGTCGACGCGATCTCCGACGCCGTGAACGACAGGATCTCGGACGAGGACATCCTCCGCATCGAGGAGAACGCCTGTCCGACCTGCGGCAGCTGCTCCGGCATGTTCACCGCCAACTCGATGAACTGCCTGACCGAGGCCATCGGCCTCTCCCTCCCGGGCAACGGCTCGGTCCTGGCCACCCACACCGCGCGCAAGCGGCTGTACGTCGACGCCGCGCGCACGGTCATGGACATCACCCGCCGCTACTACGAGCAGGACGACGAGACGGTCCTGCCGCGCAACGTCGCCACCTTCTCCGCGTTCGAGAACGCGATGGCGCTGGACATCGCGATGGGCGGCTCCACCAACACGATCCTGCACCTGCTGGCGGCGGCCCAGGAGGCGGGCGTCCCCTTCGGCCTGAACGAGATCGACGCGGTCTCGCGCCGGGTCCCGTGCCTGGCGAAGGTGGCCCCGAACGTCGCCAAGGACCGCACGTACTACATGGAGGACGTGCACCGCGCCGGCGGCATCCCCGCCCTCCTCGGCGAGCTGCACCGCGCCGGCCTGCTCAACGAGGACGTGCACGCGGTGCACAGCCCGTCCCTGGCGGACTGGCTGAAGACGTGGGACGTCCGCGGCGGCTCCCCGTCCCCCGAGGCGGTCGAGCTGTGGCACGCGGCCCCCGGCTGCGTCCGCTCCGCCGAGGCGTTCTCCCAGTCGGAGCGCTGGGAGGCCCTGGACGAGGACGCCGAGGGCGGCTGCATCCGCTCCGCCGAGCACGCCTACTCCAAGGACGGCGGACTGGCGGTCCTCAAGGGCAACCTCGCCGTCGACGGCTGCGTCGTGAAGACGGCCGGCGTCGACGAGTCGATCTGGACCTTCGAGGGTCCGGCGGTCGTCTGCGAGTCGCAGGAGGAGGCCGTCCAGAAGATCCTCACCCAGCAGGTGAAGGAGGGCGACGTGGTCGTCATCCGCTACGAGGGCCCCAAGGGCGGCCCCGGCATGCAGGAGATGCTCTACCCGACCTCGTACCTGAAGGGCCGCGGCCTGGGCAAGGCCTGCGCGCTGGTCACCGACGGCCGCTTCTCCGGCGGCACCTCGGGCCTGTCCATCGGCCACGCCTCCCCTGAGGCGGCCGCCGGCGGCACGATCGCGCTCGTCGAGGACGGCGACCGCATCCGCATCGACATCCCCGGCCGCACGATCGAGCTGCTCGTCGACGACGCGGAACTCGCGCGCCGCGAGCAGGCGTCGAACGGCGTGTACGCCCCGAAGAACCGCGAACGCAAGGTCTCCGCCGCCCTGCGCGCCTACGCGGCGATGGCCACCAGCGCCGACAAGGGCGCGGTCCGGGACGTGTCGAAGCTGGGCTGACGCCTCGCGGTCGTCGGGGCCCGGCGGGCAGCACGTCGACACCACCGGCGCGCGGGCGGAGTTCCGCTTCGGCCGGGCCCGCAGCGCCACCACCGCCGTAGGGGCCGCCTCCCAGGGGGCGGCCCCTCGTCGTGGCCCCGGGCCGCCGGCTCACCAGCCGGAGGGATCGCTCCCGTCCACGGCGAACACCGTCCCGTCGGGGGCGCCGGCGTAGACACGGCCGCCGGCCACCCCCGGCGCGGGCAGCGTGGCGACGACCTCGTCGGAGTTCGCCCCGAGCCGCAGCGACGTCTGCCCGATGAGCTTGCCCGCGTCGGCGTCCACGGCGAGCAGCCGGCCGTCGGGGGCGCTGAAGTACACGTGCTCACCGTCGGCCGTGGGCACCGAGCCCCGGCTGACGGCCGTCTGCAGCGACCACAGCCGCTTCCCGGCGAGGGTGTCCACGGCCACGAGGGACCCGTCGTAGGTCAGCAGGTGGACACGGTCCCCGTGCACGGCCGCGCTGGCCTGCTGCAGGGACACCGTCAGCGCGACGCGCCGCGACACCCCGGTCCCGGGGGAGAACCGGACGACGGCGTCGACCTTGCCGTACTCCCCGCCGCCGGACAGCAGCACGAGATCGCCGCGCGCGGTTCCCACCGGCGTCAGCGTGCCGTCCAGCCGCTCGTCCCAGCGCACGTCACCGGTGGCGGGATCGACGGCCGTGATCCGGGTGCGCCCCGCACCCGACGCGCTCGTCGCGTACGCCAGCGGATCGCCGGGGAACGACACGAAGTACGGCTGGCTCACCCCCGTGATCCGCCGGCTCCACCCGGTCCGGCCGGTCGCGGCGTCGACGCCGGTCACCGTGCCGTCGGCGGCGGTCAGCAGCAGCGTGCCGCCGGCGTGGCGGACGCCCGCGTACGCCGACACGTCCCGCTGCCAGCGCACCGCGCCCGACGCCGGGTCGAGCGCCTCCACGCGCTTGCCCGAGTCCGTGACCACCTGCACCAGCCCGCCGACGAGCACCGGCGCCTCGCCTTGCCCGTCGCCGGGGGAGAGGGGGTGCCGCCACAGCACCCGCCCGCGCGACGCGTCGAGCGCGGACACCTGCCCCGACTGGGCGCAGACCAGCCGCTGGGCGTCGTACGCGCAACGGGGCATGCCGCCGCCCGCGTCCCCGGTGACCGGCCGTGTCGCCCAGGGGCGGAAGCCGCCCGAGGCCGGCTGCGCACCGCCCGGTCCCCGGCCGTCACCGTCCGTGGCGCTGCCGAACAGGGCGACGGAGGCGATCCCCCCGCTCGCGAGCAGGACCAGGGCGCCGACGGCGAGGGCGACCCGTCGGCGTCCGCGCCGGCGCGCGCCCGCCGCCGCCGAGCCGGTGCCGCCGCCCTCCGCTCCCTCCGAGGCCGCCGAAGCCGCAGGGGCTTCCGGCTCCTCCGGCTCCCGCTCCCCGGGCTCCCCCTCGTCCGCCTCCGGCGCGGCCGTCGACCGCTGCGCCGGTATGAACGCCTGCGTGTCGTACGAGGCCGCCACCGACCGCAGCTCGCGCATCAACTCGTCGGGCGTGGGCCGTTCCTCGGGCTCCTTGGCGAGACAGCGCCGCACCAGCGGAGCGAGGTTCTCCGGTACGCCGGTCAGGTCGGGCTCGTCGTGCACGACCTGGTAGGCGACGACGTAGGGGCTGTCGGAGTCGAACGGCCCCCGCCCGGTCGCCGCGTGCACCAGCACCGACCCGAGCGCGAAGATGTCGGCGGCGGGCCCGACCTCCCGCGGCCGGCGGAACTGCTCCGGCGCCATGAACGGCGGCGTGCCGATCAACTTGCCGGTCTCGGTGCGCAGTTCGCTGTCCTTCGGCCGGGAGATGCCGAAGTCGATGACCTTCGGGCCGTCCTCGGCGAGCAGCACGTTGCTGGGCTTCAGGTCCCGGTGCACCACCCCGACCCGGTGGATGTCGCGCAGCGCCTCCGCGAGTCCGGCCATCAGCCGCCGCAACTCGCCCGTCCCCATCAGCCCGTTCCGCTTCACGTGATCCGACAGGGTCGGACCCGGAATGAACAACGTGGCCATCCAGGGCCGTTCGGCCTCCGGGTCGGCATCGACGACGGGCGCGGTGAAGGCGCCGCTGACCCTCCTGGCGGCCGCCACCTCCTGCCGGAACCGCCCCCTGAACTCGGGGTCCCTCGCGAACTCGGCATGGACGACCTTCACCGCGAGCTTCATCCCGGAGGTGCTGCGGGCCAGGTGGACCACGCCCATGCCGCCGGAGCCCAGGCGGGACTCCAGGCGGTAGTGGCCGGCGTACTCCGGAAGTTCCGCTTCCGTCCCCGCCCCGGTGTTGCGCTGTGGCGTCAATGGACAACCCCCGTGCTGTTTCGGCCGCGCGCGCGACGCACGGAGCCTAGTCGATGACTCGTACGAGACCGAGGAGGCTTGCTAGCCTCCGCGTGCGAGTTGCGCACATGTGTTTCATGTCGTGATTCGGGGGAATCAACGTGTCCCCATGGCAGTCATGGGGCTCAACGGGGGAGGAATTTCCATGTCTGCAGACCGTGTCGACGAGGTCCGGAGCGGCGACGAGGCCGAGGCCGTCGCGGCGGCCGCCCTGACGTACTACCCGATCGCGCCCGGCGTCCAGCTGAACGTCCGCAGCGGCCCCGGCACCAGCTACCCGATCATCAAGGTCCTGGCCGAGGGCACCAAGGTCCCGATCTTCTGCCAGACCCCGGGCACCAGGGTGACCGGCCCCTACGGCACGACGAGCATCTGGGACAACATCGCCGACAGCCAGTTCGTCTCGGACGCGTACGTGAGGACGGGCAGCGACGGCTACATCGCGCCGCGCTGCGCCTGACGCACCCGCCGGGGAGCCCGCCGCCGCCCGGAGCCATAATCGTCCCGTGAGCGACGAGAACGGCACCCCGCAGACCCCGGCGGGCTCCCCGGACCCGGGCGCCCCCGCAGGTCCCCGCCCCGAGCCCCTCCGCTTCTTCGGCACGACCTGGGTGGAGCACGGCCACGGCTACACGGCCCGCCGGATCGCCGCGGCCGCCGGATCGCTGCTCGCCGCCGCCGTCTCCTGCCTCGTCCTGCGCTTCGCCTACGAGGGACTCTCCCTCGCCGACACCGGCAGCTTCGTGACCCTGCTGGTCGTCGTGATGTTCGCGGTGTGCAGCGCCCTGGCCTTCGGACACACCTGGGAGAGCTTCCGCAAGCGCCCCGACCCGGACCGCCAGGCCTCCCTGCGCGGCCTGCTGGCCATCGGCTTCGTCGGCTCCCTGCTCGCCTACTTCTTCCGCTCCCTCACCGAGGCGCCCGGCGAGGCACTCCACCGCCAGGAGTACGAGACGGCCCGCGCCGGGCACGAGCGCCGCACCACCCGCCGCACCGGCAACCCGTCGAAGAAGCGCCGCCGCTCCTGACCCCTCCGGGGGCCGCGCGGCACGGCGCCCGCCGAAGAGGCGCCGTCCCCTCCGGGATCCGCCCCGCACCGGCGCCCGCCGAGGGTCCGCGACCCGTGTCCCGAGCCGCGGACCCCACGCTCCGCCCGGCCGGACCTCCCCAGGCCGTTCCCCTCCCGATCCGCGCCGCGTCACCATGGCCGCATGACGGCTCCCTCCCACACCGCCCGGGCCCGTTCCTTCGACTCCGCCGCGGCCCGGTACGCCGCCCACCGCCCCTCCTACCCGAGCGCCCTCTTCGACGCGGTCGAGGACATGGCGGGCCACCCCCTCGCCGGCGCCCGGGTCGCCGACGTCGGCGCGGGGACGGGCATCGCGACCGCCCTGCTGCGGGCCCGCGGCGCCGACGTGATCGCCGTCGAACCCGGGGAGGGCATGACGGCGCAGTTCCGCCGCGAGCTGCCCGGTGTGCCGATCGTCCGCGGCGACGGAAACCGCCTCCCCCTCGCCACCGCCTCCCTCGACTTCCTCACCTACGCCCAGTCCTGGCACTGGACCGACCCGGAACGGTCGGTCCCGGAGGCCCTGCGCGTGCTGCGGCCGGGCGGCGCGCTGGCGCTGTGGTGGAACACCAGCGCCCTCGACGTGCCGTGGATCGACGCGCAGACGGACCGCGTCCAGCGCCACTTCGGCCTCGACCGGGTCGTCCGGAGGAACGGCGACGGCACCCACACCGCCCTGGACGCCCTCGCCGGACGGCTCGAAGTCGCCCGCCACCGGGTCCGCTGGAGCCGCCGCGTCCCCGTCGACGCCCACCTGGCCAACGTCAGCAGCCACTCGATCTTCCTGGTGCACGGGGAGGAGAGCACCGCCGCCTTCCTCGCCGAGGAGCGCCGCCACCTCCACGCCGCCTTCCCCGACGGCACCGTCGAGGAGACCTACGACGTGGAACTGCTGCTGGCCACCCGCCCCTGACGAAGCCGCCTCCGACACGCTCCCCGTCCCCTGCGCCGTCGACGGCACGAACGAGGTCCTCACCTCCACGGACCTCGGAGCGGCGGCCCCGCGGCGCAGGACGGCGTGACCCGGAGGTCCGCCCACCGGACACCCGACCCGCACCCCGACCCGCCGGTGCGAGGATGGCCCAGGACGACGCACACCCCCGGAGGACCCCGTCATGCCCCAGAAAGTCGCAGTCCTCGGCACCGGCAAGATCGGCGAAGCCCTGCTCAGCGGAATGCTCCGCGGCGGCTGGCCCCCCGCCGACCTCCTCGTCACCGCCCGCCGCGCCGACCGCGCCGAGGAACTCCGCGCCCGCTACGGCGTCACCCCGGTGACCAACGCCGAAGCCGCCAAGACCGCGGACACCCTCATCCTCACGGTCAAGCCGCAGGACATGGGCACCCTCCTCGACGAACTCGCCCCCCACGTCCCCGCCGACCGCCTGGTCATCAGCGGCGCCGCCGGCATCCCCACCTCCTTCTTCGAGGAGCGCCTCGCCGCCGGCACCCCCGTCGTCCGCGTCATGACGAACACCCCCGCCCTCGTCGACGAGGCCATGTCCGTCATCTCCGCAGGCACCCATGCCAGCGAGGCCGACCTCGCCCACACCGAGGAGATCTTCGGCTCCGTGGGCAAGACCCTCCGCGTCCCCGAGTCCCAGCAGGACGCCTGCACCGCCCTCTCCGGCTCCGGCCCGGCGTACTTCTTCTACCTGGTCGAAGCCATGACGGACGCCGGCATCCTGCTCGGCCTGCCCCGCGACAAGGCCCACGACCTCATCGTCCAGTCCGCGATCGGCGCGGCCACCATGCTCCGCGACAGCGGCGAACACCCCGTCAAGCTCCGCGAGAACGTCACCTCGCCCGCCGGCACCACCATCAACGCCATCCGCGAACTCGAGAACCACGGCGTACGGGCCGCCCTCATCGCCGCCCTCGAAGCCGCCCGCGACCGCAGCCGCGAACTCGCCTCCGGCAAGAAGGACTGACCCCCGCGGCCGCGGCCGGTCACCCCGCCGCGGCCACGACCTCCCCGGTCGTCACCACCCGCGCGAACCCGCCGCCGTGCAGCGACACCGCCGACGCCCGCGCCACCTCCTCCGCACCCAGCCGCCAGCCGAACGGCCCCACCAGGTCGAAGGTGTACGTGGCGTCGTACGCGACCAGGACGTCGTACCCCAGGTTCCCGCCCATCCGCGCGGTCGTCTCCACGCACATGTTGGTCTGGATCCCGGCCACCACGACCTGCGCGATCCCCTCCGCCTTCAACCAGGCGTCCAGGTCCGGCGACCCGTAGAACGCCGAGTTCACCGTCTTCGTGACGAACAGCTCCGGCCCCGTCCCCCTCCCGCGCCGCTCCTCCACGTAGTCCTTGAAGCCGTTGCCCTCGTGTCCCGTCCGCAACGGCGACTCCGGCTTCGACGAGTCATGCCGCACGAAGACGACCGGCCGCCCCGACCCCTGCCACACGTCGATGAGCGCGGCGATGTGGTCATCGGCCCCCGGGTTGTTCCGCGGCCCCCAGAAACCGGCCTCGTCGAAGCCCTTCTGCACGTCCACGACCAGCAGCGCGGCGTTCTGTGAAATCTCCATGCCCACGATCGTGCCGCCGGACCGGCACCCGCCCCAGAGGGCGGGAAGACAGCGATCGATGGTTTACTGCCAGCCATGAAGGCGTCCGCCGAGCAGCCCTACCGCGTGGCCCTCCTGGCCTTCCCCGGCGTCCGCGCCTTCGACGTCTCCGTCATCACCGAGGTCTGGGGCCCCGACCGCACCGACCGCGGCGCCCCCGCCTTCGACCTCCGCCGCGTGGCCACCGACTCCGCCCCCGTCCCGATGCGCGGCGGACTCGCCCTCCACCCCGACCGCACCCTCGCCTGGCTCTCCCGCGCCGACCTCGTCCTGGTCCCCGGCCTCGACGACCACCTCACCCCCGCACCCGCCCCCGTCCTGGACGCCCTGCGCCGCGTCCACTCCCGCGGCACCCCCATCGCCGCCCTCTGCGGCGGCGCCTTCACCCTCGCCCAGGCCGGCCTCCTCGACGGCCGCCGCGCGATCACCCACTGGAACCTCATCGACCTCCTGCGCACGCACCACCCGCACGTCACCGTGGTCCCCGACGCCCTCTTCGTCGAGGACGACAACATCTGGACCGCCGCCGGCACCGCGGCCGGCATCGACCTCTGCCTGCACCTCGTGCGCACCGCGCACGGCGCCGAGGCGGCCGCCACCATCGCCCGCTCGATGGTCACCGCCCCCTTCCGCACCGGCACCCAGGCCCAGTTCATCGAGCGCCCCACCCCGCACACGGACCGCGACGCCGACACCCTCGCCGCCGTCCGCGAGCACGCCCTGCGGCACCTGCACGAACCCCTCACCGTCGCCGGCCTGGCGGCCCACGCCGGCATGTCCCCGCGCAGCTTCGCCCGCCACTTCACCGCCGAGACCGGCACCACCCCGCTGCGCTGGCTCCTCGACCAGCGCCTCGCCGCGGCCCAGAAGCTCCTCGAACGCACCGACCTCCCCATGCCGGAGGTCGCCCGCCGGGCCGGCTTCGGCAGCGAGGTCACGATGCGCCAGCACTTCGCGTCGCGCCTCGCCACCAGCCCCCGCGCCTACCGGGCCGCGTTCAGCGCCGGCTCCGCCACCGGCGGCAGCAGCCCGATGGCGCGATAGGCGGTGTCCACCACCGGCCGGGCCATGCCGCGAGCCTTCTCCGCGCCCTCCCGCAGCACCCCCTCCACATACGCGGGGTCGGCGCACAGCTCCTGATGTCTGGCCCGCAGCGGACGGAGAACCTCCACCACGGCCTCGGCGGTGTCCTTCTTCAGCGCTCCGTAGGACTCGTACGCACCGCCCAGGGCCTGCGGGTCCCCACCCGTACAGGCCGCGAGGATCTCCAGCAGGTTCGCGACCCCCGGCCGTCCCTCCCGGTCGTACGCGACCTCGCGCCCGCTGTCGGTCACCGCCCGCATGACCTTCCTCCGCACGACGTCCGGCTCGTCCAGCAGATAGACGATCCCCGGCCCGGAGTCGTCGCTCTTCCCCATCTTCGACACCGGATCCTGCAGGTTCATCACCCGCGCGGCCACCGCCGGCACCGTGGCGCGGGGCACCACGAACGTGTGCCCGTACCGCTGGTTGAACCGCAGCGCCAGATCCCGGGTCAGCTCCACGTGCTGGGCCTGGTCGTCCCCCACGGGGACCTCGTCCGTCCCGTACGCCAGGATGTCCGCCGCCATCAGCACCGGGTACGTCAGCAGCGACAGCCGTACGCTCCCGCCCCGCGCGCGCTCCCGCGCGGCCTTCTCCCTGTACTGGATCATCCGCCGCATCTCGCCGTCGGTGGCCACGCACTCCAGCAGGTACGACAGCCGCGCGTGCTCGTCCACATGACTCTGCACGAACAGCGTGCACAGCTGCGGGTCCAGCCCCGCCGCCAGCAGCAGCGTGGCCGTCTGCCGACTGAGCCGGCGCACGCGCGCCGGGTCGTGGTCGACGGTCAGCGCGTGCAGATCGACGACGCAGAACAGCGCGTCCGCCCGGTGCTGGTCGACCGCGGCCCACTGCCGCATGGCCCCCAGGTAGTTGCCCAGCGTCAGGTGCCCGGTCGGCTTGACCCCGCTGAAGACCCGCTTCATCTCTCCACCTCCTGGTCGAGGCCGCCGCGCCCGGCCGGCCGCCCCTCAGGAGGGAGATACGGAAACGGCCGCCGAGGCGGCGGCCGTTGAGTGCATACGTGAGTCCGGCCGCCGTCAGGCGGCCCACCACTGCTGGGTGCACGTACGCGTAGTCATGCGCACCAGAGTACGCCTCGGGGGTGCCCTCGGGGCGTGAGTTGACACGCCCCGGGCGGATCCGTAGTGTTCTCCGGGTTGTCCGACGTGAGCGCCGACTCCGGTCGGTCCCCGGACAGCCATTCCGCAAGTACCACCCACTCCTCGACGAACAGTCGATTGCACTGTCGTCGTGTCATTGGCGTGCGTATTCGCGAAATGAGGAATCCGCGTTCGAAAGGACGCAGGCCCCGATTGGCTTCGGGAGCCGGGAATCCGCTAAAGTCTCACTCGTCGGAACGGCCCAACGGCCGGGAAGACGACTCCCGCCGACCGGGAATCAGGCCCGAAAGGATCTGATAGAGTCGGAACCGCCGGAAAGGAAACCGCGAGTCAAAAGCGGGAACCTGGAAAGCGCCG
>NZ_JBIRHK010000024.1:0-115013 GCF_044328485.1 Streptomyces sp. NPDC017936 | reverse complement strand
CCTGACGGCACGACTGTGTGGCAGAAAACGGGTTGGCCCTGGCGGGCCAACTTGGCTGCTTTCTTTGAGGGTTGGCAGGCCTGACGGCCTGCTGCACAAAGGGAGTGTGTCCTGCCTGACGGCAGGACTGAATTGAGTTGAGGCCTCTTCCCCTGACGGGGAAGAGTGCCGGCGCCTGTCGGCGCCGGTGATGTCAAAACCGTGTGGTTGCGCAGATATTTGAGTTGCCGCCACTCCCCTGCCGGGGAGCTTGGGCGGCTGTGTCCGGCTGTCGCCGGACGGGCGTCATTGCTCCCAATGTTCTATCCGGTCTCGTACTTCGTCCGGCTGTCGCCGGACTGAGTGGTTGTCAGGGTGGTTCACCTGGCTGGCGCCAGGTGCTTCCTGTGTTCGGGGGTGAGGATGCGTTGCGGTTCTGGGAGGCTGTGGTGGTGAGCGATGAGGGCACGACGCTGATGACGGTCAAGGTGGCTTTGGGTACACGGGTTCGGGTTCGGGAGGTGGTTGAGCGGTACCGCAAGGTTCGGCGGGCCCTGACGGGCAGTGCTGAGTGGGATGTGGCGGGCCTGAGTCGGGGTGAGGCCGCAGTGGTGCGGGCCGAGTTGCGCGCGGAGGTGGTTCGTTTGCGGGAGGCCGGTGAGCTGCTGGACACCGTGGATGCGATTGCTGCCTATGGGGTGCGGCGGGAGGTGGAGGCTCGGGGGTGGCGCAGGGTGTGGCCGGACGAAGGCCATGAGGTGGCCGGGGTGGGGCGGTGGCCGGGAGCTCGGGATGGGGGGTATCCGGAGGCTGTGTCGTTTCGTCTTCCGGCCGGGTTGGCGTGGCAGGTGCGGGCGGGGTGTTGGTCTGTGTCGGCTGAGGCGGTTGCTGGGCTTCGGGATTGGCGTGATCGGTATCCGGGGGTTGTCAGGCGGCGGCCGGAGCGTGGTGGTGAGGTGGCTCTCGCGGAGTATGAGCGGCTGGCTGATCAGATTGTGACCGTGGGTGATGTGTTGCGGGCCGGGTTGAGGTGGGGGCTTGGTTGACCTACATGCTGATCCTTAGTTTGTAAACTTCAAAATTGCTGTTCAGAGCGTTTTTTGATGGGTTGCTCTCATGTGAGTTAGGGGCTAGCTTCGTTCCGTGATTCTGTTACGGACTGTGCGGGTTGGAGGGTCGGGTATGGCTGTGCCAGCGGTGTACGAGGACTGGACACAGGTGCCCTGGTCTCTAGTGTCGAAGAGTCAGTTGGCGTCGGGTGATCTTCCGCGGGTGCCTGCGGGGCCGGTTGACGCACACGTGCGTTCCTACCGTCGGGGGCGGCGGAGCTCGGTGGGGCTGTACCGCGTGGAGCGGAGCCGGCCCACTGCGGCGTCGGCGGGGCAGTTGGAGGCTTCGGCCCGGCGGCGCACGCTATCAGCGCATGTGTGCCGACAGTGTGGCGCGTGCTGTGATCGCTCTCTTGCCGTGCGGGAGGGAGAGCGGCTGTGTCCGATGTGCTGGCGGATGCGGGAAGTGACCACGTTCCAGGCGCAGTTGCGGGAACGGCGGGGAGAGCTCAAGCGGTGGGCGCGGGAGGTGCTGGGTGATCAGCGCCTGGCGGTGGTGTGGGTGGAGGCGGTAAGTGGGGGCCAGACGGCGTCGGGCCGGGTACGTCCAGCGGCTGCGGCTGTGGTGACCGCTGTAGACGGGGGTGGACGCAGGCTGGTGGATGTGGCGGTGCGGTTCGCCGGGGTGGGCGGCCATGGGGTTCCCCGGGGCGCGTCTTCGCCGGCTGAAGGCGCCGTGGTGTTGGGGCGTGCCCTGGGTGGACGGCGGGTGCTGGCGTGGACGGAGGCTCAGGTGTCAGTACTGAGTGGCCGGTTGGAGAGGCTGGGGCATCCTCTGCAGTTGGAGGTGATCAGCAGTCAGCCGGGAGTGGGGTGGGACGGGTGGCCGATGTCGGTTCGGGATCGCGTGGCGCAGTGGCGTGGGCAGCTCGACCCTGCGACCGGGGCGCTGCTGCCGGCTTGGGAGCCCGGGTGCGCGGACCGTCTTCGTCTGCTGCTGGCGCGGATGGCGGAAAGGGACGCGGGTGACGGATGAGGTGCTGGGGGTTGATGCGATCGGGGTCGTTTCCTGGTCACAAGGGGTTACTGGTCAGTTTTCCCGGTGACTGTCAGTGGTGGCCTCTACCGTTTGGAGCGTGAGTCAGACACAGCAGACGGGGCCGGTGTTCTCCGGGCGCTCCAGTGCGGTCCGTGCGGGTGAGGTGGTCCTGAGCCTGGTGGCGTCCGGGCTGGTGGGGATGCGGGGTTGGGCGGGGGTGCGCCAGCTTCAGCAGCCGTACCATCAGAGTCTGCAGCTCGGGCTGGACCGGCTGGCTGCCTTATGTGTGCGGGCAGGCAGGGAGGCTCCGGTTGGTGTGCAGGATCTGGTGGGGGCATGGTGCACCGGGCAGGCGGTGGACGCCTGGCCGCTGGAGTTGGACCCCGACGCCCAGGTGCAGGGTGAGCGGCTCTTGATCGGCGGTGAGCCGAGCGAGTTCTGCCTGGAGTGGGCTGTTGC
Source organism: Streptomyces sp. NPDC017936 (assembly GCF_044328485.1). NCBI lineage: Bacteria > Bacillati > Actinomycetota > Actinomycetes > Kitasatosporales > Streptomycetaceae > Streptomyces > Streptomyces sp. NPDC017936. Next base: position 112,487 of record NZ_JBIRHK010000024.1, on the reverse strand, counting down.
GGCCAAGGACGTGGTGTCCGAGGTGCACGAGAGCTCGCTGGTGAAGCACATTAAAGACACCGCTGCCCTGCTGGGGCGGCCTGAGTTGTACGCGCGGTGGCGGCTGTTCGTCACCGAACACGCGGTCCTGGGGCCGGACGCGTTTTTGGCGGCGAAGAATGCGGTGCTGGAGGTGCCGCAGTGGGCGACCTGGATGGAGGAGTCGTACGGGCCGGTGCCGGTCGAGTTGACGGTGCGCGGGCGCGTGGCCGTGTGCGGGGGGTGCGAGCAGTGGATCGCTCCGCGCTCAGACGGCTCGGTGCGGTGCCGGGTGTGGCGGTGCGGGCGGCGGCACGATCTGCCCGGGCCGGTCTGGGTGGAGGCGGAGGGGGCGCGGCGGCTGGAGCTGGAGCTGGTGCGGTTCGTTGCCCTGCCGGGGCATCCGGAGGTGGATCTGGCGCAGCGGCTGGCCGCACGGGGAGCACGGGTGGTGCTGTATCCGAAGCTGGACGCGCTGGATCTGGTGGCGTCCTGGCCAAACGGATACAGCGTCGGTGTGGATGTGAAGGACTGGCACAGTCCGTATCTCCTGGCCCGGCGCATCAAGACGTTCCCCAGCTGGGGTTCCGGTGATCCGCACGCCTATCGCCGGGGGTATCTGGTCGTTCCGCACGACCGGCTGCACGGCAACCGCGATTACCTGAAGATTCTTGCACGGCATAGTGCAGCGCTGCGGGCGCAGCCGCACATCGAGGTGGTCTCCGACTGGGATCTGGTCGGCTCGTGCCCGGATCTGGGGCCGGTGGGGGAGGTCGTCTGTGGCCCGTGATCGCAGCGGCTGGTACGAGGGGCTGGGGCATCAGCTACGGCGTGCGGCCAGGAGCCACGGCCTGGGCCGGGTGGATGTGCGGCTGGTGGCGTCGGTGGAGCTGGGGCTGTCGGCGCTGGAGGCGTGGGCGGCCGGTGCGGCCGCGGCGGATGCCTGGGCGCTGATGGGCGGGTACGACTTTCGTACCCGCCGGCAGCGGGCGGTGGCGATGACGTCGTCGCTGCGGTGGCTGGTGGGTGAGCTGAAGAGCAGGCACGCGTGGCACAAGCGGCTGGAGGCATACCAGGCGGTGCCGGAGATGCTGCGCCTGTTCGATGTGAAGGACCCACAGCAGGCTCCCCAGCGGCGGGTGTCGGTGTCGGTGGCCTCCCAGCGCAGCCGGGTCTATGCGCAGGCGTTGGCCGCGCTGCCGCAGCACCGTACGCACCGGGTGCGCCTGGCCCAGGAGGGCGTGCGGTACCGCATGGCGCGCGGGGATGCCGGCGTGGTCATCCCGGACGGGATGGTTCCCGGGCCCGCCCGGCGGCATCGCGTGGGGCGGCGGCGCAAGAAAGTGACCTTGCGTTGGTCGGCGCTTGCGGCGACGGCCGACCGCATGGATGCGGTCGACGCGCAGTTAGGTGAGCAGCGCAACTGGCGTCGCCGGATCGACGATCTGTACCTGCTGGTGCGGCACAACGGCCGGATGCGTGAGTCGAAGAGGCTGCCGCTTCAGGATCTGGTGCACGTGGTGGGCATGCCGGCCGTCGGCAAGACCACGCTGATCACCGTGGCGGCCGTGTGGGCGGGCGCCGAGCCGCAGCGGCGGCACACCCTGACGGTCATCCTCGGCGATGTCGTGGCCGTGTTGGACATGGTTACCGCGCTGTGCCGGTACGGGGTGCGGGCGGCGCCGATCCTGGGAGCGGCCAACCGGGGCCGGCACCTGCAGCAGGTGCACCGTCCCGTGGACGTGCATGCGCGGGGTCTGATGCTGCTGGAGGACCCCCGGCTGCGGTGGATCTCCACCTCGTGCGTGCTGCAGGGCGTGGCCGAGCTGACCGAGCCGCTGGCACTGAAGGACGCACCCTGTTCGCACCGGCTGCGGCCGTGGAGCAGCGAAGGGGCGGATCAGCAGCAGCGGGAGCCGGCCGTGGGCTGTTCGCTGCTTCCGGTGTGCGGGCGGCACGAGGCCGCGCGCGAGCTGGTGGACGCCACCGTGTGGGTGGCCACCCCCGCCAGCCTGATGTATTGCCGGGTGCCCGAGCAGTTGTCGCAGCACGACATGCGGTATCTGGAACTGGCCTGGCAGCGCAGCGACGCCTTCGTGGTGGACGAGGCCGACCGGGTGCAGATCCAGTGGGACCAGGCGTTCAGCCCCTCGCAGTCGCTGGCCGGGCCGGGTGAGGACGCCTGGCTGGACGAGGTGCGGCCGCTGTTCGAGCGGCACATGCGGCATACCCGCGGCCAGCACCTGTTCAGCGAGCCGGTGCGGGACTGGTCCGTCGACATCAGCACCGCCGGGCTGCTGGTGACCCACTTGCGCAGTCTGCTGGCCGAACACGCCCATGTGCGGGAGTGGCTGAGCCAGGGCTACTTCAACGAGTGGCGGCTGGCGATGCGGCTGGCCGGCGAGATCGCCCGCCGGCCGCGCCCGAAGGAGGAAGGGGCCACGAAGCGGCGGGGGCAGCCCGCGATGTGGGACTCGGACGAGGAGTGCCGCGAGCGGTGGAGGGCCGTCTTCGTGGAGTGGCTAGACGCTCCGGCCGGCCGCTACCGCGGCCAGGACGCGTCCTGCGCATTCCTGCGCGACCTGACCGCGCGCGGGTATCAGCCGCCCGGCCTGGTCACGCAGGATTTGGTGGAGTGGCTGCGCGGGCAGGACGACGTGGTGCTGAGCGGGGATCAGGCGCTGGAGCGGCTGGCCGTACGGTTCCAGGTCACGATGATCGTCGCGTTGCTCGCCGAGAAGCTCGCCCTGCTCACCCGTGCCTGCTGGGAAGTGGAGATGGAGACCGGGCTGGAAGCCATGGGCTCCAGCCTCGTGCACCGTCCGCCCGCGGAGTACCTGCCGCTGGTGCCGGAGTCCCCCATGGGCAACCTGCTGGGCTTCCAGTACCGCGAGAGTGAGGGTGCGGCGGAACAGATCGGCACCCTGTCCTTCTTCCGCTGTTCGGGCATCGGCCGCTGGCTGCTGATCAACCTGCCGCACCTGTACCGGGACGTGCCCAGCGTGGCGGGCAGTGAGGCGGATGAGGGGCCGGCGTGCCTGCTGCTGTCGGCCACCAGCTGGGCGGGGAACTCGCCGCGCTATGACGTACAGGTGCCCGTCGCTGGCATCCTGGCCTCCCGTACCGGCGACATGGTGCCCCTGCACGAGCGGATCGTGCTGAAGTACCTGCCGGTCAAGGCAGAGGACTACAGCGGAGCCACGCACGCGGTGGTCGTGTCGGGGCGGCTCGGCCAGGAGCGGATGGAGGCGCTGAGGGAGCTGCTGGCCGGACTGTGCGCCAGACAGCGTGGGTTGCGCGGGCCGCGCAGGAGCCGGCTGGAGGAGATCCGCGACAACCTGCCCGAAGGGCGGCAGCGTGTCCTGTTGCTGGTGGGCAGCTACCGGGAGGCCGAGGAGGTGCTGCGGCATCTGATCCGGCTGCGGCCCGAATGGGCCGATCAGATCCTGCAGATGGTGCCCGACGACGACTCCGGCAGCCACCACTGGAGCGGGCAGACCATCGCCCGCGGCAACGTGCACGCGATGACGAGCCACCGGGACGCCTGGATTCTGATCGCGCCTCAGCTGGCCATCGAGCGCGGACACAACATCCTCAACGACGACCACGTCGCCGCGCTGGGCGCCGCGTTCTATATGGTCCGCCCCCACCTGCATCCCGAAGACCTCAGCTACCACGTGCAGACGATGAACCGGTGGGCGGTGCAGGAGATCCGCGGCGGTGTGCCGTCGGCCGGTCCTGACACGGCGCTGGGCGAGCGGGCCCGGATGTTCCGTGAGCTGGCCAGCCGCACCTGGCTCGACATGCTGGAAGAGTCCTTGCGGTACGCGCTGACCGATGCCGGCTCGGCACAGCGGCGCGCCATGGACTGGACGAACATCGCCCCGCTGAACCAGATCATCGGCCGGATGCTGCGCGGCGGTGCCACGGCCCGCGTGTACTTCTGCGACGCCGCCTTCGACCCCACCCGCGACGACAGCACGCTGGTGGGCATGCTCGACGCCCTCAATGAAGCCCTCGACGGGCCTGATGAGGCGTTCGCCGGACCGCTGTACCGGCCCCTTCGTCAGTCCCTGCACATCCTGGTGGAGCAACATCGTGCGCTATGACCTCTTACAACCCCTCTCCCTGCGCCTGAAGTCCTTCGTCGGCCATCCGCTGGCGCAGTACTGGACGTGCGAGTTCCCCGCGGTGTGGGCGCGGCCTCTGCGCGAGGAGATCTTCCGGCCCGCAACGGCCGAGGGAGACGCAGAAGAAGAGGTGCGGGGCATTCCGCTGTGGGCGGTCAACAGTGCGATCGCCGCGCTGATGCCGCAGGTTCTCACGCATGACGCCCGCGCGCGCCGCGGCGAGATGTGGCTGGCCTGGTCGGCGGCCGCGGACGCAAAAACCCCTAACCGCGAGCAGTTGGTGGAGTTCGTCAAGGGCGGTCTGATGGCCGCCGCAATCCATCGCAACAAGCTGGCCGAGCGGCGCTCACGCAAGCCGGTCATCGACATCACGGCACTGGCCCGTATCCTGGATGCCTTTCGCGGGGAAGACCTCCACTTCACCCGCAAGACCCTCAGCCTCGGGCTGGGCGACGAGCCGGAGAGCTCCGACTACACCCTGGTGCCGCACGCGCTGGCCGCGCATCTGTGCACGAGCGGCTGGAAGGTTGTCCATGGCAAGGCCAACGCACCGGAGGATCCGGATGCCGGTGCCGCGGTGGACGAGGCCGGCGACGCACTCCAGGGGGGCGAGCGGGAGGACGAGGAGATCGGGTCTGCGGCGGTGCACACGTCCTCGTGGCGGCGGACGGCCGCCCGTGACGGGGCGGAGCTGGTGTCCTGGCCGCCACACGTGTACGAGAGCTCGGGCGGCGTGCGCTACCCGTGGTCCTACACGCTACGGCTGTCGGTGCAGACCAGGGGCTTGGAGGCGACGGTGCAGCCGCGGCTGCACGTGCGGGTAGGGATGCGCCGCTGGGCCCGCTACAACGTCTTCGATGCGAAGCGGAACATCGGCGTGCACCTGCTGTCCCCCTCCCCCTGGGCGGATGCCAGCAGCCCGTTCGGGCTCGCGTCCATGACCTGGCACCCCGGCCCGGCCGGAAAGAAGCAGGGCTTCATGGGATGGACCAACGACCTGGTGCCCACACTGGAGCGCCTGGGCTCCTTCGCGCTCCTGCCCGATCCCGCCGACCTGGCCCGGGACCCAATGGCCTTCTTGGATCCGGAGCCAGACATCGAGGGCCGGCCCCGGCCGCCCATCGCCGGTGTCCCCTACCGGCCCGGGCTGGGAAAGAACACCGGACACGCCGTCGGCGACGGCATCTCCGCCAAGGACAAGTGGCGCATCTTCAGCCAACTGGTGCCCGCCCTGGCCGACTTCGCCGAGATCGACACTGCCTGCGAACGTGTCCCCATCCCCTCCCGCACGCGGCCCTCTGCCGCAGATCTGCTGCGCATCGACCGCAGCACGCTGGCTAAGGCGGCCGGGCCGCGAATCGAGATCGTGCTGTGGTGCGACACCACCACCATGCGCGACGAGGCACTGAACGCGGTTGCGTTCGCACTGGACCTGCCCGTAGACGTGGCTGGCCAGCCCGGGCTGGTTGCGTCCTGGCGGCAGCGGTTTTCCACCGCCGAGCTGGAGGTGCTGCTGCGCGTCGAGCCGGTGGGTGAGATCGCCGACGACCTGGAGCTGGATCAGAGCATCACCCGGCGCAACGACCGCCTCAAGGCAGCCGGCGTCAGCCGCCAGCTGCAGGTCAGCCGCATCCTCGGGCATCCCGAGCCCGGGACGACAGCCCGCTTCGTCCTGGTGGAGATGCGCGGCGCCGACGGTTTCACCTCCGCGGACCACGACCCAAAGATGGTGGTGAAGGCCGGGGCAGCACTGTGCGAGGCCGTCACCCAGAACCTGCTGCCGCCCTCCGCGAGCGAGGAGGCGGCAGGCGGCCTTGACGACGAGGACGCAGCACAAGTGGACACGGGTAAGGAGACGGCGAGCAGTCGGCGGGAACGCACCCGCAGGGCCGTCAGTGACCTGCTGATCCGACAGACCGGCTTGATCAGGCCGCCGGCCAAGCAGGGCACCAAGGCCCAGGAGCTGACCGATGTCGCCTGCCTCGGACTGTGGATGGTACGCCGCACCGGCGACTTCAAGACCGTCATGCCGCTGGCCGTGGCCACCGTGCCCGACCGGCCCCACGCCCTGGTCCGTCTGCCCCAGTCCGGCTGGCTCCCCTATCACCGGGCTGCCATCCAGCTGGCCGGCTGGAACCGTCCCCGCACCTTCGGCAAAGGGGAGGTGCAGGAATTCTTCGCCGAATGCGTGGCCGAGTCCTGCGACGGCGGCGACCTGGCGCTGTTCACCCTGGCGCAGAACGTCCGCTCGCTGTGCCCGGCTCTGACCAATCCGAACCTGGCCGCCGACCGGCTCGCCTTCCACCCGGACAAGCCATTGGCGGCGAACGACTACAAGGGGCTGCGGCACATCCGGCTGCGGACCAACGTCGGTAACGAGACCGCCCAGCACTTCGCGTTCGGCAAGGACGGCCCGGACAAACAGGTGGGTGTGGGCGCGGGACTGTGGGCCAGCAAGGACAACGACCGGCTGTTCTTCGCCACCGCCGACAAACCCTCCACCGCCGGGCCGGGCAGCCCGAGTGGCTCCCGGCTGGAGCGGCACTGGGGCAAGGTCAGCAAGGACCGGGAGGACTGGAAACTCGATACCCGCAAGGACGTGTGGAATCCGCAGCTGCTGGAACTGCTCGTGGCGGTCAAGCAGAACGGCGACTCACCTGCGGCATGGGCGGCCCTGGCGCACCAGCGGCGCTCCGCGGCCGCGCACTTCGCCGATCCTCTGATGCTGCCCATCGAGCTGCACCTGGCCTACAAGCTCGGCGAGGTGCTGCTGCCCTCGCACCAGCTCGAGCCGATCGACCAGCCGGAATCCTCATGACACCGCCTGCACCACCCACGCCGCCCGGCGGGCAGCCGGGCGGTGCAGGACGCGCCGTCCAGGGCCTGAACGCGCGCCAGCAGACCTACCTCGAGGTGCTGTACGCGCTCGACCAGGACAACGAGGAGGCCCAGAGGCGACGCTGGCACGCCACCCGAGAGCGGCAGCCAGCCGAGCAGTGGCGATGGATCACCTACAGCATCGACCACCCGGCCGCCGAAGCCACGTCGGCCCAGCAGCAATTGGGCCAGCGTCAGGTCCTGGATGCGGGCACCGGTGCCACGCTGGCCGCGCTGCAACGCAGGGGGCTGATCGAGCTACGGCGGGTGGCGCAGGACTCCCCCGGCGGCCCGGTCTGGCACACCCACGTCCGGCTCACCCGCAGCGGCCGGGCCGCCGCACGGGCGCTGCAACCGCCGTCCGCCGAGCCCGTCCCCGACCGCTCGCTGCTGCCCGAGTGGCTGCAGGCAGCGCTCGAGACCGTCGCCGCCGCCCCCGAGCAGACCCTCGCCAAGATCGCCATCGGGCGGGTGGCGGCCCGCCGACTCGGCCCGCACGGGCATGGCTACATCGAGGACGCCAGTGCGTGGCAGTACCGCCTCACCTCGGCCGGGCAGGCCTACCTTGCCGCGTGCTCCGGGCGGGCAGGGGGCAGTTGACAGCAGGCCCGTCGTGACGGGCGGTACGTGGGCGCTGTCACGTCTGTCACTAGGATGAGCCATCCGCAGCGCGGTGAGGGGCCTTGCTGGACGGGGCTTCTTGCCCCGACGATTCTGAGGAAGTTGCGTCGCGAATGTCTTTGCAGGTGGTGTACGGCGAGAGCCGGGATCGGATCCGTGCCTCGTTGCTGGCGGAGCAGCTGCGGGAGGTGGCCGACGAGGGGACGGTGTATCTCGGGTATCCGGTGCTGGCTACGGCTGACGAGACCGTCGAGGTGGATGCCTTGATGGTCAGCCAAGCGCATGGCCTGGTCGCGTTCTTGCTACCTGACTCGGTTCCCCGGAATGCGCAGGAGTGGGAGGAGGCGCAGGCTCGCCAGGACCGGCTCTACAACGTGCTGGACAGCACTCTCAGCAAGCACAGCACGCTGCGCAAACGCCGTTCACTCGCGGTGGACATCACCACGGTGACGGTGTTTCCGGGCCGTGTGGAGGCTCCGGAGTCTGACGCCGAGGGCAGCATCTACTGCGATCTTCAGGATGTGGCGGCACAGATCGGCCGGTTGCCGGGGATGGATGAGTCCCTCGAGCGGGCGGTGCAGGCCGCGCTGCAGCGTGTGACGACCATGAGGCCGGGCAAAAAGCGGGCCTCGGTCCAGGACGACGCCTCACGCGGCGCCGTCTTGAAGATCATTGAGGCGGGGATAGCCAACCTGGACCAGTGGCAGAAGGCAGCCGCCATTGAGACCCCGGAAGGACCGCAGCGCATCCGGGGTCTGGCCGGGTCGGGCAAGACGGTGGTCCTGGCGTTGAAGGCTGCCTACCTGCACACCCAGCACCCCGAGTGGCGCATCGCCTTCACGTACTACTCCCGGGCCTTGCACGAGCAGATCGACAATCTCGTCACGCGGTTCGCGTTCGAGTACAGCAACGACCGACCGGACGAGGAGTACCTGCAGATCATGCACTCGTGGGGCTCCGCCTCCCGGGCCGGCCTGTACAGCGAAATGGCCCGCGCGGCCGGGACGACGGTGCGGGACTGGAACTACGCCCGCGCTGCGTACGGGATGGACGACGCCTTCCAGGGCGTCTGCCGCGAGCTTTTGACGATCGTCCAAGAGACCCGCCCCGCCCCCATTTTCGATGTCGTTCTCATCGACGAGGCCCAGGATCTCCCCCCGGAGTTCTTCCAGCTGGTCTATCACTTCACCAAGGACCCCAAGCGGATCGTGTGGGGGTATGACGAGCTTCAGAAGCTGTCGGAGTCGGCGATGCCGAGCACGGACGAGCTCTTCGGCACCGGCCCCGAAGGGGAGAGCCTGGTCAGCATCATCAACCGGGACAAGGAGCCAAGAAAGGACATCGTCCTGCCCGTCTGCTACCGCAACACTCCGTGGGCTCTGGCCACCGCGCACGCCCTGGGGATCGGTGCCTACCGGGAGGGCAGCCTGCTGCAGCACTTCGACGATCCGGAGCTGTGGAATGACATCGGCTACGAGACCGTGCGCGGCGAACTGGCTCTCGGTGCACCTGTCGCCCTCAGGCGCAAGCACGACAGCGCCCCCGCCTACTTCCGCGAGCAGCTGAGGGTGGACGACGCCGTCGTCATGCAGGCATTCGACACTCAAGAGGCACAGGACATCTGGGTGGCCCGGCAGATCCAGCAGAACCTCGCCGAGGACGAGCTGGAGCACGACGATATTCTGATCGTCCTGCCCGACGTCTACCGCGCCAAGTCCCGCGCGCCCCGGCTGATGCGGACCCTGCGCGAACACGGCATCCCCTCGCACCTGGTCGGCGTCAGCACCAGCGCGGACACGGTCTTCGTCAGGGACTCCGTCGCCCTGGCGCACATCTTCCGGGCCAAGGGCAACGAGGCACCGATGGTCTACGTCATCGACGCCCAGCACGCGGCCCACGACTACAACGCCGTCACCCGCCGCAACACGCTCTTCACCGCCATCACCCGCAGCCGGGCCTGGGTGCGCATCGTGGGCTACGGCGACGCCATGGACGTGATCTCACGCGAGGTCGACACCGTCCGGGCCAAGAACTTCCAGCTGGAATTCACTATCCCCAGCCGCGCAGAGCTGGACCGGATGCGGCAGGTGAACCGCAACCCGTCTGTCCACGGCCGCGCTTCGGTGAAACGGGCCACCGAAGGCCTGCAGATGTTCATGGAAGCCTACGAGGCAGAAGAGATCGACCTCGGTGACATCCCCCCCGCCTTGCGCACGCGTCTGATGACCAAGCTGAGGGAAGAGCTGCCGGGTGACGACGCCTAGAGCCGTCCGCGACGACATCAACAACCTGCTCGACTACCTGCTGGCCTCGGAGATCGCCGTGTACATCAACACGGTGTCTATCGACGGCACCAGAGTCTCGTGGCACTCGCTGGATCCCAGCATGCCCTTCCTCACCCACCGCGGGGATCCCGGCCTGGAGGACTACCGTCGGTGGGTGGAGGCTGGCGCTTTTTCCGCCTACCTCTTCGACGGAGCCCTCCTGCAGCTCACCTACGACGTGGAAGGAGGGGAGATAACCGGCCACCGGCTCGCCTACATACCCGCGCCGTATCGCATGGACAGGGAGCTGGTCCGCGTCGAACCACTGCTGGACGTCGTCGACCTCTACGTGGCAGACAGCCCCACCAGCATGGTGCTGCACTCGGCCATACGCTTCGACTTCGACCCCGCCTCCGCCACCCTGGGGCATCCCGCTTCTCATCTGACCATCAATTCGGCGCACTGCCGGATCGCCTGCTCCGCACCTATGCACGTGGGGCGGTTCGCCGATTTCATCTTCCGGCACTTCTACGCCGACCTGTGGGCAGCCCACCGCGGCTACTTCACCGGAGGCGCCACGCGCCAGATCGGTGAGCGCACGCTCACGGACGAGGACCGCGCGAGCCCCCACCTGATGTGGCATTAGCCGGCCTTGCGGGTGAGCGGGTCCGCTGTCCCCGACCGGCACGGCGGCTGGCAAGTCTCCGGAGGCCGACCTCGACGAACTGCGCGACACCGCCGACGACGCCCGGCGCTGGGACTCAAGGTACGGGGGCGGAAGGTGGTGGTCGACGCGAGAATGACATTGCCGTTCGTCACTCATGCCAGCAACGAGTGAGTACCACCCGCCAGCGTCAACGACCAGGCCCACCGCACCTGCACCACTGACGCCCAGACGACGACGTGCAACCGACACTCCCCCTCAGACCATCAGGCCGCCGTCCTGTCGAACATGATCGGCAGGCAGAAGAAGGGCAAGAGCGAGGCCGCCCACGCAGAGATCGCATGACCTCCTCGCCAAATTGTTGAACGGCCTGCGCGACGAGGCAACGCAACAGCCCGTTGTCGGCCGAGCCCGCCCATCGTTTGAGCATGCCAAGCCAGGGTCCAGTGAAGCCCTGAGGTGGTAGGCCTTTCGGGTTGCACCGCAGGTCGCGTAGTCACTGGATGACCGGCCGCTGGCCGCTTTCTCGCGTCGGACCGAGTGCACCAGGAGCGGCGTGACGCCTCCCCGGGATCCGGCCGGGGCATCTCACTGCCTGTTCTCTATCCGTTCGCGCGGTCGGGCAGGTTCGAACGGGGTCCTGGTTCGGGTGAGTTGCCCGGGGCGGGTGCATGAAGGAAGGGCCTCTTGGTAGCTCGCGGATGTCGAGTCCAGCGAGAAGCAAGAGGCCCTGTTGTCGAAGTGTCGCGTGGTCGTGGTCGCCGAGTCCAGTTCGTCCACTCGTGGGTGTGACTGCCTCGCCCACAGGTTCGGGAACGCGGTCGACCGGCCGCAGCGCGGGCCCCGATACGGCTCGGACATGAGCGATGCCGAGTGGGCCGTGGTCAGGGACCTGCTGCCGGTGCCGGGCTGGCTTTCGGGCCGCGGCGGGCGTCCGGAGGGCTACTGCCACCGGCAGATGATCGACGCAGAGCGCTATCTCGTCGACAACGGCATCAAGTGGCGGGCAATGCCCGCGGACTTCCCGCCCTGGCCGCGCGTCTACGCCTTCTTCGCCCGCTGGCGGGACACGGGACTGGTCACCGAGCTGCATGACCGGCTGCGGGAAGCCGTCCGCGCCGGCGAAGGCCGCAACGCCGAGCCGAGCGCAGGGGTTGTGGACTCGCAGTCGGTGAAGGCAGACGCCACCGTCACCTTCGGCTCACGGGGCTTCGACGCGGGCAAGAAAATCAACGGTCGCAAGCGGCACCTGCTCACGGACACGCTCGGACTTCTCCTGGCGGTGCTGGTCACACCGGCGTCCGTGACCGATCGGGACGGCGCCCGGTCCCTTCTGCCAGCGGCGGCCGGCCGCTTCCGGCGGCTGGCCGCTTCCGGCGGCTGGCCAGGGTCTGGGCCGACGGCGGCTACACCGGCCACCTCACCGACTGGACCAGCCAGCACCTCGGCCTCGTCCTCGACATTGTCCGCCGCAGTGAGGACGTCCGAGGCTTCCAGCCCCTTCCCCGCCGCTGGGTCGTCGAACGGTCCTTTGCGTGGTTTCTGCGCAGCCGCCGCCTGGTCAGGGACTACGAACGCCGCCCCGACACGAGCGAAGCCGTCATCCGCTGGTCGATGATCGCCCTGATGAGCCGCCGCCTGGCCGCACGATCTCGTCGGCCTGCAGTCCTGACGGCAGGGTGAACCTCCCGGGCTTCGTCTCCACCAGCCAGCCCCGTTCCACCAGCCTCTTCAGCCGTGCTCTCGCGCCCTCGACGCGTGAGGCCGAGGCACTGTCCCATCCAAGCACCACGGCCGCCCGCCGGGCACCCAGCCCGTCGTTCCCGGCCTCGGCCGCGGCTGCCATCACCGCCTGGTAGTCCACCGACAGGTCTTCGACCCCGGCCGCGTGCTGTCGATGCGGCACCGCACGGCGCGGGCCCACCGGCGTCCTCGGCGACGGGCCAACGACTGTCTCGGCGGGCTGTTCCTCCTCGGCGAGCGCTTCCAGATACTGCTCGAGGCCGATCGTCCGAAGCCTGAGAACCTCCTCGGCATCCGCCAAGTCTGCCCGCACCCGCTTCAGTTCGGCTTCGAGCTCATCCACCCGCACGGCAGCGGCCTTCCGCCGCGTTTCCAGGACCGCCCGCATCGACGGCATCCGCCACCCCCACCGACTCGATCAGCAACGAGTCGAGACTCCCGCCACAGCCGCAATCTCATGCCTGACCAACGGAATCCGCACACGACATTCGGAAAGAGAACGGCCTCTCAGCACAGGGTGCCGGGCCCGTATGGCACCACCGTCTCTGTCCGTGGGTCCCAGACCCATATCACCGACTCACGCCACAAACGGGGCAGTTCGTAGATCGGCTCGGCGTACGGGCTGGCCTCTTCGCCGGTCACCGGCTCGCCTGTCGTCCGGTCCACCCAGCCGGCCTCGACGAGCGACGGCCGCCAGCTGATGTCGCCGACGAGGACGGCCTGCACGCTGGCGATCCCGGCGCGGCCTGTTGGCCGGGGCAGACGCCACTCGCGTTCGTGCATCCAGGTCGAGCCCTGGGCTGTACGCACGCTCCAGTGCCCGAGCCCGGCCTGCTGGAACTCGCCGTACACGGAGTCCGGGACGTACGCGACGGAGCCTCCGCCGAAGGTGAGAAGTGTGGAGCGGTGAGTGACGATGCCCCAGGGGGAGAACCGGCGCGAGCCGATGAGGTACTTGAGGTGGTCGGGCGGGCTTTCCGAGAAGCAGACGCACGGGGTGGTCGCGCCGAACGGCGGGTACGCCCGGAACTGCCCCTCTCGGAGGATGCTGTCCAGACGCTCCTGCGCGCTCATTTCCTGAATCTCGGCCGGTACCGAGTCGGGCCGCCGTCCCTCGCGCCCCGTGAAGTGGTACAGATGGTCGCTCTGCGCGGGACCGGTGATCCCCAAATCCAACGTCGTCACCTGGTGCGCCCCCTCCTGTTCAGCCGCGTGTGCGGCCCGTCCGTCATACACGATCCGACGGGCCTCGGCGGGCTACTCCCAGTAGTGGCATCCGACGCACACTGCAGCAACCGCACCCGTAGTCGCACATCGACGACTGGAGGTCGCCGCAGGCCGGGTTGATCGGGCCTGCGCTCGGGACGGGGCAGTCACGGGCATGCATGATCCAAGCCAGTAACCGTTCGACGACTCAGCGGCGGGGCAGCTCTCTCCAGCGGTGGCGCGAGGGGGGCTCAGGAGAGCTGTGATGGTTTGCGGGGCGGGGGAAGCGCGGACAGCAGTTCCCACAGCGGCCGTGATCCCGCAGCTCAGGCAGCGAGCAGCCAGCGGTCGACGAGGTGCAGGCGCTGCTGCCGGGCAAAGGTGCGGCCGGGCTGGGTGATCCTGCCGTTGGTGACCATCACTACAACGTCCGCCTTATGCACCGGGCGTCCCGGCTGCGGTGAGGACTCGAAGGAGGCTCGTGTAGGTCACTGCGCCCCCCGCCGTAGCAGGCAGGTTGGGCCACGTCATCACCAGGTGGTCCGGGAAGCATGCCACAGGAGTGCACCCGGCGCGGTCCCGCACGGCGTGCGAACGGGTGCGGGACCGCGTGCCCAGCCGTCCTGTCCGAACCGGGCGTACACGACCATACGGACGGTCAGGCTGAAGGAGCTCTCGACGCACTGTACAGCGGCGTCAGGTCATCGGGCTCCAGCCGAACGGCAGAAGATCGGTGCGCCCGGGGGCATCTGCTGCCGGTCAGGGTCAAATCGGGGCTGCTGCGCTTCAATACCTGGAGAAGCCGTACGTGTTCTTCGTCAGGCACGGCAGACGACGCTCTGCTCCGACCATGATTGTGGGGGTACGGTGTGGCGGTCACTTCGCTTATGGGTGATTCTGCTCGGTGTTTCGAGCGGAGCAGCGGCGGCGGGGCTGGCGGCATCGGCTTGGCTGCCGACTGGCTGGACTGCTGTGGTGGCTGCGGTCACAGCCGCCGTGACCGGTATTTTCGCTGACGAGGCGAGGACCGCTCTCCAGTCGCACCGGCAGCAACGGCACGCTGCCCAGGTACGCGACAGAGGGTTGGCCGAGCGGGCGCAACGGGTGCGGGATGTGACGGACCCGATCAGCCTGGGTGTGCATCCCTCTGCGGTGCGCCGTACCACTCACTCGTCTTGAGCCGGACCGGGTTCCTGCTTTCGTTGAGCGTGACCAGTTCGACGAGGTGGTACGGCGGATCGTGCAGGGCGGCTTCGTACTGATCGTGGGTGATTCGACGGCCGGTAAGTCTCGCTTGGCTTACGAGGCCATGCGCGCGGCGGTCCCCGATTTCATGCTGCTTCAGGCGCGGCCGTCAGAGGACCTGCAGGCGTTTTCCTCCGCTGTGTGCGCACTTCGGCGCTGTGTGGTGTGGTTCGACGAGTTCGACCAATTCCTGCGAGCGGGCGGCATCACCCTGCAGATGGTCAAAGACATGCTCGCCGGCCCGGAACGGCAGGTGGTGCTTCTGGCGTCGATGCGCAGCAAGGAGTACGACCGGTACAGCGCGCGGCAGCGTGACGTCGCAGACGCGGCTACCTGGAGGGCGGGCCGGGAGGTTCTGCTGCATGCGGCAGAGCCGGTGGAGCTTGATCGTCTGTGGTCGCCGCGGGAGATCGAGCGGGCGCAGGGGGCGGGTCGGGATCCGCGTCTGAGGACGGCAGCACAGGCATCCGACCGTTTCGGGGTCGCGGAGGTGCTCGCTGCGGGCCCGGAGCTGCTCAACGACTGGATGCACGCGTGGCAGGCGGGAGAACATCCGCGAGGTGCCGCGTTGGTCGCTGCCGCCGTTGACTGCCGGCGCATGGGATTGCACCGGCCGGTACACGCCTCGCTCCTGGTGGCGTTGCACGAGGTCTATTTGTCGGCGCGCGGCGGGGCTGTTCTGCGGCCGGAGCCCCTTGCCGATGCGCTGGCGTGGGCGACGGCTCCGGTGCAGGGGGCCAGCAGCCTTCTGTTGCCTGATCAGGACGACTATCTGGCATTCGATTATTTGATCGATTTTCCTGGGCTGCCGGCGATCCCGGAACGCAGCTGGGAGTTGCTGCTTCCTGCGGTCTCGGCGGAAGATGCCTTCGACCTCGGCTGGGCGGCTGTCGACCTGATGCGGCCGACCATCGCGCTCAAGGCTTTTGACATCGCCCGACGGCACGGGGTGTCGGACGCCGACTACGCGCACGCCATCGCCCTGGGCAACGCAGGGCAGCCTCTGCCCACAGTAAGCCGGCTGCATCAGCTGCACCGGCAACGTGACACGCTGCTCGGCCCGGACCACCCCGATACCCTCGCGGCGCGTCACGACATAGCCCGCTACCTCGCCGAGGCCGGCCGGCTGTCGGAAGCCGTCGCCCTCTTGGACCGCCTCGCCCCCGACCGAGAGCGTGTCCTGGGCACCCGTCACGCAGCGACCCTGGTCACCCGCACCAGCAAAGCCCGGTTCCTGCGCGATGGCGGTGACGTTCCAGGGGCACTGCACCAGTTACGCGAGGTGCTTCCCGACCTGGCGGCCGCCTTGAGGCCGGAACACGTGGACGTCCTGCTCACACGCCAAGAACTGGCCCGGACCCTCGGCCGTGCCGGCCAAACCGCCGAGGCCCTTGCCTCCATGGCCGAGGTCCTTGAGGACCAGGAACGCATCCTGGGCGCAGCGCACCCCCACACGCTCAGTACCCGCTTCGACGTGGCGCTTCTCACGGGCCAATGCGGCGACCTGCAGGAGGCAATCCGGCAGCTGGAAGAGGTCCTTGGCGACCAGGAGCGCATACTCGGCCTACACTTACGCACCTTGAGCACCCGCCACCAGCTCGGCAGACTCCTGGCACAGACCGGTGAGCTGGACCAGGCCCAAGAGGTTCTGTCCGCGGTACTCAGGGATCAAGAGCGCTTCCATGGCTCGTCGCATCCGCGTACCCTAGCCACCCGCTATGACCATGCCCTGGTCATGCGCCTCACCCGGGGCGCGCAGGCGGCTGCCGCGCTGCTGGCTGCTCTGGAGGAAGACTGCCGCCAGGCGCTGGGCAGCAGCCATCCACTCACCCAGACGATCGCCGCAGCACTCCGATGAGTCCACGGCCACCCGCCGCATCTACAGGCCGAGTTGGGCGAGGGCCTGTCGTCGCTGGGGGCTCAACGCTGCCTTGCGGCGGCGCAGGTTGGTCAGCCACTGCCCCAGGCGCACAAGATCGCCGTCGACGTCTTCAACGTGCCGTTGGGGAACGTTGAGGTGGCCCTCCCTCTCGAGGAACGCCCGTGCGGCCGCCAGTCCTCGTTGAAAGGCACGCTCGCGTGCGGGCAGTTGGTGCTGTGGCGGGGTGGAAGCAGGCTCTGGGAGCAAGTCGAGTCCGAGGGCGGTGAGGAGGCGTTGCTGCTCGGGGTGTAGGGCTGGGGCGTGTGCTCGCTGGGCCTGGAGCCACTTGCCCGCCTCGGGAGCTGTCGTGGCGTCTGTCAGGCCCCGACGGGTGTCGTGGTAGGCGCGTTGCCAGGTGATCGGCCAGGGCGGGTTCCACCACCGGTCCAGAGCGGTGAGGGCCGCAGTGCGTTCGGCGGTCAGCTGGTCGGCGCGGGTGCGTTGGGTTGCCAGCCAGCGGCCCAGGGCGAAGTCGTCATGGATGGTCTCGACGGGGACGGCGAGGTGGCCGTGGCGGGCGGCGTAGGCGGCGGCGTGGGCGAGGCCTCGGTCGAAGGCTTGCTGGCGGGGGTGCCAGATGATGCCGAGGCGTTCGAGGGCCTGGGTGCGGGCTTCGTCGAGGGCGCCGGTGGTGTGGAGGTGGCGTTGCCATGCGAGCCAGCGGCCCAGGGGGTAGCCGGTGGGGTCTTCGTAGGTTTGGGGGACGTCGAGGTGGTGGTGGGTGTGGTGGTAGCGGCGGGCGGCTTTGAGGCCGCGGCGCCATTCGGCGCTCTTGGGTGCCAGGACGCGTAGGGAGAGGGCGAGGGCGACTTCTTCGGCCTGAGTGGGGCGGTCGAAGCGGAGCCAGGCTTCGGGGTCCTCGGGGGGCATGGTGGGGCGGTGGGTGCGGGGGTCGGCGAGGCGTGCTTCGAGGCGGTCGTCGTGGGCGCGCAGGGCTTGGATGGTGTGCCAGAGCGGGGTGTAGGCGTCAGCGCCGAGGAGGTCGTCGGGGTCTTCGCCGGGGGTGAGGTAGACGGGGACGACGAGGGTGGCCTTCTTGCCGGCGCTGGGCTGTTGGCGCAGGGCGCGGCCGACGGCCTGGACGGTGTCGACGGGGCTGTTCTTGGGGTCGGCGAAGACGACGGCGTCGATGGCAGGGACGTCGATGCCTTCGCCGAGGACGCGGGCGTTGGACAGCACGGCCGGGGTGTCGGTGTGGGAGGCGAACTCGAGTAGGAGGCGACGGCGGACCTGGGGGGCGTGGTTGCCGCTGATCCAGTCCGCCCACAGGCCTTCGGGGCGCAGCTCGGTGGGGAGGGTCTTGGCGGTCTCGTGCAGGGTGGTGGCGAAGGCGCGGGCGTCGGCGACGCGGTGGTGGAAGGTGAGGATGCGGCGCAGCCGGTGGTCGTGGATGGCGCGCAGGGCGGCGACCTGGCGGCCGGCCAGGCGTAGTCCGTCGACGCCGGCGCCGGGGCCGGTGGCGAGCCAGTCGCGTAGGTCTTCGTCGGTGACGACGGGGACGAGGATCTGGTAGTCGGCGAGCAGGCCGAGGTCGATGGCGTCGGAGAGGGTCAGCCGGTAGGCGACGGGGCCGAAGAGGCTTTCGTCGTCCATGGAGGCCACGGCTTCCGTGTCGCCGTCCTGGGCGTCGTCGGGGTTCCAGAGGCGGGGTGTGGCGGTCAGGTAGAGGCGGCGAGCAGCGGGGAGCTGGTCGTCGTGGTGGACGGCGGCCCAGGCCTTGCCCAGGCGGCCGGCGGTGCGGTGGGCCTCGTCGACGACGACCAGGTCCCAAGCGGGTAGGCCGTGGTCGCGGTGGGCGGCGACCACGGCGGGCAGGGAGGCGTAGGTGGCGTAGGCGGTGACCGGGCCGGAACGGGACGGCGTGGCGAGGGCCGTCAGCTCGCCGGGGTCGGTGGTCAGCGGGGTGTCGGCACCCACTGGTTCGTGGTCGAGGGCCTGGCGTGCTGAGCAGACCGCGATGGTGGTGCCTTTGCGTCCTGCGGTGCGCCAGGAACGGATCGTCTGGGACAGCAGGTCCAGCGTCGGCAGGAGCACCAGCACGCGGCCACGCGGGGTGATGCGGGCGGTGGTGCGGGCGGCGATCAGGGTCTTGCCCGTGCCGCAGGCGGCGATCACGCTCGCGCGGGTGTGGTCGCGGAGCGTGGCGGTCGTGGCGGCGACGGCCTCTTTTTGATGGGGCCGTAGCTCGATGTCGGGGGCCATGGAGGTGTGGGGCTCCGTGGGGTCGGCTGGGTGCTCCAGGAGGGCGGGGGCTCCGCTCTCCTGGAGTGCAGGTTATTCGGCTGCTTCGGTCAGGTGGGCGAGGGTGGAGCCGGTGGGGCCTTTTCGGACGTGCAGTCGCTGGGTGATGCGGCGGCGTAGTTCAGGGATGTGGCTGATGACGCCGACGGTGCGGTCGTGGGCGCGCAGGGAGTCCAGGACGTCGAGGACGTTGTGGAGGGTGTCGTCGTCGAGGGTGCCGAAGCCTTCATCGATGAAGAGGGTGTCCAGGGGGTTGCCGCCGGCTTCGTGGGTGACGACGTCGGCCAGGCCGAGGGCGAGGGAGAGGGAGGCGAAGAAGGATTCGCCGCCGGAGAGGGTGTCGGTCTTGCGGGGACGGCCGGTCCAGGAGTCGGTGATTTCCAGGCCGAGGCCGGAGCGGGCGCCGTGGGCGGCTTGGTGGTCGGAGTGGCGCAGGGTGTAGCGGCCTTCGGACATCAGGCTCAGGCGGGTGTTGGCAGCGGCGACGACTTGTTCGAGGCGGGCGGCCAGGACATAGGCCTCCAGTTGCATGCGGACCCGGGTGCCGGAGGCGTTGCCGGTAGCCAGGTCGGCGAGGTGGCGGGCGGTGCTGTGGGCCTGCTCGAGTGCTTCCAGGCGTTCGACGACCCCGGCCAGGGTGGTGGTGAGGTCGGTGAGGTCGGTGGTGCGGGCCCGGGCGGTGCTGGCGGTGGTGACCGCTTGCGCGTGCTGGTCGTCTGCGGCGACGCGGAGGGCTGTCGCAGCTTCGACGTCGGCGGCTGGCCGGGCTGCTGCTTCCTGCAGGACGGGGTCGTCGAGGACGGTCTGGTGGGAGGCGCGGGCCTCGCGCCATTGGTTGATCTCTTCCTCGAGTTCGTGGAGGTCCTTGTCGCTGAGCGTGGCTTGTTCGGCGGCAGCGAGGGTGTCGAAGCCTTGGGATGTGGCGGCGGCGGTGGCTTCGCTGGTACGGGTGTGCAGGGTCTGGGTGGCGGTGGCGGCGGTGCGGGATGCCTCGGCTGCCTGCTCGAGGTGGTCGGCGGTGCGGGTGAGGTCGTCGATGCGGGCCGCCAGGGTGGGGGCGGTGCCGCGGGCGGCATCGAGTTTCTCGGTGAGCTCTGCTTGCCGCTGGGACAGGGTGTCGTAGCTGGCGTTGCGTGCGGACAGGCCGGCGGTGGCGACACTGTCCTGCTCGGTCATGGTGATGTGTTCGCGGTCCAGCGCGAGGAGTTCCTCCTCGACGGTTCCGCGGTCGACGGCACGTTCGAGGGAGTCGGCCAGCTGCGCGGCGAGTGCCTCGTGTACGGTCTTGAGGCTGGCCAGCGGGGTGTCGCCGGCTTCGCCGGTGGCACCGGCGGCGTTCTCGCGAAGCTGCTGCAGCTCGGCCGCTATCTTGTCGCGCTGTTGCTGGGCGCGCTGGTGGGCTTTCTCGGCGGCTTGTTCGTCCTCGCGGGTGGGATGCCCGTCGGGAGCCTGGGTGGGAGCCGGGTGGGAGCACGAGCCGCAGACCGGGCATGGTGCGCCGTCGGTGAGGCCAGCGGCGAGTTCGGCGGCCATGCCCTCGGTGCGTCGGCGGCGGATGCCGATGTGGGCCTGGGCTGCCTGTTCGGTTTCCTTCTGGGCAGCAGCCAGGCGCTGCTCGGTGGTGGTGATCTGCGCGAGGTGGGCGTCGCGGCGTTCGGCGGCCGCGACGCGGCCGTTGAGGTTCTCCAGCTGGGTCTGGTGGCGGCGGCTTTCTTCCTCGGCCTCGCGGGCAGCTTCCCGGCGGGCCTGCAGAGTGGTGCGCCGGGTGGTCTCCTGCTCGAGCCAGTCACGGGCGGTGCGCTGCTGGACGGTGAAGTCCTGCCGCTCGGTGTCGATGCGCTTGAGGTCGGTGGTGAGCAGGCGGAGGGTGGCTTCCTCGGGAAGCAGGGTGTTCAGCACGGCGATGTCGTCGCGCGTGCGCTGCCCGGCCGTGGCAAGGTCGGCGGCCTGGAGCGTGGCGTGTTCGGGGAGCAGCCGGGTGCGGGCGGCGCTTTCGCTGTCCTGGGCTCGGGTGTGGTCGGTGCGGGCGGTGCTGACGGTGTGGAGCAGCGGTGCCAGCTGCTGAGCGCGCCGGGCTTGTTCCCGGCGCCGACCGAGGGCTTCTTGGTGGGGGGTCTGTTCGTCCAGCCGGTTGAGCTGGGTGCGGGCGGTGGCGTGGGCGGTCTGCCGCCTGTGCAGTTCGCGGGTGGCGGCTTCCAGGTTCTGGTGGGTGAGCTGGTTCTTCTTTGCCTTCTCGGCCTCGGCCTGGGCTGTGGCAGCGTCGGTCTGGCTGACCTGGATGAGGTCCTGGGCCCAGGCCAGTGCGGGGCCGGTCAGGGCGTGCGCGGCGTCGGGGGTGGGGGCGTCGTACTGCGATCTCAGGTCCGGGCCGGCGGCCTGGTGGATGCGGGCCGCCAGGTGCAGCACCTCGTCGCGGGCGGCGTCGCGGTTCTTCTGGGTGGTGCGGCTGTGGTCGTTCAGCCAGCGTTCGATGAATGCGTACCGGTCGCTGTGGAAGAGCTTGCCGAGGAGTTCGCGGCGCTTGCCTGCATCGGCGTAGAGGAACTTGGTGAACTCGTTCTGGGGCAGGAGGACCACCTGGCAGAACTGGGTCCGGCTCATGCCGAGCAGGTCCTTGATCTCCTTGCCGGCCTCTTGGTGGGACTTGCTGGAGGCCTCCCAGTGGCCCTGGCCCAGGGCGTCGGTCGTGAACCGGCTGAGCCGGGTCTCGGCCTTCTGGACGGTGTCACCCGTGCCGTTCTTCTTGGGGCGCGTCTGCTGGGGGACGCGGTCGATGAGCAGCCGCTGGCCGGCGATGGTGACGTCCAGGGTGACCTGGGTGAGCAGGTCGGCCGGGGCGTGGTGGCTGCGCAGCTCCAGGGTGCGGTCGACCGGGGGTTCGCCGTAGAGGGCGAAGCAGATGGCGGTGAACAGGGTGCTTTTCCCGGCGCCGGTGTCGCCGTGCAGGAGGAACAGGCCGTCGGCGGACAGGGCGTCGAAGTTGACGGTGTGGGTGCCGGCGAAGGGCCCGAAGGCCTGCAGGGTGAGGTGGTGCAGGCGCATCAGATGGTTTCCTTTTGCAGTTCGTTCACGCGGGCGGCGTCGACGGCCTGCTGGAGCAGGGCGTGTTCGTCGGGCGTGGGTGCGCTGCCTCGCAGGTCGGTGATGAAGTCGCAGGCGATGTCGATTTCGGTGCGGCCTTGGAGGCGTTCGGTGTAGGTGGGGGTGTCGGTGGCCTGGGCGGGGATGAAGGCGCGCTGGTGCTTGAGGCTGAGCGTGTGGGGGAAGCGGCGGCGGAGCCGGGCCATGGCTTCGAAGGGTAGGGCCGGGTCGGTGAGGGTGACCTCGAGCCAGGCGTTCTTGAGCGTTTCGTGGTCGGGGTGGTCGAGGAGGTCTTCAAGGAGGCCTTGGATGCGTTCCAGGCGGTGGGGGGTGGGGCTGGGCAGGCGGGTGACGGTGGGGGCTGCGCCGGGGGTGAGGTCAACCAGGGTGAAGGACTTGGTGTGGTCGGTCTCGGAGAAGGAGTAGGGCAGGGGGGAGCCGCTGTAGTGGGCGCGGTCGGTGATCTTCTGGGGGCCGTGGAGGTGACCGAGGGCGACGTAGTCGATGCCGTCGAAGACGTCCGCGCCGACGTAGGCAACGCCGCCGACGCTGATGTCGCGTTCGCTGGCGGACTCCTCCACCCGGGGCTCTTCGCTCTGGCCGGTGCTGGGGGTGACGAAGGCGTGGGCGAGGACCACGGAGCGGGTCTTGGCCGGCTGGTGGTTGGTGAGATCGGCGTGGATCTTGTCCAGGGCGGCGGTCAGTACCGCGCGGTGGGATGCGGTCTCTGCCTCGAGCTGGGTGCGGACCATCGATGGTTCGAGGTAGGGGATGCCGTACACGGCGACGGGGCCGTCGGCGTCGTTGAGGACGACGGGGATGTCGCAGGTGTCCGGATCGGTGCGCAGGTGGATGCCGGCGCGGGCGAAGAGGCCGGATCCGACGCCGAGGCGGTGGGCCGAGTCATGGTTTCCGCTGATCATGATGATCGGCACGCCGAGGTCCGCGAACTGGTGCAGGGCGCGGTTGAACAGGCGCACGGCATCCAGGCTGGGGATGGCACGGTCGTAGATGTCGCCGGCCACGAGGACCGCGTCGACCGCCTCGGTGCGGACTGTGGCGATCATGTGGTCGAGGAAGGCTTCCTGGGCGGGGATCAGGTCTTCTCCATGGAACCGGCGGCCCAGGTGCCAGTCCGAAGTGTGCAAAAACCGCATGAGCACAGACAGTAACTATTGCGGGGAGTGCTGTGGGTGGTTTTCCTGATAAACGATGTTCTGGATTTGGTGCGCGGTGTGCGTGAGGAACGGTTTCTTCGCCTGCCGTGCCGCGGGCTTGCGGGCTGCTGTGCCACCGGGTGATTGTCAGTGGTAGGCGGCAAGATAGGCGGTGGGGGGAAGGAGGATGTGATGTCGTTATCGCGTTCTACCGGTACTGGATCCACCGTTGCACCGAGTGGGTGCCGCTGGTGTGGGATTGAGGCGCGCGGGCATGGCCGGCAGCACGTCGTGGGGGTGGGCTGGCATGTCTGGACGGCGCCGACGCTGCAGCAGCGTAAGGAGCGGATGCTGCAGCGGCGCGCCGTAAGGCCGGTCAGGAAGCCAGGGCCCGGAGGTCGCTGAAGGCCTTGGTTAGCTGCGAGGGGACGTCTTCGCGGGTTTTGAGGGTGGTGACCAGGCCGTAGAGCATGTCGTCCTTGCCGTCGGGGCTGGTGCGCTCCGCCTGCTCTTTGATCATGGTCAGGACGCGGGCGCTGAACTTGCCGCCGCGGTGTGCGGTGAAGTCCTCGGCGGTCCACTGGACGCCTTCGGGGCGAATCCAGTGGGTGTTGGCGGCTGTGGCCCACTGGGCGTCCGTGAAGAGTTCCTCGAGTTCGTTGAACCCTTCTGCTTCGCCGATCCAGGTAACCTGGGTGTCGAGGTCGAGCCCGGCCTTGATCAGTCTTTCCGTCCTGAAGTGCTTGTTGGTGCGACTGTCGGCGTCGACCATCAGCATGACGGTGCGGCGGTTCTTGACGAGGTAGCCGGCCAGGTGGAGGGCGCCTTCGTTGTTGCCGCAGGCCCACAGGGCGATGCCCGCCGCCTGGAGGGACAGGCCCTGGGAGAGACGGAACAGCAGCGGCAGGCACTGCTGTTCCGTGGGGCCCTCGACGGCGAGGAAGCACCGTTCGTGCAGCAGGACGGAGTTGCGCAGTCCCACGGCGGAGGCGATCTGTCCGAGGTGGAAGTCGATCCCTTCGTGGGATTCGTCCGCGAGGCGTTCGACGATGGTGCGGCCGCTGTCGCCAAGGCGGAGGTGGACGACGTCGGCGATGTCGACACCGTCGATGAGGTTCATCGAGTGGGTGGCGACGACGACGCTGACGTGGGGCAGGGCGCACTGTTTGCGGATGATGTCCATGACGGTGCGCTGGTGGCGGTAGTCCAGGTGGGTGTCGGGCTCGTCGTAGACGACGATCGTCTGGGTCGGCTCCGCATCACTCCCCTCCCCCGTGGTGAGTTCGCTGTTCTCGAGCAGGTTGCTGGTCCACTCCCATACCGCGAGCGCGATCCGGCGGTTGCTGCCCTGTCCGGAGCGGGTGAGGTCCACCGGCTCACCGTCGGCCTTGGAGACTTCCAGAGGAGCGCGCTTG
The DNA here is from genome assembly GCF_044328485.1 of Streptomyces sp. NPDC017936. Taxonomy (NCBI): domain Bacteria; kingdom Bacillati; phylum Actinomycetota; class Actinomycetes; order Kitasatosporales; family Streptomycetaceae; genus Streptomyces; species Streptomyces sp. NPDC017936. Next base: position 87,904 of record NZ_JBIRHK010000024.1, on the reverse strand, counting down.
AAGCCGCCCTTGAAGGAGACCTCGGGCTTGACCTGCACGCCCACGAACTCCCGGCAATGCTGGCGGATGTGCCGGCACAGTGAGTCGGCTTCCTTCTCCAGGCGCTGGGTGATCTCCGTTTCGATCTCCCTGACCCGGCCCTGGAGCGTTTCGTCCTCCAGGTAGGTTTCGTAGCAACTGCTCAGCGCGGTCCGCACCGCGTCATCGGGCCTCTCGTCCTTGCCTCCGAACGGCAGCAGCCGCGGCAGACGCTCCTGGAGTTCCTTGGGCAGCGGCTGCCACTGCTCCACCTGCGGCCCCGTGGCCGCGTAGGCGGTGAGGGCCTGCAACAGGTCGTCCCTGCGGGGGCCTGCCGGGGACACCGACAACTCGGCTGCCAGATCGGCAAGTTGGCCCTTCAGCATGCGGCTCATGTCGTGGAGCCGGCTGTCGACCGGCCGGGAACCGAAGTACTGCCACTGGGCCGGCTGCCCCTCTTCAGAGATACGGCGGATCCGGACCGTCTGCGGCAGACCGGTGGCGGCCTGTTCCGCGGCGTCGAGGCGGAAGTCCCCCTCGACCGAAGTGCGGGCGCAGCGGCCGCCTGCGGATCCTTCCGCCTGCTCGTAGGTGCGGTCCTCGTCTGTCAGCCGGTGGCTGCCCAGCAGGAACGCCAGCGCCGTCAGTACGGCACTCTTCCCACCGTCGTTGTGGCCGGCCAGGATCGTCGGACTACTGACCGGGATGTCCTCAATACGGGCCAGGGAGCGGAAGCCGCAGGCGGAAAAGCGGGTGAGGTACACAGTCAACGTGCTCCGAATCTCCCCTTCCCCGGCCGGTAAGGGGTGACGTGCGGTGTTGGACGGGCAGAAGGGGCGCTCCAGACGCCAGCGCAGACCGTCATACTAGAGGCATCTCTCACAACAACCGCACGTTTCCCACCACTTGTACCAACTCGCCGCTCACATGCCGCTGAAGAACGGATACGGGCGCATACCCCTGTCCGGCAGGGCTCGCGGTCTCGGCTCCGGATGGCGGACGGGCACCGGAGCCAATCGCGGGAGTCGAGTGGGGGTGGGAGGACGGCAAGGACTCAGCAGAGTCGGCGCAGACCAACGGTCCGGTCGCTTCCCTGCCCCATTGGCCGGAGAGAGCTGATGAAGTCCAGTACGTGGCTGCTGGCGGCTGCGGGTTACGGCGTGGCGTTCTGGATGCCGATGACGTCGTACAGGTGCCGGCCGTGAGCCCACTTTTTCAGCTCTGGTCGGCCCACGAGGATGAGCCGATGGTGCCGAGCGAAGTCAATGGCCGGCTGGGTGAAGCCGTTGAGCGCAATCATGATGGGAATGTCGGCTCCGTGGTGCGGCCGGGCTGTCCCGTTGAACTTCTGCACGTGCCCGGAGCCGACCGGATTCTGGTACTGCTTGCACTGCAGGATCAAAAGACCGTCCTCGTCGTCGCGTGCGGTGACGTCGACGCCGAGGTCCCCTGCGCCACCGACTCGCAGGGGACGACGGAAGCCGTCACGCACCAGGAGGTCGACACAGGCCTGTTCGAAGCCCGTCGCGTTCATCTCCGCGAGCTGCTTCATCCTGAAGGTCAGCACCTCCGGCTCAACCACGCCGCCGACCTGCGCGGCGGAGGCATCGTCGGAGCTTACATACTTGGATGTGCCAGGCCGGGATGCCAAGATCGTGCCCAGCAGGATGAGCACGGTGAGCCCGCCAGCGACGACGAGTCCCGTCAACCAGGGGTGATCAGCGATCAGACCCCACAGGTCCTTCGTGATCAACCGGCTGAGGTCCTCGGTGAGCCACTCCCAGATCATCTTGCCGACGGCCAGCGCAATGACGGCGTACAGCAGGAACTTCAGCGTCGGATCCAAGGACCCGTCTTCGTCGAACACCACACCCCCAACTGATGACGCGAGCGGAAACGGCTGCCGGTCAGGCAGCCCGCTTGAACCAACTGCCGCGAGAACGGGCAGGCAGCTTGAGGAGCTCGTGCAGCGCGGTTCCGTCCTCGGCCCAGCACCGCAGCTTTCCCCGGTCAACCCAGTGGACCGTGTGCCGGTCTCCCCAGTTCATGGCATCGCGAGTGAAGAATCCGTTGGTGACGACCACCGCATGGTCCGCCCTGTGAACGGGGCCAGCCGTCCCATTCACCACGTACATCACCGACGATCCGACCTTCCCGCCGACGCGCGTGTGCTTGGCCTGCACGACAATCCGTCCGAGGACGGCGTGGTCACCGATGACATCGGCGGCCTGGTCTCCACCACCGCCCACTCCCCGGGCCATCCAGCCATCACGGACCAGCAGATCCCTCAGCGCATGCTCGAAACGCCGATCGTTCATGGCATCGAACTCGGCGAGCGTGATCCGCAAGGCAGCCAGCCGCGCCCCATCCCGCCGCCGGCCCGCCACGGCTCGTCTGACCCGCCACACCGCAGCAACTCCCCCCAGTACTGCAAGAGGTAGCAGTGCCGGCCACGCATCGACCAGTACGCCGGCCGACACGGTGACCGTTCGGACGACCATCACCAGCACGGCCAGCGCCACGACGGCCGCTGATGCGACCTCGACCGGCCCGCGAGGGCGCCGCAGGCACCATCCTCTCCTCATCGGTCGGCCGGTGCGCTGACGGCCGGGTTCGGCTCCGCCGGAGTAGTGGGCGTCGTCGCTTCGAAACCGAACACCTGCCCCCACAGCCAGGCCCCCGCCAGCAGGCCGGCGATCATCCATCCGCTCATCCGCTTGGCGCTCCTGGGCTTCGGGTTGCGGCGGATGTGCCCGCGCACGTAGTGGAATCCGTCCGGTGCCTTCGCCATGCTTTTCCCCTCCCGTCGGCGGCCGCCGCATGCGGCCTGTCCCCAGGAATCGGTGTAGCAGCGGGCACTGACAGCACCCGACGGCAGCCTGACCAGGCAGGACCTCATCCAGCCACGGCCACCCGATGGGACGCGGCACGCGTAAAGCCGACAACCTCCAATGAGCTGACCTCGCTGTATGCAGTCTTGAATCCGCAGTACCAGCTGGCCCGGCCCTGGGCCGTATCCTGCGGCATGCATGTCGCAGACGCTGTCACCTGCGGGAACAGCCACTTTTAAAGTCAGACGGTTCCGGTCGGAAACGGCGAGATACAGCAGGGCGCATGCCTTGTAGTGTCGTGCGCCGGAGCCGCTCCTGGCCACGGCTACAGCATCGACGCCGTCTTGTGAGCTGGCCGCGCATGGAAGTCCGTACTGCCTTGCTTCATGGACGATGGCGCGACAGCCGGTCGGGCAATGCGCCCTGGCGGCGGACGGCGGCGAGGGATCCCGCCCTCTGAAGGCGACCCAGCTGCCATCTTCCAGGTAGAGCGCGCTCAGCAAGGGGACGGCGGCGGCGAGAATGACGTCGCCTTTGTCCTCGGTCGTCTGGCCGGTGGTGTCGACGAGTTCAACGTCGACGTCGTCCAGGTCGATCGATACGCCGAGCTGTGCCTCCTGTTCCAAGAGCATGACGGCTTCGACACCGGCGCAATGCGACAGGTACATGACATCCACGTCGGAGATGCGGTCGCCGGTCCGGGCAATGCTTTACGAGCTGGTGCGTGATTGCGGTTGAAGAGGGATCGCCGCGAGGGTGGGATGATCCAGTCCGTGGTGATCATGGTCGACCGGGACATCCTCGCACATCAGCTGTTCACCGGTGTCTCCCGGCAGCATCTGGCGTGCTTGTCGAGGAGTTGGCCGACCCGTGGCAGGCCATGGTCGAGGGTCGTCGTCACGAGGCCCGCGGCGGGGCCAGGAAGCGTGAGGCGGGGGCCGGTGCCCGGCATCGGCTGGTGTTCGTCGACCGGCTGGTCGTCACGCTGATCCACCTGCGGCACGATCTCCCGCACTCCGTCCTGGCCCTGTTGTCTGGTGTCGACCGTTCCACCGTCACCCGCGCGATCGGAGAGATACGCGGGCTCCTGGCCGAACGCGGATGCGCGGTCCCTGACCGTCCTGGCCTGCGGCTTCGGACCCTGGCGGATGTGTTCGCCTACGCCCAGGCCGAGGGCATCGAGCTGCGGCTGGATGCCACCGAGATCCAGGTCCGCCGGCCCGCAGCCGGCCGCGGCGGACGCCGGGCGTTCGTCTCGGGCAAGAAGAAGCAGAACACGATGAAGGCCACCGTCGTCGCCGACCATCAGGGCCGCACTCTCTGGACCGACGCCCTGCGGCCAGGACGGATGCACGATGCGACCGCCACACGCAACGAAGGCATCGGAACCTGTTTCCAGCACTTCCCCGACGTGCAAGTGCTGCTGGACGACGGCTACCTCGGGCTCCGGCGCGACCACCCCGGCAAGGCGATCACACCGCCCAGAAAACCGAACAAGATCGCTCTGCCGCACGTACACGCAGCCAGAAAAAAGGCGCGGCACCGACACTCATCGAAGCGCATCACCGTCGAGCACGCGCTCGCCGACCACAAACGCTGGAAACAGCTGACCCGCTGGACGCACCGGCGAGAGGCCCTGCCCGACACCTACCGGGCCATCGCCGGCCTCGTCTCCGACCGCACCGCCAACGCGTGACCATAACCCTGATCAGGCAAACACGCCTCAACCGCAATCACGCACCAGCTCGTAAGATGGCGCCGGCAAGTTCTGCGCCCTCATGGCAGAACAGCATCTCATCGGCGTACTGGAGCGGCCAGGGCCCCGGGCCGTCCCAGTACAGTGCGCCGGGCTTGAACACCCTGCCGTCGCCAATCTGCTGTTTCTCGTAGGTGAGAGCTGTGTCCCTGGAGGTGGACCAGCTGCGGATGGGGAGCGGGGGCGACGCAGTGGCCGCGATGGGTTCGTCATCCATGTTTGAGGTCTCCTCGGGGTCGAGCGGGATATCCGTATGCTCGCTGGCGATGGCGATACGGAGGCGGTCGAACGTGACGTCACCAAGGCTTTCCGCCATGGCCTGAAGCGGCCACGTCTTTGACGTGTGTACGCCAGTCACATGCGCGACCCACGGGAAATGCTGGCGCGGCACGTCCGGGTGGTCGTGGATGTCCTTCAAGGCGTCGACGGTGATCCGCCGCGCCTCGTGCAAGGTCGCCGGGCCTCCGGCGTCATCGACGTCTCGTTCGTCCCGGTCGCTCTTGTCGATGATGAGAGCTAGTGACCTGAGTCGGAGATTCGTCGTTGGTTCGGTATGAGTCGTCCGGGTCCGAAGATCCCGCCGTTGTCGGTGACCGATGCCCAGCGGGCCGTGCTGGAGGGTTGGGTGCGTCGCCGCACGACGGCTCAGGCGCTGGCCCAGCGGTCGCGGATCGTGCTGGAGTGTGCCGACGGGCACTCGATCATGGAGGTGTCACGCCGGCTGCGGGTCACTCCGGACACGGTCCGCACCTGGCGGCGGCGCTTTATCGAACGAGGCCTGGACGGCCTGTCCGACGAGCCACGGCCCGGTGTCCCCCGGAAGATCACCGACGCGGACGTCGAGCGGGTCATCGTCAAAACGCTGGAGGAGAAACCCAAGAACGCCACCCACTGGTCGACCAGGTCGATGGCGGCGGCCACGGGCATGTCCCAGTCCGCGATCTCGCGGATCTGGCGGGCGTTCGCCCTCGCGCCGCACCGGACGCAGACGTTCAAACTGTCCACGGACCCGCTGTTCATCGACAAGGTCCGCGATCTCGTGGGCCTGTATCTCGACCCGCCGGAGAAGGCCCTGGTGCTCTGCGTGGACGAGAAGTCCCAGATCCAGGCCCTGGACCGGTCCCAGCCTGTGCTGCCGATGGTGCCCGGCGTGCCCGAACGCCGCAGCCACGACTACGTCCGCGCCGGCACCACCACCCTGTTCGCCGCACTCGAAGTCGCCACCGGCAAAGTGATCGGCTCCCTGCACCGCCGGCACCGGGCCGTCGAGTTCAAGAAGTTCCTGGCCAAGCTGGACAAGGAGGTGCCCGCCAAGCTCGAGGTGCACCTGATCCTGGACAACTACGTCACCCACAAGACGCCCGCCGTCAAGAAGTGGCTGCTGGCACACCCGCGTTTCCACCTGCACTTCACTCCGACCAGCGCGTCCTGGCTGAACCTGGTGGAGCGGTGGTTCGCCGAGCTGACACAGAAGAAGCTCAAGCGCGGTGTCCACCGCTCCGTCCAGGCCCTCGAACGCGACATCCGGTCCTGGCTCGCCGACTGGAACGAGCACCCCAGGCCCTTTGTCTGGACGAAGACCGCCGACGAGATCCTCGACAAAGTCGCCGCCTACTGCCGACGAATCTCCGACTCAGGTCACTAGTACTGCAACGGTGCTTGTGCTGATTGCTGACCAGTTCAGGGACTGTGTCCGCGTCGTTTGTAGTGGCTGAGGCGGGCCTGGTGTTGTCATCTGCGGCGCCAGGTCGACCAGTGCAGAACGTGGTCGACGGGTGCGGGCCGACGGTTGGTGAGTCGGGTGATCAGGCGTCGGATCTCGGCGAGACTGTAGTGGATGAGCTGGGAGGATCCGTTTCTGCTTTCTCCGTATCGAGCTGGCGGGCGCGCAGGACGGTCAGGCAGGCGTGGGCGGCCATGGCCAGCGTCATGTGGCGGTGCCAGCCGGGATAGCGGCGGACCTGGTAGTCGTCCAGGCCGCACTCCTGCTTCGCGCTCTGGAAGCACTCCTCGATCGCCCAGCGGCTGCCCGCGACGCGGATCAGTTCGTCCAGGGTCGTGTCGGCGGGGCAGTAGGCGATGTAGTAGGAGATCTCCTCGGGCCGGCTGACGCTGCGGCGGGCCAGCACCCAGTGCCGGCGGTCCTCGCGGTGCCAGGGCCGGACCTCGACCCGCGCCCAGTCATAGATCCGCCGGCCATGGGCGCCCTCGCCGCAGGAACGGCGCTTCCACTTCTGCCGCGGCAGGCCGGGAAACAACTCGTGGACGGGGTGGTCGAGTGCCCATCGGGTGACGACGGTGTCGTGGCGGGTGGTGGCCATGACGTGGAAGACGTCCGCCTGCTCCAACTCGAAGCGCCAGCCCTTGCTGAACCCGTAGGCGGCGTCCGCTGTCACCCACCGGAACGGGATGCGATCGGCGATGGCCCGGCGGACCATCGCCTTGGCCATGGCCACCTTGGTCGCGAAGGCGACCTCGTCGCCGATGCCGGCCCGCCGGCACCGTTCCCGGTCATCGGTCCAGGAGGTGGGCAGATACAGACGGCGGTCGATCAACGTCCTGCCGCGAGCAGTTGCATAGCCGAGGAAGACGCCGACCTGGCAGTTTTCCGTCCGCCCGGCCGTGCCGGAGTACTGCCGTTGCACCCCGGCCGAGCGCGTCTCCTTCTTCAGGAAGCCGGTGTCGTCCACGATGAGCACCGCGTCCTGGTCGCCGAGGTGCTCGACGACGTAGTCCCGCACGTCATCGAGGACCTCATCGGCGTCCCACTCGATCCGGTTCAGCATCCGCTGGATACGGTCCGGACCCTCGTGACCGGCCTCCTCCGCCAGAGTCCAGCCGTTCTTGCGCTGCAGCGGAGCAATCAGCCCCCGCATATAGGCCAGCGTCGACTCCCGTGGCTCCGACCTGCTGAACCGGTGCACGAACCGCTCATGCAGAGCACCCAGTTCACTCGCCCACAACCTGACATCAGCAAGGTCCCCACCCATAACCACACCAACGACCCACCTGGCCAACAGTCACAGCAAGCACCGTTGCAGTACTAGCACCGGCCCAGGCTGCTGGCTACGGTTGTCCCTGGAGCCACGAGGGGGGCGGATGCCTGGCTACGTCTGCAAGGAGTGCGGAGAACTGGTCTGGGCCGAGCCTGGTCGCGAGATCCGATCGGCTGCCGCGCACGCCCAGGAGGCGGGCCACGCGAATGCCGGCCTTACACACCCGGACAGCGCACCGGCCCGGCAGATGCAATGGAGGAGCCCACGGCGATCGAGTACGCCGTCGGCCCGCCAGTCGCAGGACGGACTGCCCTCGCAGCGCCGCGTGTTCTTTGGGCTGGCAGTGCTGGTGCTGGCGTTCATCGCCGCTGTCTCCATCGCCGAAGCGCTAGAAGACGACCCGCCTGCATTCCAGAGCTGCCACACGCGCGTCGCCTGCTGAAGGCGGCCGTATCACCGACGGCCGCGCCCTCCGCTGTTGCCCGTACTGCGCCTGTACCAGCCGATCGACCTCCACAGGAACGGCCGTGAACTGGACCGTGACGTCCATCAGGCGCTAACGCGCCTGATAGTCGGGGTGAGTGATGTACTCGGCAGCCACGTGGCGGACGGCCAGTTCCATAGTGGTCCGCTCCGCTTCCTCCTGCGGCTGCTCCATCCACCTCCCCGCCTCCCACGTCCGCTGCCACCGTTTCCGAGCCTGTTCGTACTCGTCGACGATGGCGCGCTTCTATGACACAGCCCCGATCCGTGCGGAACATCGGGGCGTTGGAGCGCATGAAATCGGGGCGGACGACAGCGGCCGGGTCCAGACCGTGCGTGCGGAACAAAGCTGTGCTCTGGCGCTTGGTGATCAGCGGCAGTGTTCCTGTGCTTCCAATGACTGGCAGGCGGGCGGGAAGGTGACGGTTCGGGCGGTGAGTTCTCATGGTCAGGTCTGCTGCCCTGGTGGCCTGCAGTCCAGCACCTTGGCCTGCACGGGAAGTTGGTGGGCTGCGGCTTGTTTGTGCTGTTCCTGTTCGATCTGCTCTCGGCTGTGAGTCGGGGAGCAGGTCGGCCGTCTGTCGGCGTCCCAGATGTCGCAGTCGAAGAATCCGACCAGGAGGATGCCGGCCGTGCGGGGGTGGCGCAGGTAGCGGGCTACCAGCTGGTCGGTCAGTGCCGTGGGCAGTGTGGGGTTCCAGCATCCCTTGCACTCGATGACAACCGTGACTGGGGCCGGGTCATCCGGGGCGGTGACGGCCTGGATGTGGATGTCGGTGCGGCCTCCTCCACCGACGCCGGGGCGGTTGACTTGCACTTCACGGTTGAGGATGACGCGCCGGTGCTCAAGCTGCATCCTCAGCAGACCGGTCACCAGGTCGCTGAAGTCTTCTTCCCACATCGGCCACCAGGAAGAGCTGCCGGCAGCTGCTGCGCTGCGGTTCCACAAGAGGGTCGCTAGTCCGTTCGGCGCCGAGAGGGCTTCCTGGACGCTGTCCAAAGATTCCATGATGACGTCGAGGAGGTGGGCCTCGTCGCTGATCACGCGCTTCCTATGATCGTCTGCAAGTCGTCGGAGCTGGTCGGCTGTCAGGGGCTGCAGCTGGCGTTCGGCGGCTTGGCGCATGGTGCGCAGTGACAGCCGGCGCAGGCGGCGGGCGTGGTGCGGCATGGAGTCTGTCAGGGCGAGGAGCTGGTCGGCTGCGGCCTGGGTGCGCTTGTCTGCTATCAGCTGGAGGAGACTGTCGGCGAGGTCGTGGAGTCGGTCGGTCGTGGTGATGGAGTAGGCGACGCCGGGCTCGTGTTGGGGGCGGGGCCGTTGGAGTTCTTCTCGTTTGTGCAGGCGGCGGTGGAGGTCGGCGAGATCGGCTTCGCCGAGCACGGCCACGCCGTCGGGCCAGTGGTGCTGGAGGGTGAGATGTGCGGCAGTACGGCCGATGACTTCGTCCCAAAGCTCCGGGGCATCGTCGAAATGACGACGGATGGTGGGCCACAGCCCGAGCAGAACGTCAAAGGACATCACGATGCATACGGCCCTGATCCAGCGTTCCTGCTGGTGAGGATCCCCGTAGGGGCTTGCCTGCACCGCTTCGGTCAGGAGTGTTTGCGCTGTTGTGTGGCCGTGGTGGGCCAGTGCGGCCAGCGCTGTGGCCCAGGATTCAGCTGGCTGGCCTGGGGCAGTCGCCCAGCGCTGAATGATGCTGCAGGCTGATGGCAGCGGCAGTTGCGCAAGAGTGCGGACCACTTCGGCAAGACGATGGGTGTCGAGTACGTCGAGGCATGGTTCCAGTACGGCATTGAAGGCAGGGCCGGCCTGTTGGACGCAGTGCAGCAGGAGAGTGCGGTGCTGTGTGGTCTCCTGTGATCGGGACGTCATCGTGACCAGAGCCACGGCCCAGCCGGCCCAGCGGATGGACTGATTGTGACCGAGGATGGTGCATGCCTCGTCAAAAGAGACGAATCCCAAGGCCGTCACTTCTGGTACATCGGTGACGTTCGGCCCCCAGGGGTCCATGTCCTGGCTGTTCCACACGGGGACCGTGGCCAGCACGTGCAGTGCGGTCCTGGTCAGTTCTTCGTACAGGTCGCTGGCTGGGGCGGGTAAGGATGGCGCTTGGGTGACTGCGTTGATCAAAGGCTGGGACGTGGGCGGGTTTGGGGGGCGTGTGCCGTCGGTGGTGCGGTGCAGGTGGCCTAGAACAGCGAGCCATGCTTCCCGCACCGTGTCCGGGCCGGCTGACTGCGCTGTCTGCAAGGCGGTGCGCAGTGCGTGCTCGTCGAAGGTGTTGCGGCGGCGTTCGTCTTCCTGGCGTTGGCGGCTGCGGCGCTGCCATTCGGGCTCTGGTCCGTCCCACCAGGCTGTGGCCCGTTTCAGGTCCTCGTCCGTCTGCCGGGCCTCATTGACGGCCTGGCGCAGTGCGGTGTCCTCAGGTCGTGGGCGGTGGCTGATGAGAGGGCGTGCCGCGGTACGTGTTTTCTGGGGCAGGGTGGGCCAGGCGGTGGCCCAGTGCAGGAGATCTTCGTCGGGGAACAAGCCCGTGTCCGGATTCTGGTGGGCAAAATGCAGCACGTTATCCGGGTCGCTGTGCTGCAGTACGTATGAGGCGAGGCGGCGGCGCAGTTCCGGGGCGCTGTGCAGGGCGTTGTTGAGGGACTCGAAGGCGGTGCGCGCGTCGGTGCGGTAGGCGAGTTCGCGGTCGGCTGCGAGTTCCACGAGGGCTTGTCCGGCCCGTTGTTCCAACAGGGGGTTCGGCTGTGTGGGGATGCGGCTCAGCTGGGTGATGCAGGTGGCCAGCACCGTGGCTGCTATGGCGGCCTTGGGGCTTTTCTCTTTCAGTGCCTTGAGGGACCAGTCGAGGAGGTCGCTGGCCTGGCCGACGATCTTGTCCAGTCTGTCGAGGGTGAGGCGCCAGGGCCATTCATCGAGGTCGGGCAGCAAGTCGAGGTAGTCGGTGAGGGACAGGTGGTGCGGCCACAGGTGCTCGAGGGCTGCGCCGGCAACGCTTGGCTTGGGATCGGATGCCAGGGTGCGCAGTCGGGCTACAGCCGCAGGGTCCTCGGCCTCGTGCAGGACGTGGAGGGCGAAGGCGCGGATGCGGGTGGGCGCGTTCGTATCCTCTGCGACGGTCAGCAGGTGTGGGGTCAGGCCGGCAGGCTGGCACTTCCCCATGACCCATAGAGCGAGGTAGCGCTGGTCCGGGTCTGACTGCGGTGCCAGGAATGGCTGTAGTTGCGGGGCGAGGTCCGGATGGTTCAGCCGGTCGAGTTGGTCCCAGCCGATGCGGTAGGGCTCCTGGTCCGGTACCGACTCAAGTATTGCCTGGGCTGCCCTTCGGCGGTGCTCTGTGGGCAGGGCCTGGAGGTCGGCCAGGAGCAGGATGTACGGGTCGTGCTTGAGGAGAGCGTCGAAGAGTGCGTCGTCGATGACGGCCAGGCGGGCGGCTATCTCTTGGTGCTCAGGCATGATGTGGCGGGCCTGGCCGGTTCCGGCCCACAGCAACTCGCCGCGCACGGCTGGCTCCACTGCCGTTGCTAGGTATTCAGCAGCCAGGTGCTCCTGCAGGCTTCGGTGTGCGAACACCCATCTGCGCTGGCCCACCGGAGCCAGGAGACCTGACTCTGTGAGGTGGAGCAGCTCATGCCGGCCGCACGCCGTTGCCCCGTCGATTCCTGGCACATGATCTCCGCACAGGGTGTCCAGGTGTAGTACCCCTGGGCCGGGGCGGGCACCGTCGGCGAGCGCGGCGCACCGGCTGAACTGCAGGGCGGCCGCAGCCCAGCGGGCCACGTCGAGGAGATGGTCCACCGGGGGCCGTTCCTGGCGCTGTGAGAAGTTCTGTGACCAGGTCTCGGTGCACAGCGTGCGGCAGGCTTGCGCGAAGGCCTCCGCCACCGTGGTGGGCAGCTCTCGTCCCTCTGTCTGAGCCGTGATGAGGGGAATTAAGGTGGCTGGCTGCTGCGCGAGAGCCTGCAGACCCCGGCTGAGGACATGCTCCATGAACGCGGCCCCGTCCAGGCCGCTCTGGTCGACGGCGTACTGGGCGTCGGCTTGGCTGAGGGCGGCCAGTGTCACCATCGCGATCTGCCCTGGCTCCGGCCACAGGTCCCGCAGGCCTCTCTCTAGGTTTTCTGGCCACCGGGTCGTACGGCAGGCGATCCGCAGCCGGAGCTGGCGCCGTTTCCCCGGAGACAGGGCACGGAGCTGGGTCAGCAGCACCTTGTCGAGCGCTGGGATATCACTCAGACCCTCGTCCAGGCCGTCCAGCAGCACATGACATGTTCCGTCGCCCTCGGGGTTCAGATGGTGGCGCAGGCATGCACTCGCGGTCGCCGTGTCATACACGTCCTGACCGAGGTGGATCAGCGTCGCAGGGGTTGCATCATCGAGCAGGCAGGAGAGTTCCTGCTCGAACGCGACTGACTTGCCGCAGCCCCGCTCCCCCAGTACCACCACCACGGGAACGTCCCGAACGTCGCCGAAGTACGTCTCTTCGCCCACACGCGGTTGGCGCTCGACAACCTGCTGCTGGTCCAGTTCCTTAACAGGCAGAGCTTCCAGGGCCCGTCGCCATGCGTATCGCATCCCGTCATTGTCTCCGACACGTTGCAACGTCATCGGTGCGGTACCCGGTGGGACAGGTCAGCCACAGGGTGGCTTTGTCCATAAGAGAACGGATTCTGGCTCAAGTTCTGGTTGATGTTGGTAATTTCCAGCCAGAGGTGGCTGGCATCCCGCTCGCGGACGAACTCCTTCGCGAGTTCCATCAGCGCGCGGCCTACTCCCCGGCCCCGATGCTGTGGGGCAACTGCGATGTCCTCGATGGTCAGCCGGCGGTTCCAGTTGGAGTATGAGACGGCGATGAACCCAGCCAAGGGGAATGCCTTACAAGTCATCTCATTTGGTGAGCCGGCGGTAGCAGATGAGGGTGCAGGCGATGCTGGTGAAGGCCAGAAAGTGGCTGGCTTTGCGTTCGTAGCGTCGGTGGAGGCGTCGGCATCCGGCGAGCCAGGCCATGGTGCGTTCGATGGTCCAGCGGTGTCGGTCCGGCCGCTGGCTGGAGTCCGTCCCCTTTGCGGGCGATCCGGGGTGTGATGCGTCGGCCGCGTAACCATCGCCGCAGGTGGTTGTAGCCGTAACCCTTGTCGCCGCGGAGCTTGCCTGGCCTGCGCCGCCGTCGGCCATGCCGGGAGCGGATCGACGGTATGCCCTGCACCAACGGGATCAGGGCCTGGCTGTCGTGGACGTTGGCACCGCAGATGCCGACGGACAGGGGCAGACCGGTCCGCCCGGTGATCAAGTGGATCTTCGAGCCGTACTTGCCCCGGTCCACAGGATTCGGGCCTGTCAGTTCCCCCTTTTCAGGGCCCTCATGTTCACCGAGTCGATCGCGCAGCGGGACCAGTCCAGCTCGCCGCGGGAACCAAGCTCGTCGAGGACCAGGCGGTGGAGCCTGGCCCACACCCGGGCCTTCGACCACTCCGTGAACCGGCGGTGGGCCGTGGCGCCCGACGGCCCGAACGAAGCGGACGGCAGCTGCTGCCACGTGCAGCCCGACGTCGCGACGAACACGATCGCGGCCAGTACTTCCCGGTCTCCGTGCCGGCGTCGGCCACCGCCTTGCGGACGGGTCGGCGCCTCTGGCACCACCCGCTGGAACAACTCCCACAGCTCATCCGGCACCAGCCGCTCCATGATCCCCACATCGGCAGACTATCGAACAGGCCAAATGAGATGACCTGTTATAGGTCCCCACCTGGGACTCCTCTCCCTGGACTCAAGATCCAGTGTCGAGGTGTCCACGATCAAGGTGGAAGGCCTGTCCGTGTACTGGCGTTCCGTCGGAGCGCACGTACGGGCGGCGATGAGGACGGTTCAGTTCTCGAAAGGGATACGCGCGGCGATCTCTTTCGCCAGTCGGTTCGCCTCCCGCGACAGCGGTTCTTTCCCCTCCTGCTCAACCGTCAGCAGCAGCCTTAACAGGTCGTGCGCCTCCTCCAGCGTTAGCAGCGCCAGCCGCTCTGCCGTGTGATCCACCGGCGCGAACTCGATCTCATCCAGGTCGAGGTACTCACAGTCGTCCATGCCCTTGGCAACGGGACAGTTCCCTCGCCAGTCACGGGCGCAGCAGCCAGTGCAGGGCGGACGGACCTGTGCGGTACGACCATTGTCTTACACGAGTGACGTCCCCGGCTGTGACCCGTATCGGGTCTGTCTGGGCCTCTCTCAACAGCACAGGGGCATCATCGTGCTGCGCGGCTTCCCCGTCACCGTCCTCGCCCTCCTACCCGTTACCGTCTCCCCGCTGCGGAAACCCTGCCGCTGGTCGAGGCCGTCATTCGTCTACCCCTGGACGCCGAATCCCGTGACGGCTACAGCCGCGACAGCTTCTGTCTCTGGAACCCTGGCGATGATCTAGCCAACGCTGCAGCACTCGCGCCGACCTCCTCATCGCCGAGACCATTGAGGCCTCGCCGTGCTGCCGGGTCGCCGCTTGACGGGCGAAGGCTGGTTCTCGTATTACGACGCGGCCTGGGTGACCTTGGCTTCGGGGTGGACATTGGTCACAAGGTTTCGCTCGCCGAGGCTTGAGATGCAGGCGCGTCCGCGTGAAGTGCCGAGTGTCGTGAGGCCTGCGCCAACGACCAGGGCTCGTCTCAGTAGCTTGTCGTGGTCACCGCCTGCCCTAACCGCGGCAAGGCCGATCAGGACCCCACCCAGTGGCTTCCACCTATCGCCGACATGTACTGCCGCTGCGCTGCCGAGTGGGTCGCCACCAAACTCTGCTGGTACCTGGCCGCCGATAACGTCGGACTGGCCGCCCTCAACGATCTGGCCGCTGCTTGTCCCGACCAGACCATGAGCTGTGAGCCGGCCCTCTAGACCTCGACAAGCCGGGTTGTTTCAGCAGCCCGCCCCGCCCGGTGTACAACCGGAGCGGGGCGGGACAGTTTGTGTGATCGTGAAGGGCGGTCGCCTACGCGGCGAAAGGCTCTGCAGGGCTTCAGCCGAACGATCGTCCCTGCAGGCAATAGGTGAGGCCCGGGGACACTGTCCCCTCCACAACCACGTTCTTTTCAACCGTGCGCGCTCGGCAGATGTTCCCGGACAGGATCCTCTTTTGTGAGGACGGTTCTGGCAGGTCGTGGTGGCCGTCGGGGTGGTCGTGGATCCAGGACAGGCCGCCTAGGTCCAGGCGCTGGCGGGTTCGGGTGACAGCCACGTAGGCCAGGCGGGCTTCGGCGTCGTCGATGGGGTCGGGCGTTGCCGGAACGTCTGCGTGACTGTCGTGGGTGCGGTTGAAGTCGTCGGCGATCAGCACGCAGGGCCATTCGCGTCCCTTGGCTTTGTGAGCGGTGGAGACGGTGACCTGAGCATGCGGTTCGGGGACGAGGCGGTCGACGGCGGTGAGGATGGCGTCGGTGCCGTGGGTGTCGACGAGGTTGACCAGGGCCTGCAGGTCGCGTCCGGCCGGGTCGTGGGCGGCGTAGTCCTGCAGGTCGCCCCAGGAGGGGAAGAGGATCAGTTCGGGGTGGTGGGTGCGGCGGCCTTCCTTCAGGTCGCGGGCGGCGAGGGCCAGGGCGCGCAGGCTGTCCCCTCCCCCAGCCAGGGCGACGGAGTGTCCGGCGGCCATGAGGGCCATGACTTGGGCCATGGCGCCGGTATTGGTGCGGCACAGCACGGCGTCCGGGCGGGCGACGGGTCCGAGTTCGGTGGGCACGGTGGGGGTGCCGGTTAGGCGGATCGGGGCGTCGGCGAGGTGAAGCCAGCGGTTGGCTTCCGCGGCGAGGTCGGGGCCGAAGCGGAAGGACTGCGACAGGGCGAGCTGGGTGCCGTCGAAGCCGGTCATGACGTCCTTGGCGCCGCGCCAGTGGTAGATGGCCTGGGCGGAGTCGCCGACCATGACCAGCTGGGCGTGGTCGCGCTGGTTGAGGAAGATCTGTTCGACGACGGGGTTGGTGTCCTGGGCCTCGTCTAGCAGCAGGAAGTCGGCGTCGAGGTGCGGCTGGGTGAGGGCCCAGATTTTCAGGTAGTGGTCGTGGTCGAAGCGGACCGCGCCGTCGTCGGGGTGCTGCAGGTCGGTCCAGGCTTTGCGGGCGAAGGGCACGATGTGGGCGGCGAGCTGGGTGTGGAGGTCTTTGTCTTCCAGGCCGCGCAGATGGGGGACGTGGTGGCGGGTGATCTTGTCGTCGGCGGTGTGGCAGAAATGCATCACGGTGCGCAGAGTGGCGTTGGAGAGTGCTTTTTGGGTGACGTCGCGTTCGCCGATGCGGAGGGCTTTGGTAAGGC
The DNA here is from genome assembly GCF_044328485.1 of Streptomyces sp. NPDC017936. Lineage (NCBI taxonomy): Bacteria > Bacillati > Actinomycetota > Actinomycetes > Kitasatosporales > Streptomycetaceae > Streptomyces > Streptomyces sp. NPDC017936. The sequence continues at coordinate 71,533 of NZ_JBIRHK010000024.1, read as the reverse complement.
CGAGGGCCTGTCCGGTCTGCCAGGCCGGGCGGCGGGGGGCGTTCAGGCGACGGGTGTAGCGGTGGCCGACGGCGGCGTAGGCCAGGGCGTGGGCGGTCTTGCACAGGACGTTCTTCGGGAAGCGGCCGGTGGCGTCCTGGGCGATGGCGCGGTTGTAGGCGAGGTAGCGGCCGCGGCGTTTGGTGGCGCGGGCGAGCAGGGCGAGGGTGGTGGTTTTTCCGGTGCCGGCGCCGGCCTGAAGGGCTAGGTGGTGGCCGGCGTGGAAGGCGTCGGCTGCTGCCATCTGTTCGTCGGTGGGCTTCATGTCGTGCGGCTTTCAGGGAGGCGGGTGAGCACGTGCCCGACGGCGGACAGCAGGTAGGCGGGGGTGGTGTGGGCCAGCAGCTGGCGCACCGCCTGGCCGAGGCGGTCGATTTCCTGGTCGGCGTGTTCGGCCAGGCTCCGCTGTAGGGCCAGTTCCACTGCTCGTTCGGGGCTCTGGCCTTCGCGGCGGGCTTGGGCTGCGAGGGCGGCGTGCAAGGTGGGCGGGAAGGCGACGTTGAGCAGGACTTTGTTGTCGGTGTCGGGATAGTGCGTGGTGATCACGTCGATGGGCAGCTGCTCGCCGAGCCGGTGGCGCAGTCGGCGGGCGGCTCGGTGGGGGGTCTTGGCGGGCAGAAGGGCCATGAGGCGGGTGGCGTCGTGGTTGGCGGCGAGCGGCAGCCTGCGGGCGGCGCGGTGCAGGGCTGCCGGGGAGAGGGGGCGGGTCAGGATGATTTCCAGGGCATGGTGCGGCATCGTCACCTCCTTGTGCTGTGGGGGTGCGCAGCGTGCGGGAGGTGGGTGTGGATGTGTGCTGCGTGCAGGAGAGGGTCGAAGGCCTGCCATCCGGTCAGGGCGAGGTCGGCGGCGCCGGGGGCGGCTGCGTGGGCGGGACAGTGCTGGGCGCGCCAGCGCAGTTGTTCGGTGTAGGGGAGGCGACCGAGGTCGTAGACGGCCATCAGCTGTGCCGGCACGGTGAGTTGGCCGTGCTCTGGGCTGGTGCGCAGCAGTCTCCAGCGGCCGCCCGGGAGGCGGGGGTCGTGTACGGGGTGGGTGCAGCGGTGGCGGTGGCGGGTCTGGGCGATGCAGCGGATGTCTGGGATCGGGCTGTCGGCGAGGTAGGGGGTGAGGAGGATACGGACGACGGGACGGAGGGGAAGGGCGCGGTCGGTGCGCGGGGGCGGTGTCGCAGGAGTAGAGGGCGCGGGGGTGAAGGCGCCGATGTCGGTCATGCGGCGGGTGCGGACGGCGAGCTGGCGCCGGAGCGGCTCGAGGCGTGGGCCGGTGCGTGCCAGGCAGACTCTGCCGGGGCAAAGTACGGCGTGCGGGATGCGGCACCAGCCGCTGCCGTCGTCGTGGGGATAGGCGATGCCGCTGTTGAGGTGCCAGCGGCAGGCTTCGGGAACGTCGGTGGTGGCGAGTTCCGCCGGGTGCAGGGCGATGGGGCGGCCGTCGGGGCGCTGGTACCAATCGGTGCGGTGGCCGCAGAAACGGCAGGGGCTGGTCTGTCCGGCGCGCAGCAGGCGGCTGGGGCTGTGGTCGGCGATCCGCAGCGGGCGGCGGGGACGGGTGCGGCGGGGGCTGCCGTCCCAGTGGCGTCCGGTGGAGGCGGGGTCCGGGTGCATGGCGGGAAGGTGCCAGCCCGGGTGTGAGGGCGGGCAACGCGGCGGCGGCTGTGTCCTCCGGATGGCGCAGAGGGTCCGAACACGTGGTCGGGGATGCGCTGAAAGGTTCGATGCTTGCTCACCGGTTCGGGTGAATCGGGAGTGCCGTTGGATGCGGCGGGCAGAGCGGGTTCAGGCGGTGCGGTCGCCGGGTGGATTGTGGTCGGTGCACAGGGTGCCCAGGAGGTGTTCGACGGGCACGTCGAAGGTGTGGGCGAGGGTGTGCCAGGTGGTGAGGCTGCCGGTGGTCCGGCCGTGTTCAAGGTCGATGAGGGTGCGCCTGGCCAGGCCGCTGCGGTCGGCGAGCTCGTCGTAGGTCCAGCCGCGCTCGCCCCGCAGGCGCGCGAGTTCGACGCGCAGTGCGGTGAAGTCGGGGTCGGGCGGCAAGATCGTCACCCCACCATCCGACGGTGCAGAACCCTGCCCTGTCAGTGCAGACTTCTGCACTATCTGCCCGGGTCGGGGTGGCGTTTGCAGGGCGGGAATCTGCACCAGCGCGCCTGGGGCTCACACGGCCTGGGCATCGGTCAACGCAGACAGGGAGGACGAGCAGCCGATGAGACTCGGCGGCGCGGCAGTGCGGCGTGTCTGGATGGTGGAACTGCGTTCCCGGGCGGGCGGCCCCCGTCTCGTCTGCCCTCACTGCACCGTCCATCCGCTTGTCTGCCCAGCCTCCTCCGCGCGGTCTGCGGCACTGGCGCACCTGGCCTGCCACGCCCGCGCCGATGCGCTCCCCCCGCACCTGCGGACCTGCCAGTGCCGCGAACGGGGCTGCACATGGCACCCGCGGCACCGCGGATGCGCCGGCCCGGTGCTGCTCGCCCTCACGCGGGACCGCAGCGGCCGCCGCTGGCGGCTGGCTGACGCCTGCGCGGCATGCGCGGCGGCGACCAGCTACACCGCCGCCGTGCCGGACACGCTGCTCAGCCCTCACCGGCCGGTCGCCCCTCCTGCCTCAGCCCGGCCCTTTGGCTGCGACGAGCCTCGGCGAGTGCGGGAGATGCTCACCTACCTCGCATCCGCACTCGGCTGCGTCACCTCACCCGCCGCCCGGCTCCTGGCCCTGCAGTGCGCTCTGCGCGCCGACGCGTACGGTGTTGCCCGGCTTCCGGCCGGGCTGCTGCGCGGTATGCGTCTGTACCGGCGCACGGAGGTGTGGCAGGAGCTGGTCCGGGACGGCTGGCTCGACCTCGTCGATCACCGGGCGGCGTTCTTGCAGGTCCGGCTGCTCGATGACGCGGTTGGGGATCAGGCACCGAGCCGCAGCGCCCGCCGGCGCGCCGCCCACTGGGCCCTGCACCCCACCGTCTTGACCGTGCCGGTGACAGCAGCACCGGCAGAACGTCTGACCGCCTTGGTGCTGGCCGTGCACACCAGCCCGGACGCCACCGCTGCCGACATGGCCGTCGTCACCCGTCTGTGCGGGCACTCGTCACGGCAGACCGAAGAGCTCCTCGATCGGCTCGTAGCCGGCCGCACCCTGGCAGCGTGGCACCACCGTCGGGACACCGACGAAGTGCACTGGCAGCCGGCTTCGCATCACCGGCACATTCGCCGTACGGGAAGTGCCCCTGCGCGCTGACCTACTACCGCACTACGCCGGTCATGTCTCAGCCAGCTGCCGGAGAACAATGCGGGCGTCTTCCGTGCTATCGCTGCACCACAGATGTGGTGCGGTATCCACTGCCGCTCCCACAGCACCAGGCAGTGCAGCACATGCGCCCACTGTCAGCCAACTCCATTGCTCTGCCACCATGTTGGCCTCCAGGCGCTCGATGTGCAGTCACCAGGTAGAGGAGTCCGGCGCCCAAAACGTGTACATGTCCCGCCTGGTACCTGAGGGTGGAAGGCAGTGTGCAGCGCCTTGCAGCCGCCGCAGCATCACCGTCCGCCGGCAGCCGGGATGGTCCGCAGCCGCGGACAGCAGCGTCTTTCCCCCCGGCGTCTGCTCCTGCCGTCGAGGCGTTGCGGCCGTCTTTGATCAGCCGGCTGGTCAGGGGATGGTGGACCGTGGACCGGGTTCTGCTGCGGCAGTGAGCTGTGCTTCGGCCGCAGGGGGGACTGTTCAGCGTGGCCGCCAGGTGCGGACTTCGAGATGGATGATCTGGGCGCCGGGGCGGATCCGGCCGGTTTCCACAAGCCACTGGTGGACGGCGGCGGTCACGTCTCCGCCGGTGGCGTCCACGCGGCGGGCGAAGTCGGCAGCGCCGTAGCCTCCTGTCTGTGCGGAGCCGTAGGAGCGTTCCTCGGTGTGGTCGGCGCGCTGGATGACGTCGCGGCGGACGCCGGGTGAGTCGGTGCGGCTGCCGGAGGGGTGGACGTAGGCGGTCTTCGCGAGGCGGACGGTGAAGGCCAGGCGCAAGCCGCGGCGGGCGGCTTCGGCGATCAGAGGGCGAAGCCGCGCGGAACCGGAGGCGATGGCCTGGGCGCCGACGCGTCCGGTGCCGGAGCCGGTGGGGGTGATCAGGACGGCTTTGCTGCGGACCCGGGCGCGGGCTCCGGAGGAGGTGGTGCGGCGGGTGGTGTGGCGGGCGGCGATGGAGGCGAGTTCGGGCAGTTCGGTGATGCCGCCGGTTTCGACGGCGGCCAGGACGTGGCGCAATGCGGTGACAAACGCCGCTCCCTTGTTCTTGGTGTAGAACTGCGAGACCAGGGACGGGTCGCGGCCGATGATGCGGGCGATGTCGCGTTTGGTGTAGCCGGCCTGTTGGAGCCGGTCGGCTAGGCGGGCTGCTTCGTTCAACTCGCCCTGGCTACGCGGGCGGTGGGAGCGGGGGCGGCGCGGCATCAGCTCTCCTGGCCGGTGGTGAGGGCGGCACGCCCGGCGTTGCGCAGCGTCAGGAGCTCTTCCTCGGTGGTGGGCGCCGCCACAGGACCGGTGAGCTGTCCGCGCAGAAGGTAGTCGCCGGGCTGGTGGTGGTAGGGCCAGTTCTGGGGCTGTGTGAGGTAGAGGGCGTCGGTGCGGAAGGCGATGACGCTGCCGGGCGGGGTGTACAGGGCGCCTGCGTAGGTGTTGTCGTCGCGGTGGCGCTGGGTGAGCAGGGCGGCGCGGGCTCCGGACCAGATCGCGGCGGCCCATTCGGGGTGGGCGTTGGGGTCACGGCTGAAGCCGGTGGGTTTCTGCCAGGTGATCTGCTCGTCGTCGAAGCCGATGATCTCGGCGTCCGCGGGCACGTCGCGCTCCATGGTGCGGGGGGTGGTGCCGGTGACCATGCGGGGCCGCTGGGCGAAGGAGCCGATGCCGTACAGCAGGATGGAGCGCACCGCGCGGGAGGCGAGGTGAGCGGCGCGGGCCTGCTGGGGGTCGCCGTGGAAGTGAGCCTGGGCGGAGAGGCTGGTCCAGGTCTCCTTGAGTTTCTTGGCCCAGTCGTCGAGGGGTTTGCCGTCCTCCCACAGGATGCCGTCGAGGATCTCGATCTTCCACGGCTGGATCGGGTTGGTCAGGGCGGTGTGGATCTCGGGGCCGCCGGCCCAGGTGGTGAAGGTGGTGCCGGGCTCGGCCGGGTAGTGCCAGGCGCGGTCGCCGGGTGCGGGGGCGGGCAGGAGGCCGACGTGGTTCCAGCCGTCGGGGACGGTGACACGGATCTGCCAGTGCCCGCACCCGTACAGGGCGCGGATCTGTTCCTTTTCGGACCAGGCGGCGAAGGCGTGCGCGGTGATGCGGCGGGGGGTGCCGACCGGGGACTTCCAGGTGTGTTTGGCGTAGGCGAAGGTGCGGTCGTATTCGACGAGCTGCGGCAGTTGTTCGGGGACGCGGGGCGGGGTGATGAGTTCGTTGCGGCCCTGGCCCGCGGTGGCGTGCAGCAGGCCGCGCAGTTCTTCTGACAGCACGGGGAAGCCGTCGGAGTGCTGGCCGCGGGTGGGGATGGTGCGGGTCCACAGATCGCGGCCGGTCTGGGACGGGGAACCCATGAGCACTGCGTCGTTCCAGTGGCGGCGCAGGACCTGCCACAGCAGCACGAAGGCGTCGCGGACGGTGTGCGGGTCGTCGCCGTCGAGGTCGAACCACTCCCCTACCGAGCGGATCTCCACGTGGCTGTCTGCGTTCTGGCGCTGGTAGCGGCCGACGGGGTTGCGGGCGTGCGCGAAGTGCCCGGCCATCCGGTCACGGCCGCGGCCGGTGTCGGTACGCCAGCCCGGGACCGGTGCGTTGAGCCAGGCGGCGACGGCGTCGCGCAGGTAGGGGTAGCGGTCGGCGTCGCGGTGCCAGGGGTCGCCGGCGGTGATGTAGATCCGCTCCACTCCCTCGGGGATGGCGTGGAAGACGGCGGTGAGGATGTCGGCTGCGGTGGCGGTACCGAGGTCGAGGCGGTGGGTCTGGTTGCGGTGGACCAGGACGCCGGTCGTGGTGTCGAGGAAGACGGTGGAGCGGGCCTGCTGGGTGAAGTTGGGCCGGGTGGAGGCTAGGCCGGTGGCATGGGAGAACCAGGCATCTCCACTCGTGCCCGCGGGGATGGCGGGCAGTTCTCGAGGGACCTCAGTTGCTGTGGGCGGTTCGGGAGCGGCGGTTCGGGTCGGAACCGGTGTGAGAGCCGAGTGCGGGGCAGCGGTGATCATCGCGGGGGCAGCGGCTGTCGGTTGTGGCGAGGGCGGTGCGGGTTCGGCAGCGGCGTGGGCCGTGGACGGTTCGGCGGCCGACGGGTGCGGGGCGTCATTTCCGGGAAGGCTGTCGAGCGCCAGGGCGGGGACGAGGGCGACGACGTCGGCTACGCCCAGTCCGGCCGCGGGGGCGATCCGCTCTGCCTTCGCCTTCTCGTAGGAAGACAGCTGAACGATCTTCTTGTTCCGGTCGGCTTCCAGCTTCGCCAGTTCCGCCCGAGCCTTCTTGATCGCATCCCGCACGGTGCGCAGATCGGCGAGCGTGGCGTTGTAGCTCTGTGCGTCCATCGGGGTTTCCTTGTCCGGGCCAGTGTCAGCCAGCAGTGCGGGTGTTCAGGTAGGCGATGGCCCCGCCCGAGTGGGAGGCGAGTCTGGTACCCAGCAGCAGCTCGGCGAGCCGGCGGTCGCTGTCGAGGCTGGACGTGATCGATGTGCGGGGGGTGACCAGGTCGGTGACGTGGCCGGCCAGGCGGGCTTCAGGGAAGGCGTGACGGCCCTCGGTGTTTTTCTCCCAGCGCTCGAGCCCGGTCAGCACCGCCACCACGTAGCCGGACAAAGTGACGGGCAGCACTCCCCCGGCTGCCACGCTCGCCGGATCGCACCGCCACCAGCCGCGCAACGCTTTGAGGAGGGTGTCGGGGGTGAGGGTGGCGGCGAAGCCAATCCAGTCGCGGTCAGATTCATCAGCGGGCTGGGCCGTGTCCACGCGCAGCACAGCGATCTCCTGGGTGTCCAGCTGGTGCAGGGGGGCATGGCGGCGCGCGCTGAGGGCCTGTACGACGCTGAAGGGGATCATGACGCGCACTCCTCGCCGGGAGAGCCCGGGGAGCAGTCCGGCGTGCACGAGGCGTCGGAAGGTCGTGATGGCACAGCCAAGTTCTTCGGCTGCCTGCCCGGTCGTCACAAGCATGTCCACCCCCTCTCCTCAAGCGCACTCCGTTATCTGATTTGGGACTCACCCTAAGTGGTTGGGCGAAGAGGCGTCAAAGAGTGCTTGTGTACCTGTTGCAGTGCATGGATTCAGGGGGGTGCGACCGGGAAACTGGCGGCGACAGGAGGATCGGCATGAGGGGCGGACCCTCTGACCTGCCGTCCACGAGCCGACGACGCAGCATGTGACGGGAGCGGGCGCAGGCGGCAACGATCCTGACTGCCGGCCCATGCGGGCCTCACCCGGGCGACCTTCACCTCGAAGCGGGGGGCCGGATACGGCCGGCGATCAGCCGCACCCGCACGAACGTGCGAAGTCGCGTTCAGGCTGCGGCTCGCGGGGGCTCGAGACTGTATCCCGGAACAGAGGTTTCCGGATATGGGCGAGACGGCACTGTACGGCGATTTGTCCAGCCTGCCGGGCCGCATGGACGGGTCACAAGGCACTCAAATGACCAATGCGCCCGCAGGCGCTCCGGCGTGCGCCCCAGCTGATTTTTCACGCGTCGACTTACGGTGCATCAGGAAACTTTAAAATCAGGAGTTTTCAATCTCGATCATACGTGGTCGCCCATCGGCATTGATGCGACGGAATTGGAGCGCACCATCGGCCTCCAGGGTGTTTCGCACGCGGTTGCGGTCAGGTTTTCGGTTAACGGCTCACTCTATTGGCCGTGCGATCCGCAAGCGCGCTAGTCTCGCGCAGGGTAGGGACCCCGGCCCAGAGGATGGCACCAACAGACCAGGGTCCCCGCGCATTTTGACCAGCCTTCAATCCTGTGAGGAAGAGATGACTGACCCCAATGTCGTCCAGGGCACTGTGATGTCCGGGACGCCTCTGGACGGTAGCAATCCCAGCCGGTATTGCGCACGCCTGCGTGCCTTCGCTGTCACGGTCAGCCTGGGCCCTGTCGTGGTGCTGACGTTGTCCTTTGTCCTGCCGTCCGTTAGCCAATGGCCTGCTGCCGCATGCGTGGCGTTCGCTGCCGTTGCGGCAGGAGCAGCACGCGCTTCGCGGATCGAATACCTCTGGGCCCGCCTGGACTGACCCGTCTCTCCGGGTGGCCGGCCTGCAGCAGTCGCCGCCGGCCACCCGGGGCCTCGTCTTCAGGAACATCGGCGGGCAGTGACCCGCCCTGCGTGGGATACAAGAGAGGGATACGAACGTGACGGGTGATCCATCCCAGCTGAGGCAGTGTCCGGTGTGTGAGGGGCCGATGGCGCAAAACGCTGGTACCGGGCGGCGTCGCCTCTATTGCAGCGTCAGCTGCCGTCGGCGAGCCCAGCGTGAGAGGAAGGCGCGCAAAAAGCCGGTTGCCACCGTTCAGGGGCCTCTGGGCGCTGCGGTGGCGGCCGAGGTGCGCAGACTCGCACAGCAGTTGCTGGACAGCGAGATCCGCCAGGAGGAACTGGAAACGCTTCTGGAGAGAGCGGAAGTGATCCGTCGGGAGTTGGATATCTATACCGCGGCTGCGGTGCAGGATGCCCGCTACCGGGGTGAGAAATGGGATGCGGTAGCCAAGGCCGCACATGTCGCTCCGGAGACGGCACGGGCGCGGTGGGGACCTGAGCGGGTCGCCCGAATGATGGATCTGCACGCGAACGACAAACGGGCCGCTCCTGCCCGATGGCGCGGCTCCCCGCCTGCTCGGCTCGCCGATCCGTCGGAGAGCACGGCCGGTGATTTGGGCGCCGATGTGGTCTCCCCCGTCGGTCATCTGGCGTCGGCGCTGACGGAGCTGCAGGTGTCAAGCGGCCTGACGATCCGAGAAGTTGCTGACGCGACCATGCTTTCGCCGTCGTTCATCTCTCGTGTCCTGTCGGGTGACCGGCTGCCTACCTGGGATCTCACCTGCTCCCTGGCGCGCCTCTTCAATGCTGAAGCAGCTGAGCTACGCGTTCTGTTCGAGGCGGCGCATGGAATGACGGCGCACGGTCGTCAGCCGGTTGCGGTCGCCATCGCTCAGCTGCACGCTGCGGTGCGGGGCCTGCACCGGGCAGCCAAGTCGCCTTCCGCGGAGCGGATCGAGCAGCTCAGTTCCAAAAAGGTGACCGCGTTGGAGGCTCGGCGTGTTCTCGCAGGCATCGACGTTCCGGAGTGGGAAGTGCTGGCCGCTCTCGTGTCGGCGCTCGGGGGGCGGCCCTACGATTTCAAGCCGCTGTGGGAAGCCGTGCATTACACCTTCTTGATGTGCGATGACCCTCGGCTCCCGGAGGGCACGGCGTACATCGCCGTGCCAGAGGAGTGACCGTGAGCGGCTCCCGCTCTGCCGCCCGCAGGGAGGAGGCGTCGGCAGCTCTCACCGCTCGGCGCCACGCACCTGTTTGTCCGCAGGAGCATCGTGCCCAGCGCACCGCGCTGACGGCTTACACCGCTTTCCGTGAACGTCACTACGCCCCCTATCTGCAGTACGCCTCGTTGCGGATCGGGCGGCGTCAGACGGCCGAGAGGGTGGTCACTGCGGCATTCACCGAGCTGGCGGTGTCCTGGACCGCGATCTTGGGCAGTGCTGGTCCCGCGGCCGTTGCCTGGCGCATCCTGCACGACCACGTCGACCGTGCGACGGGATGCGGGCCGGCCACCGTCCCGAGAAGCCAGGACATGCAGACGCTGCACAACGACGCGTGCTTTCTGCACGAGCAGATGCACCTGAGCCGTGACCGCATCGCCGAGGTCCTCGGGATACGGCCGTCGGATCTTCCCCGACTCCTGCCTCTTTGCTCTGAGGAGTGAGTTTCCCGGCCGTTGCGCATCATGGCGGCATGTTTTGTCCCTACACTCCATCGCATCGCAGTGCACGCCGGCGGGGCGTGCGGGGGCGGGAGGGAAGGCGCGCGTGAGCCTGCCGTACGGGGTGGATGTCACGGTTCCGAGTGTGGCCCGCATGTACGACAGCCTCCTGGGCGGCCAGGACAACTACCCCGCGGACCGCGCGGCCTGCGAGCAGCTGCTCACCCGTGTGCCCAGCATGCGAGAACTCGCCCTGAACAACCGGGAGTTCCTGCGCCGCGTGGTCCATGTGCTCGCCGCCGACTACGGCATCCGACAGTTCATCGACCACGGTTCCGGGCTGCCCACCCAGGACAACGTCCACGAGATAGCTCAGCGGGTGGACCCCTCCAGCAGGGTGGTCTACATCGACAACGATCCCATTGTCCGTGCCATCGGCGGTGTCTTGCTGGCGAGCAATGAGAACACTGCCGTGCTCCAAGCGGACATGCGTGACACCGACGCCATCTTCGCCAGCGAACCCGTGGGCCGGCTCATTGATCCCAGTGAGCCGGTGGCGGCGCTGTTCGTGTCGGTCCTGCACTGCATCCCGGATCGTGATCAGCCGGCGGAGCTGGTGGCCCGGGTGGCGGGTCGGCTGCCGGCAGGCAGTGTGATGGTTGTCTGCCAGCTGGTCAGCGATTCGGCCCAGGTCCGTGACTTCGTCAGCCGTTTCATGGACGAGCAGACTCAGGGGCATTGGGGACGGGTGCGGGAGAAGAAGGACGTAGCCGACTTCTGTGCGCCACTGGATTTGATCCAGCCGGGCCTGGTGGAGGTCTCCCTGTGGCGGCCCCGTCCCGACGACGTGCCCGCCCAGCTCAGCTGGGAGTGGGAGGAGTACGGCGGAGTCGGCTTTGTCAGGCGCTGACCGCGGGCGCGGTCGTGCGGTCACCGCCAGGAGGCCAGTGCCTGTTCCAGCAGTGCCGGCGTCTGCCCGGCCGGGTTGGCCACGCCGCACAAGTTGTTCAGGATGGCCTGGTAGCGCTCGGAGTCGGAGGGCTTGTCACGGTAGATGGCGCCTTCATACTGCTCGAGGTAGACCATGTCGGGCAGGTACTCGGGGGTGAAAAACCGCAGGTGAACGACCGGGTGCCCGATGGCCCCAGCGGCGCCGACAGTCAGCGGGGCGATCTGAAGGTGCAGCTGATAGGGCAGCTCCTCCAGCAGTGCGAGCAGATGCTTGATCTGCCGATACATCACTCCCGGTGTGCCGACCGGGCGACGAAGAACTTCCGAGTCGACCACGGCCAGCAGAACCGGCGGCGAGTCCGCGCGGCGCAGCATCTCGATGCGCTGCATCCGCAGGGCCACGCGTTCGGCGATCTCTCTGGCGGGCTTGGTCGGGTGGACCGCCCGGATCACAGTCTCGGCGTACTCCTCGGTCTGCAGCCAGCCCGGTACCAGTTGCGGCTCGTAGGAGATGATCCGGCGGGCAGCCGGTTCCATGGCCAGCAGCGGACGCAGGAGACGCGGCGCCGCGTTGGCGTAAGGCTGCCACACCTCTGGTTTGGCGGCTTCCTGGACCAGATGAGCGATCCTGTCGCGTTCGCGAGGATCTCTCATCTGGTAAATGTCCAGGAGCCGTTCGACTTCAGCGAGCTTGAAGGCCACCTGGCCGGTCTCCATGCGGCTGATCGTCGCCTCGGAGGCGTGGATGCACCGGGCGGCCTGCCGAGGTGCGATCCCTGCGTGGTCACGGCAGCGTCGCAGGTACCCCGCGAGCGCCTTGCGGTGCGCTGACGGACCCCACTCCGGTCGGTGCGGGAATCCAAGGATTGACGGCGCCTGGCGGTCAGCTGCCATACGGGCACTCCAATTGAGCTGCTGAGAGACAGGAGTATCGCACCCGCAACTCCGCCGTGTCAGTGCATGGCCACACCCTTACTTTCAGTCACGAGACAGTGAAGTCGAACTCGCCGTCTTTGACGCCCCCGAGGAAGGCCGCGATCTCCTCGCGCGTATACACGAGGACGGGGCCGTCGGGGAACCGGGAATTGCGCATCGCCACATGCCCGCCGGAAAGACACGCGACCTCGACGCAGTTGCCGTTCCCTCCGCTGCGGCGGCTCTTGCGCCAGCACACTCCTTCGATCACGCCTGCACTGACACCGTTTTCCGCCCACTGCACAGCTCATCACCGCATCTCTCCGGGTCGGCCGACATTGAGGCTCTTCTCGCCCTCCACCTGCAGCCCGACCGACCACCTGTACGAATAATCGCGTCCTGCAATTGCACAGTCGCGCTTGCAGGAACGAGGAGCGGGCCGGAATAGTGACGGGCACGACAGCACGTCGTGCGTGAAAAGCGCGGCACCAGGTTCCGGGGGACGGACGATGACGCCACGGGTCGAGGGCACATTCCAGCCACATTCCACGTCTGCCGCGCGCGACAGACGAAGACGGCAGGCGTTATTCCTCGGCGAGCCGCTGGCATCCACACCCAACCTCGCCGTCCGCTCCGGCCTGGGCAGCACTCCCTTCGTCGCCCGCCGCATCCCTGTCGCTTCCAAACACTGCTGCTACATCGCGCGTCAGTTCACCCGCCAGACGGTCCGCCGCTGGAATTTGCACAGCATCCGCGACGACGCCGTCCAGATCGCTTCCGAACTCGTCGCCAACGCCGTGCGCCACGCCCACCCCGACGCAGCCACAGCAGACGATCCGCATGCCGGGGTCTGGCTGGCTTTCACTCTGCGCCCTCACACCCTTCTGTGCGTCGTGCGCGACCCCAGCCAGCTCAGCCCCAGGCTCACCGCCCCCCAATTGATGGCCGAAGGTCACCGCGGACTTCCCATCGTGAACGCCCTCAGCAACACCTGGGGCTGGACCACGGACGACCAAGACCGGGGGAAATCCGTCTGGGCACGCGTGGCACTGCCAGCCGCGTAAAAGGGCTTCGGCTGAGAATCCACACGGGATGACCGGGACGGCAATGCCCGGTGAGGGCCATGCGGCTGTCCAAAGGGGTGCAGGTGAGATGGCCCTGGCGGGGTGGACGATGACGGTCGTGCGCAGACGCTGGTGGGTCACTTCAGTGGTCAGGAGCCGGGCGAGAGCAGTGCCGAATTACGGCTGAGTGCTGTCAGTTGGCCGGTTGAGCGGAAACTCATCCATCCTGGCCCGTCGGCGGCTCCACGTCTCCACGGGCGTGTGCCGCCTGCTCTGTGTCCTGGTTGCCTTCGGCGATCACGCTGTCTTGTGAGGCTGCGGGTGTGCGAGGGGCGTGCGGCCACTGCAACTCATCGAGGTGACCGCCCGGCTTCAGCAGCGCTGCCCGGGCCCGAAGACCGTGAGTCCCGCCTGCTCGGCAAGCCAGTGCACGTATGGCTCCCTCATCTGGCGGCCGTCGACGCTGACGCTGCGAACGTGGACGAGGACGGTGTGGTCGTCGGAGGGCTCGTCGAGGTGACGTGTGGGGTGTTGAAGAGGAGCGTCACCTCGGCATGCTTGGACTCGCCGCAAAGGTCCAGATCAAGCGCGTCCGGCCAGCACAGCTCCCTCCAGTTGATCTCGCCCCGGTTCGGGCCGATCGCCGCTGTGAAGGCGTCCTCGATGCTGCCGACCGGCCGGTCGAACAGCTCGCATTCCACCGGTAGCCGCCCTTCGTACGCGGTCGGGTCGGCCGGCAGACCGGGCCCCTGGACGCCGACGACCAGCGCGGGTTGGTCCTCTCGTGGCACCCCGTCGAATTCTCCGCATTCCTCCTTCCCCCGGAACCACCCCTCGGGCAGTTCCTTCGCCACCCGCCGCACCTCGGCGACGGAGCGGAGATATGCGTACACGGAGACCTCGGAGTGCTCGCAGCGGCCGAACTCCATGAGGCGGCGCGCGACACTCAGGGCGAGTACGGGGTCGGGTGCACGGAAGACGGGATAGGCGATGTCGTTGGACATGCGGCGACTGTGCCACGGCCCGTCACCACAGGTCATCGCATTTCCGGCCCGGTCGCACGCACACATCCGTCCGGGAGGCGAACACTCGGAGGGTGAAGACGGGGGCTCCCTCTGCCCAGCCGGCCGGATCGAATGCTCACCGGCCGACTGAAGCGCTCAGTCACACGAATGCCTGGGTTCCGGCCCGATGTCCCAACTCAGTAGTGGAACTTGAGGTAGTCGATACGTTTGAGGGTCACGGTTTCGGTGGTCTGTGCTCAGCGGATGCGGCCCACTGCTGCGCGGTCAGGCTTCGCAGTAGATGCAGGCGTCAACAGGGCATGCGATCTTCACTCCATCCCCGCAACTGGTTCACCCTTTGATCACTTTGCGGGTATGCTCCTGGCGCTCCGTTCGTACCACTGAGGGGGGATCCTCATCCTCATGCGTATGCGTCACGCGCTCGCTGCCGCCGCTGCAGCCGGAACGATCGCCGTCATCACCGCCGCCCCGGCCCAGGCCACCGAGTACTCCTCGGCGCTGAAGGTCAAGGGCGTCCAGTACGACGCGCCGGGCAGCGACTCCAACCGCTGCTCGGGCGGCAACACCAAGGACGAGTATCTGACGGTCAAGAACTACTCGCGGACCACGACGGTCAACCTCAAGGGCTACATCGTCAAGGACGCGGCCGGGAACAAGTTCACCTTCACCGCCAGCCACAAGCTCGAGCCCGGCGACTACGTCAAGCTGCGCGGCGGCCGCGGCACCGACTCCGACGCCGGCAACGTCGTCTACCGCCAGAACTGCAACTTCATCTGGAACAACGACAAGGACACCATCTACCTGCTCAAGCCCGGCGGCTCCCGCGCCGACGTCCACTCCTACACCAAGACGGCCGACGACCGCGACGGCAACGGCTACATCACCTACCACGGCTGACCGCCGCCCGCCCGGCCGACTGGCCACAGCAGGCACATCCCCTGGTCGGTGCCAGCTCCCCGCCACTGGCCCGGGGCGAGCCCAACCTGCGTCGGTAGGGCACTGCCTGCGCTTGACGACGGCGGCGGGGGGGGGGGCCCCCCCCGGGGGGGCCCCCCCCCCGCCGCCGTTTTCACGTCGCCCGGGCGCAGTGTTCAGTCACGCCCGGGCCGGGGTGGGGGTCAGTGACGGCTGCCGCCGTGGTGGCGGTTACTGCCCCAGGAGTAGTCGTCGATGAAGCGGCCGCGGTCGTTGCGTAGGGTGGCGGTGTCGGAGTCGTTGTTCCACACGTAGTTGCGGCGGCCCTGGTAGAGGTCGGTGCGGGTGTCGCGGCCCTCACCGGTGTGGATGCGGACCGTGGCGCGGCCGGCCAGGCGGTAGTGGTCGAAGGTGTAGGTGTGGCCCGAGCGGTCCTTGAGGGTCCAGCCGTCGAGGTTGACCGCGTTGCGGGTGGTGTTGGTCAGCTCCACCCACTCCCTGTTCAGCGAGCGGTTGGAGCGGTCGTCGCGTCCCGGGGAGTCGTACTGGACGTTCGAGATCTCCACCTTCGGACGGGCGCGGTGGTCATCCGCGGACGCCGGCAGCGAGGCCAGCGAGACTAGAGCGCCGGCCGCGAGCGAGGCGGCGGCAAGACGACGGGCAGTGACAGAAGCGGACACGAGTCCCCCTGATGGTGCAGGCACCCTCCCGTCAACGGCCCTTCACGGGCAGCCGACGGGAGAAGGTGCGGTGTGCGAGTAGCGGCCGGCCGGCCGCACACCCACACTCTGTCCACGCCGCGCAGGAGCCGAGACGGAAACATGGACCCTGTTACCTGTTATCCATATTTCCGTGACTCTCGACTGCAGTTTCCATTTACACCCTCTATGCACAGGATTGACGAACCAGCCAGCTCGACAGCCTCGCAGGCACTGAGCAGGCACGTTTCTCCATAAGCGGGCTCCACCGACCAGGCACCCGGGACCGTCACCCGAAAGTAAGTAACAGGCTCCCGAATCGGCTTCGACGGCCGAGTCAGCGGCTGTCGCAACACCCGGCGCTCCAAGCAGGGGTGACGTCAGCAGAGCTCACCAGTGACAACAGCGACAGGGGAAGGCGGCGAGCATCGCCGGAGAGCACACGCTGCAAGACTTCAGCGCACCTCTTGCCGCAGCAATGGTGCACCAGCATCAGGAGCAGCGAATGCAAGGGCAACATCGCATCCCTCGCCCATGGAGGACTGGGCAGTCAGGCAGCATCTGCCACGCCTGCGCTCCAGAAGCAGCGACGCTATGAGACGTGACGGAAGACCGCAGCAAGGCCGATGACGCCAGGGCTGAACTTGCCGCGAATCCGGTCGACGGCCGCTTTACTGACTTCGGCTCGTTAGGGTGAGGCTGGGTTGTCGAGGGTCAGGCCGGTGCCTGCTATGAAGCCGTCGAGGGTGTCTGGCCGGTACTGAAGGCGCTTGAGCCGGTTGCGTACGAGGGCTTCGAGCCGGTCCAGAGCGACGACGGCGAGGTTGGCCAGGCTGCGCTTGACGTGCGCCCGCACCCACTCGACCGGGTTGAGGTCGGGCGAGTATGCGGGCAGCAGGAACACGGTCAGCCATGCACGCTCGGTGATGAGCTCACGCATGGCGTGGGGGACGTGGGTGTTCAGCCGGTCCCACACCAGCACGATGGGCGCCTTGACGAGCTGGTGGACGCCGTCGATCAGCGCGATGAAGTCCCGCTCGCCCATGCTGCGGCGCTCGCCCTTGCCCGCCGGGTGGGTGCGCAGGCGGTGGCACAGCCGGGTGCGGGAGCCGGGCCGCATCGCGATCAGCCCGGCGACCGACAGCCGTCCCGAGCGTCGCCCGCTGACGGTCACGACCGGGGTGCGGCCGCGCCGGCCCCAGGTGCGTCCCTTGGGCGGTCTGCGGGTGAAGCCGGCTTCGTCCTCGAAGCAGAGGTAGCCTCCGCAGGCCGCCCGGGCTCTTTTACCTCCGCCCAGGTCGCCTCCTTCCGCGCGGTGACGGCCCTCTCGTCACGTTCGGCGACCCGCCGGGCGGGGATCTGCGGGCTGAAGCCGAGCCGTTGCATCAGCCGCGTGGCGCCCGAGACGCTGTAGGAGACGTGAAACTTCCTGCCGATCAGCGTGGCCACCCTCGCGGCGGTCCACACCTGGTCCTCCGCCCAGCCGTGCGCGGCCGGCCCCTGCTCGAGATACCCAGCCAGTTTCTCCAGGCAGCGCGGGGACAGACGGCACCGCGACCCGCTCGGGCCACGCGAGGCCAGAGCCTCACGACCGCCGTCTCGCCACACCTGGTGCCACTGGTAGACCGATTTCAGGCTCACCCGCAGGCGCCGTGCCACCTCCGGCGGCTTGACCTTCTGCTCGAACAGCCCGGCCGCCTGCATCCGTACCGTCTCCCGGCGCTGCCGCCCCGCAGCGGTCAGCCCGCCCCCATCCGCATACCTCACACACCACGAGATACAACCAGGGCCCCGTGCCTATCAGGCACTTCACGAAGATTCACCCTAACGAGCCGAAGTCAGTAGCGACCAGGCGGGCTTCACGGGCGCGTCGAGACTGATCTGCCGGGCGACCTGCTGACGCCGGTGAGGTCCACGCCCTGCACGGCCATACTGGTCAGGCGGCGGCGATGCAGGTCGGCGGCGTCCATCAGCTAGTACGCGACGGCGCGCAGGCCCTCATTGCGGGCGGACGGCTCCTTCAGGCGGCGGGTCTTGCCCCAGCTGGCACTGCCAGCGAACGTCAGCATCAAAATCAGCACACGAGCCGCCTGACTGCGCTGGCGCAGCAAGACCCTCAGCCGCACCACCAACTCAAACAGGGCGGCGCACACGTCGGCACCTCGACGAGGTACTGACCGAAGGAACAGCGCACGCTTACCAGCGAGCAAGCGGGAGCGCTGGCGGGGGCTGTGCCTCCTGCGGCGTCTTCCGCTTCGCTTCAGACGCCGGGCGGGTCCGCTGCACTTCCCACCTGATGGTTCTTCCGGCTACGCCTCCGGTCCCTTCGGCCCGCTGGCGCGGGCCGGGCTGGCTGCAGGTCAGGCGTGCGCATGACGTGGTGCAGTCGTCCTCCGCGGTGCGGCGTGGTGCGCAAGACCGCTTGAGCCTTCGGTCCGAAGGCGCTGCAGCCATAGGGAGGCCGTGAGCAGGAGGCCGCCGAAGACGACCAGGAGGAGAGCGGACACCCACATCTGCCGGCTTCCGGGCAACTGCCAGCCCGTCCAGGCGGTCAATGCCGCCCACAGCAGGACGCCTCCCGCGTAGAAGGCGCGGACCCGGCGCAGCTGCCGCACGGCCCGCAGGGACATGACGCGATCAGTCTTGGATGCCATGCCGCCCCGTGTACCCTCATGGATGCAGTTCAACGGACCGGGTTCGCTCTCCGATCGCCCCTTCACTGAGCTTCTTCGGATGGGCCACTGATCGGGTGACGTCTGTGAAGCGCAACGAGCGAGGCCCCCGGGCAGTTGATCGAGATGTCTGACGTCTCAACCACACGACTCGGGAGCCTCGTTGGTCATCTATCCTGCCGCATGAGCTCGTCGAGTGGGTCACCATGCTGATCGTCACCCGTGAGGGTGAACGGCGTTGCAAGCTCCGGCCGTCCCAGCGCGCGATGGTGGCACTGGTGTATCTGCGCGAGCACATCACTCTGGCGAAGATCGCCGCCGGGTTCGGGATCAGCGAGTCCACCGCCCACGCCTACACCAGCGCGGTTGTCCACCTTCTCGCCGAACGCGCCCCGGGCCTGCGCAAAGTCCTGCGCGAGCACGATCCGGACTTCATCCTCCTGGACGGAACACTCGCCGAGTGCGACCGGGTCGGTGACGGACAGGCCGACCACTCCCACAAACACCGCCGGCACGGCGTCAACGTACAGGTGGTCACCGATCCAAAAGGTCGGCTGCTGTGGCCCTCGCCCGCGCTGCCGGGCCGCTCCCACGACCTGACGGCGGCCCGTACCCACCGGATCATCCGTATCTGCGAACGCCAGGGCCTCCCCGTCCTGGCCGACCTCGCCTACCAGGGCGCCGGCCCCTGGCTGACCACGGGCATCAAACGCCAGCCGCTGCAGGAGCTCACCTTCACCGAGAAGACCGTCAACCGGGCCCTGCCCGCGGCACGGGCACCGGTCGAGCGCGGAGTCGCCCGCCTGAAGTCCTGGCGGGTCTTCCGCAGATCCCGATGCAGCCCCAACCGCATGACGTCAATCGCCAAAGCCGTCCTCACCCTGGAGCGGCAACGCTGAAAACGCTCACTCTTGCCGCTGGATGCGTCCTTCGAAGTCGCGTCGTACTGCTGCGCCTTGGTCTTCGACCAGTCCTGCACCGTCGGGGAGGTCCAGAACGGTGCCGCAGTGGTTGCACAGTTTCCCGTCTTCAGCCGGCGTGCCGCACGCCTTGCAGAACCGATTGCCCTGATCGTTTCCCATCTTGGATGTCATGCCTCTCCTGAGCGTGGTGGATGGCGATGGGTGGGGAGTACCCGTGGCGTCAGGGTTAATTCTCTGCCGGGTCTTGACTGTGTTGCTTTGATACACCATATAAGGGCGGGAAAATGAGGAATACTTGCTGTGAAGTACGGCGGGAAAATCGGGGAGCACTCCAAGCAACCTCGTCGCTGCCTACACAGACAGGCCATTGCCAACCATTACCGCGACGACCTCGGACCGCCCTTTGATGGCATCACCATGCTCATTAGCTCGGCCGCCCAACGATGGGGGACCAATTCCATCTCCGGCCCATCCTGATCCTCGCTGGTCCATCCCAGCAGATGCCCGGTGCCGATAAGGTGCTGACGACGCCAGACATAAACCGCCTGCCCATTACGCTGAGGTAATAAACGATCCGCCGGATCTACCAGCCGACTTCGATAAGATCAAGGACCTTTCGTCAGAGCTCGGCCGAATAACTACGGGGCTCAGAAGCCTCCCTGAGCGTCTGGAGCATCACCTGTCCAGCAAGGCGACTCCACTAGGCCCGGGACACACCAAAGCCCACATCAAACTCGAAGAAGTTCACCAACCGTCACGCACGGTCAGCGCCCTTAGGCCATTCAAAGGAGTGGGGCGGTGCCACCAAGGCCGCAAGAACGACCCCAACGGTTTCATCAGTAAGAACAATCAAGCTCCACCCACCGCCACGCACAGCAAATAGCCCAACCGGCGGGCCATCCTCATCTAGAATTGAAAAGAAACCATGCCACCCGAATCTATTGTCCCGGAATTCATCCAGCACAGAATATCGATCTCTATAAGTCCCGCGAAGCGTTGCCCTCAACCCAATTCCAACACGGATTATACCGGATGAATCTCCAAGGATTTCTGAGAGCACGGGAGGATCCAGAAGCTCCAAAGACTGACATTCGGACCTTCGAAGCATCTCGGCAATATTCGCCGCGGAAACTTCTCGTACAGTTGCCAATATGACTCCAAACCGGACTCTGATGGGCGGCACTCGCGGGTGCCGCCCATCAGAGTCTACTTACCCGAACCCGAGGTCGCCTGGTCGCAGTCCAGGCCATACCGCCCGGGGCTCACCTTGCATGACCCCTTGAATAATTACTTCAAACTCGCCGCGAAGGTCATCCTCAACCCAAGGCTGATCGTTCACATGAACGTGGGTACGTCCACTCGGAATAACACCTCTCATCACAACACCACTATTACCTCCCCTGGTAGCCGCCCGAATAGCGACAGCAGGATCGATACTCCAACTGGTGTAGTCGCTGTCAGTCATACCGAGATGATGCATCTCAGGTGTGGAATTTCCCCCTCGAGGTCTGGCGATTCCCTCCACTGCATCATCGAAGGCAGGGTTGGCGCCACCAGTCTCTCCACTTACTTCTGAAACTCCGCGGTAGACAGTCGTGCCGCCATTACAGTTGTGAACCAGAACTGGTGTGGCTCCCGCGAGCACGTAGTACGCGTGGATGTCCTCGATGGTGAGGTCGTGGGTGCGTTGACGCTTGGTGTAGTGGCTGAGCGCTGTTATCTGGACGTGGGTGCCAGCACTGGTGCGGAGTGTCTGACCGAGTTGGAGGTCTCCAGCGTTGACCCATTCTTTCAGGTCGGGGACCCAGAACGGGTGGGTATCTGTGGCCACGATGCTGGAGCGCTCACCGTTCACGGATATGACGATCTCGGTGAAGTCTTTGTCGTCTTCCGTGGTGATGGTTTCGACGACCTTTTTTTCGACAGTTTCGCCGGTCTCCGGGTTGGTCGTGACGACGATGTCTCCGACAGTAACGTCTTCGATGGCCTTCTTCGTGCCGTCGGCGAGGAGGACACCCGTTCCTGGTAGGAAACTGTGACACTTTCCAAGGGCTTTGGCTGCTGCGTTGCCAAGCTTTGATGCCGCGTTGCCCATACCGAAGCCAACGGCGCCTTCCGCAGCGCCCCATACTGCCGCATCGGACATGTCACCGAGTTGGCCGGCAATGCTGTGGTCGGCATCGTCGGACATGGCGTTTTCGACAGCTACTCCTGCGGCTGTGGTGATTGCGCCGCATCCCGTCGCCGCGGCGAAACCGGCGCCTCCGGTCACGGTGCCTGTGGCTGCCGCTGTGCCGTAACACAGTCCACCTACTACGACCTCAGTCGTCACTTTGGCGACGGTGACCTTGTGATCAGAGACCCAATTCTTACCCTGATCCCACGCCTTGCCCCAACCACAGGTGGAGAACCAACCGCAATCGCCGCCATCTCCTCCGGTGTCGCTTTCAGTCGTCGTGGAGACAACGCTTACCCCTGAGCCCGTGGTGTCGGAGCTAGGTCCGGGACCGCACTCGGACCAGCCTCCGCTGCACTGCGTCCCATCCGGGTTCACCCGGATAGCACCGCTCGGGTCGCTGTATGTCACCGGATTGTTGCCTGCGTAAGCGTAACCGTTGACCGTTTGGGGGTCATTGAGGTCCAGAATCGGGTCGACACTGATGAAGCGTCCGATGGCGGGATCGTATTCGCGGAGCCCGAGGTGGGTGAGCCCAGTGTCGGTGTCCTTGGTACCGCCGATGAATCCCTTGTCGCCGGCCCAGGGTACGGGCTGAGTGCCGCGTTCCGTGCCGAAAATGCCTGTCTTGCGGCGCGTAATAGCCTGAGTAGCGTCCGCGGTGACCTGTGTGGTGGTCGTGCCGTGGTGGTCAGTGAGGAGGAAGGTCAGTTTGCCGCTGGTGCGCATGGCCACGGTCTGAGTGCCGGTGCTGTAATAGCGGGTGGCGGTGACCGCGCCGGCCTTGTCGACGTGGAGTTCGTTGCCACCGGGCAGGTAGAGGGTGGTGCCGGTGGAATCCGTGCGCGTCAGGCGCTGGCCGTCGGCGTCATAGGTGTAGCTGGTGGTCGTGCCGTTGCTGGTGACGGATTTCAGGTGGCCTTCGTCGTCCCACACGAGGTTCTGGCCGAGGGATGTTGTCGTGCCTTGCTTGAAGGTGCGAGTCTCCGTCGCGCCGACCGGGTTGTACGTGTAGGTCTCGGTGTGCGGGTCCGTGCCGGTCTGGGTGACGCCGGGCAGGTTGTGCTTGCCGCTGGCCGGCGCGGTGTAGGTGCGAACGGTGTCGGTGGTCGGACCGGCTGCGGTTTTGTGCTGGGTCTCGGTCTTGCGGTTGCCGACCGCGTCGTAGCTGTAGGTCGTCCAGTATGGGTCCTGGCCGCCGACGACGTCGCTGGACGGTGCGGCGGCGCAGGTGCTGCCGGTGTTCGTCCATGCCTCGGTAATACGGGCAAGGGGGTCAAGGGCGAAGCACTGGGTGTCGGTGGTGCGGGCCGCGTCCTGGCCGTAGTTGGTGGTGATCTGGGTGATGTTGCCGACCGGGTCGTAGGTGTAGTGGCTGTCCTCGATGCGCTGGGGAGCGGTGTCCCGGTCGGTGTAGGCGTCGGTGAGGGCGCCAGTGTGGTCGTCGTAGACGCTGGTGGTTCTCAGGTGCTGACCGAACTCGCCGTGCTCCAAGACGGTGTTGCGGCCGTAGTGGTCGTAGGTCGCATCCGAGATCAGCGGGTCGCTCTCGGCGTACAGGGTCCACAGCAGGCCGCCGCCGTCGTAGTTAGTACTGACGTATTCGGCGGGGAGATCACCGACTGCGGGGTGTTCTGTGTCGAGGAGTTTGCCGGTGTTCTTCTCGTAGTAGCTGGACCATTCGTAGGTTTTGGCGGGCAGGCCGAAGACCGCGGGCACGGTGACCTTGGTTCCGGTCGGCTGGTAATAGGGGTCGTAGCCGGTGGTCTCGGTGATGTAGGCCTTGCCGTCGATGTAGCGGGTGACCGAGGCGGGTTGGCCCTTGGCGACACTGTCGTACGTCCATGACGACAGCGTCGCCGTGCCCTTCTTCACCGCGGTGCGACGGCCGAGCTTGTCGTAATCGGTGTGCAGGGTGATGCTGCGGGCGTCGGTGACGTCGGTGACACGGTCGCCCTGGTCGTACGTGGTGTGGGACGTGCCGGTGTCAGGGTCGGTCACGTCGGTCCTGCGGCCGCGGACGTCATAGCGGTACGTCCACTTGGCGTCTGAGGCGTCGGTAATCTGGTCGACACGGCCGAGCTTGTCGTAGCGGTAATGCATGGACTGCGACGTGGTGCGTTCGGCGTTCGTGTACTGCTTGAGCTCGACTGTGCGGCCCAGCGCGTCCACCACGGTGGTCGTTGCGACGCCGCCCTTGGGCGGGATCACGGTCGTGGTGTCACCCGTGTAGCTGGTGGTGGTGCGCTTGGTCTCGTCGCCGAACTTTTTGGCGATCACCGTCGTGGGTCGGCCGGCGCCGTCGAACACGGTCTCGGTCGATGACGGATAGCTGGTGTCCTGTCCCGTCACAAGGACCGGCTCGGGTGCACCTGTGGTGTAGAAGGTGCCGGAGGTACGCCAGACTTCGCCGCGGGTGTTGTAGAAGGTCTCCGTCACCAGGCGTCCGGCCAGGTCAGACGAGACCGTCTGGGTCTGGCGCTCGCGCAGAAGGCCGTCGTAGAAGGCGTAGCTGGTCTGGTACTTGGAGTTGTGGTCGAGGTGCTTGGTGGTCACGACGGCCGGGCCGTCGGTGCGGATCTGGTAGGCGTAGGAGTAGTTGGGTGCGTTGGGGAAGGTGGTGGCCGAGCGGGTGGGCAGCCATACCTTGGTGACGCGGCCGAGACCGTCGTAGGCGGTCGAGGTGATCCGGTCGTTGGTGTCCTTGACCTCGAGTGGTTGGCCTCGCAGCGGGTCGAGTTTGGTGGTTGTGGTGTGCTCGAGTGGATTGGTGACTGTTTGGCCGGTCGGGCTTTCGCCTGTCGCGGGGGTGTACGTCGTGCGTGTGACTTCGCCGTATGCGTCTGCAGCGGCCAGCACCCGGCCGTACTGGTCGTAGCAGAGCTGGTTCTTGGCCGTGCCGCAGGTGCTGGGGGTGGAGCTGGTGGTGTCATAGCCGGTGCCGGTTGCGTTGATCCGCTCTGACTTCGTGACCAGGCCCATGGTGGGGGCGGCCCCGAAGGCTGCATTGTCGTAGGAGGTGCGCACGTCGTCGATGACGTCGGCGGGGCGATTGACGTCGGTGTTGCAGAGTGCGGCGACGGTTTCGGCGCGGGAGATGGTGTTGAGGATCCAGTTCGTGGTGTTGCGAGCGTAGGTCGTGGTCGTGCATTTTTCGTCGCCGATGACGGTGGCGCTGCCGGTCTTGGCGATGTCGCCGTGTTCGGAGACCTGGGTGACCATGCCGTAGGCGTCGAAGCTGCGGGTGGTCTTGGTGGTGCGGGTGCCGCTGGTGACCGTGGTGCGGGTCTCCTCTGCTGCGATGCCCGTGTGGTAAGCGGCGAGTGCGGGCAGGTCGGCGTCGCTGCGGTCACGTGTCGCGGTCGCCGCCGAGCGCCAGGGGGTGTAGGAGGTTGCGGAGACGAGTGCGCCACCGTCGCCGTTGTAGGTCGCGTTCTCGCGGGTCATGCCGGCGAACTGTTCGCGGTCGGTGACTGCGACGCCTGCGGAGTCCTTCACCTCGGCACCGTCGATGCCGCGGAAGTAGCGCGTCTCCGTCAAAGTGCGGGCGTCCGCTCCGGCGCCCTTGCGGGTCTGCACGCGCTCGTAGCCGCGGGAGACGGAGTACGTGCGGTCCTTGGCCTTCGTGAACTCGTCGGTGTTCTTCGCCCACTTGGCACCGCCGAGGTAGGTGTACTCGGTGACCGTGTCGGGGGACTCGAGAAGGTTGTCGCCCTCGATGACCCGCTTGACCGGGTAGATGTGGAACCAGTCCTGCTTGGCGTCTTCCCCCTCGAAGGGCCACTTGACCGGATAGCAACGAGTGGTGTTGGTGGCGTCGGCTGCGGGCAGGGTGGTGGCGGTGCAGTCGGGGTCGTAATAGTCGACGCCGACCGAGCCGCCGGTCTCGGTGCGGATCTGGCTCATGCGCAGCCGGATGAACGGCGCCAGGCTGTCGTAGAGCTTGTCGACCCGGTTGGGCTTCTGCACGCCTTCGAAGGTGACCGCGGGCAGGGTGACGGCGGATCCGGCCTTGCCGGTGTGCTGGATCGAGGTGAGCCACATCGGAGTGGAGATGCCGTCCCCGGAGGAGGGGAAGGTCTGTGCCAGGGTCCAGGTGTCGACGTCCGAGTAGGAGCCGCCGGTGAGGATCTTGGTGGTGATGGAGGTCAGGCGTTTCTGGGACCAGAACGTGGGTGAGTACTGGTCCTTGCACTCGGTGGAGCCGTCCTTGCAGTACTGGTCGTAGGGGACGTCGGGCCAGTTGGTGGCGTTGGCCTCGTCGAAGGTGCAGCCGGTCAGGCAGCGGGAGGAGACACCGAAGTGGACTTGGCCCATGGCCTTGCCCGTGTAGACCGCGTCGAAGCGCAGGCCGTAGTCGATGTGCTCGAGCCAGCCGCCG
Organism: Streptomyces sp. NPDC017936; assembly: GCF_044328485.1. Classification (NCBI taxonomy): domain Bacteria; kingdom Bacillati; phylum Actinomycetota; class Actinomycetes; order Kitasatosporales; family Streptomycetaceae; genus Streptomyces; species Streptomyces sp. NPDC017936. The sequence goes on along the minus strand of NZ_JBIRHK010000024.1, from coordinate 45,868 downwards.
CGCACGTACGGGGTGACGGTGGCATTGCCGGTGGTCTCGGAGACGTTGCGGCCGTAGTTGTTGGACTCCTTGGACCAGTAGTAGGCCATCGCGTTGCCGCGGGGGTCGACGACGTAGTCCAGCTGCCAGCGCCAGGCCTGCTGGCACCAGCCGGAAGCGAAGGAGGCGTTGTAGCAGGGCTCGCCGGAGTGGTTGCCAAAGACCGGCACGGTCCAGGTCGAGTTGGTCACTGGGTCGTCGGCGGCGGTGCCGTTGTCACTCCAGCCCGGCAGTCTGTTGCGGCCGAAGAAGTACTGGGTGCCGTCTGACGTGGTGACCTTCCAGTACTCGCCCTTGCCGTCGACGCCGGCCGTGCCGTCGTCACCGTTGACGGCGCCGGTGAGCTTCTCGACCTTCTCAGCACTGTCTGAGGCCGGGTGCCAGCCTTCCTTGGCGTCGTAGACGAGGTCGATGGTCTTGCCACCCAGGGACATGACGGCGTTGTCGTTGTACCAGCACAGGTCGCCGACCTTGGTGGTGTTAGTGGCGCCGGACTTGTCCTTGTCGTCGTTGCAGGACTTGTAGCGGCGCTCGATGTAGCCCGGCTGCCAGTCCCAGCCGTCACCGATCCAGGACGGCTGGTTGTTGGAGGCCGAGGTACGCCCGTCGACCGCCTGGGAGCTGTAACCCAGCGACACAGCAGGCTTGAGCCCGCCCGGTACTCCAGGGGTGGCGATCGGGTATGACCAGGAGAAACCGCCGGTCGCACCGCCCGCGGACCAGGAACCGGAGGACTGCAGAGAGGTCGCCTTGTAGTCACCGCTCGCGCCTGAGGCCTCCGCGGTGGCGGCCAGCACCACCGCTCCTGAGGCGGCGGCCGTCGTGGTGGTCGTACGCGATGCGGCGGCGAGAGTCGCGGTAGCAGTGAGTGCGCCGCTCTTGGTGTCGTTCGTGGTGGGCAGCGGCTTGCCAGTACGACAGGCCGGCTTCTCCGGTGTGGTCAGTGCACAGTCGGGCAGTTGCACCAGGCGCAGCCGGGCCGCCCAGTCACCGCCGTAGGCGCCCTTGAAGGAGTTGTAGTCGACCCGCACTGACGTGGTGCCGGCGGCGGGGCTGCCGTCCGCGCGGGTGACGGAGAAGAGCAGACCGTCGACGCCGGCCTTGCGTGCCTTCTTGCGGTCAGCGAGCGTGACTGTGGCTTTGGTGAGGGGCGTTGTGGTCGTTCGCTGCTTCCCCGCCGGGGCGGCGAGGGCGACCGGTAGGGAACCGGCCTTCTTCGGCGTGGTTCTGTCTGTCGTGGGGTTTAGCTGCACGGTGGCACTGCCCGCGTCCGGCCAGGTGACCTTCGGGGCTTTCCAGGGGCGGGCCGCGTTCGGCCGCTTGTCCGTGCTGCCCGCTGCCATCTGCTTCACAGCCACGGTCGGTGGTTGTTTTGGCTTGGGAAGGCTCGGTTCCTTTCCGTCGGATAGCGCCACTGCACTGTTCGCAGGGAGCATCCCGAGTATGAGGGCAGCCGAAAGAAGGCTGCCCCATCTGCGCACGCCGAACCGCCTCACGCCCCACCCCTCGTGAAGGTAAACAAAGCCTCCAGAAGGTAACAGGAAGATCGGCTGCGGGAAATGCTTCCCCCGCTCCGTGCCGCATGAAACAGCCAATTATTGTCAGCATTTGAGTCGGATATGAGCGAGTTGTGAGGTTATCTACATGGCGGTGAAATGGCTGGTCAGGAAGGGTGCATGACGATCAGTCAGGCTTGCCCGACTTTTCTCTTTCACTCCACATGCACACCTTCTTCACGCTCCACGTTGCCGCCAGAGCGCACTTCTGGCTGAAATGTCTCCACGCGCTTCCTATACAGTTGCGCGGGATCAGGGCACAGGGATTGGGGAATGAAGTCGTGTCCAGAGAACATGAGGGTGGGGCGCTTTTCCGAAGGCGTAGATTCCATTGGCTGACTGGGCTTTTGGCCCTCGGCATCGTGGTACCCGGACTGCCCGTCAGTACGGCAGCGGCCTCGCCGGCACAGACGGCCGAGGCGTTCACCGCAGCGTCCGATCCGGTCGCCGACGGTTCAATGACCGAGGAGGACAAGGCGCTGGCCGACGCCGAGGCCTTCGGGCAGCCGGTTGAAGTCGTCTCCGCCCGCACCGAGGCGAGTGACACATGGGCGCAACCCGACGGCTCGTTTGCCGTCAGACAGCATGGACAGGCTGTGCGCGTATGGCGCGACGGAGCGTGGGTCGCGGCCGACCCTACGCTGGTGTTCGCCACCGACGGTTCGGTGGTGCCCAAGGCGGCCTCCGTGTCGGTGCGGTTCTCCGGCGGCGGGACAGGGCCCATGCTGACCGGGATCCGGGACGGCCGCACCCTGTCGCTGACGTGGCCGAAAGCTCTGCCCGCTCCCACTCTGAGCGGCAATGTGGCCACCTACGCCGAGGTCCTGCCCGGTGTGGACCTGCAGCTGAAGGCCGAGGTGGAGGGCTTCTCCCAGCTGCTCGTCGTCAAGAGTGCCGAGGCGGCCGCCAACCCGGAGCTGGCCCAGCTGCAGTTCACCATCGGCACGGTAGGCCTGGATGTCGCCAAGGACGGCGAGACCGGAGCACTGCAGGCGACCGACCCCGCCGGCCAGCTCGTTTTCAGCAGCCCCACGCCGATGATGTGGGACTCAAGCGGGCCCGCCACCGCCCAGGAACAGCAGCTCACCGCCGCCTTCACCGCAAGCACAGTCACCACGACCACGACGCAGAATGCGTTCGATCCGGGGGCAGGCGCCAAGGACGCCACCATGGACACGGTGATCAGCGGTGACACCCTGACGATCACCCCCGAGCAGGACCTGCTGACCGGGGCCGACACCACCTACCCCGTCTACATCGACCCCACCTGGTACAGCACCACCCGCACCCACTGGGCACGGGTCTACCAGGCCTACCCCAGCACGTCGTTCTGGGACGCCAAGGACGTCGTACGCGTCGGCTACGAGGCCGAGACGGGCGGCCTGGACCGCATCTCACGCTCCTTCTTCGCCCTGGACACCAGCGCCGTCCAGGGCGCACAGATCAAGTCCGCGACCTTCCGGATCCGCAACACCTGGTCCTGGTCCTGCCAGGCCCGCGAGGTGCAGTTGTTCGAGGTCGGGAGCATCTCCCAGAAGACCACCTGGAACAACCAACCCGGCAAGATCGGCTCCATGCTGGACAGCGTCAACGCCTCCAAGGGATGGGGCAGCGACTGCCCGGCGGGCAACCTGGAGTTCAACGCCACCACCGCCGTCCGCAAGGCAGCCGCCGCCAATGACACAAGCGTCACCCTGGGCATGTACGCCGCCAGCGAGACGGACACCTTCGGCTGGAAGAAGTTCGACCCCAAGACGGCAGTCCTGGAGGTCGTCTACAACAACCCGCCCGAGACCCCCAGCGACCTGGGCACCTCCCCCTACACCAGCTGCACGGCGGGCGGCACCATCGGCAACACCTCGGTCACCCTGTATGCGAAGATCGACGATCCCGAAGCCGGGAACCTGACGGCCGAATTCCAGCTCTTCGCCGCCGGCTCCACCACCCCTGCCTTCACAAGCAGCATCCCGGCCGTGCGCGGGAAGATGGCCAAGGTAGTGCTGCCCGCGGACAAGACTCCGAGCGGGATCTACACCTGGAAGGTGCGGGCCAAGGACGCCGACGGCGCCTCCTCCGCGTACAGCAAGACCTGCACCTTCAGTATCGACCGCGTCCGGCCGAGCAAGCCACCCATCATCACTTCCCAGAACAACGCCTACCCTCCAGGCGACAACGGCTGGCCCGCGACGACCGGCCCCGCCCGGGCCGACGCCCGCTTCCTGTTCTCCGCCAACAGCGTGACAGACATCAAGAGCTACTCCTGGTGGACGGACACCGACCCCTCGCTGAAGGATGCCTCACCGGATGCGCCCTGGGCGGACCTCAAGGTTCCCTCCTACGGCCCGCACCTGGTGTACGTGTACAGCGTGGACGCGGCAGGCAACCGCTCCGACACCGCTTCCTACCTCTACTACGCCACCCGGGCCGAAGCTCGTGACGAGCCCGGTGATCTGAACGGCGACGGCTTCAAGGACATCTGGAGCACCGACTCCAACGGGACGCTTCTCACACACGCCGGCCAGGGAGAAGGCCGTTTCTACGCTGCCACCAACGCCGGCGGGACATTCCCGGGCCAGCAGGTCGCGCTCTCCGGTGACTGGAGCCAGGAGGGTTACAACGACCTGATCTCCCTCGAATACGAGGAGAACGCGCAGGCGAACAAGCTGCGTGTCTACCTCAACAATGGCCAGGGAGGCATCAAACGCGACAAGCCGTTGGAATTGCGCGTGAACGAGCCCGCCAACGATCACTGGTCCAACGCCGACCAGACCACCGCGGGCGGCGACCTCAACGGGGACTCCTTCTCCGACCTCCTGGTCAAGGAAGACGGCAAGCTCTGGGTCTACTACGGTCACCGGTCGGCTCGCATCGACAGGATCGACCCGTCCCTCGCCGGTGACACCGACACCGACTGGAGCAAGTTCACCGTGGTCTCCCCCGGCGACCTCAACGGCGACACCATCCCCGACCTGCTCCTGCGCGACGACGCGACCGGCGACCTCTACCGCTCCAACGGCGCCAAAGAACCGATCAGCGGCAAGCTCAACCTCGCGACTTGGGGCAGCAACCGCACCAAGATCGCCACCAGCCTCAAAAAGGCGGACTACCCCTTCCTCGGCACCTCCGGCGACCTGACCGGCGACGGCGTCCTCGACCTGTGGACCCGCAAGGCCGACAACACCATGACCGGCTGGCCCGGCAAACTCACCGACAACCAGCTCTCCGGCTTCGCCACCGCCTTCAACATCGACGGCATCACCGGCGGCACCCGCCTCGTACCCGGCACCCAGCTCACCTCCGGCCAGTCCGTCACCTCCAACTCCGCGACCCTGACCATGAAGGCCGACGGCAACCTCGCCGTCACCTCCAAGGCCGGCACGGAAGTGTGGTCCACCAACATCTCGAACAACGCCAACGCCACCGCCCGCGTCGAGGCCAACGGCGACCTCTCCATCTACAGCAGTGACGGCAAAATGAGGCCCTGGAGCACGGCAAACTTCACGAAATCCTCCCCCAATCTCACCGGTGAGGGCTACGTCCTGCTGCAGGACAAGGGCAACCTGGTCGTCTACAACGCCAAGAGCCAGGCCCTGTGGTCCAACGGCTCCGGCCCGCGCCACGACTACAACGGCGACGGACGCAGCGACCTGGCCTGGTGGAACGACTTCACCGCCGGCACCGACGCCGCCTACAGCCTGCTCACCAACTCCGACGGCACCTTCAAGGACCCGCTGAAGTCCTATGCCGCCGCAGCAGGCGTGTACGAGGCCAAGTACATGAAGTTCGTCACCGGCGACTTCAACGGCGACGGCCGAGGCGACATCGCTGCCCTGCACCCGAAGACTGACACCAGCCTAGAAATGCTGACCTTCCTGGGCCAGTCGAACGGCGGCTTCGCCGCGCCGTTCGCCTCGTGGAAGGTGGGGCCGAACGTCATGCACGGCTCATACATGACCCCGCAGGCAGGTGACTTCAACGGCGACGGCCGCGACGACGTCGCGATCTGGTACGCCTACCCCGACGGCACCACCAAGCTGTTCACCTTCACCGCCAACATCCGCGGCGGCTTCAACACCCCCTTCGAATCCTGGTCCGCGCCCGCCGGCACCTGGCCGCGCAACCGCTGCAAGTTCACCACCGGTGACTTCAACGGCGACGGCCGCGACGACATCGCCGTCTTCTACGGCCAGGTTGACGACACCATCCGCACCTACACCTTCCTTGCCGGTGTCACCGGAGGCTTCAGCGCGCCGACGTCCTGGTGGTACACCGGCTCCCTCGACTGGGACCAGGCCGTTCCGCACACCGGTGACTTCAGCGGCGATGGACGCGACGACATCATGATCTGGTACGCCTACAACGACGGCAGCGACAAGGTCTCCACCATGTTCGCCGAATCCCTCGACGGGAAGAACCAATTCGGCTCGGCCAAGGTCACCCTCGACGCCAAGCTCAGCTGGGACATCAACCAGACCCAGCTCGCCACCGGCGACTACAACGGCGACGGCCACGACGACCTGGCCGCCCTGCGCCAGCAGAACGGTACCGTCCAGACCTGGACCTGGAACTGGTCCGGCCCCGACGCCACCTTCAAAGGTGGCCTCGCCGGCTGGACCGCCCAGTCCAGCAGCTGGCCGTACGAAGCAATGAAGATCGTCAAGCCCTACAACTGACACCCCGAACAACCCCGACAGCGGGGCGGGTGCATGCGTCTCTGCGCGTGCACCCGCCCCGCTGGTCATCAGCCGGCGTATGCCACCGCTCCCCCGGCAGCGGCAGAAACAGCTCACCCATTTGGGTGAAACCACGCAAGCTACACACGGCCGCGGTCGCCGTCGCAGGGGCTCATGCCAAACGCCTCGCCGTACACCGGACCGAACGTCCTCGAGGACGGATGCAACGTCGATAGCTGTCAGACCTTTTACACAGCGCTTCAGATCCTCGCCGAACAGAAACGACGACACGCTATCGCCATCGTCTCAAATGCCCCGCTCTGCGAGCGGAAGCAGATATTCACCGGCCCTCGCCTCCGCGCGCGATCATGGACTGGATGGACAAACGGTTGAGGAGTGGATCACATTCGCCGGCGCCTTGGACCGGAAGTCATCGGACCGAGGTCAGGCGCCGGTCAGCAGCAGCGTCATCAGCAGCACCAGCACCATTCCTCCCAGCCCGACGGCCGACCCCAACCAGCGGAAACCCGTGACCGTCATCCAGAGATCAGGCGAATCGAGTCTGCCCTGGGCCTGCCTCCGCAACTCAAGGTTCCGTCCCTGACGCTGCTCCAGCGACACGGCAGCGCCACGTATGTTCAGCGCAACCCAGCCACCACCGGCCGCAGCAACCAGCCCCAACATCAGCAGCAAAAAAAGCACGGACGTCCCTTCCCCTTCAGGGCATGCGCACCGCCGATGGCGCGCTCAATTCGACCGGAGGCTAACAGTCCGTACTGGTAGAGGAATCGGAGGGGCAGCGCTCCCTGGCCAGGGAGCTCAAAACAGCGTTCGCCCGTCACGCATCCGGGTCGACACCACTGGGGCTCCGTCCTCGGCCCTGCCGAGCCCGTCCGGGTCACGCCCGCTGGAGTGGTGTGTCGACGGCCATTCAGTGATCTCGTTTGAGGCTGTGCGGTGAGTTCGGCGGGCAGCGCGGTGTCGTCGGTTTCTGACTCGCTCCGGTGAAGCCGGGCCTCGGCGAAGAGTTCGCGACCCATGTAGCGGCGGGCCTCGGTCTACTCGTCGTTCTGCTCGGTCAGGACCGCCCCGACGAGCCGGACGACGGCGGCGCAGTAGGGGAAGATGCCGACCACGCCGGTGCGGCGGCGGACCTCCTTGTTCAGCCGCTCCTGCAAGTTGTTCGACCAGATCTGCCGCCAGATCTCCCGCGGGAAGGCCGCAAAGGCCGGCAGATCGCGCTGGGCGGCGCCCAAGCAGGCTGCAATCTTGGGAACTTGGCCCCCAGAGCGCCCAGCACGTGCCTCATCTGTGCTTGGACCGCGTCGTGCTGAGCTGTTCGAAGACCGTCCGCAGCAACATGGCCACCCAGAACTGGGCCGATTTGGGAACCTATTTCAGCAAGCTCCTCACATAGCGGGCGCGGCAGCACTGCCACGACGCACCAGACAGGACCGCCCTGATGACGTCGACGAGGCCGGCGTACGCGTCGGAGACGACGAGCTGGACGCCGGACAGACCTCAGGCGATCAGCGAGCGCAGGAAGTCGAGCCAGCCGGCACTGTCCTCGGCGGTGGCCACGTCCAGGCCGAGGATCTCGCAGTGGCCGTCGGCATTGAAGCCGACCGCGACCAACGCGTGGACACCTGTGATGTGGCCGCCTTCACGGACCTTCCGGGTGAGCGCATCGATCCAGACAAACGCATACAGGCCAGCCGGCGTCCAAAGGTCGATTACGAAAGGCGACGACCTACTTCGTCCAAGTGCTTGGCCATCGCGTTGCCCTGAGACTTCGACAGCTAAGGGCCTGCCGGAAATTAACCTGTGGGTTTTGTGACCTGGATTCGCAGGTCAGCGTGTTGCCCGCCCACATGTTGTTCTCCGGCAAGCCCTAACGAGCTCATGCACGGTAGGCGGTGAGGCGTCGAAAGCTTCGGCATGGCTCCGTGTTCACATCTGCCGTGCCGAGGCCAGGTCCGCGATCTGCTGGTGGGACAGCAGTCCGGCGACGGCCTGGACGGTGTGACTCATGTGCTCGCGGCGGCCGAGGTGGCGGGTCAGAGCACGCCAGTTCTTCAAGTGAGCGATACCGTGCTCGACCCGGATCCGCCTCTAGGAGTGGGCTTTGCGCTGGCGTTCGTGTATCTCCTCGTACCAATTGGGGGCGTTCTTCTTGAACTTGCGGTGGGGTGGTGTGATCACCCGGCCGCCGGTCTGGGCGCCCAGGCCCTGGTAGCCGGCATCGGCAAGGGTCTCCACCGCGGACCCATCGGCCAGAAGCTTGACCAGCCCGAGCCGGCGGGCGTGGGTGATGTCCGCGCAGCTGCCGGGCCTGGCCGGACTGCAGAACAACACCCGCCCGTCTTCGTCGGTGACCACCGTGGTCTTGACCGCGTTCTGCTTGTTCTTGCCGGAGATGAACGTGTCTCGGTCCTTGCGTCCGGTGGCCGGCCGGCGGACCCGGATCTCGGTGCCGTCGATGATCCCGGTCTTCCCGCCGGCGCCGAGGTGATCGATGACCTCGGCCAGGGTCCGTAGTCGAAGGCCAGGGCTCACCGTGCATCCTCGCTCGGCGAGCAGCGGTCGCACCTCTGCGATGGCACGGGTGATGGTGGCGCGGTCCACCTTGAACCAGCAGGCCAGCACGTCGTGCGTGACCCCGTGTCGGAGGTGCACGAGCGTGGCCAGAAGCCGGTCGACGAACACCAGCCGGTGCTTCGCACCCGCGCCCACAGCACGCTTCCACGGCCGGGACGCAAGCTTGGCCTGGTGCCGTTCGTGCCACAACAGGCCCAGCTCTACGACGAGTTCAGCGATCACGTCGGCCGACAGGCCGGTGATCCTCCGGTCGCTGATGATCGCTGCACGAGACGCGTTCCCCACCACACGACCATGATCGACGATTACGAGCTCGACGCCTCACCGCCTATCGTGCACGAGCTCGTTAGGGCCTGCCGGAAATTAACCTGTGGGTTTTGTGACCTGGATTCGCAGGTCAGCGTGTTGCCCGCCCACATGTTGTTCTCCGGCAAGCCCTTAGGATGGCGCTGGTCGCGCCAGTGGGGGCTGGTGCACCGACCAGGGAGTTGAGGATGCTGGCCATCGGGCTGTACTACCCCTACGTTCACTTCCGTGACTTGGCTTGGATCAAGGCTGCAGCGCTGTACATGCCGCAGCTCGCCCGTGTCGTTCCGTCCGGTTTTCGGGTTTCCGATCCCAGCGAAGTCCAGACGCTTCGCGAAGGCTTGGGCTTCGTAGAGGACTTCGACCCCGCTGACAGACCTCCGATGGCGGGGAGGCTACTACTCATCACGCTTCTTTCTCAGGACCGTTGGCGTGCACGGCGGACGCGGGCTGCGACGAGGTGGCAGGTTTCGGTGGCATGGGCAACGTCGTTTCTGTCTCGGGCCCCGAACCGGAACGGCCTGTTCTCGCCTGTCATGTGGGCAGGCAGATCGTGGCGGATGTATTGCTGCAGGTCGGTGTAGATGAGGGCGGCGTCCTGAAGGAGGCGCGCCCAGTCCGGCAGATTGGTGGGGAGGTCGGCCCGTGGGTGTTGTGAGGTGGCGATGGTGAGCTGGGGCAGTTGGTCGGTGCTGTAGCCGGTCAGGGATCGGATGGCGACAGCAGCGGCGTGTACGGGGTGGGCGATGCGGGTGTGGATGCGCTGAGCCACGGTCTCGTGGTGGGGGCTGGGAGTGTCTGGGTGGGTATGTGCCGGCAGAGCGATGGCAGGTGGTCGGCTGTCGGCGGAAGAGAGCCGGTTGGGAGTGCAGTGGGAGCTGATAGTGGTTTCGTCGGGTGCCCCGGGGGGGCGCCGGGGGCATGGGGGCAGCTCGTACCAGGGTTCGTCGTGAGGAGCGGGGAACGGGGTGTTGTGCCACCAGGGGTAGCTGGCGGGAGCCCGAGGTGAGGGGTCTTGGTTCAGGTGCTGGTGGGCATCTTCGAAGGTGTCGATCTGGTGGCGGGTGACGGCGTTGAGGATGGTGGCCAGGGCAGGTGGCGTTGGACCGCTGATGACGAGCGTGAGGCGGATGCGGGTGAGTTCGCGCAGGGCCATGAGGTGTTCGAGGTGGCGTCCGGTGATGCGGTGGGCGCGACAGATGACGTAGTGGCTGATGCTGAGGGCTTGGGTCCATGCGGCCGCTACGCGCCAGGAGTCCTCGGCGTTACCGGTCCACCAGGGCGGGTCGATGTCTGGGGGTGGGAGGTGTTTGCCGAGCGCGCGGATCAGGTCGTGTGCGAGGTAGGCGGGTGCGGTGGCCAGGGGTGTGGGGTGGACGGCGATGCGGCCGAGCCTTGGCTGATGGGCGGCGAGTGCGGTGGTGGTGTAGGCCGGCTCGTCGCGGGTGTCGGTGATCAGGGTGATGGGGGGCAGGCCGGGGTCGGTGTGGTCCGGGGACCATGCGGGGGTCCATTTATGGAAGGTCTCGTCCGGTGCGGCATTGCAAGGCGTTGAGGTCATGAGGTGAGGACCAGACGAGGGTCCAGGCGGCGCAGGAGGGTGGCCGGGTCGGGCGGATGGTCGGGGTGGCGGCGGTGGTGGGCCTGAAGCTGGTGGGTCAGGGCGGCCCAGCGCCGCATGTTGCCGTGCGCCCACATGTCGTCCAGGCAGGCGAGGGTGTGGCTCGGGGTGCTGTGCCACAGCGGGTGGAAGTCGGGCAGGGCGGTGAGGACTTCGTCTGCGGCGAGCGGTTCCATGTGGTGCCAGGTGGTGACTCTACTGATCAGGGTGAGCTGCGTGCGTAGGGCTTTGAGGCGGGGTCGGCTGGCAAGCAGCAGGATGGTGATCTGCGGGGCGGGGTCGTCGTGGAGGTAGCGCAGGTATTCGATGCAGGAGGCGGACAGTTGGTGGGCTTCGTCGATGGCGAGGAGGCGGGGCGGCTTTGCCAGTGTGTGCCGTAGGTAGTCGTCGCAGGTGCCGGCGTCCTGGGGTGGGTCGCCGGGCAGGTTGAGGGCGCGGTGCAGGCTGTGGCGCAGGTCGTCGGGGCGTGCTTGGGGGCGTGGCAGCAGCCGCAGTGCGGGCAGGGTGGGTCGCTGCTCGCACAGGATGTGCAGGGTGAAGGTCTTGCCGACGCCGGGGTCCGCGGTCAGGCACATCATGCTCTGTTCGCGTAGTGCGTTGTCGAGGGCGTGGCCGGCGGCCTGCACGGCCTGGGTGGTGACGGTGCGGGCGTCGGGCAGGCTGAGGTAGTGGGGTGCGCTTTGCGTGTTGTCGGTGGAGGTCATCCGGCATCCTGCTGGGGGCGGCGGGAGCGGCGGCGGTGGGGCAGTGCGCGGCGGATGGCCCAGCGGGCGATGGATTCGTCGACCTCTTCAAGACCGCGGCGCTTCATGCCTTCGAGGATGTGGTAGGTGATTTTGGACCAGACGCGGAAAGTGCCGCCGGCGCCTTCTTCGTAGACGTAGTCGATGAGTTCGGGTGAGGCGTTGGCCCAGACGGGGTGGAAGAGGGGGATGTTGCGCTGGACCTCGTCGGCTTCCATGGGGGCGAATTCCTGCCAGATGTAGATGCGGGAGGCGAGGGCGGGCTCGTTGTAGAGGGTCTTGTAGGCCTCTTCTCCTCCGACGAAGAGGACGGCGGGGCGGGTCTTGCCCTTGCCGGTGTCCCACAGGTGGCGGACGAATTCGAAGCATTCACGGCTGAACTGCTGGGCTTCGTCACAGACCAGGACGTAGGGCTTGCGGGCCAGGGTTCGCTTGAGCAGGCGGTCGAACTCGCTGGGGTGGGAGGGGGGTTCTCCCTCGAGGCGCAGTTCGGTGAACAGTTCCTGGCGGATGTCGCGGGGCGTGGGGCGGGAGCGGAACTGCAGGAGCAGGACGCGTTCGGCGGAGATCTCTTTCAGGGCGGCCAGGACGGAGAAGGTCTTGCCCAGGCCGGCATCTCCGTAGATGCACGACATGGCGCGGGCTTCGATGGTGTCGGCGATGTTCTCACCGGCTTCGAGGAGGGCTTCGGTGGCGACGATGCGTGCGTCGGCGAGGTTGAGGTAGAAGTCGGGTTCGCCGACGACCGCGTCCTGGTCGGGGCGGGGCGTCGTCTGCGTGGTGTCGGTGTCGGTCACGTCTGTGTCCTTCGTGGTCGTCAGGGTGGTGTGGGCGTTGGGGGATGCGGGGCGCAGTGGCTGGGCGTGGGCGGTGCCCAGTTGCTGTCCAGTGGTGGCGTCGTAGATGTCGATGGTGTCGGGGCCGTGGGGGCGGATGCGGACGGTGCACTGGGCGTGGGCGGTCATCCAGGCGGCTGTGTAGAGGCGGCCTCGCCAGCGCACCTCCTGGCCGCGGACGATGCGGGTGGCCTGGCCGGGGGGCGGGTCGGGGTCGGTGAGCGCGGTGGTCACAGGTGTTCCTCGGAGGGGGTGGATGTGTCGGGGACGGCCCAGCGGCCGGGTGGGGTGATCCGGCGGGGCATGTAGTCGGTGGGCAGATCGTCTGCGGGCCGGCTGGAGCGCCAGGTGCGCAGTTCTTTGGCGGCTTCTTTGCGGGTCATCGCTGTGTCGGTTTGGGCCGGTCCGGCAGTGGTGTGGGGTTTGAAGCGCCTGCGGCGCAGGGTTTCGGCGCGGCGCAGGTCACGGCGCACGCGGCGGGCACGTTCGGTGCGGGCCTGATAGACCTGCTCGATCTGCTCGTCGGTGGCCTGGTCGGCCAGGTAGGCGGAGCCCAGGTGGTGGCGGTTGTCGGCGTCGAAGACTTCGATCTGGTCAAGATGGTGGGGCTGGAAGCGGATGTGGACGCGGGTGCCGGAGCGGCCGGTCATCCAGCCGGCCATGTAGTCGCGTCCCTTGAAGCGGATCCCGTGGCCGTGGATGACCCGCGTGGAGCGGTCGCCTTCCAGGAGAAAGGCGTGCAGGTCTTCGGCGCTGACCTCGCGCAGCGGGACAGGGTCACTGTTCCACCATTGCAGCGGGGTCAGGTCGTCGTAGCCGGCCATCGTGTGTTCGGCGTTGCGGGCCTTGACCCACTGCGCGAAGAGCTCCACGAAGCCTTCGAAGGTCAGGGCTGGGTCCTTCTGTCCCGAGCGGCGGCGGGCGTCGAGCTTCTGGGCGCGGGTGTAGCGAGGCAGGGTGGAAAAGAACATGCTGGTGGCAGCGCGGTTGAGGTTTTCGATGCTGCCTTTGAGGTGGGGGGTATATGGGGGCAGGACGTCGACCTGGACGGCGAAGGCGCCGAGTGCGTCCTGGACGGCGTGGGAGAGGAAGTCCTTGCCGCGGTCGATGCGGATCCGGGTGGGCAGGCCGCCTGCCGGGCCGTAGCCGTCGCCATGGAGGATGCAGGATCTGAGGGCGGCCAGGATGGACCCGCGGTGTGGGAAGTGCGGGGTGACGGCCCAGCCCATGATCATGCCGGTGTGGCAGTCGCAGAACCAGGTCACCCATGGTTTGACCAGCCGTCCGTCGGCCCAGACCCAGACGGGGGCCTGCTTGTGGTCGCCTTCCCATTCCTCGTTGCGGGCGGTGGGCGGGCGGCGCAGGTGCGGGTCGTGGCCGCGGGAGGCGGGGATGCCGCTTTTCAGGCCGGCCCGGTCACCGGGTGTCAGGTCGCGTTTGACGGCGCGGTGCAGTGTGGACAGGCTCACCGGGGTGGCGCCGGCCTTCTGGGCGTCCTGGGCGAGTTCTCTGTGGACGGCCTTGACGTTGCCTCGGTGGTAGGCGAGCAGCGTGCGGATGTCGTCGGTGATCTCGAAGCGGCCCCGGCTGTGTCGCAGGGGTTCGCCGATGCGGGCGCGGGCCAGGTTGCGCCACACGGTCCGGACGTGGACGCCGAGGGTGTGGGCGGACAGTTCGACGTGGGCGGTGGTCAGCTCCCCGCGCTGCGACAAGTCCAGCAGGGCACGTACGGCCGGGCCCATGAGTTCGTGGCGTGCTCGCTGCCGTCGGGCCAGGTCATCGTCGGTGAGGACCTCGAGGTCCGGGGACTCCATGGAGGCGTTCCTTCGGTGCAGGTCGATCAACGGTTCGAAGTCCCGCGCCATGGTGAGCGACGGGGTCAGGCCCAGAAGCCGAGGTGGGTGACGTGCTCATACATGCGCCAGTCGGAATCGAAGTCGGTGATCACGTCGCGCCACCGATGGGTCAGCGCGTGCAGGTCGCTGCGCGACCAGGCCGTGACGATGGGGTCCCAGCGGTAGATGTTCTTGTGCCGCCAGCGGGCGGTGCGCCGGTGCTTGTCGTCGACTTCGCTCTGGTCGACGGGGTAGATCTCCACGCGGGTCCCGCCCCCGTCGTTGAGCCGGCGCGTCATGCTGGGTGCCATGTTGCGGCGCCGCAGCAGGCGGAAGGCGTTCTCCAAGCGCTGCTGCTGCTCGGGCCGTGGGTGGCGTTCCTCGGCGAGCCAGGCAGCGATCATCCGCCGGTCCATGCGGATGCCGCAGTCCTGCATGTAGGTGTAGCCGGTGCGGGAGCGGGTGAGGTAGAGCAGGTTACGTCTCAGCCGTTCTGACGGCGTCATGTAGGGGTCGGTGACCTGGGCGATCTCATCAAGAGTGGTGCTGAGGGCTACAGCCGCGGGCACGCCCTGGGCGCCTAATCGTCCGAATCCCATACGAGTCTTCTCCGAGGGCTCACGTGATCATGGGGTGGTGCGCTGCAGGCTTTGAAGGGGCGCCCTCTCGGTCGGAGAGGGCGCCAAATCGCTGCGCCCTGCACGCTGCTGGGCCTCCACCGTCACGGTGGTTTTGGCGAGTTGGCCGGCTGGGAGCCGTGGGCTCCGATGCACGGCACCCTAGGAGAGCGGGCGTGCGACGGAACGAGTTCAGGTCGACATCGAGGTGCGACACATTTGGGGCATTTCGCGGCTCCAGAAACCGCCGTCGGCGGCCGGTTTGCCAGGTGCCGAACCGGACGGGGTAAGGCATCGATTGGCGATCGAACAGCCAGCGCGGGCCGAGAGGCGACGCATGCGTTCAGCCAGCGCAAATCTCGCTGTCGACGCCGAATAAGCGAATACGCAGGCCACCCCTCATGGCGCAGGATCCACTTTTAGCCACGAAGGAGTAAGCGAGGTCTCAACTCCGCCCTAAGCTACCTGCGAGTAACGACTCGCGGGTAGCTGACTTCGGCATGCGCACGCCATACCTAGCAAGTGCGTCGACGCAGGACAACAGGAACACTAGCGTTCGGGTCTGACAGTCAATTGCCGGATTCCCCGCCCCAACTCACCCTGACTCCCGTGGAATTGACTCAATCCCTGCGCTTTGGAATGCCATTGAACGCTCAGTCCGTCCAGTTATTGCTGGTCAGGCAGACTCGGCTTGTCGACGACGGAAAGAGGGCATGGCTTGATGACCCTTCAGACGGACTCTGCAGGAAGGTTTCGGCGCATAGGCCTTGTCAGCGCCGTCCTCCAAGATGCCCCCATGAGTCTCACCTCCCATCTCAAGGACCCCCGCTCTCCCATCTCTCGCTTTCTGGCGGAACACCTCCCCGACACGAAGGCCGTCCTCGACGATTACCGCACACGCTTAGCCCGTTTCCCTGCCCCGCTGCGGCCGCAAGTGGAAGCCGGGCTGAAGCCCGAGTACCGGATGCTCGGCCACACCATTGATCACCGCCTGCGGATCTCCCTGGGAGCGCCGACCGGCGCCCCCATCAAGGAGGGCATCGTCCGGGCCGTCATCGACGACGACGGCTGGCCCAGCCAAGAGGTGATCCGCGCCGTCCAGAAGGCCGGCGACACCATGCTGGAAGAACTGGCCGGCTACCACAACGATGCAGGGCAACCTCTGTGCCTTGCATCAGCGGACGAGGACCGGCTCATCCGGCTGTGCCATGTCGCCTCCAGCTTCGAGGCGATCTTCCGTCACTGCGGCTGGCTGCGCGGGAACACGCTCGGTCTCTGTGCTGCCGATGCCACCCTGGACGACCTGGTCGATGCTGTGCCGCACTACGTCGTCGGTGACATCCGCCAGCAGATGCAACTCGCCGCAGACCCCGGCCCGTTCGAGAACATGCGGCTCCTGCCTGCCAGCGCCCGGGTCTGCGGCCCCGTCTTCGACGGCAGCCTGCAGGTCGGTGGCGCGGACGCCGACTTCATCCTCAATGGCGCACTCATCGACTGCAAGGCCACCATCCGCCCGGAACGCATCAGCCGCGCAGAGATCTACCAGCTGGCCGGATACCTGCTGCTCGACTACAGCGACACGCATTCCATCTCCACCGTCGCGCTCTACCTCTCCCGCCAGGGTGCGCTCATCGACTGGAGCGTCGAGGAGTTTTTGGGCCTGCTCGGCGCGCGGCATGAGCTGCCAGCCCTGCGGGATGCGTGCCGTCACACGCTGACCGACGGCAGGCACGGCAACCCGCTGCCTCCCGTGGATCCTTCCCGTCCACTTCCCCGGCCCCGCTCGGCGCCCGCCGCCCAGCAGTCGCTGTTCTGACGAGCTGGGCCGAGCCGGACCGAAGGCGGCTGCAGGATGCCTGCAGCCGCATGCCGATCACATCGAGTGCTCCGGCTGGCGCAGCGATCAGGTTGATTCTCATTCGGGCACCCTCAGGTAGCAGTGTGGAGCGATGACTTCGACCGCGTATGTGCTGCTCAGCGTGGCAACCTGGGCAGCGAAGCGCCTCGTCTGCCTTGGTTCTGTGCGGTCGGCGGCAGGGCGCTTCAGGGCGATGAGGGCGGCAGTGTGGGGCTCTTGCGACGTGACCAGGAACTGGGGCTCGGAAGGTTGCCGTTGACGACGATGACTGCGACGAGTGAAGGCGCCTCGGGGTTGGTCAGTCCGTGAAGCGCTGGCTGGAGGGTGAAGAGGTAGTTCTCCGGAACACCGACAGGTGAGGCCTTACGGCTCATGTCCAGGATGCAGAGAATCGAGAGGCGTGCGCCGTCGGCGGCTGCGTACTGCGTTGGCTGCCCCATGTACTTGGGGGCTCTGTCTCGGGTGACCGGGGTGTTGCGCTCGACTTTGAGCTCGGCGGTGACGCCATCGTGCCGGACATCCAGGTAGCCCAGGGCGAGTGGGGTGCCTCGCTGCAAGCGCCCGCCGAGTTCCGGCTCTGCCTGGAGTTCCTTGTACAGGTCGTCATGAAATTTGCGCTCTGTTACGTGGCTTCCGCGCTTGTATTGCTTGTTCCACGTCATGGTGAGGCCGGTGCGGCAGATGGCGGTGAAGAGGCGGCAGAAGGCTTGGAGCTGGTCCTCGTCGTAACCGGCCCGGTGCAGATTTTCGTAGAGGGCGAGCAGCCGCTCGTCGAAGACGGGGAAGTTGGTCAGGAAGTCGCGTGAGGCGTCGAAGGGCCGGAATCGGATTTCGCGGTGTCCGGCGGTGTCGAGGCTCTCGGTAACGGGTTTGCCGTCCCGGGTTCCGCGCCAGCGCAGCTTGACCGAGAACGGCGGGGCGGGACTGCCTGCGGGCAGAGCGAAGCGGAGGATGAGTGTGCCGGTGGCGCTCAGTGTGTCGGGGCCGTCCGCGCTCGGCGGGCGTGTCCAGAGGTAGGTGGGCGTTTCCGCTTCGTTGGGGGTGAAGTGGCTGAGGAGTTCGGCTTCGAGGGTCTCGGCCCACTCGGGCCAGGGGCCGGTGCGTACGTCCAGGCGGAGTTCGTAGACGGTCGAGTGACGCAGGACCTGCGGGCCGGTGACAAGGCGTCCGTCCACGCTGGCCAGTACGACCGCAACGGCCGGCTGGTCCTCGACCAGCTGGGTGTCCGCCTCGTTGCCCAAGACGGTGTGGGAAGTGAGTGGCGTACGGCGTGGGCCGCGCGCGATGACAAGTGGCAGGGGCAGGACGGCCCACTCCGCCAGGAGGTCAGCCACGCCGCTGGCGTCTGCGACGGCTTGGACGTGCCGCAGAGCGGCTATCAGCGGTCCGGCCAGCGGGTCAGTGTCGTGGAATCGCTTCTCCAGTTCGGTTGCGGTCACTGCTGCGCGGCGGCGCGCTGCAGTGGCCAGGGCGTTCATCTCGATGGTGTCAGCGTTCAGTTCCGCTGCGTCAAGTCGGATCAGGAAGGCGGCCACCTCGCACAGGGCGGCGAAGCACCGGCCGTAGGCGGCGGTCGCCGTTGCCTGCTGACACTGCTCTCTTAGCGTGGCGGCGGTGCTCTGCAAGTGGGCTGCGCGGGCGCGGAGCGCGACGGCCGGATCGCTGTCGGAATGGCCCTGGCCTGCCCCGGCAGCCGGTACCAGCTCGTGGCCCATGAGAAGGCTTCGGGCTGTGACACGAGTGCGGACTTGGTCCGCCAAGGCGCTCACATCGTTGTCTGCTCCGACGGCTTGAGCAGCATGCGTCAGCGCAAGGGCGGTCGCACGCATATCTTCTCCGGCCACCGCGGCTGCATCAAAGGCGGCCGCGGCGGCGATCAGGGTGAGCAGGGCTCGGTGGAGGGTAAATGCAGGCTCGTCCGGGGTTGCCTTGAGGACACTGTTCATGATGGTGGCGGCATCTCCGGGGCGGGCTGCCCGCCAGGCGACTTCGGCGTATTCAGCCGCACCGACCACCTGGTGTGGCCCGAGTTCGAGAGCGGCCGCCTGAAGATCCTCCACCGTCAGGCTGGCCAGGCCCGAGCCGCAGTTAAGCAGCGCGCACAGTTCCAGGTTGTCGTGGGCGTTAAGCCGGTCGTTGACGCGCGGGTCGCGCACTTGGCGCAGCCGCAGCTGGGCCATGGCCGGGGTGGTGGCGGTCTGCGGCAGCCAGTCACCGTTCAGGGCGTCGCGTAGGTCGTAGCCGTCGAGGTCGGCGGCGCGTCGGAGGATTTCCTGCTCCGTGTGGATCCTGAGGGCTTCATTGCCTCGGGAGAGATTGGAGGCAGCCGCCATGGCCTTCTTGACGGTGTCCGGAAACCGGGCGATGTCTACGTGTTCGCAGACCGACAGGGCGTAGGCCAGCAGAGAGGCGCTGTCCTCGGTGCTCCAGTCCAGACGCAGGGCGGTGTCGAGGACACCGTCGATGACGCCTAGGTAAGGGTCGGTGAGCAGCGCTGGCAGGAGGTCGGAGATGCTCGAGGGCAGCTGATGCGCGCGGCCGATGTCCGCCCAGGCGGTTAGCGCTGCCGACCGCGAGGCTACATCGGAGTCGACAATGTAGGTGTGCAGGAGCGGGATGATCATCCGCAGCAGGCCGGGGTGGTCGCCGTGGCGTCGTCCGAGCGTCCCCAGGAGCGGCAGCAAGCGCGGCACGATGACGTGTTTGCGCTGGCTGTCGCGTTCGTCGGTGATGGTGTCGATGACCGCGCCGCATACTGCCGTTGCATCGATGGTGGCGATGTGCTCCAAAGCGTCCAGGAGCCTGCCGATGCTGGACGCCAACGACTGCCGGTAGGCCATTCGCTCCAGGAACTGCAGCTCCGGCGGGGCCGGTTCTGGGGCGGCCAGGAGCGGGGTGGGGGTGGTATTCGCCGACTCCAGTGTGTCGATGGCTGTCAGGGCCGCACCCAGGAGGGCAGCCAGCTGCAGCTGCGTCCAGGCCGGATGGGTCTGGGCCAGCTGCTCGATCAAAGTCGCGGCCGGGAAGCGCACGTGGCCGCCCCAGTCACCCCCGACGCGGGTCAGGCACCTGGAAAGCAGATACTCGAAGACTCTTCTCTGCTGGCTCGCATCGAGCTGAGGATCACCCGCGGTGCGAAATCTGTACCCAGGGTCGATGAGGCGGCCGGCCTGCTCCAGCACACCGAACAGACGCTCGCGCACGAAGTCTCCGGCTGTACGGCCGGTGTGCTCGAGCTGGGCAGGCACGTCACCCACCTCCAGGACGAGCAGGGTGGCGAGGGACCTTTGAACCGTGGCGATCGGTGCGGGATCGTTGTGGTGGTCGCCGTCCACCCCCAGGTTCAGGAGCATTTGCGGCACGAGTGCAATTGCCACATCCGGGTGGGTGAACGCCAGGGCCTGTACGGCGGCTGCGGCAGCACGCCGATCCATCTCCAGCTCTCGTTCTGATTGAGGAGCGGGCCGCACACCTGGCGGGACCATTAGCGACTCGGATGGTCGCGGGGCCGGCAGCATGCTGGTGAGTACACGGGCTACGGCCTGAGGGGCCGCTCCGGCTGCCACACGAAGAGCACTGGCGTCTCCGGTTCCGCCTTCGTAGACCCCGAAGCGTCGGCTTTGAGGCTCAGCGAGGTACACAAGGGACCGGATCACTGGCTCGTCCACCTGGTCCCCATCGTGGGGACGCAGCAGGTCGGTCACGCAGCGGCCGGCCTCGACAACAGGACTGTGCCGCAGCGTGGCCAAAGCGGCTCGCAGGACATTCGCTGCGTGCTCGCTGCGGACGCGGGCCACGTGCCGCAGCGGCGTCAGCAACTCCGGGACGTGGACGTCGGTCACCAGGTCCAGGGCCAACGCGATCACCGCGGTGCTGAAGGTCTCCGGCGCCCGCTCGGCCAGTGCAGTCAATCGCCGCAGCGCGCCATCGCAGGCCTCCCGGTCCCGTTCCGTTCCCGGCTCCTGATCCAGGAGGGCGATGTCGTCCAGAGCACTGGCCATTGCTGGATCCGACGACGCCTGCGTGCCCCGACGGTTTTCCGCACGCTGCTGCCAGGCGCGGTGCCGCTTCGCCGTTTCCGCTCGTTCTACCGCTTCGGCTCTGGCTGCGGCCTCCTTGCGCTCATCCATGACCGTGGCAAGGTTCGGCACGTCGCCCGTCGGACGGCGGTGGGAACAGCCCACGCAATGCTGTTCGTAGAACTCCCCAGCGATCCAGTCCAAGTTCGCGCTGGCACCGCCATGCGCCACGAGGCAGCTCACCTGCCGCGTGTTGATCGGCAGGCCGGTGGCCGCCTCGGCCATACCCTGGCCGCCGAACTCGGTGAACGTCATGTTCAGACAGTGGCGGCGGGCCATCTCCAAAATGGCCGCGTTCGCACGACCGGTCCGCACTGCATCATCGAAGGCTCGCTCTGCATGGCTGTGCACCCCACCACTGTCTCAGGCACCACTGACAACGCCGCCCGACCATCGCTCATTGCAGACTTCACGTTTCACAGCGTCGCCCGAGGTCCTGACTGGCTTCGAAGGCGGTGTCGCTGTCGCCCTGCGGGATTTGGGCCAGGGTGAGGCCCGCCTGGCGCAGGGACAGTTGGCTGGCCCAGGAGCAGAAGGACGACGAGGCACATGTACAGCGCTCCACCCGCTACTTCGACGAGTTCCGCGCCCGCAAGAAGAAGACCCCCGCCCTGTTCTCCAGCAACGAGGTGTCCCTCAAAGCCGCGGAGCAGCTGCTCCATCTGCCTGACAGCGTGGTCGAAGGGCCACAAGCCATAGCGAAGGGGCGCAAGCCCTTGCCGCCGATCGACGAGCTGCTCCTGGCCATGGGCGAGCCCTCCCCCGAGCCGGGCTGGCTACCGGTGGCGTACTCACTGCTGAGTCAGGTCACCCAGAGCACTCCCACCGGGCTCGCGCACATGGCCCGCTACGTCGACGGCACACTGAGGGCCCACGACATCTCCCCCGAGATGCTGGCCCTGGCCCTCGACGTCGCCTGCCTGGGCAGCGCCCGGCTCATCGGCCTGTCGTCCCTGCTCTTGACCCGCGGTGACGACACGGCAAAACAGTACGCGCTCGGTCTTGAGGAACGAGCCCTTGCCGTGCACAACACGGCGCGCCTGGTCCACTGGCTCGGCTGACTCCCACCGCCCAGGACGGCGCACCGTAGGTCCTGCCGATCAGTTGTCGCACCAGGCGCTCATGCGGTCGGCGACGTGAGCGGTGTGGAGCACAAGGGTGTCGCCGAGCGATCGTGCTTCATCTGCTGGGAAGTAGGCGTCCAAGAGGCCGTAGAGCGGTGCGTCAAGAGACAGTCGTTCCTGCACGTCCCGCGTGGGGCGGTAGTGGACCAGAGTGTTCCTGAAGCCTCTGTGAGCCTGAAGGATCAGGTTGCTCATCGGGGCGTCGAGGATGTCCTTCAGCAGCGCTCGGTCCGGCGTGCGGAGTTCGGCTCCGTACTGGTCATCGAGCTTGCCGAGGCTGGAGAGGACGTGATGAAGGGTGATGTAGCGCAGCTTGAACAGTGTTGTCGCCGAGGAGGGGTTGGTGTCGTCGGCGAGGAGGACGGCAGCGGTGTTCAGTGCACAGGTCATGGCTGTCAGGGAGGCCTTGATCTCCTCTCGGAGGGCGGGATCGAAGCTTCGCCGGTAGTGCTTCTCGGCACGCACCTTGTTCTCCGTGCGGTCCGTTGTCTTCATCACGTCGAGGACGGGCTGCCCCTGCCAGGGCAGGCCTTCTGCCGCCGCGCCAATGTACCTGCCCTGTTCCACGGCGACGGCATGCAGCCTGGGACCGAGATCGTCCTTGTTCTTGAAAGCCTGCGGGGGGAATGCGAGGAAGAAGCTGGCTGTGTGAGAGGTCGAGACAAGCCTGCCGCGAAAGCGCCACAGGACGAGATCCCTCTCCAGCGGCCGAGCCAGTGGCAGCCACGTGTTGCCGAGGAATTCCTGACGGTGTTCCTCAATGATGCGCCGGAAGTCGGCGCCGACATCATCCAGTTCCTTGTACTTGTCGTCGTAGAGCTTGACCGAGTGCCGAGCGCGCTCGATGGCAGGCGCGCAGTCGTAGGCGAGGGCGTCCGCGAGGTCGGGAGCGACCTGGCGAAGTGCCCGGTGGGACTCGTGGATGATCAGGCACATGTAGTTGTGCATGCAGAAGACCGGGACGACAGCCTCGTCCAAGGCCCCGACCGTGACGCTCTGGGCGAAGCGTCGCAGGAACATGATGTCCTGCGCAATTAGGGCCAAGGCGATGTCGTCGCCAGGGGCTGTTGTCGTCACGGCTGTGCTCTCTCCGGGTGCTCGGGGCAGTGTCGCCTCCCGTCGTAAGCCACCGCTCCAAATTTGGTGTCGGCGAGGGGCCGGGCAGGTGCTGACGGCATGGTGTCAGCAGTCGATGCCGGGCACATCAGGTTTTTGGCTCCGCAGACCAGCGCGGTGCCGGAAGACACGTACAGCCGGGCAGCGAACGACCGCAGAGCTGGGATCGGCGACGGCCGCTGGGCGCGGACCTGTCGGACAGCCGCCGGCACACCCTGCGGGGGCCCCTGGAGTCGCCTTTCATTGGTGTCCCGTCGCTGCCTGCGGTGGTGGCGCACTGCGCCGTTGACGATCAGGATGGAGTGACGGACCACGCGGTCTGGCAGGGATCGCACACAGCCATGGTCCAGCCACACGGGGCGTCGGCGCGGCGC
The DNA here is from genome assembly GCF_044328485.1 of Streptomyces sp. NPDC017936. Lineage (NCBI taxonomy): Bacteria > Bacillati > Actinomycetota > Actinomycetes > Kitasatosporales > Streptomycetaceae > Streptomyces > Streptomyces sp. NPDC017936. Next base: position 22,493 of record NZ_JBIRHK010000024.1, on the reverse strand, counting down.
CGACGGCGTCCGACTGCCCCGCAGAACTCGCAGACGGTCGCGGGCTGTTCCTCCCCGGACAGGACAAGGAGGCTGCGCATCTCGGAATCCGATGCCCCCGAGTCAGTGACGATGTGCACGCGGGCTGCGCCGAACTTCTCCTTGAGAACCTCGACCCGGTACTCGGCATCCCACGCGAGGAGGTGGGTGTGCAGTCGCAGCAGCAGGGGTACCAGCCCGGGCCGACGGCACGCAGCCGGTCGGGCAGCTGCCCTGCACGGCCGCGTCCGGTCTGGTGATCTTGCATGCGTTCCCGTTTCCTGCGGCCCGGCCGGGCCGGGAGCATCGCGGTGAGCACCCGTGGCCGGTTACGTGATCGCCGCGGTCAGCGCTGGTGGCCAGCGAGGACAGTGAGGTAGTGGGTGTGCTGGTCGGGGGTCAGGCGTTGGCCGGACCATCCGTGGCAGAAGGAGCAGCTGGGGCCGTTCCATTCCCAGAAACTGGTCAGGTCGAGGAGGTCGGCCAGGGTCATGCGTTCGGTGTCCGGGGTGAGGGGGCGGGCGTGCTGGCAGTCCCCGCCCACGGCGTGGGAGCGGCCCCGGTAACGGCCGTTGAGATTGGAGCCGTAGACCCACAGTCCGGCCAGTGGCCCGAGGGCGGCGGGGTTTTCCCGGAAGGGATGCACGTTAAAGAGGCGGCCGGGAAAGGTGATCGCGTCGGTCCAGGCGTCGCGCAGGCCGAAGTGCACGTGCTTGACCTGGGCGGCCAGTTGGCGCAGGTCGGTGTCGTGGGTGGCCTGTGCAGCGACGGCCAGGGCGGCGGCGCGGTCGCCGGGGCTCCAGCCAGAGAATTTGCACTTCCGCTGGAGGTCGGACAGGCTCGCGGCGGCCGCCAGTCCGTCGCCGGGCTCCGCCTCTGCCTCCGGGGCGGGCGCGGGCGGCTGACGGGTAGCGGCCGGCACGGGAGTCGCTGGCGAGGCGGGCGGGGTCACGGCCAGCTCAGGGAGAGCGGGCCGGCCCTCGAGGTGGGCCCGGTAGGCGGCGGAGAGGTCCTCCAGGTCCTTGCGGCGCGCACGGTGCAGGTCGATGGACTCCTGCAGGCTGGTATCGAGCAGCTGCACCCCGCCGTGGAAGGCGTGGAAGCCGATCGACTCCCACAGGGCGGCGATCTTGGCCTTGGCCGTGGCGCGGTCGGCGTCATTCACCTCGTCCCGGTTTTCGGGCCATTCGGCCATGCCGGGCTCGGCCGCGACCGCACAGCAGCCGCCGGACAGGCGGCGGATGGCCTCGGCGGCGAACACCGGACCCAGGCCGAAGCCGCGCCAGGGACGGGCCAGGAACACCCGGTCCAGGATGAGCAGATCCCCCACCGGGCAGTCGATGATCTCCTGGAAGGCATCGGAATACTCGCCGTCGTCGAGGACGGTGGCCGCGATGCTCTCCAGGTCTCCCGATTGGGCGTCCGCGACCATCCAGCGATCCGCACCGGTGTTGTCACGCAGCCGCCACAGACGCAGCCAGCCGGCCTCGCTGCCGTTGCCGATGAGCTGCTGGCACGCATCGGTGCAGCCGTCGGCGCATTCCTCCTCCTCGTCGTGGTAGGCGCGGATGGAGACACGCCAGTGCTCAAGGGTGTCCTCGTAGGGCACGGCGGGGTGCCCGTGGCTGTAGACCAACCGCAACTGGGCGGGGCCGCCGGGAAGTTCGCTAGCCGGTCGGCGCGCAAGACTCATGAAGGTTGAGGCTAAAGGTTGTCCCGTAACGAGGCCTGGGATCTCAGGCATACTGGCGCTCGTTGTCGCTGGGGACCGGACCTAGGACGGGAGCCTGAGTGCCTGAGCTGCGGTGTGAAGCGGTTCGTTGGGTGGATGACGAGCCGTTTCCTGGCATCGTCGAGGTTCAGTTCGTTGACGCTGCGGGCCAACGTTGGTCTTTGATCGACAAGAGCTCGATCTTCGCGCAGGTCGCTGAGCTGACTCCAGACTCGGTCTACCCGGTGAAGGTCACGGTGGCGTGCGAGGTCCAGGGCGACATCGAGGCGACGGCCGGCGACGGAGTCGTGACTATCTCCACTTCGCCGAACGGGGTCACGACGCCGGATGGACGGGACACCTTCGCTGTGAACCAGAGCCAGCTCATCCCGTGAGAGCGAGATTGTGAAGTCGGGCGATCCCGAGCATGGCCTGGTGAACGCCGGTGCCCTTGAGCCGGCAGTCGCGCAGGATCTTCCAATTCTTCAGCCGGGACAGGGCGTGTTCAACCCGGGCGCGTGCCCGGCGGTGGACGGCGTTCTCCGCCTCCTGCTGCGGGCTGAGATGCGTCTGGCCACGTTGTTTGCGGTGCGGGATGAGCAGGCCGGTGCCCTGGTAGCCGCCGTCGGCGATGACCGGAGCGCCGCGGCAGGCCCGGTCGACACCGGACTTCGCAAAGGCCCGGCAGTCGTTGCGGCTGCCGGGCAGCGGGGTCCCGATCGCCACGACCAAATGGCTGTTGGCGTCGATGACGACCTGCAGGTTGGTCGAGTACCGGTAGTTCTTGCTGGAAGCGGCGATGCTGCGGTCGCGGGTGGGCACCAGGGTGCCGTCGACGATATAGACGGTGTCCTTGCGCGGTCGACGAGCTGGCGAGATGGCCAGCAGAGGTGCGAGGTGATCGAGAATGCGGTCCGCCGCGGACTTCGAGACCCCGAACAGCGGCGCTATCTGCCGCAAGGTGAGGTTCGTCCGCCAGTACGTGGCCACCAGCAGCACCCGGCCCTCCAGCGGCAGTCGCCAGGGACGGCCGCGCTGAACGCCGCCGCCACGGCGCCGCACCAACGCCACCAGACTTGCGAACTGCACCTCGGACAGCCCGGAGAACGGCTCGATCCACTTCGGATCATCCGCTGAGATCACCCCACCCATGCCCAGGCAACGCAGCAACCGCCACACGGGTTACGGGACAACCTCTAGCCGTCGCTACTGACAATTGGTCCGGCGTCGAGCCTCGGCCGACGGTCGCTGAGGATGTTCATTGCACTCCGGACATCGGGCGCGGGCCGACATGTCGGAGCGGGAGGGGCAGTTGCCACTGTTTCCGCTGGGCGGTTCGGTAGGCGAGGGGACTCAGTTATCCGCTGAACCCTTCTCCGAAACAGCGCTCGAGCGGCAGCGTCACACAGCAGTGCGGCGAGGGCATCCCAGCCAGGCCTGGTGGGACGCAATGTGTAGTCTCTCGCGCAAGCGCGCTGCCGGTTCCGGACCTGCATCATGGCAGCGTCTCCGCGTCTGCAAGCAGCAGAAATGCCAACGCCGGAAGCTTGGGCTGCATGTCGGCAACGGTGGCCCGTTCCAGGGGGGCGACTGAGTTACCGGCGAAGACACGGGATTCTGCAAGGGGGCCACGAGCGTGTGCTGCGGGTCCTCCTCCGGTGATGGGGGCTCGCCACGAAGGCGGCCGTGGCCCGTGTCACGTACGTCGCTGGAGGCCGTGAGTGACGGATGCGGCCTTGGTAGCGGTCTGTAGGTGCCGGGCAGTTGCATCGTGACACCAATTCCGTCGAACCGGGCGCTTTTTCGGCCTTTCGGCCTAAGATCATGGACGTGTTGGGCGGGAGCCAACGCAGATCAGGGCGTGGGAGGCAGCGTGTGGTCGGATAACGAGACGGATCTGGACCTTCTCGGGTTTGACTTCCTCGTTGACGAGATGGTCGTTGCTCTGACACAGCAGCGGCTCCTGCCTCTGACGCTGGGTGTGCTCGGTGGTTGGGGTTCAGGCAAGAGCAGCCTGCTGAGGATCGTCTCGAAGGAACTGTCGACCATTTCATCCGACGAGGCCGGACATTTCGTCGTGGTCCCGTTCAGCCCGTGGCAGTACGAAGGCTATGAGGACATCAAGGGCGCGCTCATGGAGGCAGTGCTGACGCGCCTGCAGCAAGAAGCCGATGAGGGCAGCGCCGAGGCTGTGGAGGCGGGCCGACTCAGACGAGTGGCCCGGAGCCTGCGGCGGCCGGTACAGATGCTGGTCGGAGCGGCACTGCCCGCCGGCGCGGCCATGGCTGCCGGCGCGCTCGATCCCGGTTTGGCTGACGTGGCCTCCACCATCGCCCAGAGCGCTGTCGGGGGGACGTACCCGGACCAGGAGCCTGTCGGGGAGAGCGCGGAAGAGAACCGCACTCCCGCGGACCCGGGGGCGTTCCGGCAGGAGTTCGCCAGCTTAGTGGGTTCGTTGGAGCAGGTTCGGGCGGTGATCGTGTTGATCGATGACCTGGACCGGTGCCTGCCACATACGGTCGTTGACACCTTTGAGGCGATCCGTCTCTTCCTCAACGTGGAGAAAAGCGCGTTCGTGATCGCTGCCCACCCCGAGGTCGTGCAGGCCGCCATCGACCGACGCTACCCGGGCCTCGGCCGCCCCGGAACGTCTGGTCTGGGCGCGGAGTATCTGGAGAAGATGCTCCAGGTCAAGATCAGCATTCCGGTGTTGTCCGCGCCCGAAGCCGAGACATACATGCATTTGCTGCTGGCGCAACTGCACCTTGAGCGGGAGCAGTTCGAGAGGGTGTGCGAAGCAGTTGACCTGCGCAGGCGCGAAAGCGCCCTTGGGGTTGCTCTGAATGCGGGCATCGCATCTGCCACGCTCGGCGCTGGCATGCCGACGCGGTTGTACGAGGACATGACGTGGGCGGCGGCGATCTCCCCGGTGCTCGGCAGTACGTTGCGTGGCAATCCTCGGCAGATCAAGCGGTTTCTGAACACGCTGACCCTGCGCCTGGCGAGCGCCGAACGCCGGGGCACGAGGCTGGACGCGGCGGTCCTGGCCAAGCTCATGGTGCTGGAAGAGCAGTACTTGACCGACTTCCAGAATCTGTTCGACTGGCAGGTCCAGGCACTGGGATCGGGCGGGAACGGACATCTCCAAGCCGCCGAACGGCACGCACGCGGTGCGGCGACGGCCGCTCAGAGAGGATCGGGCGACAGCCAGACTCCCGAGGAGCCACGCGCCTCCTCGGACGGACGTCCCCCAAGGCGAGGGCGGGCTCGCGGGGAGAGCACCGCCACGGGCGAGCTGAACGAGGAGGTTCGCGCCTGGGCGGAGATGCCGCATATCGACGCCTGGCTTCGGATGGATCCCGCCCTGGCCGCAGTAGATCTCGGCCCGTACTTCACGTTCGCGCGGGCCAAATTGAGGCTAGCGGCCACCACGGCGCTTCTGCCCGCGCATGTCCAGGAACTGCTCGGCCTGCTCCAGTCCGACGTCGTCGGCCGGCGCCGGGCCGCGGTGCGACAGGTGCAGCAGACCGTGGCGGCTGAGGATCTGCCGACACTCGTGGAGCACCTTATGCAGGTGGTTCAGCGTGATCCGGCGGGACCGGCCACGGACAGCGCGGCGGAGCTGTGTCACGAGATCCCCGCGATCGCTCGGGACGTCTGCGAGCGGCTCAGACTCGTCCCTTTGGAGCTCCTGCGCCCGAAGCTCTCGACCCTGGTGCGACGGCTGCCCCCCACCGACCCCTCCGTGACGGCTCTGCTGGACGGCTGGGAGTCCACAGGTACCCCGGCAGGCGCGTTCGTGCGCCAGGCTCGCGACGTGCGCCGGCGGCAAGGGCGTAGCTGAAGTGGGTACTTCCACCGACCGCACCAGTGGCTCCGGCGGGGCGTGGACGCCTCTCAAGCACGCGGCGACCGCATACGCCCGCGACGTCGGCCGTGGTTCCGCTCCCCGCAGCCGGGCTGCCGCCGTCCTTGCCCGCCACGTTCCGGTCCTGGGTGGCGCTGCGGCCGCCGCCGCGGGCGCGGCGGCCGGGCGCAGCACGGCCCAGCGGCTGGGCGGCCTGCTGTCCGGGGTGGCCGCCGACGGGCTGGGCGAGGCGCTGCGTCAGGCGTCGCTGGGCGACCTGGTCGGGCGGGACCGGTTCGAGATCGTCGATGAGCTGGTGACGCAACTGGCTGGTGCTGGGGGCGACCTGGACGGGCAGGCGGCCCGGGACGCGGTCTGCGACGTTCTGGAGGAACTGTTTGGCGAGGCGGACACCTGGGAGGAGCTCGAAAGCGAGGCAGCCGACCGCAACGATGTGGAGCGGCTGCTCGAACTGTTCCTGACGCACTACATCTACAACCGGGTGCCGGTGGTGGCCGAACGGCTCGGCGCCATCGCCGACCCCGAGGCTGCACGCCGCGCTGACGGGCAGATGCGCCAGATCATCGAGGACTGCGTGGCCATCCAGATGCCTGCGCAGCCGTTGAGTTTGGACTGGTCGGGCCCAGACGGCCGTGCTCTTGTTGAGAATGCCGTGGAACTGGCCTACCAGGCGTTGGAGGGGCTGGCATGACACAGTTCACGGTGCGTACCGAGGAGTTCGACGATCCCGCGCCGCCCGAAGGGATCCTGCTGGACTTCGCCCCGGGCTCGCCTAAGGGCACAGTGCAGGCCGGCCTTGGGCTGTTCCGTTCCTTCCGGCCCACTCGTCAGGCGGCTGACCTGATGATCATGGCGGTCGGCGCCTACATCAGCGACAGAGTGAGCGAACGCAGCCGCACCAACGATGCCTGGACACGTGATCTGTCTCTGGTCTTCCCGGCAGAAGACGCCGGTAGGTGGCCGGTGGAGGCCTCGCAGACAACTCTGCGCTTCCTGACCGGCGACCGGTGGACTCTGCATCCCCGCTCTCAGCGATCCGCACCTCTGCCGCATGGTTCGGACAGTGGCCAGGGGCGGGTCGTTGCGGACGGTGTGTGCCTGTTCTCGGGAGGCCTGGACTCCCTGTGTGGGGTCATCGACTTGCTGGAGGAGGACCCTGAGCGGCGCCTATGTCTCCTGTCGCACTACGAGGGCGGCCAGACTCCACGCGCTCAGGCCCGTCTGTTGCGGCATCTACGCGGTCACTACGGCTCACGGGTGGTCTCGCTGCGCCTGTTCTTGCGGCCGGCGCCCGCGCATCCGTCCCAGGCCAGACCACTGCCCGACGGCCGTGAGACCACCACCCGTTCACGCTCACTGATGTTCTTGTCGACCGCCCTGGCGATCGCCTCCTCCATCGGCCCGAACGTCCCGGTCTACCTCCCGGAGAACGGCTACATCGGCATCAACGTGCCCCTCACCCGTGCTCGGGCCGGGAGCTTCAGCACCCGCACTACCCATCCGCACTACTTGGCGCTGCTGGAACAGGTGAAGGAGGCGGTCGGCGTTCACAACCGGCTGGTCAACCCCTACCGGTTGCAGACCAAGGGCGAGATGCTCGTCGGCAGCCGCAATCAGCCGCTTCTGCGGGAACTCGCACCGCAGAGCATCTCCTGCTCCCATCCCGAGGCCGCCCGCTACGCCGAGCGGCCGCAGGGCAACTGCGGCTACTGCTTCCCGTGCCTGATCCGCCGGGCGTCGATGTCCCGGGCGGGCTGGGACGACGCCAGGCACTACGCCTGGGATGCGCTGAACGATCCCGAACTACTGGATCCGGACTCCGGCCGCAGCGCTGACTTGCGTGCTGTTGTGGCTGGCACCCGCCTTGGCCGGCCCACCAGTGACGTCCTGCGCAACGGCCCGCTGCCCCGTGGCGAGCGCACCGCTTACATCGACGTATGGCGGCGCGGCACCGCCGAGATCCGCGCCTGGCTGACCTCGGGCGCGCAGGGGCAGCTCGCACGACTGTTGGAACACGCCTCGTGAACCATCTGCTCGACAGCCATTGCCACGTGACCGGTTACGACGACCCGGTAGCCGTCCTGCGCCAGGCCGCCGAGGCTCGCGTCGACGTCGTGGCCGTCACCGAGGATCCTGGAGAGTACCGGCTGTTGCGAGCCCGGCTGGGTAGACGCCGTGGCGTCCACCCGGCACTGGGCATGCATCCTCTACGTGCCCACAGCTTTACTCCCGCCGACATCGCCCGGTTTCTGCGCATGCTGCCCGAAACCACATGGGTCGGTGAGATTGGGCTCGACTACTCCCCCGCCGGACGCACCACACGACGCGCACAGCTGCGAGTCCTCGAGGCCGTCCTCGCTGATCCCCGAACCCGTAACCTGCCCATGACCGTACACAGCCGCGGCGCCGAGAAGGACACCTTCTCCCGACTCGCCCAGGCCGGAGTCACCGCCGCGATCCTGCACTGGTACACAGGCCCTCTGGCCCTGGTCGACGAGGCCCTGGCCGCAGGACTGTGGTTCTCCGTCAACCCGGCAATGACCACCTCGCAAAAAGGGCGCGCCCTCCTCGAAATTTTGCCGCCCGACCGTGTCCTCCTTGAGACCGATGGCCCGTTCGCCCGTCACAACAGGCACCCCGCTCGACCGGCAGACCTCTCCGACGTCGTCGCCCGCCTCGCCACCCGCTGGGCGCTGACACCCGAACAAGCCACCCGGCACATCCACGGCAACCAGCAGCGTTTCCTCGACACCACCGGACTTCCCCAGTGACCGCAGCGTCAAGCGCCTCCCACGCCCCGTTCCTCATGGTCGCGGCTGGGCCCTGAGCAACCACAGCGTGGGAAATCCCGCACGGACCAGTAAGCGCGAAGGCCGCACCGTCCGCCCTTGGGCGGTGGGTCGCCTCGCCTCAAGGCTGTCTATCTCACCTGATGGTCGCCCGGAGGAGGGATGAAAGGGTGGAGTCATGCCTCTCATGCAGCCTTTCGCTTCCGATTGGGACCGCCCGGCCTCACAGAACTCCGAACAATGGAACTGGCTCGCGGTCGAAATAGCCGAAATCCGGCGATGTGCCGAGGCAGGCGACCAAGCACACGATCGCCTTGCCCTCATCCTCCTGGACCATCTAGTCGAGGTGATCATCGGCCGTGAGGTCAACGCCCAACTGGCCTTCCAGATCCCCGACAGCACCATCGAAGAGATGCAAAGGTTCCGTGACAGCGGCGGGCAGCTCGATGGACAGCTGAGTCAGCTGATCGATCAGTATGTAGGCCCGGACCGGCGGGCAAAGATGGACAACCACCTGGACCAGAAGACCAAGTTCCTGAGGCAGCGGGGCGTGCTGACGGACCACGAACGCGACGTACTCGACCGGCTGCACGAATACCGCAACGCGGCCTACCACCGTGACACCCTGGAACCCGACCTGATCGCAGACCTTGTACTGGCCTACCGGGTGTTGGCGGACGAACTCCTCGCCCGACACAAACCGATCGCCTGGGTCATGGCTTCGTCGGACCCCGCCCCCATCGTGACGCCACACCAGCTTCGGGGCCGCCTGACCGAAGGCGTCGACATCGATCTCACATCGATGGCCCGCCGGTTCCACGACCACGCTACGAAGCGAGTCCAGGCTGTCTCCACAGCCGTAGCTATCGCCCAACAACTCCTCGGCTCCAAAAGCTCCGGTGAAACGGCCGCGGCCCCGCCAGATGACGACATGGCCCGCATGCTGACCGGCCTCAGCGACACAGCCAAACACCTGGCCCCCTGGACGAGGCAGGCAGAGGGGTTGAAGTCCAAGACGTCGTCACTCACCGGCCTGATGGTGCCGTTCCTCAACCTGGACCGAGCCCTGAGCCGTATCGAACCGTCCGTCAAGCGCCTCGACATGATCCAAGACTGGTGGGAACAGCGTCGGATCGATGACCTCAGGGGCAAGTAGCGCCATACCCAAATGCACGCACGGGCCGGCCTGCGGCTGACTCGCCACGATGGTGCTGCCCGCCGTGCCGATGGATGGGAACGGGCGTCCAATGTCCCGGCCGACCACGCCGTGAACCCCCGTACAGCACACCGCCCGCAGCCAGGCCTCCCCCAACATGGCCTCTGCCCCTACACCCACCGCATAGCTCGACAAACAAGCCCAGCCCTCACCACCAAGCGGACCCTCACCGTGATCGTTAGTTAATGGAAGTGCCGCAAATCTGTCCTGGGCTGGTGCCACTATCTGCCAGCAACTGGTGCCACTAGACGCCAGTAGGCCGAACTGGGATCTCACCAGGTCAGAGCACATGGTCAAGGAATCCGATGGTGGCAGAGAAGCGACCTGAGGCCCCTGGCATCAAAGAGACACTTCACAAGCAGCTCGCCGAGCAGCAGGCTCGCAGCAGCGTTCGAGGCGTCCAGACCCGCTCGAGCAGCGCGGAGGACGAGCGAGTCGACAGCGACCGAAGCGACCGTGGTCTGTCGGTGCCGGCCCGGGCCCTGCTGAAGTTCTCCACACCGCGCGACCCCGCGCAGCTGGTCGCGTTCATCAATCTTCGCGTGATCAACCCCGAACACGCCCACTGGCGGCGCGGCATCGAGGCCGCCGTCACCTACAACCGGTTGTACGGCGACCTGCGCGTGCCGTTCACGTACCGCGTGCCCGGCCGCGACGACCAGGAGGCTACAGCTGAGGGGTGGCCGGCCTCGCTCGCCGGGTTTCGGCTGGGGCAATGGATCGCCGGCGCCCGCCGCTTCCACGCTCGCGGGGAGATGGGCGCCGACCGTGTCGTCCAGCTGGAGAAGCTCGGCATGATCTGGTCTCACTACGACGTCGCCTGGGAAGAAGGACTCGCTGCGGCGCGCGGGTGGGCGGCCGAGGCGGGCCACCTCCTGGCGCCGAGCGATGCCACCTACCAGGGATACCGGGTGGGCATCTGGCTGAAGAACCAGCGGGCCGCAGCCCGAAAGGCTCAGGAGATCGAACAGCGGCGCGCCGAGGGCCTCCCCGTGGGGTCGTCGGCCGGCGCGCTGCCGGACGAGCGGCGCGAGCAACTGGAGGACATCGACCCCGCCTGGTGCCCGGCCTGGCCCGTGGAATGGCAACGCTGCTTCCACCTGGTCCGGCTCCACCTCGAGACCGGCGGCACGCTGCCCACCTCGCCGGGCAACGTCGTGCACCAAGGCGAAGACCTCGGACGATGGGTGAGGGCGCAGCGGCTGGGCTGGGACAAGCTCACGACCGTGCAGCAGTGGATGTGTGAGCAGGTCCTCGGGATCACACCCGCGACCGAGGAGGAGAAGCCGCAGCCGCGTCGTACGCAGGCCGACAAGTGGGCGCTGAACCTGGCGGCAGCCCGCCAGTTCTACGAGCGCGAGGGACATCTCCGCGTACCGAGGAAACACATCGAACGGCTCGTCGGCAAGGACCAGGAGCTACGCGAGCTCCGTCTCGGGGCGTGGGTCAGCAACCAACGCTCACGAGCGGCGACGCTCTCCCCCGAACGCATGGAACAGCTCTCCGCCATCGGCATGCGCTGGGCATGATGCGGGCCCCTGTGCTGGCGATGAACCGTGTTCGCTCACGCTCACCGAAGGTTTTCGTCACGGATCATCCTTCGGAGGCTGGTGCGGGCGGCGGTCAGGTCTTCCTCGAGAGTTGTGATGCGGGCCCGGCATATGGCGTTCTCGGAGGAGGCTTCCTGTAGCTGGCGGGTGAGGTCCTGATTCAGGGTGGTCAGTTCGTCTGCTCTGGTCGCTGCGACAGAGGCGTGGACGGCATCGAACTGGTGGCCGAGTTGGTGACGCAGGGCTGCCTGGAGCCGGTCGCGTTCCTCGCGGAGGTCTTTGATTTCTTTCCGGGCGGTTTCGAGCTCGGTGCGCAGGCTGAGCTCGGAGGGTGGGCTTGCCGTGGCAGAGGGTGGGGTGCTGTGAGCTTGGCGTAGTTGGGCTGCCTCGATGTGCTCGCGTACGCCGGGGGCATAGGTGAGCCAGGTGGAGACTCGGGCGGCGCGGGCGACTGCGGCGAAGGTGAGCGGCTTTTCCTGTTTCTCGAGTGTGGCGAGAACAGTTAGGACACGGGCTCGTTTGTCGAGGCTGTGGCGACGTCTGGCTTCGGCGAGGGGGGCGGGGTTGCCGCGGGGATTCATCGCGGGTCCTTCGGCCGGGCAGTGGTGAGGGGCAGGAGGGTGTGGTTGTCGCCTGCTCGTGCTTTGCGCAGCACAGTGCTGGCCTCTTCGATCTGGGCGCGTTCGGAAGCGGGGAGGGATCCCAGATGTTTGTGCATGCGGTCGATGACACGCTGGTAAGCAGTGATTTGTGCGGTGAGGGCAGTGGTGACGAACTCGGCGGCACCCATGGCGAGTGCGGTTTCGCGGTCCGCTCGTAGCTCGTTGATGTGGTGCTCAATGGCAGGCAGGTAGGAGGGATCGGGGCGGTAAAAGCCGCAACCGGCGCACTGGAAGCGGATGGGGCACGCCTGGCCGCCGGCTTTCACGTTCGACGGCTCGGTGCAGCCGCCAAAGGGAACGGCGACGGAGCGCATCTCGTAGGCAGTGCTCGAGCTGGGGCTGAGGTGGCCGTGCTGGTCGAGGACGTGTGCGCTGAGTTTGGCCACCGCTTCGCTCCTTCGCTTGAGGGAGACGGTGTAGTAGCGCTGGGTCATGGCGATGGATTTGTGGTCCATCAGCTCGCGCAGCACGTCAACGGGGGTGCCGGCGTCTGCGTGGCGCTGGGCGTAGGAGTGCCGGAAGACGTAGGGGTAGATCAAAGACCGGTCGAAGAGCAGGCGTTGCCCTCTTGAGTCGGTGCCCTCGGCGTGGAGCGGAGGCAGGGCATCTGCCCAGAGCCTGAGGGCGTCGCTGAGGTAGGTGCTGGAGATATGGGGGGCGTCGCTCAGTGGAGTGAGGGACGGAAAGAGGTATCGGTCTCCCTTGGCGGGAAGATGCAGCTGGTCGCGGCAGGCTTGCCAGGTTCGGATGGCGTCGGCGGTGGAGGTTGTGATCGGCAGACGCCGGCGGTGGCGTTTCCTCTTGTGGTTGTCCCGGATCAGGGTGGGCTGGCCGTTGTGGGTTTCCAGGCAGTCACGGGCCAGCGAGACGATCTCGAGCGGGCGGCGCCCGGTGTCGCGCAGGACGATGTACATCGTGCGGTACAGCAGCTGCCGGGCGTCTGTGGCGATGTCGCGGCAGCCGTAGGTGTTTCCGGTGCTCAGGGCGTCGATGTGGGCGTCCAGTTGCCGGATGACGGACTCGGGGATGGCCTTCCCGATGAAGTCCTCATTCGGTTCTTCCACGGAGATGACGTGCTCGACGGGCACGCGGGTGAAGGTGCCGGCCAGGTCATCCAGGGTGCCGCAGCGGCGGCCGTAGGCGATGAGCTGGAAGAACATCCCCAGCAGGCTGCGTCGGAAGGAGGACGAGTAGAGGGTGCCGTCTCGTTTGCGCGCGGCACGGAAAGCGTCGACGGCCAAGGTGGCATCGACGAAGGCCAGGGCGGCAGGATCGTCGCCGGCGTCGGCGCGCTGGGCGAGGGCCGTGGAGGCGATGGTCGTCGCGTGGAAAGTGCGCTTGAAGTCTTCCGTGGTGGGGCGGGCGGTGGTAACCCAATGACGCAGCGCCTGGCGCAGCCAGGGCTGGCGGACTGTGCGGAGATCGACGCGACCGGGCAGATGCCGGCGCTTGCCGGAGGCGCTGTGGCGCAGTCCGAGGACGCGCAGATCGATGACATCCTGGTCGATGAGGGCGATCCCGGAGAACTCGCTGTATCCGGCGCGGGCGGCGGACTGCAGGTTCTCCAATGTGCGGACGGCAGCTTGGTGCGGCTTGGTGAGCCGGGCTGCGTTGGTAGCGTCCAGAAGCGTGTCGGCCGTGGTGAGGCGGCTGATCACGCCGCGAATCCAGTGCGGTTCCAGGGCACGTACCCACTGGTCCATCTGCTGCACGGCGTACAGCGCTTCCCAGCGCAGCAGCTGGGGCAGTGGGGCGAGGTGGAACTGGTGCGCCAGCAGATACAGGGGTTGGTGCGGTGCCCACTGGGCGGCAGGCATGGGGTCGGTGCTGGAGCGGCATTCCGCTCTCCAGGCGCGCCAGTGGTAGTTGCACAGCCCACTGGAGTTCATCGCCCAGCCGGAGCAGTGGGTCACCATGCAGTCCGGGTTTTCGGTGAACGGTGTTGCCCGGCTGCGAAGCCACCGCTCGAGCGTGCCTCTGGACTTGTGGTACTTCCATGATCCGTGGTGGGCGGCGCACAGGCCTCCCGATACCTGAGGGCGTACGCACCGCACGCCGTCCCGGGTCAGCGTGCACGGCCCGACGACCGCCAGAGGCAGGGATCTGGAACGGGCGGGGGTGAAAGTGGCGGCGAACTCTTCCCGCGGCAGGCCGCTCTTTCTGCGCTGGTCCGAGCAGTAGGTACAGAACGTCTCCTGAGCACGCACGATCACGTCGCAGCGGCGGGTGCGGCACCGGGAGGACGAGGTGCGCGGGTTGTCGAGGTCTCCCGTGAACAGCCATCTGGCACTGTCCCACTCCCCCGGCCGCCACGCGGGATCGATGTGGGCACGCAGCCACGTTTCCCACGACTTCTTCGAGGCCTTCGTCGGTGCGGAACGTGCGACGGCAGGCGCACCAGCCGTACTCACTGGTCCTCCCGCCATGCCTGGACCCGGTCGACAGCCGCCCGGGTCTCGGACTCATCAACGTGGCGGTAGCGGTCCATGGACAGCGGCGAGGCATGACCCAGCAGCTTTTGCACCACGTCCCGGTCCACTCCCCCACGCAGCCAGTGGGTGGCCGCGGAGTGGCGCAGCATGTGCGGCCGAGCCGGATGCCCGGCACGGCAGGCCAGACGGTCGAAGACGCTCTTGGCGTTCGGGTAGGTCATGGCCCGCCCCAGCGGCGGGCGGAAGAGGTTCACGAACACCATGCCGGTATCGGCCGCGGCGCCCACCTGGTTCCGTTCGTGCTGGTAGTCGGTGTAGAAGGCGACGATGTCGGGGGTGACGGGGAGGCAGCGGGAGTGTCTGGACTTGGCCAGGGCCCGGTTGGGGTTGTCGGTGCGGCGCCGCACATGAAGGTGCGGGCCCTGTACGGGGCAGCCCAGGGAGCGCGACGAGGCCAGGAAATGCAGATCCTCCTGGCGCAGGCCCAGGGCTTCCCCGATCCGCAGGCCGGTCGCGGCGAGCAGCGCGATGAGGAAACGGTCCCGTGCTCGGGGGGTATCGGCGATCATGCGGCGGATCTGCTGCGGGGACAGGGATTCGTAGCCAGGCTCGCTGACCTGGAAACGGAAAGCCGACACCTGGGCCTGGCGCCACTGGCCGCGCTCGCCGTCGTCGTACCCGGCCGGTAAGAACCGCAGGAACTTCGGCTCCGACAGCAAGCCGGCCGTCTGGGCCGGGACCCAGCCGTGGAGCGCCCCGAAGCGCAGGAAGTCCGTGACCGCCGTCATCACCGCGTTCGCCGTGCCCTGCGAACGGTAGCGGGGCGCAGCCGTGGTCGGGGAGCGGCGGCTGCGGGCCGGCAGCGGCGTGGTGACCAGCCACTGCTGCAGCCCGGACAGAGCCATGAAACTCGGACACGACCACTCGATACGGCGCTGGGTGCAGTAGTTCAGATAGAGGGCGAGACGGCCCGCGTAGACCCGTTCCGTGTTCGGCGAGCGGCCCTTGCTACGCAACCCCGCCAAAAACGCACACGCCTCGACATGCAGGTCATAGGTACGTGCATCGGCCACCACCCACCGCTCCACACCGGTCGCCGGGGAGATCGAACGCTCAGCTACGTAGGTCTGCTCCACCCACCAAACACAACCAACCCCGCACCCCCGGCCGCCCCCGCTTCCGGACAACTCCCACACGACCAGGTGAAAACCACCCCAAACACACCTCACACATCGCCCCACCCATGAATAAAGGTCCGCTCTGCCCTCGACGCCCCTGACACTGCCCGGGCCACAGCGCCGAGGAGTAAGAGCGCCCGCCACCGGCGGGCGCCGTGCTCTCGTCTGCAGAAGTGGGACAAAGCATCCTCGGTTCACAACACCGCGAGGACGAAGGTCAGCAGAGCCAAGGACAGGGTGGCACTGCCCGCGAAGGCCACGGCACCGCGCAACAGAGCGGTGGCATAGGTGGCTCCGTCGATACGAGCAAGCAGACCGGCCGCTGCTCCTACGAGCGTGCAGAAGAGACCGACGACGGCCAGAAGCAGGGCCAGGAGGATCAGGTGAGTGGATGAGGTGTTCATGCCTTCTTCCCAGGACAACCGACGACGGGGACTTCGGCGAATTTCGCGGTTCCGGTGTTCACCGGGGTTCAGGGCGAACAAAGATGAACGAAGACGGTCGCCTGGGAGACGGAGAAGCAGGACATGGGGGACGTGCACGAGGACCCGCTGGCGGAACTCGCGCTACGGCTGCGCACCCTCAGGGCGCAGCGGGGTCTGCAGATGGGTGGGTTGCAGCAGCGGACCGGGCTGGGACGGACAACGGTTAGCCAGGCGCTGAACGGTCACACGGTGCCCACCGAAGCCACGCTGGCGGCTCTGGCAAAGGCGCTGGGCACGGATCTGGAGCCACTGGTTGCCCTGCGCGAAGCCGCCGCCCGCGCACCGCAGGTGCGCGAAAGCTTTCCGAGGAAAGCCACCCGCAGGTCGGTACGTCCCAAAGTGCAGCCTTCGTTCGAGGAGCGCTACCTCAGCTACGTCACGGAACGGCATTCTCAGCTGACCGTCGTAGGGCTGGACCTGAGTCGGCCGGAACGTGCGCGCTGGCCGCTCGACGCGGCGTACTTGAGCTTGGAATTGGCGGAGCGGCCGGAAGACTGGCCTGCGGGCAGTGAGGAGGCGAACCGGCCGTCCATCGTGGTCAAGCGTGCCGAGCACGCGTTGGCCGGCTGCCGACGGGTTCTTCTGCGAGGGCTCGCTGGCAGCGGAAAGACAACACTGCTGCAGTGGCTGGCTGTCGCCACGGCGCGCGATGAACTGCCGGAGGAATTGGCGGACTGGCGGGGGCGGATTCCGTTCATCCTGCCCCTGCGGACGTTGGTGAGGCGTGGCCCCCTTCCGGATCCGCACGATTTCCTGTCTGCGCTCGGCAGCCCCCTGGCCGCCTCACAACCTGAAGGCTGGGCCGATGCCGTGCTCGCCAGAGGGGAGGCACTCGTCCTGGTCGACGGCATCGACGAGGTTCCTCAAGAACATCGGGGCGCCACGCGCGACTGGCTCGAGCGGCTCTTGGCGGCCTACAGGGACACACACTTCGTGGTCACCACGCGTCCGTCCGCTGTTCCAGAAGGCTGGCTGACTTCGTCGCGCTTCACCGAACTGTCAGTACGACCCATGAGTACCGCAGACACTGCGGTCTTCGTTCACCGCTGGCACACCGCAGCCCGACACAATGCGACAACCGACGCCGAACACTCACATCTGCATGATCTCGAAGCAGCGCTTCAGGTCACCGTGCGTGCTCAGCGTGACCTGGCGCAGCTGTCCAGCACCCCCCTGATGTGTGCGCTGATCTGCGCACTGCACCGGGACCGCCGCGGTCATCTGCCTCACAGCCGAATGGAGTTGTATGAGGCAGCACTGTCGATGCTGCTCGTGCGCCGCGACCTCGAGCGCAGCATCGACGTCCCGGAAGGCATTCAGCTCACCGAACACCAAAGCGTCCAACTACTGCAGCGTCTGGCCTACTGGCTCATCCGCAACCGCCAGACAGAGATGGAACGGGCCACCGCCACAGCTCTGGTCAACGATGCGCTGCCGGCCATGCAGGCCGTAGCCGAGCAGGGCACTGCCGACCAGGTCCTGACGCACCTGGTCGGCCGCAGCGGGCTCCTACGCCAGCCCACCGCCGACACCATCGACTTCGTCCACCGCACTTTCCAGGACTACCTCGGAGCCAAAGCCGCCATCGAAGCCCACGACTTCCCCCTGCTGGTCAACAACGCCCACGACGACCAGTGGGAAGACGTCATCCGCATGGCCGTCGCCCACGCCCGCCCAGCCGAGAGCGCTGATCTACTCCGCCGCCTCGTCGAACGCGGTGATGCCGACGACGAACACAAGGGCAGACTCCACCTTCTGGCAGCCGCCAGCCTGCAGTACGCCACCGAAATCGCACCCGACGCCCGCACACTGGTCGAGCAGCGGGCGCGTGTCCTGATGCCTCCCCGATCCTCTGAGGAAGCAGAGGACCTTGCCGCGCTGGGCCCGGGCATCCTAGATCTGCTCCCCGAGCCCCAAGGCCTGGAAGACGACGAAGTGGGTCCAGTCATCAAGATTGCCACCGCCATCGGTGGCGACCAGGCATACGGCTTCCTCCGCCGCTTTGCGCAGTCCCTGCCTCCTGACTCAACACCCCACGAACTATGTGAGGGCTGGGAGCGCTTCAAAGCTGATCAATACGCCCGCGACATCCTGCTCCCCTATCGAGGGAAAAACCGTCTATATATGGACGTACGCACCCATGATCAGCGCAACGCGCTGCAACTCCTTAAACCCATCACCCACATCCGCTTTCAAGGAGAATTTACAGAAGATCAGATCTCCGAGCACCTCTCACCCGAGCACACCCACACACTGCACATCTCCTCAGACCGTTTGCTCAGGGATCTGAAATTCATCCGCAACCTCCCTGCCTTGAAGACACTCGAACTATCCGAGTGCGCGCAACTAGCACACCTTGAAGATCTCGCAGGAACCTCTCTCACCAGCTTGAGCCTCACTAACCAACCACGCGAATTCTCCTTCGACGCGCTAAATTCATTGCCGGAGCTCACTAGTCTCTCTTTCTATACACACCTACCGTCAGAGAGCCTTGCGGAAGTGCCGGCGCCGGAAGGTTTGACATCCTTGAATCTGGGCTGGACCGACGCTTCTCTGAGGGGTATCTCAAGGTGGCAACAACTGCAAGAACTGACAATAGCCGATGGGCTGAATAACGCAGCATGGCAAGAAATTGCAACGCTCCCCCACCTGACAGAGCTGTGCATTTCTGGCTACGATCTTAAGCATGCTGTATCCCTATCAAGCGTCACCTATCTCCGACTTATATCCCCGTCAGACCCACAACTAGACTTGATTCCGAACCTATTCCCCAACCTCCAGCGCTTCTTCATTAACTGCCAAAGAGTGCAGTCAGACACCACTGACATCACCCCCCTGAGTCAGATCAAGGGCCTTGAAATCTCCGTCAGCTACGCAAGTAGCGTCACCGGCCTCGAACGATTCACCCCAGAAGCAGTCCGGCTGTACCCACGCCCACGGACAACGAGCATCTGAACCGCCCTCAGCCCAAGTCCCGCACCGGATCCGACCTCGGCGCCCATCCGCCGCGACCAGAACAAACATCCCTCACGCCCCCTCCACCCCTAGATAATCGACATCACCGGCGAACGAGGAGTCGAGGCCGTCTGCTTCGCCGACACCCGCGGCTCCCAGGTAGAGATCGTCCAGAACATCGGCCGCGCGCTCAGGCTCAACCGCGACGGCTCCACAAAGGTCGCCCGCATTATCGTGCCCGTGTTCCTGGAGCCCGGCGAGGACCCGACGGACATGGTCGCCAGTGCCTCGTTCCGCCTCCTCGTGGCTGTGCTCCAGGGCCTGCGCAGTCATGATGAACGACTCGTCGAACAGCTCGCCTCCCGTGCCCGCACCAGCGGAAAGCGCAAGGTCCACCTCCGGCGCGACGAAGACGGGCGGATCATCGGCACCACGGTCGACGGCGAGGACCAGGAGCACGACGACACCCAGGCCGCTGCCGAGTCCGCGCTGCTCCACTTCTCCAGCCCACGCCACGCGGCGACCATCGCAGCCTTCCTCCGCACCCGGGTCTACCGGCCCGAGTCCCTCGTCTGGCTGGAGGGTTACCAGGCACTGATCCGCTGGCGGAAGAAAAACGAGATCACCGGCCTGCACGCCGTTCCCTACGACGTTGAGGTCGAAGTCGGGGCAACGAAATCCTTTCCACTTGGGCGATGGGTCCACCAGCAGCGGAAAGCACTGCGCGCCGCAAATCTCGACCCTCACCGCAAAGAACTGCTGGACGCACCGGAGGCCGGGATGGTGTGGGAACCGGGCGAAGAGGCATGGGAGACCAAGCTCGCCACCCTCCGGTCCTACCGGCAGGCCACCGGCCACCTCGCCCCGCGCCAGGACGCTCTCTGGGGCGAAGGCGAGGCGACGGTGCCCATCGGGCAGCACATGGCCAACCTGCGCCGGAAGGGCGGCCTCGGGAAGAACGCGGGGCGGGAGGCAGAGCGCGCCAAGCAGCTGGCGGCGATCGACCCGGACTGGAACTGCCCGTGGCCGCTGGACTGGCAACGCCACTACCGCATCCTCGCGGACCTGGTCGAGGCCGACGGCCACCTGCCCGACATCGCACCCGGCGTGCTGATGGACGGCGACGACATCGGGCGATGGCTCCAGCGGCAGAAACAGCCAGCCACCTGGAAGCTGCTGTCGATCGAGCAACAGGAACGGCTGTCCCATCTGGGCGTCACGCCCGCCGAGGCGCCGTCTCCCGCCCCGATGGCCAAGCGCGCGGCCAAGGGCCGGAGCAAGGCGCAGCAGGCATTCCAACTCGGCCTGACAGCCCTCGCACAGTGGGTGGAACGGGAAGGCCAGCGGCCAGTACCAAGGGGCCACAGTGAGGAGATCGCCGTCCACGGCAAGGCGGAGCCGGTGGCCGTCAAGTTGGGCGTATGGGTCTCGAACACCCGCGCGAGGCGGGACAGGCTCGCCCAGGAGCAGCTGGACGCGCTGCGGGAGCTGGGCGTGGAGTGGGCGTAGGGGCCCGAGGTTTGCAGCTTTTCCGCCGAACCGTGGCTGGTGGCCCCATAACGGGTGAGGCCGATTGACGGTTATGGGAGTTGCAGATCAACAGGCCGGGTGGGGTATGGGCGGCGGGAATCGGAAGTTGGCGCCGTTAGAGGCGGGGGTGGTTTCCCTCGCAGGTGGGGTGTGGCGGGTGGCACCGCTGCAAGGCGAGATGACGCAGTCGTTTCTGAGTCGGGTGGCTGCACGCTATGGCGTAAGGCTCAGGGATCTGCTGGCAGCAATCGCTGAGGTAGGCGGGCTGTCGAACATCACCGGTCAGACGCGGCTGGACAGTGAGGTGTATCTGAACCGGCAGGCTCGGGATCGGGTGTCTCAGTTGTGCCGAGTGCCGGAGCGTCATCTGCGGCGGGCGCTGCCTGCCTGGGAACAGGAGGAGCCTCGGAAGCGGTTCGCCTCAGGGCCAGCGGCCCAGTTTCATCACACTGCCGAGAAGGTGGTGCCCTGGGGGCCGGCGTGTCCGGAGTGCGCGGCGCGATCAGCCGGGCGCGCCGAGGACGCGCGCTTGTACCTGGAACCGCAGCAGCGGATGTGCGCGCTGCACCGTCGGTGGCTGATGCAGGCGCCGGGCACGGCCGGCCGGGTGGTGAGGTTGCCGGCTGGGGGCGAGCAGTGGGTGCAGGCCCAGTGCCGTCATGCGAGGTTGCTGCGTCGCTCTTCTGTGGCTGCGGAGGCGTTCGAGGTGGCTGCAGCAGTGACCGCCTCGTGGTGGTGGCAGGGGTGGTCGCGGGAACATGTGTGGCCTTCTCGGTTGCGGAGCCTGGGCAGGGGGCGGATGGATCCGGAGGTGTGGCGGGTTCTGGCGCGGGAGCTGGTGACGTACCCGGAGACGGTTGCGCTCGCCACGCTGCTGGCCGATGACGGGTTCCGGCAGTGCCTGATCGCGGACGCCCGGGGACATGTGCCGTACCGGCTGGCTGATCTGCCGGTGCTGCTTTCGGCGGTGGCGCGCTGTGTGGGGCGCCCCTGGTACAGGGAGCAGTTGGCAGATGAGACGTCGGGGCCTTTGTTCGCGTGGGCGTATCAGTGCGTGCGGCCGCCACGTCGCACCAGGCACGGAGAGCAGGCGATGTGGGCGGTCGCTCCGGCGCACCGTTTGCGCCCGCTGGTGGACGAGCTCGCCGCGCGGATGTCCGTCGGGGTCGGCGGGCAGAAGGCGGAGGGTAAAAGACGGCGGGGACTTAACCGGCAGTCGGACGAGTCCTTCACGGCCGGCCTGGCGCATGCGGGCCAGTACGTGCGCGAACACGGGAACCTTGCTGTTCAGAAGGACACCATGGTGGGGTCCTTCCGGCTTGGGGAATGGCTGCACAATGTGCAGACCAGGGCCTGGGCTCTGTCGCCGGAGCGTGTCGAGGCGCTGATGGCCTTGGACCCGTGGTGGAACGTCCCCTGGTCGGTGCAGTGGCAGCGCTCGTACTACCGGGCGCGTGATCACGCCGCCGTGGACGGTCCGCCGGATGCGGCCGCAGGGTTTGCCGGGACCGCCGTGCTGAACGGTGAGTGGCTGTATTTGCAGTGCACCCAGTACGACGCTCTCCACCCTGAGCAGCAGCGTCTGCTGGCGGACATCGGCGTCACGGCCGCAGCAGCCCGTACCGCCCGGCCGCGGCGAGCCAGCATGCGGGCGCGTTTCGAGACAGGGCTGGCGCACGCCCGGGCCTATGCCGCCGAGCACGGTCACCTGGCGGTCTCCGGCAAGGGGGTGGTGCACGAGGGGTATCCGCTGGGGACCTGGCTGGTGGCCCAGCGCAGTAAGGCGCACCGGGCCGCAAGGCCCACAGACCGCTCCCGCGCGCTTGCCGCCGTCGACCCGTGGTGGAACCCGCCCTGGCCGCTGAAGTGGCAGAGATCCTTCGCGCAGATCCGTCGGCTGGTGCAGAACGGACACGCACTGGATGCGCAGAGTGGCTTTCCGGGCCTCGAAGCGGAGCTCGCACTGTGGCTGTCGCACCAGTGCACCGTGTACGGGAGTCTTCAGGGCCTTGACCCTTATTCCTGAACACGGGTTATGCGGCTTTGGCCAGCGTAGTTGATGTTGTGTGGAGTGCTCGCTCGTAGGCGATCGGGCTGCG
>NZ_JBIRHK010000023.1:92918-121759 GCF_044328485.1 Streptomyces sp. NPDC017936 | reverse complement strand
AACGTGCCGTGCGGACGCTCGGGCGTGCCCTCCGACCGCGGGAAGAACTCGTACCACGAACCGAACAGGGCCCGCTCCCGCTCCACCAGCAGGGGCAGCGGGTCGGACGAGGTGACCAGTTCCCGCAGGGGGTGGCGGGCGAGGACCTCGTCCACCTCCGGAGTCAGCGCCGCCGCGAGCCGGGAGGCGGCCGGCCGCGACTCGTCGCGCAGGGCGGCCGCCGCGGCGAGCAGGACGTCCCGTGCCGGACCCTCACCCCGGGGCACGCCCGCGGCCGCCCGCTCGTGGAGCCGGGCGCCCTCCTCCAGGACCAGTTCGGTGTCGATCCCCGCCGGGATCTTGATGCGGGCGTGGTGGCGCCAGGTGCCGACGGGGTCGCTCCAGCCCTCCACCGCGTACGTCCACAGGCCCGGCGCGTCCGGGGTGACCTCGGCGCCCCAGCGGTCGGTGCCCGGGGCGAGTTCACGCATCGGCGTCCGCGTGCCGGGGCGGCCGCCGGGACCGCGCAGGACGACGTCGGCGGCGACGGCGTCGTGGCCCTCGCGGAACACGGTGGCCGAAACCTGGAACGTCTCCCCGACGACGGCCTTGGCGGGCCGCCGCCCGTGCTGGACGACCGGACGGACGTCGAGGACGGGGATGCGTCCCACGGCGGGCGCGTCCCCCGCGGAGGACCGCTCCGGGGCCGGCGGTCCGGCGTCGGCGGGGCGCGCGGCGGGAGCTTCGGCGCGGGTCGTGCGGGTCGTACGGGGGGTCGGGGGTGGTGACGAGTGGTGCGTGGCGGGCATGACCGCTCCTGTCCGCATCAACGTGGGTGGGCGGATGGATGTGGGGAGGTGGGTCCTGCGGTGGGGCGTGCCGGGATCGTCCGGACCCGCTCGCGCCGGTCCGGACGGGCCGGGGTGGTGCTCTCTTCGTACTGGTGCCCGGAAGTGCCGGGGATGTGCTCGAGTCGTGCGGGGTCGTGTACCGGAGGAGCCTTCCCACCCTGTTCGGGTGAGCAATCCGGCACTGTGTTAACTACTCGCGCGTATGTCCACGGCCAAGACCGGCCCCGTTGTTCGCGGGTGACGGGACTCCGGGTACGCACAGGGCAGCCTCTCGTGCGGGGCGAAGCGCCACAAGGTGGCCCGAGGGGACGGAATCGGCCATAAGGGGACGGCTGTGCAGTGGGTGCCCTCCCGGTGGGTACCGGGTGAACCCGCCCGTACGGGAGCGGCCAGTCCCCAGCGGCAGCCGCACCGACGCCGGTACCGTCGTCCACGACGCAGACGCACAGCGCTGTGCGCCACTCCTTACGCACGCCGAGGTGGAAAGTAGTGAAGGCGATCCGTCGATTCACCGTCCGACCCCTTCTCCCCGAACCCCTCCGGCCGCTCAGTGACCTCGCCCGCAACCTGCGCTGGTCCTGGCACGCGGAAACCCGTGACCTCTTCCAGTCCGTCGATCCCGAACGCTGGGCCGCATCCGGCGGCGACCCGGTACGGCTCCTCGGCAGCCTGCGCGCCGCGCGCCTCGCCGAGCTGGCCGAGGACCGCCGCTTCCTGCGCCGGCTGACCGCCGCCGCCGACGACCTGCACGACTACCTGACCGGCGACCGCTGGTACCAGGAACAAGGACCGTCCGCCGAACTTCCGGCCGCCGTCGCCTACTTCTCCCCGGAGTTCGGCATCACGGCCGCTCTGCCCCAGTACTCCGGAGGCCTCGGCATCCTGGCCGGCGACCACCTCAAGGCGGCCAGCGACCTGGGCGTCCCGCTGATCGGGGTGGGCCTGCTGTACCGGCACGGCTACTTCCGCCAGACCCTCTCCCGGGACGGCTGGCAGCAGGAGCACTACCCGGTCCTCGACCCCAACGAGCTCCCGCTGACCCTGCTGAAGGAGGACGACGGCACGCCCGCCCAGGTCTCCCTCGCCCTCCCCGGCGGCCGCCGGCTGCTGGCCCGCGTCTGGCTGGCCCAGGTGGGCCGGGTGCCGCTGCTGCTGCTCGACTCGGACGTCGAGGAGAACGAGCTCGGCGAACGCGGCGTGACCGACCGGCTCTACGGCGGCGGCAGCGAGCACCGGCTGCTCCAGGAGATGCTGCTCGGCATAGGGGGCGTCCGGGCGGTACGGACGTACTGCCGCCTCACCGGGCACGCCCCGCCCGAGGTGTTCCACACCAACGAGGGGCACGCCGGCTTCCTCGGCCTGGAGCGGATCGCCGAACTCTGCGACCAGGGGCTCGACTTCGACTCCGGCCTGGAGGCGGTCCGGGCCGGCACGGTCTTCACCACCCACACCCCGGTCCCGGCCGGCATCGACCGCTTCGACCGCGAACTGGTCGCCCGGCACTTCGGCCGCGACGCCGAACTCCCGCGCATGGACGTCGGCCGGATCCTCAACCTGGGCATGGAGACCTACCCCGGCGGCGAGCCCAACCTCTTCAACATGGCGGTGATGGGCCTGCGCCTGGCCCAGCGCGCCAACGGCGTGTCGCTGCTGCACGGCCGGGTCAGCCGGGAGATGTTCGCCGGCCTGTGGCCCGGCTTCGACGCCGACGAGGTGCCCATCACCTCCGTCACCAACGGCGTCCACGCCCCGACCTGGGTCGCCCCCGAGGTGCTGCGCCTGGGCGCCCGCCAGGTCGGCGCCCAGCGCACCGAGGACGCGCTCAGCGTGGGCGGCTCCGACCGCTGGGACTCCGTCGCCGACATCCCGGACCAGGACGTCTGGGACCTGCGCCGGAGCCTGCGCGAGCAGCTGGTGCAGGAGGTGCGCGACCGGCTGCGCGCGTCCTGGCGCCAGCGCGGCGCCGGCACGGCGGAACTGGGCTGGATCGACGGCGTCCTCGACCCCGACGTCCTCACCATCGGCTTCGCGCGCCGCGTCCCGTCGTACAAGCGCCTGACGCTGATGCTCCAGGACCGCGACCGCCTGATGGACCTGCTCCTGCACCCCGAGCGGCCGATCCAGATCGTCGTGGCGGGCAAGGCGCACCCGGCGGACGACGGCGGCAAGAGGCTCGTCCAGGAACTGGTCCGCTTCGCCGACGACCCGAGGGTCCGCCACCGCATCGTCTTCCTCCCCGACTACGGCATGGCGATGGCGCAGAAGCTGTACCCCGGCTGCGACATCTGGCTGAACAACCCGCTGCGCCCCCTGGAGGCCTGCGGCACGAGCGGCATGAAGGCGGCCCTCAACGGCTGCCTCAACCTCTCGGTCCTGGACGGCTGGTGGGACGAGTGGTTCCAGCCGGACTTCGGCTGGGCCGTCCCGACGGCGGACGGCGCCGCCACCGACCCGGACCGCCGGGACGCCATCGAGGCGGCGGCGCTGTACGACCTGCTGGAGCAGCGCGTGACCCCCCGCTTCTACGAGCGGGGCCGGCACGGGCTGCCCGACCGCTGGATCGAGATGGTCCGCCGGACGCTGACCCACCTCGGCCCGAAGGTCCTGGCCGGCCGCATGGTCCGCGAGTACGTCGAACGGCTCTACGCCCCCGCGGCCCGGGCCCACCGCGCCCTGGACCCCGGCACGGCCCGCGACCTGGCGGCCTGGAAGGCGAAGGTGCGCACCGCCTGGCACACGGTCACCGTCGACCACGTGGAGACCTCCGCGGCCACCCCGACGGCCGAACTCGGCACGACCCTCACCCTGCGGGTCCGCCTGACCCTGGGCACCCTGGCTCCCGACGACGTCGAGGTCCAGGCCGTCTCCGGCCGCGTCGACACGGAGGACCGCATCACGGACGCGACGACGATCCCCCTCAAGCCGGTGGGCGGCCCCGACCTGGAGGGCCGCTGGGTCTACGAGGGCCCCCTGTCCCTGGACCGCACCGGCCCCTACGGCTACACGGTCCGCATCCTGCCCAGCCACCCCCTCCTCGCCTCGGGCGCGGAACTGGGCCTGGTGGCGGGGCCGTCGGAGGAACTGGCGGAGGGAGCGGGGGTCCTGATGCGCTGAGCGGGAGGGGACGTGGCGGCAGATGCCCCCGTCCCTGCTCCCACCGCGGTGCCGGCCGGACTCCCCGCCGGCACCGCGGCCGCACACCACGCCCCTGCCCGACGCGCTCGCGGCCTTGAGCGTCAGGCCGACCGGCAAGCTGCCGAAGCGGATGGCGGTCCTCTCGCCGATGTCGGTGGCAGGCAGCGACGACAGGCCTGACTCAGCTCGACTTCTGTCCTGAGACTCGTCCCGTATAAGCGTGTGAGCTGGAGCTTCGCTTGACGGTACGGTCACCGGGTGGAACTGGAGCGGTTGAAAGGGTGCCCGGTGCACGGGGTTGGTGTCTGTCCTGACTACCTGGTCGGGCGGCGCCTTGAGCGGGTGGTCGCCTCGTGGCACCTGTACGGCATGGATGCCCCGGACGGCCCGCTGGATGTGTGGCTGATCGACAGCGAAGAGGTCGCCACCCATGTGACGGCGGGGTCGGACTGGTGCCTGATCGTGGAGTCATCAGCGCCGTTCGAGGAATACGACATGGCGGAGCTGGGCCGCGTCCAGGTGGCGCCGGTCAGCGACGAGACTCCGTTCGCCGACCATCTGGGTGAGACGGTCCTCGCCGTGCGTGAAGAAGGGGACCCGGACAGCGGGCGACTTGCGCTGGAGATCACCTTCGACTCCGGCCGTGTCCGGTGCGACGTCTGGTCCGGGGATCTCCGCCTGTCCGGCAAGTGATCAGCGTGCCGGTGCCGACGTGATTCTTCGGAATCGTCACTCCACACCATTCAACGAGGTGCCCTCATGATCCTGTCACCATTCGGCGACCTGGCCCAGCTCATCCAGTCGGTGTGCGACTTCATCGGATCGGTCGTCCCCGGCTAGCCGGGGGGCGGCGGAGGCGGCGGCAGGCACCCGCCCGGCAACCCCCTTGGAATGGATCACCCAGCGGCGGGGAGCACTCGTACCGGGGCTAAGTGAGGTCCAGGTCGGCGTGGAGCAGGTGGTGGTCCGAGGCCGGGGTCGGGTGCACGCCGTGCCCGAGCGGGGTGATGCCCCGGAGGAAGACGTAGTCGAACTTGCTCTGCCAGTCGGTGGTCGGCTTGCAGGTGCCGGTGGTCGTGGGACGGCACTGGGGGTCCACGTCCGTGGCCAGCGTCCACATCGCGGACAGTTCGAAGGCGTCCGGCACGGCGTTGAAGTCGCCGAGGACGATCACGCGGTCGTACCGGGCGACCTTCGCGGCGAGCACGTCGACCTGGTCCGCCCGGACCGCCTCCTGACGCCGTTCGGCGAGGTGCGTGTTGAAGACCCGGACGGACCGGCCGTCCACCGTGGTGGTGACCGCCATGTACCCGCGGTCCTCGGATCCGCCGTCGGGGTACTCCGCGATGACGGGGTCCGTCATCGGCGCCGCCGAGAGGACGGCCTGGCCGTAGGCCCCCGGGTTCCACGGCGCTCCGCCGCAGCGGCCCCAGTTCCGCAGGACCGACCCGTACCGGACGTGGTAGACCAGCCCGTGGAGGTTCTCCAGGTACTCCCGGATCCTCTCGACGTCGCCCACGCACGCTTCTTGCAGGCCGATGACCTGGGGCGCGTACGCGGCGATCGCCGCCGCCCGGTCGACGTTGCTCTGCTCGCAGGGATTGCAGATGTTCCACGTCATGACCCGGTTCGGCACGACGTCCCGGGCGGCCTTTGCGGGCAGCGACCCGGCGCCGCTCGGCGCACTGGGGCCGGCGAGCACCACGCAGGCCACGGCCACGGCCCCCACGAGCAGTTGAACGCCCCTACTGAGCACCGTGGCCTCCCCGAGGTGGACACCCGTGGCATCTGGCGTCTGACTCCACGAGGTTATGGGACATCATGTAGAGATCGTCTAAAGCTGGGCGAGCAGACCGAGCCCTCCGCGCCCAAGGACGGAAAAGCCGCACACCTTCGTCGACGCTGTGATGGACATGCTGGGTCCCGCCAGAGATGTCCCGTTGCCGGGCGGGGCCTGGGAGGACCTGGAGAACGGGCTGGGCGTCCAGCTGCCCGACGACTACGAGAGGGTTCTGTCCGCCTACGCTCCGGTGCAGTTGAACGTGCACCTCTGTCTGAAGCATCCGTCCACCCCACGATGGAATCTGCGCGAGTCGATGGAGCACACCATCTCGGCATTCTCGCGCAGCGACCTGTCGGACGCGCGGTGCCCTGGGTTCCCGGACGGCCCGCGCTTCGGAGGGGCTGCCGGCCTCATCCCGCTCACCAGCACCGATCGTGGCGAACACCTCTTCGGGGCGGTCGACGCCGACTCCGGTGAGTGGCGCTTGCCGGCGTGCAACGGCGATGAACAGGACTTCCACGAGTACCGCATGTCGTTCGCCGGGTGGCTCCACCGGTATCTCACCGGAGAAGACGCCTTCGGCCCCGGCAGCGCTGTCTTCCATCCAGGCCCTGTCCTCTTCGAGGGGCTGCCGATGACCGCGTCGGAGCACACGACCGAGTGGTACGGCCCGGAGCGGGGCATGTGAGAGCACGCGGTCGGGACCGGTCCGGTCAGCCGCGTCCCCGGATGTGTTCCGCCTGGCCTTGCAGGCTGCCTGTCGATGCGCGCGGACCGGACGCCGTCGTGGTGAGGACGACGTCCGGTTCGTCGCTCTCGCGGAGGTGGATCGTGCCGGGGGCGGAGGCGGCGACGTGGACGCAATCGGAAGCGTCGGGGCTGTAAGCGGACTTCTGCCAGTGGTGATCGGGCACGGTTCTCTCAGACGGTCCGGGCGATTCTGCGGATCGGATCGCGGGACTCTGCGGGCTTGAGGGCGTTCGCTTCCATCCGGTCGAGTACGACACGGTACTTGTCCGACTGGGCTTCCGCGTCCAGGAAGTCGCAGCCGTGGTGGGTGTCCAGCTGGACGGTGCCGAGTCGGGCGGGCTGCACCGCGTGCAGGAGTACGCCGACTCCTGGGGCGGCCGGTCCATCGGGGACCGCGGTGACCGGCTCGCGCGCGGGGCCGGGAAGCTGCTGTGGTTCGAGGCGGGTGGCGCTCCGGGGCGTGGCCTCACGCACCAGGACGCCGCAGCGGCGCCCGGGCGAGCGTAGAGGTGTCGGGACGGTCGGCGGTGCTCAGCGAAGGGGACCGCTGCCGCGGTAGGCGCGCTTGCCGAGGAGGAGCTCGGCGTCGAGGGCGCCTTCCGCCGCGAGGTCCTGCGGCTGGTGGAGGGCGCGCAGGCGGCGGTCGTCGGCCGGTGTCCCGCGCGGGGCGGTGTCGACTGTGTCCCCGCCGGCAGCGGAGGGCGGCTCCTCGGCGACGGCTTCGGGTGCTTCGGCGTCCAGGTCAGCCATGGTCCTGCTCCCCTGCCTCCGCGCACAGCCCCCGCAGCACCGTCCCGCACCGCCGCGCGTACGCCTGCTGCAGACCGCGTGTCGCGGGGCCGCCCGCTCGGGCGTACCACTTCGCGGCGCGGCTGAAGGCCGACACCGTGAGCCAGACCGTGCCGTCGCCCGTGCGGTCCACGACGAAGGCCTCCTCGCCGCGCTCGGGGTGGCCGGGCAGGGTGCCGTACGCCCAGCCCGCGCGGCGGTGCTCCTCGACCGTCCAGACGACGCGGCAGGGGGCCTTGATCATGCCGGCCAGGGTCACCGTGACGTCGACGCCGGGGGTCGCGCGGTCGGCCGTCGCCGTGATGCCGACGCCCATGGCGCGGTGCATCTCCCAGGTGAGGACGGCCTCGGCGGCGCGGCGGAAGACCTGCTCGCCCTCGCCCAGGCGGGTCCGCACGTGCAGGGCGTGGAAGCCGGGCGGGCAGTGGCCGGGACGGTCGCGCGTGGCGCCGACGTCCTCGTAGGTGAAGTCCCCAACAGACATGGGACCCAAGAGTAGGGCGGCACCCGGAATGCCTTCTTCCCGGGTGCCGCCCCCACTCGACTCACCTGCTGTCAGGCGACGTTGACCGCCGTCCAGGCCGCCGCGACCGTCTTGTACTCGGTGCTGGTGGAGCCGTACAGGGCCGACGCCGCGTTCAGGGTCGCCGTGCGGGCGCCCGCGTAGTTGGTCGTCGAGGTCATGTACGTGGTCAGCGCCTTGTACCAGATCTGGGCCGCCTTGGCGCGGCCGATGCCGGTGACCGTGGAGCCGTTGTACGTCGGGGAGTTGTAGCTGACCCCGTTGATCGTCTTCGAGCCGCTGCCCTCCGACAGCAGGAAGAAGAAGTGGTTCGCCGGGCCGGACGAGTAGTGCACGTCCAGGTTCTTCAGCGACGACGACCAGTAGTTGGCCGACGCGCCGTCCTTGCTCGGCTGGTCCATGTAGCGCAGCGGGGTGCCGTTGCCGTTGATGTTGATCTTCTCGCCGATGAGGTAGTCACCGACGTCGGAGGAGTTCGCCGCGTAGAACTCGACCGCCGTGCCGAAGATGTCGGAGGTGGCCTCGTTCAGACCGCCGGACTCGCCCGAGTAGTTCAGGCCCGCCGTGTTCGAGGTGACGCCGTGGGACATCTCGTGGCCGGCCACGTCCAGCGAGGTCAGCGGCTTGGTGTTGCCCGAGCCGTCGCCGTACGTCATGCAGAAGCAGCTGTCGTCCCAGAACGCGTTGACGTACGCGTTGCCGTAGTGGACGCGGGAGTACGCGGCGACACCGTTGTTCTTGATGCCGTTGCGGCCGAAGGTGTTCTTGTAGTAGTCCCAGGTGGTCTGGGCGCCGTAGGCCGCGTCGACCGCCGCCGTCTGGTCCGTGGACGAGCTGGAGGCCGCGCCGGTGCCCCAGGTGTCGTCGGCGTCCGTGAAGAGCGTGCCCGCCGAGCTGGTGGTGCTGCGCGCCTTGTTGTACGTCTTGTGGCCGCCGCGCGAGGTGTCGTACAGCTGGTACGTCGAGCCCGAGAGGTACGTGCCGAGGGAGACCGTGCCGGAGTACAGGCTCTTGCCGGTGCCGGTCTCGATGCCCTGGTACTCGTACAGCTTGGCGCCGGTGGCCGCGTCGGTGATGACGTGCAGCTCGTTCGGGGTGCCGTCGTCCTGGAAGCCGCCGACGACCGTCTCGTAGGCCAGGGTCGGCTTGCTGCCGTTGCCCGCCCAGATGACCTTGCGGGGCGCCTGCGAGGCCTCGGTGTCCTCGGAGCCGGCGGCCTTCGCGAGCGAGACGGCCTGGGTCTCGGCCTTCGCCGCGGTCACGGCCGGGCTCAGCGAGGCCACCTTGATCGTGGCGTTCGTCGCCTTGGTGACGCCCTGCCGGGCGCCCGCGGCCGACTCGTGGACGACCAGGTCGCCGCCGAGGACCGGCAGGCCCGCGTAGGTGCGCTCGTAGCGGGTGTGGACCGCGCCGTCGGCGTCCTTGACGACGTCACGGACGACCAGCTTCTCCTGGGCGCCCAGGCCTATCTCCTGCGCGGTCGCGGGGGCGTCGGCCTGCTTGTCCTGGATGAGGGCGGTGCGGGCGGCCGGGGCGAGCGCGGTGGGGACGGCCGACGGCTTGCTGCCGGTGGCGTCCGCCGGGGTCTGGGCGGCGGCGGTGCCGGCGGTCAGACCGGTGGTGACCAGTGCTCCGGCCGCGACGGCGGTGGCGATGGCCAGAGAGGTGCGCTTGTGACGCGCGTAGAGGGAGGTCACACAAGCTCCTTGAGTGTGGGGGAGCCCGGACGGCGTGGGGCGGCCGGCCGGTACTGCGGTGAAGTTGTGCGGCGGGTGAGAGGAAGACTGACATCAACGTCGCGTACATGTCATGACCCCCACATGATGTTGGCTGGAAATCGACCAACCGGTGAACATTGCGGCCGTGTAAAACGACGTGACCTGGGTCAAGGGCCAACAGAGCGAAGGCAATCGACCGGCAAAAAGGGAACGCCGCCCCAGGGGGTCGAACCCCGGGACGGCGCTCCCGCATCGGGTGCCGTACGGCTTACGGGAAGGTCAGCTTCCAGCTGTTGATGTAGCCGGTGTCGGCGGCCGCGTTGTCCTGGACCCTCAGCTGCCACACACCGTTGGCGACCTCGGAGGAGGCGTTCACCGTGTAGGTGGTGTCCAGGTTGTCCGTGCTGCCGCCGGTGCCGTACGCCTTCAGGGTGTACGCCGTGCCGTCGGGGGCGACCAGCTGCACCTGGAGGTCGCCGATGTAGGTGTGGACGATGTTCACGCCCACCTGGAGGTTGGACGGCGCGTTGCCCGTCCGCCCGGAGACGGTGATCGACGAGGTGACCGCCGCGCCCCTGTCCGGAATCGACACGTCGGTGGTGTTCTCGAAGGACGTGCCGCCACCGCCGCCGTCACCCGGCCGGGTGCCGACCGCGACGCCCGCCCAGGCGTTCGCCACCGCCGTGTACTCGGCGGACGTGGTGCCGTACAGCTCACCGGCGGCCGCGAGGGTGCCGGTGCGGGCGCCCGCGTAGTTGGTGGTCGAGGTGAACTTCGTGGTCAGCGCGCGGAACCAGATCTTCGCCGCCTTGTCGCGGCCGATCCCGGTGACCGGGAGGCCGTCCGCGGTGGGCGAGTTGTACGTGACACCGTTGATGGTCTTGGTGCCGCTGCCCTCCGACAGGAGGTAGAAGAAGTGGTTGGCGGGGCCCGACGAGTAGTGGACGTCGACCGAGCCGATGCCGGAGTACCAGCTGTCCTTGGACGCGCCGTCCTTGCTGGGCTTGTCCATGTAGCGCAGCGGGGTGCCGTCGCCGTTGATGTCGATCTCCTCGCCGATGAGGTAGTCACCGACGTCGGAGGAGTTCGCCGCGTAGAACTCGACCGCCGTGCCGAAGATGTCGGAGGTGGCCTCGTTCAGACCGCCGGACTCGCCGCTGTAGTTGAGTCCCGCGGTGTTCGACGTGACGCCGTGGGTCATCTCGTGACCGGCCACGTCGATGGCCACGAGCGGGTTGCTGTTGCCCGAGCCGTCGCCGTACGTCATGCAGAAGCAGCTGTCCGACCAGAACGCGTTGACGTAGTTGTTGCCGTAGTGGACCCGGGAGTACGCGCCGACGCCGTCGCCGCGGATGCCGGAACGCCCGTGCACGTTCTTGTAGTAGTCCCAGGTCAGCGCGGCGCCGTAGTGGGCGTCGGCGGCCGCCGACTCCAGGTTGGACGGGCTGCCGTTGCCCCACACGTCGTCAGAGCCCGAGAAGAGCGTGCCGGTGCCGGAGGTGCCGCGGTTGAGGTTGTACGTCTTGTGGTTGCCGCGCGCGCCGTCCGTGAGGTTGTACGTCGAGCCGGACTGCGTGGTGGTGAGGTCGACCGTGCCGCTGTACACCGTGTTGCCGGTGCCGGTCTCGATCGCCTCCCACCGGTACAGCTCGGCGCCCGTCGTGGCGTCCGTGACGACATGCAGTTCCTGCGGGGTCCCGTCGTGCTGGAACCCGCCCACGACCGTCTCGTACGCCACCTTCGGCGTGCCGTTCGCGGCCCAGATCACCTTGCGCGGCGCGCGGTTGACGTCCGGGCTCTTGGCGTCCTCCGCCTTCGCGGCGGCCAGCGCCTGCTGCTCGGCCTTCGCGGCGGGCACCGCGGCCGCGGTGGTGGCCGGCTTGATGGCGGCCCGGGTGGCCTTGACGACGGACAGGGTCGCACCGGCCGGGGTGCTCTCGACGACCAGGTCGCCGCCGAGGACCGGCAGGCCCGCGTAGGTGCGCTCGTAGCGGGTGTGGACCGTGCCGTCCGCGTCCTTGAGGACGTCCCGGACGACGAGCGCCTCCTGGGCGCCCAGGCCCAGCTCCTCGGCGGCCCGCGCCGTGCCGGAGCTCGCCTCGCGTATCAGCTCGGCGCGCTGGGCCGGGGAGAGCCGGACCGACTCCGAGCCCGGGACCGCCTGGCCGGCCGCGCGCGGCGTCTTCTCCGGGGCGGCGGCCGTGGCGGCGCCGGACTGCACGGCGGTGGCGATGAGCGCGGACACGCCCACCAGGGCGACGGCGGCGGCCCTGCGGTACGGGGTGTGGGGGGTGCGTCTGGAAGAGCTGCTGTTCAACAGGTACTCCTTCTGCGCGGCCGCGGGTCCCGCGGCCAGGGGAGACCGGACGACGGGTGAGCCGTCCGGGCACGACAAAGGGCGGTACGCAGAACGGGGTGGTACGCAGAACGGGCCTTGCTGTGGGGTTGCTGTGAACCAGCAGTGGGAAGAGTGGCAGCGGACAGCGCTGTCTGTCAGGAGCGCGTCAGGAAGTTGGCCGGAAACGGTTCGTTGTCCGGGAGTTCATGTTCGATATACGGAGCCGCCCGGTGTGCCGGGGTCCTCGTGGGCGCCGGCCGTCCGTCCGGCGCCCTCCGTCGGCGGCGGGTCAGGCCAGGCTGTCGCGCCAGGCCCGGTGCAGGTCCGCGAAACGGCCGGTTCCCGCGACGAGGTCGGCCGGGCTGCCGTCCTCGACGATCCGTCCGCGCTCCATGACCAGCACCCGGTCCGCGATCTCCACGGTCGACAGCCGGTGCGCGATCACCACCGCCGTACGGCCCTTGAGGACCGTCGCCATCGCCGCCTGCACGGCCCGCTCGCCCGGGACGTCGAGGGAACTCGTCGCCTCGTCGAGGATCAGCACCGCCGGGTCGGCGAGCAGCGCCCGCGCGAACGCCACCAGTTGCCGCTGTCCGGCGGAGATGCGGCCGCC
This sequence comes from Streptomyces sp. NPDC017936, assembly GCF_044328485.1. NCBI lineage: Bacteria > Bacillati > Actinomycetota > Actinomycetes > Kitasatosporales > Streptomycetaceae > Streptomyces > Streptomyces sp. NPDC017936. Next base: position 109,280 of record NZ_JBIRHK010000023.1, on the reverse strand, counting down.
CCGCTTGCGGACGTCCGTGTCGTAGCCGTCGGGCAGGGCGCTGATGAACTCGTGCGCGCCGATCGCCTTCGCCGCCCGCTCGATCTCCGCGCGGCTCGCGTCGGGCCGCCCGAGGGCGATGTTCTCGGCGACCGTGCCGGAGAACAGGAACGCCTCCTGCGTCACCATCACCACCCCGCGCCGCAGCTCGGGCATCGCCAGGTCGCGCAGGTCGACGCCGTCGAGCAGGACCCGGCCCGCGGTGGGGTCGTAGAAGCGGGCGAGGAGCTTGGCCAGCGTGGACTTCCCGGCGCCCGTGGAGCCGACCACCGCGACCGTCTGCCCGGCCGGCAGGGTGAGGTCGAAGCGGGGCAGCACCTCGCCGCCGGTGCGGTAGCCGAACCCGACGCCGTCGAAGACGACCTCACGGCCCGGGAGCCCGCCGCGCCGGGCCGGCAGTTCCCGGGGCGCCGACGGCTCGGGCACGGTCGGCGTCTGGGCCAGCAGCCCCGCGATCTTCTCCAGCGAGGCCGCCGCCGACTGGTAGGAGTTGAGGAACATGCCGAGCCGGTCGATCGGGTCGTACAGCCGCCGCAGGTACAGCACCGCCGCCGCCAGCACGCCCAGCTCCAGCGAGCCGTCCGCCACCCGACGGGCGCCCCACAGCACGATCAGCGCGACGGCCGTGTTGGCGACCAGCCGCGAACCGACGACGTACCGCGCCATCTCCAGCAGCGAGTCGCCGTTGGTCCGCTCGTGCCGCCGGTTCAGCACCCGGAAGTCGGCCTCGTTGACCGCCTCGCGGCGGAACGCGCGCACCGGGCGGATGCCGTTCATCGTCTCCACGAACTTCACGATCACGGCCGCGATCGCGGTGGACCGCGCCCGGAACACCCGCCCGGCGCGCCGCTGGTAGAGCCGGACGAGGAGGTGGAGCGGGACGAAGGACGCCACCGCGACGGCCCCCAGGCCCAGGTCCAGCCAGAGCAGCATCGCCGAGATGTAGAGGAAGGACAGGACGACCGTGACCAGTTCCTGCAGGCCCTCGCTGAGCAGTTCGCGCAGCGACTCCACGTCCGTGGTGGAGCGGGAGATGAGCCGGCCCGAGGTGTAGCGCTCGTGGAAGTCGAGGCTCAGCGCCTGCGCGTGCCGGAAGATCCGGCCGCGCAGGTCCAGCAGCACGTCCTGGTTGACCCGCGCGGAGGCGATCAGGAACACGTACTGGAGCCCGCCGGAGGCCAGCGCGCACAGCAGGTAGCCGACGCCCACGGCGACGAGGGGGCCGTGGTCGTCGGCGCGCAGCGCCGGCACGGCGCGGTCGATGGCGTACGCGACCAGCAGCGGGCCCGCCTGCACGGCCGCCTGCTGGAGCAGCAGCAGGAGCGTGGTGAGGGCGACCCGCGCCCTCATCGGGGCGAGCAGCGAGCGCAGCAGCGCGCCCGTGGCGCCCGGCGGTGAGGGCAGGACGTCCCGGTCGAAGGGGTCCTCGGCGTCCCGCGCGCGGGGCAGGTCGTCCTCGTCGGTGGCGGGGCCGGTGGCGGAGGAGGTCGTCGGTGTCGTCATCGGCGGTCGGTCTCCTGTTCCCCGGACATGAGGTGGGCGTACTCCGCGTTGTCCCGCAGCAGCTCCTGGTGGGTGCCGACGGCGGCGATCCGGCCGTTCGACAGCAGGGCCACGCGGTCGGCGAGCAGCACGGTGGAGGGGCGGTGGGCCACGATCAGCGCGGTGGTGTCGGCGAGGACCTCGCGCAGCGCGGCCTCCACGGCGGCCTCCGTGTGGACGTCCAGCGCGGACAGCGGGTCGTCCAGGACGAGGAACCGGGGCCGCCCCACGACGGCCCGCGCGAGCGCGATCCGCTGCCGCTGCCCACCGGAGAGGCTGAGCCCCTGCTCGCCGACCTGTGTCCCGGTGCCCTGCGGCAGCGCGTGCACGAAGCCGGCCTGCGCCACCGACAGCGCCCGCTCCAGCTCGCGCGGCCCGGCGCCGTCGGCGGCGCCCATCAGGACGTTCTCCCCGACGGTCGCGGAGAAGAGGGTGGGCTCCTCGAAGGCGACGGCCACCTTCGACCGCAGCTCCTCGCGGGACATCGCGGTGACGTCCTCGCCGTCGAGCGTGATCCGCCCGGACGTCACCTCGTGCAGGCGGGGGACCAGCGCGGTGAGCGTGGTCTTCCCGCTGCCGGTGGCCCCGACGAGCGCCATGGACTCACCGGGCCGGACGTGGAGGTCGACGCCGTCCAGGACGGGCGGGGAGCCGGGGTCGGCGTCGGGGTAGCGGAAGACGACGTCGTCGAAGCGGAGACCGTCGCCGGCCGCGGCCGGCGCGCGCGTCCCCGTGACCGCGGTGGACTCCGGCTCCGCGTCCCGCACCTCGAAGTACCGCTCCGTCGCCGTCGCCGCCTCCTGGCTCAACGCCAGCAGGAACCCGATCGAGTCCACGGGCCACCGCAGGGCGAGGGCCGTGGAGAGGAACGCGACCAGCGTCCCCGCGGACAGCTCCCCGTCCGCCACCCGCACCGCCCCCAGCACCAGCGCCGCCCCGATGGCCACCTCGGGCAGCGTGACGATCACCGCCCAGATCGTCGCCAGCAGCCGGGCCTTGCGCAGCTCCGTCCCCCGCAGCGTCCGCGACAGCTCCCGGAACGCCCGTGCCTGACTGCGGTGCCGCCCGAACCCCTTGATCACCCGGATGCCGAGGACGCTCTCCTCGACGACCGTCGTCAGATCGCCCACCTGGTCCTGCGCGAGCCGCGCCACGCGCGCGTACCGGCTCTCGAAGACCACGCACATGACCACGACGGGCACGGCCGGACCGAGGATGACCAGCCCCAGCATCCAGTCCTGGAGCAGCATGATGATCACGCCGACGAGGATCGTCACCGCGTTGACCAGCAGGAACGTCAGCGGGAAGGCGAGGAACATGCGCAGGAGCATCAGATCGGTGGTCGCGCGGGACAGCAGCTGCCCCGAGGCCCACCGGTCGTGGAAGGCCACCGGCAGTCGCTGGAGGTGCCCGTACAGGTCCGCGCGCATCTCCGCCTCGACGTGCGACAGCGGCCGCGCCACCAGCCACCGCCGCAGTCCGAACAGGACCGCCTCCGCGACGCCCAGCACCAGCAGGCAGAGCGCGCCCAGCCACACGCCGGCCGGGTCCCGGTCGGCGACCGGACCGTCCACCATCCACTTCAGGACGAGCGGGATCACCAGACCGGTGCAGGAGGCCACTATCGCGACGAAGGCGGCGGTGAACAGCCGCACCCGCACCGGTCGCACATACGGCCACAGGCGCAGCAGCGTCCGTACCGCGGACCGGTCCTTGGTGGTTACAGGTGTTGTCGACATCACCGCGAGCCTACGGACCGGCGCCGACGCCGCCCACCGAGTTTCGGCCGGACCCGCCTCGGGCGCTGGTCCTACGACCTGCGCGTTCGGCCCTGCGAACCGCTCGGGCCGGACCGGGGCCGTCCACTGTCGTCATCCGTTCGGCGGACGCCCCGGCGAGCACGCCGGCCCGCGCACGACGGCCGGGCCGCCGCGGCGGGCCGCCGGGGGCGACGGCCCGTGCACGGCGGGGCCGGTCAGGAGGCGGGGTAGGGCAGCAGCCCGCCCGCGACGCGCTCCCAGGCGGCCTTCAGCTCGGCGAGCAGCTCCGGCCGGTCCTGCGCCAGATCGGCCTGCTCGCGCTGGTCCTGGGCCAGGTTGTACAGGTGGTCCTTGCCGGAGGCGTCCTGGTAGTACTTCCAGTCGCCGCGCCGCAGGGCCCGGTTGCCGCGCACCCGCCAGAACAGGTCGCGCTCGGGCACCCGCTCGCCGCGCAGGAGGTAGCCGGCGAGGCTGTGCCCGTCGAGCGGGTAGGCCGGGTCGGGGCGGGCTCCGCCCAGTTCCAGCAGGGTGGCCGTCCAGTCCGGGGAGAAGACGGGTTCGTCGCTGACCTGGTGCCCGTCCAGCCGGGCGGGCCAGCGCAGGACGGTCGGCACCCGGATGCCGCCCTCCAGCAGTCCGGACTTGCCGCCGCTGAGCGGCCACTGGTAGGAGAACCGCTCGCCGCCGTTGTCACTGGCGAACACCACGACGGTGTTCCGCTCCTGGCCGGAGCGCCGCAGCGCGGCGAGCACCTTGCCGACGGAGGCGTCGAGGTTCTCCACCATCTCGGTGTACTTCTCCACCGAGCCGCCGTCGTTGTGCAGCAGACCGCCCAGCACGTCACCGGCGCGGACCCTGGCGGCGACCTCGGCCGCGGCCTCCTCGTCGTTCTCGCCGATCCAGGGCCAGTGCGGGGTGGTGAAGTTGAGGTTGAGCAGCCACGGCCGGTCGTGGTCCCGGCTGACGTAGTCCACCGCCCGCTCGGTGAGGACGGTCGTGTAGTACCGCAGGTCCTGGTAGGTGGCGTCGCCCTCGTACAGGTCGTAGTCGCCCAGCTGGCCGAGCTTGGAGAAGTACTCCAGGGCGCCGCCGAAGTTGCCGAAGAACTCGTCCCAGCCCGACTTGGTCGGGCTGTAGTCGGGCAGCCAGCCGCAGTGCCACTTGCCGATCAGGGCGGTGGCGTAGCCGGCCTTCTTCAGCTGGGAGGCCAGGGTGGGGTGGGTGGGGTCCAGCCCCTGCGTCCGGTTGCCGATGGGCTCGGCGAGACCGCCCTTCGTGCGGCCCGGGTAGCGGCCGGTGTAGAGGCTGAAGCGGGTGGGGGAGCAGGTCGCCGAGCCGGCGTAGGCGTGGGTGAACCGCACTCCCTGCGCGGCGAGCCGGTCCAGGTTCGGTGTCCTGATGTGCGGTGCGCCGTACGACGACAGGTCCGCCCAGCCCAGGTCGTCACCCAGGATGAACAGGAAGTTGGGCCGTCCGCCGGAGCCGGTGGAGGGCCGGGCCCGGAACGGGCGTTCCGCGGCGGAGGGCGCGGCCTCGGCGGCACCGGCCGTACCGGCGACCGCGGTCACGGCACCGCCACCGACCAGACCGCCGAACGTACGACGGGACATGTCAGACATACGGGATCCTCGAAGTCGGCGTGCCCCGCACGAGGGCACGCCGAAGGACGGCGGGCCCCGCGCCGGAGCACGCGGAAGGAAGGGGAGGAGAGGAAGGAGGAAGGGAGGGGAGGCTACGGCTCAGCGACAGATGGCGCTGGACTGCCGGCACAGGTCGACGTGACGCCGCTCCACGAGCGCGACGTGCGCGCGGCGGTGGTCAGCGGAGGCCCTCATGATCACGCACGCTGTCAGCCGTGCGCCCGCGCCGTCAAGACGCCGTCCACGGACCGGGATCCCGCTCGCCCGGCCGGGCCCCGGCCGGTTGCCCGCCGTGCCGGGACGCGAGGACCGCGACCGCTCGAGGCCGGTCCCCCGGCCGGCGAAGGGGGCCGTGTACGGCGCGGGGGACCGGAGCCCCGCCGCGCACGCGGCCGCTCCTCGCGGCGCTGTCCGCCCGCCGCCCCGACGTCCACGGCGACCCGGAGCCGGGCCCGCTCCCGAACCGCCGTCAGCGGTCCACGACGCGCATCTCGAACCACGTGGTCTTGCCCCGGGGCAGCAGATCGACGCCCCACCGGTCGGCCAGCTTGTCCACCAGGAACAGGCCCCTGCCGCTGACGTCCGTCTCCTGGACGGGCATCAGACAGGGCAGCCCGCGCGAGGGGTCGCGGACCTCGACGCGGATCCAGCCGCGGCGATGGCGCATCCGCAGGCCGAAGACGCGGGCGCCGGTGTGGCGGACGGCGTTGCCGACGAGCTCCGAGACGAGCAGGACGGCGTCCTCGGTCATCTTGGGGGAGAGCTGCCACTGGCGGAGGGCGACCACCTGGGCGAGCCGGCGGGCGGTGGCGGCGGACTCGGGGCGGGACGGCAGCGGAACCTCCGCCTCCGTCGGGTTGCCGAACAACTCGAGCGCCTTGAGCGCGCGTTCGTCCTCGGCCGCCGGCGACCAGCGTGCCGCGGACACGTGCCCGTGCCCCCGCGGCTGTTCGAAACCCTCCAGCCCCGCCATGCCCCCATCATGGCCGTCCCCGGTGGCCTCCGTGGTGGTTCCGGGGGAATACGCCCCCCGGAAGCTCTCATTCCACTCAATTCGACCGGCATGTGCCAGAGGCATGCCGACGCCTGGAAGAGCCGTGCCGACCTGCGGTGACGGCTCGTCCGGGGGTGATCGGCGGGCTCCCTCGACAAGACAGCCTTAAGGTCACCTTAAGGCTCCCGTGAACCGCCCCATCGAGGGACCCGGATGAGACGTCTCGTCAACAGCAAGCGTTTTCGCCGACATCGGGGGAGGGATGGGTCACAGGAACTTCGCCTTGCCCGGCCCCTCCTCGACGAAGCTGCGCATGCCGATCTCACGGTCCGCGGTGGCGAACAGACCGGCGAACCAGTTCCGTTCCACGGCGAGGCCCGTGTCGATGTCGGTCTCCAGGCCGGTGTCGATCGACTCCTTCGCCGCGCGCAGCGCGATCGCCGGACCCTGCGCCAGCTTGGCCGCCCACGCGTGCGCCTGCGCGTACACCTCGTCGGCCGGGACCACCCGGTCCACCAGGCCCAGGGTCAGCGCCTCGTCCGCCTTGACCATGCGGCCCGTGAAGATGAGGTCCTTCGCCTTGGACGGGCCGACCAGCCGGGCCAGGCGCTGGGTGCCGCCCGCGCCCGGGATCAGGCCGAGCAGGATCTCGGGCTGGCCCAGCTTCGCGTTCTCCGCGGCGATCCGGAAGTCCGCGCACAGCGCCAGCTCGCAGCCGCCGCCCAGCGCGTAGCCGGTCACGGCCGCCACCACCGGCTTGGGGATGCGGGCCACCGCCGTGAAGGAGTCCTGGAGGGCGCGGGCGCGCAGGACCATCGCGGTGTGGTCCATGTCCTGCATCTCCTTGATGTCCGCGCCCGCCGCGAACACCTTCTCACCGCCGTACACGACGACGGCGCGGACGTCGTCCCGGCGCCCCGCCTCCTCGGCCAGCTCCTTGAGCCGGTCCTGCGTGGCGACGTCCAGGGCGTTCATGGGCGGGCGGTCGAGGCGGATCGTGCCGACGCCGTCGGCCACTTCGAGATGTACGGTCATGGCAGCAGGTTAACCACGACTAACGACGACGGGCCCGGTGCCGTGCGTCACAGGACGTACGGCGCCGGGCCCGTTCGGCGGCGGGGGCGGACTACTTCGTCCACTCCGCCCACGAGAGGTTCCAGCCGTTGAGGCCGTTGGACGGGTCGACCACCGGGTCGGTGGAGTTCTGCACGACCACCACGTCGCCGGCCATCGAGTGGTTGAAGAACCACGCGGCCGGCACACCGCTGTCGTAGCCGCCGCGCACGTCCCGCAGACCGATGCAGCCGTGGCTGGCGTTGTAGTTGCCGAAGGCGTCGCCGCCCCAGTAGTTGCCGTGCACGAAGGTGCCGGAGTCGGTCAGGCGCATGGCGTGCGGCACGTCCTTGATGTCGTACTCGCCGTCGTAGCCGACCGTGTCGCCGTTCATCCGGGTCACCGTGAACTTCTCACTGATGACCATCTGGCCGTTCCAGGTGGCGTAGCCGGACTTGCCGGTGGTCACCGGGAGGGTCTTGACGACCTTGCCCTCCTGCATGACCTTCATCGTGTGCTTCTTGGCGTCCACGACGGACACCTGGTTGCGGCCGACGGTGAAGGAGACGGTCTTGGACTGCTTGCCGTAGACGCCCTTGCGGCCCTCGACGCCGTCGAGGTTCAGCTTCACCGTGACCTTGGTGCCCGCCGCCCAGTACTTCTCCGGGCGGAAGTCGAGGCGGTCGTTGCCGAACCAGTGGCCCTGCACGTCGACGGGCGGCTCGGTCTTGACGCTGATGGCCTTCTCGACGGCGTCCGGCTCGGTGATGCCCCGCGTGAACCGGACGGAGAACGGCATGCCGACGCCGACGGTGGAACCGTCCTCGGGCGTGAAGGTGCCGACGAAGGTGTTCTCCGGCGTCAGCGTGGTGAAGTTCGCGTCCTCGGCGGCCGTGCGGCCCGCGGAGTCCTTGGCGACCGCGTGCACCTGGTACGTGGTGGCGGCCGCGAGATGCGTGCTCGGCGTCCAGCCGGCGCCGTCCGCGGAGATCGTGCCCGGGACCGCCGTGCCCTCGGCGTCCTTGACGACGACCTCGGTCAGCTTGCCCTTCGCGGCGGTCACCTTCAGGGCGCCGCTGGTGTCGACGTCCTTGGCGCCGGTCTCGGGGGCGATGGTGACGACCGCCTCCGACTGACCGCTCTGGGCGGTGGCGGAGCCGGAGGCCTCCGCGCCCTCGGCCTTGTCCGAGCCGGAGTCGGAGCCCCCTCCGCCGCCGCAGGCCGTGACGGCCAGCAGCAGACCTCCGACGACCAGAGCCAACCGCTTGCTGCGGCCGCGTGGGCGCCCGCCAACCGACGCCCCCGGTATCGGTCGCACGTTCACAGTATTTTCCCCTCCCCCGGGCCGACCAGGCCCGCACGCCGGCGCGTCCCCCGCGCTGCGCGCATATTAACCACAAGGTCAGGGGCATCGGTGACCCCCACATGTCACCGTTCAGTCCCAACTTCGACCTTGGGAGGAAAGGGTCACTTCACCGCGCTGCCCGAGATCCACTCCTCCCAGTCCATGTTCCAGCCGCCGAGCCCGTTGTCGGCGGCGACCGTCCGGTCCTTGCTGTGGACGACCTCGACGACGTCCCCGATGAGGCTGCGGTCGAAGAACCAGCCCGCGGGCGTGTCCGAGCCGCCGCCCTTCACGTCCCTGAGCCCCACGCACCCGTGGCTGAGGTTGACCCGGCCGAAGGCGTCCCACGGCGCCCAGTAGTTGCCGTGCAGGAAGGTGCCGGAGTCGGTCAGCCGCATCGCGTGCGGCACGTCCGGGATGTCGTACTCGCTCTTGCCGTTCTTCTTCCTGAAGCCGACCGTGGCGCCGTTCATCCGGGTCAGCTCCAGCATCTCGGTCACCACCATCCTGCCGTTGTACGTCGTCGTCTTCGGCGCCCCGGCCGTGATGGGCACGGTGGCGATCAGCTCGCCGTCGCGGCGCACCTTCATCGTGTGCCGGGCGGCGTCGACGACGGAGACCTGGTGGCGGCCGACGGTGAAGGAGAACGTCTTGTCCTGGAGCCCGTAGACGCCGGGCGCGCCCTCCACGTCCCGGAAGCGCAGGGCGACGGTCACCTGGGTGCCGGGCTTCCAGTACTGCTCCGGACGGAAGTCGAGGCGGCCCTTGCCGAACCAGTGCGGCCGCACCTCGACGGCCGGGCGGGCGGTCACCTTGACGGCGCGTTCGACGGCGGCGCGGTTCTCGATCTCCCGGTTGAACTCCAGTGAGACGATCATCCCGGTGCCGACGGTGGAACGGTTCTCGGGCGCCACGTACCCGATGAAGCGCTGCTCGGGGACGAACGTGGTGAAGGTGGTGTGGCGGGCCGAGCGGCGGCCCTCCGCGTCGACGGCCACCGCGTCGACCGTGTAGCGGGCGGCGAGCGCGAGCCGGTCCCGGTCCGGACGCCAGGTCAGACCGTCCGCGGAGATCCGGCCCCGCACCTCGGTCTCCTGCGCGTCCTGCGACATGACGACCTTCACCGACTCCAGGTGCCCGTCCGGCACCCGCACCCTGAGTCTGCTCTCGGGGCGCACCTCCTTCGTGCCGTCGTCCGGGGCGACCCGGATGACGTCCTCCGGCGCCGGTGGTTTCCCGAGCGCCCGGTTCAGAGCGCCGGGGCTCTCCCCGGTGCAGCCGGCGGCCCCGGCCAGAAGTCCTGCCCATGTCAGTACGGCGGCCAACGCGGCCCCCGCGCGCCGCGCGCGCCGTTGTACGTGCCTCACGCGGTGCCCAACGACGGGCCCCGCTCGGGGAAACGTGAGTGCGAGGCACGGTCTGGGCAGAACAGGGGGGAGGACGACGCTACGGGGAGCCGCGGCCGGGACGCCGCATGCCCTTGGCCCGCGTCGTGCCATGAGCCGCGGGAGGCGGAACGGTGTCCAGCGCAGCCGAGCAGGAGGCGGTTCCGGAGGAGCGCGCCGCTGCCTCCGCCGTGGTGAACGGGGCACGGCCCAGGACGCCCGGCGTGCCCGTGTGGCCGGGCGCGTCGACACCGCTCGGCGCCCGCTTCCGGGTCGGCCCGGACGGTGTCGCGGGCACCAACTTCGCCCTGTGGGCGGGCGGCGCGGAGGCGGTGGAGCTGTGCCTCTTCGACGAACAGGGCCGCGAGACCCGCGCCCGGCTCACCGAGCTCACCCACGAGATCTGGCACGGCTTCGTCCCGGGCGTGATGCCCGGCCAGCGCTACGGCTACCGGGTGCACGGCCGCTGGGACCCGTGGACCGGCGGCCGCTGGAACCCGGCGAAGCTGCTCCTCGACCCCTACGCCCGCGCCGTGGACGGCGAGTTCGCCCTGCCGCCGGAGGTGTACGGGCACGTCCGCGACTGGCCCCAGCAGCAGGTCGCGGACACCGTGCGCGACGAACGGGACTCGGCGCCGCACGTCCCGAAGGGCGTCGTCGTCCACGACGACGACGACTGGGCCGACGACCGCCGCCCGAAGACGCCGTGGGCCGACTCGGTCATCTACGAGCTGCACGTCAAGGGCTTCACCCGACTGCACCCGGGGATCCCCCAGGAGCTGCGCGGCACGTACGCCGGCCTGGCGCACCCCGCGGCGGTCGGGCACCTGGTGGACCTGGGCGTGACGGCGGTGGAGCTGTTGCCGGTGCACCAGTTCGCGCACGAGGACCACCTGCTGCGCCGGGGCCTGCGCAACCACTGGGGCTACAACTCCATCGGCTACTTCGCCCCGCACGCCGCCTACGCCTCCTCCGGGACGGCCGGCCAGCAGGTCGGCGAGTTCAAGCGGATGGTGCGCGCGCTGCACGCGGCCGGGATCGAGGTCATCCTCGACGTGGTCTACAACCACACGGCGGAGGCGGGCGAGCTGGGGCCCATGCTGTCGCTGAAGGGCATAGACAACCGCGGCTACTACCGGTTGCAGCCGGACGCCCGCCGGTACGCCGACTACACGGGCTGCGGCAACACGCTGCACGTGGTCCAGCCGCAGGTGCTGCGCCTGATCACCGACTCGCTGCGGTACTGGGTGACGGAGATGGGGGTGGACGGCTTCCGGTTCGACCTGGCGGCGGCGCTGGCGCGGTCCATGCACGACGTGGACATGCTCTCGCCGTTCCTCGCGGTCATCGCGCAGGACCCGGTGCTGCGGCGGGTGAAGCTGATAGCCGAGCCGTGGGACGTCGGCTCGGGCGGCTACCAGGTGGGCGCCTTCCCGCCCCTGTGGACGGAGTGGAACGACCGCTACCGCGACACCGTCCGCGACTTCTGGCGGCACGCGCTGCCGGACGTGCGGGAGATGGGGTACCGGCTGTCGGGGTCCAGCGACCTGTACGCCTGGGGCGGCCGGCGCCCCTACGCGTCCGTCAACTTCGTCACCGCGCACGACGGTTTCACCCTGCGCGACCTGGTGTCGTACGAGCGCAAGCACAACGAGGCCAACGGCGAGGGCAACCGGGACGGCACGCACGACAACCGGTCCTGGAACTGCGGCGCGGAGGGGGAGACCGACGACGAGCGGGTACGGGCGCTGCGGCGGCGGCAGGCGCGGAACCTGATGACCACGCTGCTGCTGTCGACGGGGGTGCCGATGCTGGTCGCGGGGGACGAGCTGGGGCGGACCCAGCGGGGCAACAACAACGCGTACTGCCAGGACAACGAGATCAGCTGGGTGGACTGGGGGCTGCTGGAGGAGCCCGGCTGGAAGGCGCTGTTCGACCTCACCTCCCGGCTGATCGCCCTGCGCCACCGGCACCCCGTCCTGCGCCGGCGGGCCTTCTTCTCCGGGCGGGCGCACTCGGCGGACGGGCTGCGGGACCTGGCGTGGTTCACGGCGCGGGGCGCGGAGATGACGGAAGCGGACTGGTACGCCCCCGCGGCGACGCTGGGGATGTACCTGTCGGGGCGGGACATCCCGGGGCGCGACGAGCGGGGTGCGCCGGTCACCGACGACAGCTTCCTCGCGGTGCTGCACGCGGGGGACCGGCCGGTGGGCTTCGTGCTGCCGGGGCCGCCGTGGGCCGAGCGGTACGAGGTGGTCGTCGACACGTCGAGGGAGGAGCAGGGGGAGGCGCCGGGGGTCACGCACCGGGCGGGGGCGGAGGTGACGGTGCCGGCGCGGGCGGTCCTGCTGCTGCGGGTGGCCGGCTGAGCGGGGCCGGCCGCGGCCGGGGCGAGAGCGCCGCCGGGCCGACGTCCCTTCCCGGCGGCGACCGGCTGCCGGGCCGACGTCCCTTCCCGGCGGCGACCGGCTGCCGGGCCGACGCCCTCCCGACGCCGACCGGGTGAATGAGCTGTTTTTCTGCCTTTTGCCCTTTAAATGGTGCGCGTGACTCCGACCGACCGCCGCGCCGCGCTGCGCGCGGGCGCCGGGCTCGTCGCCGGGAGCGCGTTCGCGGCCGCGTGCACCCCGCCCGGCTCCCCCTCCGGCGCCGTCGCCCCCCGCGCCCCCGCACCCGCCTCCCCGGCACCCGCCTCTCCCGCACCCGCCCCCCGCGCCCACCCCCGGCAGCCCGCCCAGATCACCCACGGCCCCCGCGGCCGCCCCCGCGTCGCCCTCACCTTCCACGGCCAGGGCGATCCCGCCACCGCCCGCGCCCTCCTCGGCGAAGCCGAGCGGCACGGCGCCCGGGTCACCGTGCTGGCCGTCGGCACCTGGCTCGAGGAGCACCCCGCCCTAGCCCGCCGCATCCTCGACGGCGGCCACGACCTCGGCAACCACACCCACCGCCACCTCGACATCAACACCCTGCCGGCGCCGGAGGCGGAACGGGAGATCGTCGCGTGCGCGGACCTGCTGCGCCGGCTCACCGGCTCCATCGGCACCTGGTTCCGCCCCTCCCGGGCCGCCCGCGCCTCCCCGGCCGTCGAGGCCCTCGCCCGCCGCGCCGGCTATCCGCACGTCCTGGGCTACGACGTGGACTCCCTCGACTTCACGTCCCCCGGCGGTCCCGCCGTCGCCCGCACGGTCCTCGACGGCGCCCGCAACGGGTCCGTCGTGAGCCTCCACTTCGGGTACGCGGACACGGTCGCCGCACTCCCCGCCGTCCTGGCCGAACTCGACCGCCGCGGACTGCGCGCGGTCACCACCACGGAGCTGCTCAGCTGATGCGCCACAACCCGCACCACACCCTCGTCAGGAGCGCCCTGCTCGCGGGCGCGGCCCTCGCCGTCCTCGCCGCCTGCGGCACCCCGGCACGGGACGAGGCGGCCGGCACCAAGGAGTCCACCACCGAGGCGGCGGCCCCGACACCGGGGCGGAAGCGGACCGTCCGGGGCCTGCCCGGCATGCCCCCCGTCCTCGACCCCGAGGACGTCTACGCCGCCGACCGCCCCGGCCGGCTCTCCCCGGTGGTCGAGGACTTCCCGTCCCGGGTCTACGTCCCCAACACCGGGTCCGACACCGTCACCGTCATCGACCCGAAGACGTACGAGGTGATCGAGACGCTGCCGGTCGGCCGTCAGCCCCAGCACGTCGTGCCGTCCTGGGACCTGAAGACCCTCTGGGTCAACAACAACCGCGGCCACACCCTCACCCCCATCGACCCGAGGACCGGCAAGGCGGGCGAGGAGGTGGAGGTGCACGACCCGTACAACCTCTACTTCACGCCCGACGGCAGGTACGCCGTCGTCATGGCCTCCCTCGACCGCGAGCTCGTCTTCCGCGACCCGCACACCATGAAGGCGCTGCACACCGAACCCGTCTCCTGCTACGGCGTCAACCACGCCGACTTCTCCCTCGACGGGCGCTACTTCATCGTCTCCTGCGAGTTCAGCGGCGAGCTCCTCAAGGTCGACACCGAGAGGATGGAGGTCGTCGGGCAGCGGAAGCTGCCGTTCGAGGGCGCGATGCCGCAGGACGTGAAGGTCTCGCCCGACGGCAAGCGGTTCTACGTCGCGGACATGATGGCCGACGGCGTGTGGGTCCTGGACGGCGACGCGTTCACCGAGCCCACCCTCCTGCGCACCGGCAAGGGCGCCCACGGCCTCTACGTCAGCCGCGACTCCCGGCAGATGTACGTCTCCAACCGCGGCGAGGGCACCGTCTCCGTCTTCGACTTCACCCGGAACCGGCTCACCGGGAAGTGGCGCCTGCCCGGCGGCGGCAGCCCCGACATGGGCGGGGTCTCGGCGGACGGCAAGGTCCTGTGGCTGTCCGGCCGCTACGACGACGAGGTGTACGCCATCGACACCCGCACCGGCGCCCAGCTGGCCCGCATCCCGGTCGGCCGCGGCCCGCACGGCCTCGCCGTCTACCCGCAGCCCGGCCGGTACTCGCTCGGCCACACCGGCGTCTTCCGCTGACGCGCGGCCGGGCGACCCGCCGTCCCGTCCCCCGCCGGCGGCCCGCTCACCGCCGGACCGTGAGCAGTGCCTCCGCGCCGACCGGCCGGTACCCCGCCGCCTGGAACGCCCGCATGCTGCGGGCGTTCCCCGGCGCCACCTGCGCCCACAGCGGCTCGGCGACGAGATGGCGGGCCGCGGTCACCAGCGCGCGCCCCAGCCCCCGGCGCCGTTCCGCGGGCCCCCGCGCGTGCTGCCCGTCCACCTCGACGGACACCTCCAGCCGGCCGGCGACCCCGCGCCCCACCACCAGCACCCCACCGTCCGCGGTCCAGACGCGCACGTCGTCCCGGTGCCGGCGGGCGTGGACCGCGCGGGGATGCCCGCGGTCCTCGACCTCCTCCAGCGCGAGCGGGGGCCGGCCCGGCAGGGGAGTGCCGACCAGCATCGCGTCGATCGTCTCGGCCGTACGGCCCGTCCGCTCCATCAGGGCCGCCAGGAACCGCGGGTTCATGCCGGCGGCGAGGGCGTCGCACTCCGCCGCCGCGAGCGTCTCGTGCACCCACCGCGGGTCCTCGTCGGTGAAGACGACGGAGTGGGCCGTGAAGGCCAGCACGCCCGCGTCCCGGGGGGAGGGCTGCGGCATCACGGTCGTACCGCCGTCGGCCGGCGGGAAGACGCCCCGCGCCGCCGCGTCGAGAATGTCCCGCAACGTCTCCACGGCGCTCCCCGGACGCTCCTTGAGTCTCCACCCACTGGAAGGACCAGACTCCCAGACATGACCGAGAACGGCGCCGGACTCCTCACCATCGGCGAGCCGGCCCGGGCCACCGGACTGACCGTGCGCACCATCCGGTACTGGTCCGACGAGGGCGTCCTGCCCCCGGTCGCCCGCTCGGCGGGCGGCTACCGGCTCTACGACGCCGGGTCGGCCGCCCGCCTGGAGCTGGTCCGCACCCTGCGCGAACTGGGCCTCGGCCTGGCCGACGTGCGCCGGGTGCTGACGGGGGAGCGGACGGTCGCGGAGGTGGCGGCCGCGCACGTGACGGCCCTGGACGCGCAGATCCGGGCGCTGAAGGTGACCCGTGCGGTGCTGTCGAGCGTGGCGCGACGCGGTTCGACCGCGGAGGAGATGACCCTGATGAACCAACTGGCGCGGCTGTCGGCGGCCGAACGGGCCCGCATCGTCGACGACTTCATGACGGAGATCTTCGACGGTCTGGACACCGCCGACCCCGACATCCGGCGGCGGCTGCGGTTCGCCCCGGCCGACCTGCCCGACGACCCGACGCCCGAGCAGGTGGACGCCTGGGTGGAACTGGCCGGGATGATCCAGGACCCGGGGTTCCGGGCCCTGATGCGCAGGGTGATCGAGTTCAACGCGGCGGACCGGGGCCCGGACGTGCCCGCCGGCACGTCCCTGTGGCTCATGAGCCGCCTGGTGCAGCTCGCGGGCGAGGCGCTGCGCGAGGGGACCGCCCCCGAGGCGCCCCGGGCCGGCGGCCTGCTGCGGCAGCTGCCGGGCGACGCGGACCCGGCGTACGTGCTGGAGCGGCTGGAGGCGGCCGCCCAGGTGCGCCTGGCCCGGTACCGGGAGCTGTGGGCCGTGGTGAAGGGCCTGGAACCGCAGCCGGCGTACGAGAGGGAGTTCGCCCGGGTGGTGGCCGCACTGCGCGTCAGGACGGCCGGTTAGTCTGACCTGCGTCCGTACGACAGGTACGACGGCAAGGTATGACGAAGAGGGGCGGATCGGTGGCCGACATCGAAGAAGCACGCAAGCAGTTCGACCGCATCGACACGGACGGTGACGGTCAGATCACCGCTGCCGAGTTCAAGACCGCCCTGGCCCAGGGTGGCGACTGGAACGTCACCGAGACGGTCGCCGAGGCCATCATCGCCAGCCGCGACCTGAACGGCGACAAGCTCCTGTCGTTCGACGAGTTCTGGACGCACCTGAACAAGTGACGCGTGCCCCGGAAGGGGGGGCCGCCCGGGGGGGCCGCCCCCCCCCCGGCCCCCCCCCCCCGGGGCCCCCCCCCCGCCCCCCCCCCCCCCCGCGCCGGGGGGGGGGGGCCCGGGCGCCCGGCCCCCCCGGCGGGGGCC
>NZ_JBIRHK010000023.1:7306-92908 GCF_044328485.1 Streptomyces sp. NPDC017936 | reverse complement strand
ACGGGCCACACGCTCTTGTCGTTCGACGTTTTCTGCACCCACCTCAACAAGTGACGCGTGCCCCGGACGGGCGCCCGGCCGGGCAGGACCCGCCCGGCGGGGCGCCCTTCCGGCGTTCTCACCGGCCGTGACCGCCGCTCCTCCGGCGGGTGCGGGACGTCCGGGAGGCGCCGTCCCCCGTGGCCGGCCGGCCCGGCCGGGACGACGGCCCTCGCCTCACGACACCCGCCTCCGGTACTGACCCGGCGCCACCCCGTACTCCCGCTTGAACGCCTTGGCGAAGGCGAACTCCGAGGTGTGGCCCGTGCGCCGGGCGATCTGGCGCAGGGGGAGGTCCTCCTCGCGCAGGAGGCGGCCCGCGGTCGTCATGCGCCACCAGGTGAGGCAGGCGAGCGGCGGTTCGCCGGCCAGCGCGCTGAAGCGGCGGGCGAAGGCCGCGCGCGACAGGCCGCTCGCGGCGCCGAGCTCCTCGACCGTCCAGGGGTGGGCCGGGTCGCCGTGGATGGCGCGCAGGGCCGCCGGCACGCCCGACGGCCGCCGCCGCTCCACCGCCTTCCTCGACGCGGGCCTCGCCGACGGCGGCTTCCGCCCGGTCGTCGGCGAGGTCTTCGAGGGACTCGACCGCATCCGGGACGCGCACCGTCTGAGGGAGTCCAACCGGCACACCGGCAAGATCGTCGTACGGGTCCGGTAGCGGTCACCCGTCCGGCCCACCCTCCGGAATAGCCGGGAGCCGCACCGGGTTGACGCCACACAGTCGTATGCGTGTGCATCGAATTCCGAACCTGGAAGGGCCTGTCATGAAGATCGGCGTCATCGGCGCGGGCAACATCGGCGGCAACCTCACCCGACGGCTCACCGCCCTCGGGCACGACGTCTCCGTCGCCAACTCCCGCGGTCCCCACACGCTCACCGCCCTGGCCGAGGAGACCGGCGCGACGCCCGTCCCGGTCGAGGAGGCGGCCCGCGGAGCCGAGGTCGTGGTCGTCACGATCCCGCTCAAGGCGGTGCCCGACCTGCCGAAGGGCCTGCTGGACGAGGCGGCCGAGGACGTCGCGGTCATCGACACCGGCAACTACTACCCCCGGCAGCGCGACGGCCGGATCGCCGGGATCGAGGACGAGGGCCTCACCGAGAGCCGCTGGACGGAACGCCAGATCGGCCACCCCGTGATCAAGGCCTTCAACGGCACCTACGCCCAGGACATCCTGGACCGCCCGCGCCCCGCCGGCGACCCCGACCGCATCGCCCTGCCGGTGGCCGGCGACGACGAGGCGGCGAAGGCGAAGGTCCGCGCCCTCATCGACGACCTCGGCTTCGACACGGTCGACGCGGGCGGCATCGACGACTCCTGGCGGCAGCAGCCCGACACCCCCGTCTACGGCCTGCGCGGGGGCGTCACCGAGGTCACCGAGGCCCTCGCGCAGGCGAGCCCCGAGCGCAAGCCGGACTTCCGC
This sequence comes from Streptomyces sp. NPDC017936, assembly GCF_044328485.1. Taxonomy (NCBI): domain Bacteria; kingdom Bacillati; phylum Actinomycetota; class Actinomycetes; order Kitasatosporales; family Streptomycetaceae; genus Streptomyces; species Streptomyces sp. NPDC017936. The sequence goes on along the minus strand of NZ_JBIRHK010000023.1, from coordinate 91,451 downwards.
GGCTAGGGGACGGGCCCCGGCGGCCGGGGGACCGGTCCCGGACGGCCTCCCGGGGCCGGCGCGGCTCCGCCCGGCAGGGGGTCAGGGGCGGCTGGTCGCCGACCTGAGCACGTCCTCCCCGTAGACGTCGCGGAGCCAGGTGGTCTGGTAGATGGTGTCGAGGTAGCGCTCGCCCAGGTCCGGCGCGATGGCCACGGCCGTGAGGTCACGCGGCCCGTTCTGCCGGGCCAGCCAGTCGGCCGCACCGCTGACCACCGTGCCGGTGGAGCCGCCGAAGAGGAACCCGTGCCGGACCAGACGGTGGCAGGCCCGGATCGTGTCCACCTCCTCGACCCGGACGACCTCGTCCACGTAGGACTCGTCGAGCAGCGGCGGGCGCACGCTCATGCCGAGGCCGGGGATCATCCGCCGGCCGGCCGGGCCGCCGAACGAGACCGAGCCGGCACTGTCCACCGCGACGATCCGCACCGGCCGGTGCCACCGGCGGAAGAACCGCGCGCACCCCATCAGCGTGCCGGTGGTGCCGGCGCCGATGAACAGCACGTCCAGCCGCGGGAACTGACGCGCGATCGCCGGCGCCGTCGTACGGAAGTGCGCTCGCCAGTTCTCCGGGTTGGTGTACTGGCTGAGCCACACGTACCGGTCGTCGGTGGCGCACAGCGCCCGGACGCAGTCGAGCCGCGCGCCCAGGAAGCCGGTCTTGGGATCGGGGTCGACGATGGTGTGCACCCGGCTGCCGAGCGCCTCCATGAGCAGCCGGCTCGACAGGTTGCAGCGCGCGTCCGTCACGCACAGGAACGGGTAGCCCTTGTTGGCCGCGATGATGGCGAGGGCCACCCCCAGGTTCCCGGACGACGACTCGACCAGGATGGAGCCCGGCTTGAGGACCCCCTCCCGCTCCGCGGCCTCCACCATCCCGTTCGCGGCCTTCAGCTTGATGGAGCCGGCGAAGTTGAAGCCCTCGCACTTGAGGAAGAGCGAGTGCCCGAAGAGCGACCTCAGGTCGACATAGAGTTCCTCCTCGTTGTACGCCTGGGGAACGGAGATGACGGGCATGGGGGTCTCCCTCTCCGGAGAAGAACCGCGAGTGGTCTGGGATTCGGTCCGGCCGCGCTCATCCGTACCGGCGCAGCTCGTGGAAGAAGTCGTCGACCACGTGCAGTCCGCCCGATCGGGCCACCTCGTCGTAGACGTACTTGCCGACCGCCAGGTCGAGCACCCCGAGGCCGAAGGGCGAGAACACCAGCGGCCGGTCGTCCGGCGGCCGGACCCGCCCGGCCATCACGTCGTCCAGCGTGCCGTCCAGGAAGTCGCGGCCGCCGGTGAGCTGTTCCGCCAGGTGCGGCGAGGTGTCGGCCTTCAGGCAGTGCTCGACGTCGTCGACGACGTTGGCCGAGGCGAGCAGGATCTCGGGCGCCAGATCGCGCAGGGACACGTGCAGCACCAGCGGGTTGTGCCCGAACCAGGACACGTCGTGGACGTGCGGCCGTCCCGCGACCGTGGCGAAGACCACCAGGTCGCTGGAGCGGATCAGCCGCTCGGCGCTGTCGTGCACGGTGATCCGCCCGGCGGCGCCCGACTCCTCCAGGTACCCGCGGAAACCGGCGGCGCTGTCCGCGGACAGGTCGTGCACCCCGATCTCGTCGAACGACCAGCCGGTGCCGGCCAGGAAGGAGTGGATGTAGCGGGCGATCAGGCCCGTCCCGAAGAACCCCACGCGCGTGGGGCGCCGCCGGTGGCGGCTGAGCCGGTCGGCCGCCAGCGCCGCCGAGGCCGCGGTCCTGGTGGCGCTGATGATCGAGCTCTCCAGGCAGGCGAACGGGTACCCCGTGTCGTGGTCGTTGAGGATCAGCACGGCCGACGCCCTCGGCACGCCGGCCGCGACGTTCTCCGGGAAGCTGGAGATCCACTTGAGGCCGTCCACCCGTACCCGTCCGCCGATCGAGGCCGGCAGCGCGATGATCCGGGAGGACGGGCGGTCGGGGAAGCGCAGGAAGTAGGACGGCGGGTTCACCGAGTCACCGGCGCCGTGCAGCCGGTACGTCTCCTCGACCAGTTCGACGATCTGTTTCTCGCGCCCCCGCAGCACCTGCTGCACCTGGGCGCCGGGGATCACGGCGAACGGCGGCACGGTGATCGGCTCGGACGGCATGGCGGACTCCCTCTCGGTGGAACGTACGGTGCTCATCGGCCCGCCGCCGTCACGGTCGGCGAGCAGTCGGCCAGGCGCACCGGGTCGGCGAGCCCGGCCAGGACCTCCCGCGCCCCCTCGAACGGCTCCCGGCTGTGGGCGGTGCGGACGTTGTCGACGACCAGCAGATCGCCGGCCTGCCACGGCTCGCGCACGGTGTGGGCCTCGTAGACCTCGTTGATCAGCCGGACGACGTCCTCCCCGATCGGGTCGCCGCCGCCGAAGCCGGTGGTGAACGGCAGCCCGTCGGCGCCGTACTCGTCCACCAGGTACTCGCGCACCTCCGGGGCGATCGTCCACTCGTTGAGGAACGCGATCTGGTTGAACCAGCAGCGCCGGCCGCTGACCGGGTGGCGCACCACGGCGCTGCGGCGCTGCCGGGTGCGCAGCGTGCCGTCCGGCCGCCACTCGACGTCGATCGCGTGGGCGCGGCAGTAGCTCTCCACGGCGCCGCGGTCCTCCGTGCCGAACGCCTCGGCGAAGGACGCCCCGATCTCGTCGTTGTAGTTACGGGTGAGCAGCCAGCCCTCCCGCTCGAACCGCTCGACCAGCCCGGCCGGCAGCGCGTCCAGCACGGCGGCCGAGTCGGCCAGCGCGGTCGCCCCGCCCCCGTCGGGAGCGACGAGGCACGCGAAGAGCATCAGCCCGGGGAACTCCAGGGCGTAGCTCAGCTCGTGGTGCATGCACATCTGCTGGTTCGGCGGCCACTTGGTGGAGGAGTACACCCCGTCGTCGTGGGCCTGCCGGGGCGCGAACGACTCCTTCTCGGTCATCAGGCCGTCGGCCAGCCGCCGGAAGACGGCACCGGTCCCGGCCGCGTCGCGCAGCCCGAGGCCGCGGACCAGGACCGACCCGTGCTCGGTGACCGCCTCGCGCAGCGCGGTCCGGTGCTCGGCCGCCCAGCCCGTGGCGTCGCCGCCGGCCTCGGCCCGCAGCAGCGGCGGCCTGCCCGGCCGCAGCTCCACCTCGAGCCGGGGCGCCGGGGAAGTGATCCGCATCGTGATGTCCTTTCAGTCAGCTCAGCGGGAAGCCGGCAGTCCGGCGGCGGCGCCCAGCACGGCCCGCGCCGCCTCGGCCGGACGGGTGCGCAGGAAGTAGTGGCCGCCGTCGGCGAGTTCGTGGAGGTCGACGTGGTCGGCCAGGAGCCGCCAGTCGAGGTACCGGTCCCGGAACCCGGCCGTGTTCGGGTCGTCGGCGGCGACGACCACGGTGACCGGCGCGGACAGCCTGGGGACGGGCGCGGTCTCCCCGAGGCCGGCGAAGTAGTGGTGCGCCGCCGCGCAGTCGTGCCGGTAGGCGGCGCCGATCCGCTCGACGCGCCGCGGCTCCAGCAGGCCGAGCTCGGCCTGCCCGGGGTCCGCGCTCAGCCGCGCGGCGATCTCGGCGTCGCTCAGCCGGCTCAGCCCGGCCGCGGCGGCGCGCCGGCCGGCGGGGTCGCCGAGCAGGTGCGCGCCGAGGAACACCCGTCGCACGCGCACCCCGCCGCCCTCCAGCCTGCGGGCCGTCTCCACGGCGAAGGCGCTCCCCGAGGACTGCCCCCACAGCAGGACGTCCGTGAGGCCGAGCCGGGTGATCTCGGCGACGACCTGCTCGGCGACCTGCTCCAGGGACGCGAACGGCTCGTCACCGGCGGCCGGGTCGTGCCCGGGGAGCTCCACGGCGTGGACCGCCGGACCGCCGTCCCGCAGCGCCCTGGCCAACGGCTGGAAGTTCACCGCGTGACCGCCGGCGTGGGGGAAGCACACCAGCGCGGCGCCCCCTGCCCCGGCCGGCCCGGACAGCCGCTGCAGCAGGCCGGAGCGCCGTTCGCCGCGGCCGTCGACGAGCCGGGCCAGGTCGGCGAGGACCGGATGGGCGGTGAGGTCCTTGAGGGACACCGCGCGGTCCAGGACGATCGCCAGCTTCACCGCGGACAGCGAGGTGCCGCCCCGGTCGAAGAAGTGGTCCCGCCGGTCGATCTCCGCCTCCGGGACACCGAGCACCTGCGCCCACGCGGCCGCCAGCCGCCGTTCCGTCGGCGTGGTCGGGCCCTGGCGCCCCCGGCGGTCGTCCTCCGTGGCGTACAGCTCCGCGGCGAGCGCCACCAGCCGCCTCCGGTCGATCTTGCTGTTGGCGGTCAGCGGCAGGCTCTCCCGCCAGTGGAAGGCCGAGGGGACCATGTACCCGGGCAGCGACTCGCCGAGCCGGTCGCGCAGGACGTCCGGGTCGAGCGGCTCCGGGCCGGAGCAGAAGGCGACCAGGTGCTTGCTGTGGTCGGCCCGCTCGGCGACCACCACCGCGCCGTCGCGGACCCCGGGCACCCGCAGCAGGGTGTTCTCGATCTCGCCGATCTCGATGCGGAACCCGCGGATCTTGACCTGGGTGTCCCGGCGGCCGAGGAACTCCAGCTTGCCCTCCGGCAGCCAGCGGCCGAAGTCGCCGCCCCGGTAGAGCCGCTCGCCCTCGCGGTACGGATCGGTCAGGTACGCCTGCCGGGTCCGCTCGGGATCGTTGACGTACCCGCGGCCGACGCACACCCCGGAGAAGACGATCGCGCCGGGCGCCCCCAGCGGCACCGGCCGGAGACGGTCGTCGACGACGTAGACGCGCACGTTGTTGACGGGAGGGCCGAGCGGCACCCGCTCGCGCTCCGGCACCCGGTCCATGACCTCGTGGTTGGTGTCGTCGGAGGTCTCGGTCAGCCCGTACGCGTTGACCAGCTTGATCCCGGGCTGGACCGCGAACCAGCGCTGGGTGAGCTCCTTCTTCAGCGCCTCGCCGGTGACCGACACGCAGCGCAGGTCCGGCAGCCCGCGGGGATCCTGCTCCAGACAGGACACCAGGACCTCGAGGTACGACGGCACCACCTGGAGCACGGCCACCCGGCCCTCGACGATCCGGTCGAGGAAGCGTCCGGCGTCCAGGATCACCTCCTGCTCGACGATCAGGGTCCGCCCGCCGACCATCAGGGCGCTGACCAGCTGCCACAGCGAGATGTCGAAACACTGGGGCGCGGTCTGGGCGACCACCTGGCCCTCGCCGATGCCGAGGTCGTCGATCTTGGCGTAGAGGTGGTTGAGCATCCCCGCGTGCTCGCACATCGCCCCCTTGGGCTCACCGGTCGAGCCGGAGGTGAAGTAGACGTAGGCGAGCTGGTCCGGCGTGACCTCGACGCCGAGGTCGTCCTCGGCGCGGTCCTCCCGGCAGGCCTCGTCGACGAGGAGCGTCCGCACGCCGGGCAGCGACCCGAGGGCCTGGTCGAGCGAGGCGGTGCTGCCGGGCTCGGTCAGGACGAGCCCGCACTCGGCGCGGGAGAGCATGGCCGCGATGCGGTCGCCGGGGAAGTGGGGCTCGACCGGCAGGTACGCGCCGCCCGCCTTGAAGACCGCCAGGACGGCGGCCATCCAGTCCGGGTTGCGCTCCATCACCACGGCGACGACGTCCTCGCGGCGCAGCCCGCGGGCCAGCAGGGCCCGCCCCAGGCGGTTCGCCCGCGCGTTGAGCTCCCGGTACGTCCAGCGCCGGTCGCCGTGGACGACCGCCACCGCGTCCGGGTGGGCCGCCGCGCGCTCCTCGAACACCTCGTGGAACCGGCGGTCCGGCAGCTCGCGGCGGGGCCCGGCGAGTCCTTCCAGCTGGAAGCGGAGTTCCTCGGGGGAGAGCAGGCTCTGCCGCGCGTGCTCGGCGTCCGGATCGGCCGCCAGCAGCGAGAGCGCGGTGAGGTGGTATCCCGCGATCCGCGCGGCGCAGTCCGCGTCGAGCACGTCGGTGCGGTACCTCAGCCGGAGCACCTGCCGGCCGCCGCGGGAGGAGACGCCCACCCGGAGCACCACGCCGTCGTCCGGCCCGGCGGGCTCGCCGCCGTCGCCGGCCGGGTCGAGCACCGTTTCGAACACGGGCTCGGTCAGGTGCAGCTCCTGCCGGAGGGCCTCGACCGGGAAGTCCCCGTGGGCCGTCATCTCCGCCGCGACTCCGTGCGCCTCCTTCAGCAGCGTCCGCCACGAGTCGCGTTCGGTCGTCAGCCGGCAGGGCAGCGGACGGCCCCCCTCCCGGGCGACGTAGCCGGTCGTGACCTCGCTCTCGCCGGACAGCGCGGCGAGCACCTTGGCGTGCGCCGCCAGCAGCACCGCGCCGAACGACACGGCCGGCTCGCCGGCGAGCCGGCGCAGTGCCGCCGTGAGGTCCTCGGGGATCGCCGTCTCGTGCTCGGCGACGCCCGGCGCCGGATCGAGGGTCCACCGGGGGATCGTGGTGGACCCGCCGGCCATGAGCATTCCGCGCCAGAATTCCCGGCCGGTTTCCGCGAGCGCTTCCATCGGGTATTTCTCCGCTCCGCTTTCCGTTGCCACGCTGCTATTCACCGCCGACCAGGACGCCCCGGCCGCTGTCCTTCCCGTCGTGGAGGAAACGGGTACCGGCCGTCTCGCCCCGCATCTCCCTGGCAGGATTCCCTTCCCATCGTGCGCGCTGCGGGATCTCCTCGCCTTTCATCAAGAAGGAGTCGGGGGCGAGCACCGAACCGGCGCCCATCGTCACGCCGTAGTGGACGAAGGCGCCGGCCCCGAGAGTGCAGCCGGAATGGAGGGTGCTGCGGTCGGATTTGAAGGTGCCGTCCTCCTGCGAATGGCACTGGATGACGGTGCCGGCGTTGAGCGTGCAGTCGTCGCCGATGGTGACCAGGGTCCGTTCCGGCATGAAACAGCCGTCGTCGAAGACCCTTTTCCCGATCCGGACACCCAGGAGGCGCCAGACGAGGCATTTGAACGGGGTGCCGTCGAACAGGGCGATGCGCTCCGTCATGGCCGTGAGTTTCCAGTAGCGCTCGTGCCGCCAGAACGCGGTGTCGTAGATCGAGCAGTACAGCGGGCGCAGGGGCCGGAATCCCGTGGCGACGCGTTCGAGCAGGACGAAGTAGCCGACGCCGAAAAGGAGGGCGACGACCGAGGCGAGCGCGATCACCGGGGCGCCGTACGAGGGATAGAGGGCCGAGGCCGCGGACGCGATCAGGACCACGGCGAAGTAGTAGATCCACCGGGTCAGCAGGAACAGGCCGATGGTGACGGCGTTGTGCCTGTTCTTCGCCGCGAGCCGGCGGCTCAGTTCGTCGCCGGTCTTGAAGTGGTCGAACCTGCCGTCGCGCTCGACCGACCGGGGAATCTCGAAGCAGGGTGAGCCGAGCAGTCCGACGCCCTCCCGGACGGGCCCGTCGACGGGCACCATGACCTTCGTGGCGAGGAGGCAGTTGTCGCCCGTCCTGCCCTGAGCGGGGTAGTGGATCCGGTTCCCGAGGAAGTTCCGCGGGCCGATCGACACCCGGGACACGCGGAAGGACGTGTGCGAGAAGTCGGCGTTGATCACGGAGAGCCCGTCGGCGACCATCGTCCCGCTGCCGATCCGGGTGAGGAACGGGGTGTCGTGCTGCATCTCCGTCCCGAAGTTCGACCCCGTCTGCTCGATCCGCCCGAGGTCGTACCCGAGGCCGCGCAGGTAGTGGACGATGCAGGAGCTGTCCCCGAAGACGACCTTGAAGAACTTGCGGTTGGTCAGGCGCTCGATCGCCCGGTGGACCCCGTAGTGGAAGCCGTACAGGCGGTAGACCCGGTCCGGCTCGATCGCCAGGTTGAGCACCCGGGGGACGGTGACCACCAGGAGCAGGCCCACCAGCGCGGAGCCGAAGAAGCCCACGAAGGAGACGGCCAGGGCCTCCAGGCAGACCGACCGGCCGGTGACGGCCAGGTCGCCCGCCTCCACGCTCCCGGCCGGGCTCGGCACCACGCTGAGCAGCAGGGCCACGCCGCCGATCGCCAGCGGGAGGTAGAGGAACAGCGTGCTCAGCACCTGCGCGACGGTGAACGCGGCCTTGTGCAGGGTGCGGCACTCGACGGGGGCCACCGTGCGGTAGTCCACCTCGGCCCGCTGCGCGGGGGAGCCGTGCCAGGTCTCCCCCGCGGGCACCGCCTGCCCGGACTGCAGGGAGGAGGAGTGGCCGAGCTGGGCCCCGTCGCCCAGCGAGGTCTCGATGTCGATCACCGTCGCCTCGCCGACGAACGCCCGGCTGCCGAGGGTGACCGTCCCCGTCCGGATCAGGCCCCCCTCGGCCCGGTAGCAGGCGAAGGTGGAGTCCTTGCGGACGACCGCGCCCGCACCGATGGTGAGCAGATCGGTGCATACAGGGATGCTCTTGGACAAAACGACCGCGTCACGACCGACTTTCGCGCCCAGCGCCCGCAGGTGGAGCACATGGAGCGGGGTGCCGGCGAACAGGACGAGCGGACTCGACCGGAGCAGTGCCTTGACGCACCAGAAACGGAAGTACCCCAGGCTCCAGATGCGGATCCGCCCCGGCTTCCAGCGGCCGACGAGGATCCACTTCGCCAGGACCGGAAGGGCGCACAGGGTGAGGAACGCGGCGCCGCCGAACAGGACCGATCGCAGGTAGACGTCGACCGGCCCCGTGGCCCGGTAGATCCACTCGAAGCCGGTGGCGGCGACGAACGCGGCCGCGAAGGAGTAACCGAGGAAGACGAGGAGCTGAAGCGTCCCGCAGACGAAACGCTGCACCGCGCTCGCCGGTTCCGCCGTCTCGGCCGGCGGGAGGACCGGCGGGATCTCGGCCGGGGCCGGTGACGTCTCCTCGAGCGCTGCCGTCAGGCTTCTGATCGTCGGGTTCCGGTAGACGTCCTTCATCGAGATCGACGGCAGCTCCGGACGTTTTCTGACCCGGGCGCAGAACTGCGCCATGAGCAGCGAGTCGGCGCCCAGTTCGTCGAAGAAGTGGCTCTCGGCCGGCACCTTCTCGACACGCAGGATTCCCGCCAGGACCTCACCGAGTATCGTCTCGGTCCCGGCGGTCCGGCCGGGGTGTCCGTTCCGGGCGACGGGCTGATCGGGATCGGCCGTCAACGCCTCGGCGGGCTTTCCCTCCATGTGATCTCCTCGGGCTCACGACGCCATCGGTCCTGTGGTGAGAACCCGGTGCTTCCCCGTGTCGCCGACGAGCCGAAGCCCCGGCGGTCCGGGAATCGGGAGGCCGTCGGCCCATGACTCCGCGGGAAACCGTTCGTCACCACCCTCAGTCTCGGCAGATCACCACCGGGTCGCCACTCAAGTTCCACCGCGCGCCCACATCGTCCGAAGGGGCGTCAGAAGCCGTGACGCCAACGGGCATATGGCATTCCGCCCGCTCCGGGGAGGGCGCCCGCCGGAATCCGGCCCCGCCGGTTTCCACCGCATGGCCGACTCTGCTCGGAGCAGCGTCCCGGGCACCCGGTCCCCGCTCCTCCCGTGCACGGCCGCGGGCTGCCGCCGCCGTGCGCGCGTGAGCGCGGACGGTGGCGACGACGGCGGCGACCGTGAGGATGAATACCCCCCGGGGTATCCGTGCTACGGTGGCACCCATACCCCGGGGGGTAATTTCGCGGAAGGGAGCGTTCCCGTGTTCTTCATCGACACCATCGAGCTCGAGGGCCTCGGCAACCGCCACTACCTGGCCGGCGGCACGCGGACGGCCGTGGCGGTGGACCCGCCGCGCGACGTCGACCAGGTGCTGGCGGCGGCCGCACGGCGCGGGGTGCGGATCACGCACGTGGTGGAGACCCACCTCCACAACGACTACGTCACCGGCGGTCCGGAGCTGGCGCGGCTGACGGGTGCCGCCTATCGGGTGCCGGCCGCGGCGCACGTGTCGTTCGCACGGGTGCCGGTGGCCGACGGGGACACCGTCGCCGTCGACGACGGGCTGGAGCTGCGGGCCGTCGCCACGCCCGGCCACACGCCGCACCACACCTCCTACGTGCTGCGGGAGCGGGGGCGGCCGGTGGCGGCGTTCACCGGCGGTTCGCTGCTGATCGGCACGGTGGGCCGCCCGGACCTGGTGGAACCCCGCCTGACCGAGCGGCTGGCGCGTGCGCAGCACGCCTCCGCGCACCGTCTGGCGGCGGAGCTGCCGGACGAGACGTCGGTGCTGCCCACGCACGGCTTCGGCAGCTTCTGCTCCTCGGCGCAGGCCGAGGGCGACGCCACCACGATCGGCGAGGAGAAGAAGACCAACGCGGCGCTCACCACGGACGTGGACTCCTTCGTCGCCCGTCTGCTGACCGGCCTGGACGACGTCCCCGCCTACTACGCGCACATGGGTCCGGCCAACGCCGGCGGTCCCGCCCCGGTGGACCTGACGCCTCCGGCCGGCGCGGACGCCGACGGGATCGCCGCCCGCCTCGCGGCCGGTGAATGGGTCGTGGACCTGCGCAACCGGGTCGCGTTCGCCGAGGGACACGTCGCCGGGTCGTTCAACTTCGAGGCCGACGGCAAGATCGCCACCTACCTGGCGTGGATGATCCCGTGGGGCAAGCCGGTGACACTGCTCGCCGAGTCCCCCGAGCAGCTGGCCGCCGCCCAGCGCGAGCTGGTGCGCGTCGGCATCGACCGGCCCGCGGCCGCCGCGACCGGCGCGCCCGGGGAGTGGGTGGCCGAGGGCGCCCCGCTCGCCTCCTTCCCCCGCTCCACCTTCGCCGGCCTGGCCGCGAGGGGCACGGACGGCATCGTCGTCCTGGACGTGCGCCGCGCCTCCGAGCGGGCCGGCGGACACGTCGCCGGCTCCGTGCACATCCCGGTCCACGAGCTGCACCGGCGGCTCGGCGAGGTCCCCGCGGGCACCGTGTGGGTGCACTGCGCCGGCGGCATGCGGGCCGCCGTCGCCGCCTCCCTGCTCGACGCCGCGGGCCGCGACGTGGTGGCCGTCGACGACGGCTTCGACGCCGCCACCGGCGCCGGACTGACCGTCGTCACCGGCTGAGCGGCCCCGCCGCACCCCTCCTTCCGATCTCCCGAGAGGCTGAGTGATGTCCCTCTTCCGCAACGGCGGGGACCGCGTCACCGTCGGCGAGGCCCGCCGGCGCGCCCGGGGCGCCGGCGCCCCGGCCGTCCCGCCGGACGCGCGCGAGCAGGACGAGTGGAACGCCGGGCACGCGCCCGGCACCGTCCACGCACCGCTGTCCGGCCCGACCCGGGGAGCGGCCCCGCCGGGCACGGCCCAGGGCCGGCCGCCGGTGGTGATCCGCCGCAGCGGGCACCGCTCCCGGCGGGCCGCCCGGCCGCCGGCCCGACGCGGCGCCGGGACGGCGGACGTCGAGAGCGGCATGAACGCGTGGGCCGCCGCCGGTCACCCGGTCGTCGACGCACACGGGAACGACGGCTCCGCGGCATGACCGCTCTGACTCTCGCGCTCGTCGCCGGCGCCGTCGTCGGCCTGGCCCTCGGCGGCCTCGGCGGCGGCGGCAGCGTCCTGGCGGTGCCCGCCCTGATCTACCTGCTCGGTTTCACCCCCGCGGCAGCGACCACCGCCGGTCTGGTCATCGTCATCCTGACGTCGGTCACGGCGCTCGTGGGGCACACCCGGGACGGCCAGGTGGCCTGGCGGACGGGACTGCTGTTCGCCGCGGCGGGCATCGTGCCCGCGACGCTCGCCGGCGCCGCCGCCGGCCACCTGCCCCCGACCGCGCTGACCATCGCGTTCGCGGCCGTCGCGACCGTCGCGGCGCTGCGCATGCTGCGGCCCCCGCGGGCCGGGACCACCGGCACGGCGCACCCCGGCAAGGCCGGCGCCGCCGGCGCCGGGCTCGGCGCGGTCACCGGCTTCCTCGGCGTGGGCGGCGGCTTCCTCGCCGTCCCCGCCCTGGTGGGCGTCCTGAGCCTGCCCATGCGCCGGGCCGTCGGCACCGGCCTGCTGGTCGTCACGGTCAACTCGCTGGCCGCGCTCGGCGCCCGGGCCGGCAGCGGAACGCCTCTGGACTGGGCCGTCGTCGCACCGTTCACGGCGGCCGCCGTCCTGGGCGCCTGGGACGGCAAACGCCTGGCGCACCGGCTCGAGGACGCCACGCTGCAGCGCCTCTTCGCCTGCGTGCTGCTCGCGGTCGCCGCCTTCATGCTGATCGACGCGTTCGTCTGACCGCGCCGGCACGGCCCCCCGCCCGCCGGCCCGTGCCCGTGCCCGGAGCGGCCGTTCGGCACGGCCGACCGCTGCGCACCCTCCCCAAGACCACGCTCCACGACCACTTCTCACCGGCACACCGCCGTAGGGGACGAACGCTCCTCCGCCGGGTGCCACCGACGCACAAGGACCACGTCCGCCATGACCACCACCCCCGTCACCCTCACCCCCGACCAGGCCCGCTCCCGCCTGCACGAGCTGACCGTGATCGACGTGCGCACCCCCGGCGAGTACGCCGGCGGTCACCTCCCCGGCGCCCTCAACATCCCGCTCGACCAGCTCGACCGCGCCCTGCCGGACCTCCGCGGCGCCGCCGAGCGCGGCGAACTCCTCGTCGTCTGCGCCTCCGGCGCCCGCTCCGGGAACGCCTGCCGGACGCTCGCCGAGAACGGCGTCCGCGCCGCCACCCTCGCCGGCGGGACCGGCGCCTGGGCCGCCCAGGGCAACGACCTCGAACGCCCCGGGGGGAGCACGAAGGCGACCTGGGGCATGGAACGCCAGGTCCGCCTCACCGCCGGCTCGGTCGTCCTGCTCGGCCTGGCGCTGGGCGAGACCGTCCACCCGGCCTTCCGGCTGCTGTCCGCGGGCATCGCCGGCGGCCTGGTCCTCTCCGCGGTGACCGACACCTGCGGCATGGCCGCCCTGCTCGCCGAGCTCCCCCACAACCGGCCCCGCCGGGCCGACCTGGACGCGGCACTGGCCCGCCTGCGCACCGGCCGACCGTGATCCGTGGGGGCCGTCGCGGTGCGCCGGGGTGGTCCCGGCCCGCGGCGCCGCACGGACGACGGTGGCCCGGCGCGCGGTGAGCGACCCGGGAGCGCCCCGCGCCCCAGGCCGGCGGCCCGGCACGGACGCGCCGGCCAGGGCCCGTTCCCCTAGCACTCGATGATGTTGACCGCCAGCCCGCCCCGCGCCGTCTCCTTGTACTTGACGCTCATGTCGGCGCCGGTGTCCTTCATGGTCTTGATGACCTTGTCCAGGGAGACCTTGTGCGTGCCGTCGCCGCGCATGGCCATGCGGGCCGCGGTGACGGCCTTGACCGCCGCCATGCCATTGCGCTCGATGCAGGGGATCTGGACCAGACCGCCGACGGGGTCGCAGGTGAGGCCGAGATTGTGCTCCATGCCGATCTCGGCCGCGTTCTCCACCTGCTCGGGGGAGCCGCCGAGGACCTCGGCGAGGGCGCCGGCGGCCATCGAGCAGGCGGAGCCGACCTCGCCCTGGCAGCCGACCTCGGCGCCGGAGATGGAGGCGTTCTCCTTGAAGAGCATGCCGATCGCGCCCGCGGCGAGGAGGAAGCGGACGACGCCTTCCTCGTCCGCGCCGGGGACGAAGTTGACGTAGTAGTGCAGGACGGCGGGGATGATGCCGGCCGCGCCGTTGGTGGGGGCGGTGACGACCCGGCCGCCGGCGGCGTTCTCCTCGTTCACGGCCATGGCGTAGAGCGTGATCCACTCCATGGAACGGGCCAGGGCGTCGCCCTCGGCGCGGAGCTGGCGGGCGGTGACGGCCGCGCGGCGGCGGACGCGCAGACCGCCCGGGAGGATGCCCTCGCGGGACATGCCGCGGGCGACGCAGGCCCGCATCACGCGCCAGATCTCCAGCAGACCGTCGTGGATCTCCTCCTCGGTCCGCCAGGCCCGTTCGTTCTCCAGCATCAGGGAGGAGATGGACAGGCCGGTCTCCCGCGTCAGGCGCAGCAGCTCGTCGCCGGTGCGGAAGGGGTACTTCAGCACGGTGTCGTCGAGCTTGATCCGGTCCGCGCCGACCGCGTCCTCGTCGACGACGAAGCCGCCGCCCACCGAGTAGTACGTCTTCGACAGCAGTTCGCCGCCCCGGGCGTCGTGGGCCCACAGCGTCATGCCGTTCGCGTGGTAGGGCAGGGCCTCGCGGCGGTGCAGCACCAGGTCCGCGTCGAAGTCGAACGGGATCTCGCGCTCCCCGAGGAGCCGCAGCCGGCCGGCCGCCTTGATCTCCTCCACCCGCTCGTCCGCCGTCTCCACGTCGACCGTGCGCGGCGAGTCGCCCTCCAGGCCGAGCAGGACGGCCTTCGGGGTGCCGTGGCCGTGGCCGGTGGCGCCCAGCGAGCCGTACAGCTCGGAGCGGACCGACGCGACCGAGTCCAGCAAACCCTCGTTGCGCAGGCGGCGGGCGAACATGCGGGCCGCGCGCATCGGGCCGACCGTGTGGGAGCTGGACGGGCCGATGCCGATCGAGAACAGGTCGAAGACCGAGATGGCCACGGTGACTCCTCAAGACGGGGGGTGGGGGCACCCGGCACCGGCAGCTGTGCCGGTACCGGGTGCCCACCGGGGACTTACTTGTTCAGGCCGGGGTAGAGCGGGTGCTTGTCGGCCAGGGCGGTGACGCGGGCCTTGAGGGCCCGGGCGTCGTACGACGGCTTCAGCGCCTGGGCGATCACGTCCGCGACCTCGGCGAAGTCCTCGGCGGTGAAGCCGCGGGTCGCCAGCGCCGGCGTGCCGATGCGCAGGCCGGAGGTGACCATCGGCGGACGCGGGTCGTCGGGGACCGCGTTGCGGTTGACGGTGATGCCGACCTCGTGGAGGCGGTCCTCGGCCTGCTGCCCGTCCAGCTCGGACTCGCGCAGGTCGACCAGGATCAGGTGCACGTCGGTGCCGCCGGACAGCACGTTGATCCCGGCCTCGCGGGCGTCGGCCGACGTGAGCCGCTCCGCCAGGATGCGCGCGCCCTCGACCGTGCGGCGCTGGCGCTCCTTGAACTCCTCGGAGGCGGCGACCTTGAAGGACACCGCCTTGGCCGCGATCACGTGCTCCAGCGGGCCGCCCTGGAAGCCCGGGAAGACCGACGAGTTCAGCTTCTTCGCGAACTCCTGCTTCGCCAGGATGACGCCGCCGCGCGGGCCGCCGAGCGTCTTGTGCGTGGTGGAGGTGACCACGTCCGCGTACTCGACCGGGTTGGGGTGCAGGCCCGCCGCGACCAGACCGGCGAAGTGCGCCATGTCCACCCACAGGTACGCCCCGGACTCGTCGGCGATCCGGCGGAACGCGGCGAAGTCCAGCTGCCGCGGGTACGCCGACCAGCCCGCGATGATCACCTTCGGCCGGTGCTCCTTGGCGAGCTTCTCGACCTCGTCCATGTCGACCAGACCGGTCGCGGCGTCCACGTGGTAGGCGACCACGTCGAACTGCTTGCCGGAGAAGTTCAGCCGCATCCCGTGGGTGAGGTGACCGCCGTGCGCCAGGTCCAGGCCCAGGATGGTGTCGCCGGGCTGGGCCAGCGCGAACAGCGCGGCCTGGTTGGCGGAGGCGCCCGAGTGCGGCTGGACGTTGGCGTACTCGGCGCCGAACAGGTCCTTGATCCGGTCGATCGCGATCTGCTCGGCCACGTCGACGTGCTCACAGCCGCCGTAGTAGCGGCGGCCCGGGTAGCCCTCGGCGTACTTGTTCGTCAGCACCGAGCCCTGCGCCTCCATGACCGCCAGCGGAGCGAAGTTCTCCGAGGCGATCATCTCCAGCGTGGACTGCTGGCGGCGCAGCTCGGCGTCGACCGCCGCGGCGACCTCCGGGTCGAGCTCGTGCAGGGGCGTGTTCAGGACAGACATGCGTCTACGACTCCTCAGCCGGCGGTGTAGGCGGTGTACTCGTCGGCGGACAGCAGCTCCTCCTGCTCGCCCGTGACGCGTACCTTGAACAGCCACCCGCCCTCGAAGGGGGCGGAGTTCACCAGGGACGGGTCGTCGGCGACGTCCTGGTTGACCTCGACGACCTCACCGTCGACCGGCGAGTACAGCTCGCTGACCGACTTGGTCGACTCCAGCTCGCCGCAGGACTCGCCCGCGGTGACCGTGTCGCCGACGTCGGGGAGCTGGACGAAGACCACGTCGCCGAGCGCGTTGGCCGCGTGCTCCGTGATGCCGACCGTCGACACGCCGTCCTCGGCGGCCGACAGCCACTCGTGCTCCTTGCTGTAGCGCAGCTGCTGGGGGTTGCTCATGGCCTGAATTCTCCTGTACGCGGGGGAGTGCTGATGAATGGGGGACTGCGGAAAACGTGCGTGAGCAGCGGAAATGTGCGCAGGGTCACGCCCGGGGACAGCCGGTGGGGGCTGTTCCCGCTGTGAGTGTCTACTTCTGGCGCTTGTAGAACGGCAGCGCCACGACCTCGTATGGCTCGTGACTGCCCCGGATGTCCACGCCGACACCCGGCGTGCCCGGCGCCGCGTGGGCGGCGTCGACGTAGGCCATCGCGATCGGCTTGCCCAGCGTGGGGGAGGGGGCGCCGGAGGTGACCTCGCCGATCACCTCGCCGCCCGCGACCACCGCGTACCCGGCGCGCGGGACGCGGCGGCCCTCGGCGACCAGGCCGACGAGGACGCGCGGCGGGTTCGCGCCGGCGCGGTCGGCCGCCTCGGCGAGCGCCTCGCGCCCCACGAAGTCGCCCTCCTTCCCGAACTTCACCACCCGGCCGAGCCCGGCGTCGAAGGGGGTGAGGGAGGTCGACAGCTCGTGCCCGTACAGCGGCATGCCCGCCTCCAGGCGCAGGGTGTCGCGGCAGGACAGGCCGCAGGGGATCAGACCGACGCCCGCACCGGCCTTGGTCAGCGCCTGCCACAGCTCCACCGCGTGCTCCGGCTTCACGAACAGCTCGAAGCCGTCCTCGCCGGTGTAGCCGGTGCGCGCGATCAGCGCCGGGACGCCGGCGACGGTGCCCGGCAGGCCGGCGTAGTACTTCAGGCCGTCGAGGTCGGCGTCGGTGAGCGACGCCAGGATGCCCGGCGACTCGGGTCCCTGGACGGCGATCAGCGCGTACGCGTCCCGGTCGTCGCGCACCTCGGCGTCGAAGCCGGCGGAACGCTCCACGAGGGCGTCCAGCACCACCTGCGCGTTGGAGGCGTTGGCGACGACCATGAACTCGGCCTCGGCGAGCCGGTAGACGATCAGGTCGTCGAGGATGCCGCCGTCGGCCCGGCAGATCATGGTGTAGCGGGCGCGGCCGACGCCGACGGAGGCGATGTCGCCGACCAGGGCGTGGTTCAGGAGGGCGGCGGCCTGCGGGCCGCTGACGGTGATCTCACCCATGTGGGAGAGGTCGAAGAGACCGGCCCTGGTCCGTACGGCGTTGTGCTCGTCGCGTTCGGAGCCGTAGCGCAGGGGCATGTCCCAGCCGGCGAAGTCGGTCATCGTGGCGCCGAGCGAGCGATGCAGGGCGTCGAGCGCGGTGTGACGGAGTTCGGTGCTGCTCATCGGTCGGTCGTCTCCCGGTGCGATGGGGTCCCCCGCGCGCGAGCGCACCCGGGCGTGGGGAAGGCGAGGTCGTTCCTCCCCATCTGTCATCGGGACCTGAGAGGTTCGCCATGACCGCGGACCGCCCGGGGCCGGGCGTGACGACGTGATCGTGGCTTGCACCTTGGGTGGAGCCGTCCCGGACGGGGAGCGGCCCGCTTTTCAGATGTGCCTCGCCCGCGCGGTAACGGGGCCTGAGAGATTCAAGGGAGGGACTTGCTCCTTCGGCGCCCCGGCGAAGCTGTCGCAGCTCCTGCCGGGAACTCTCCCGCGCGGATTCAAACGGCCGGTATGCAGTTGGCGCGGACATCATCGCACGGTCCGCCCCGGTCGCGGCAGGCCACATCTGTAACCGGCCTGTGGCGGTACGCGCACGAAAACGGCGGACATCGCGCATTACCTTCTCTTTACGCGCGAGGGGGAGAAGACTTGTCTGACCCCAGGGGAGGACGATCACGGTGAAGAGGACCACGGCTGCCTGTGCGACCACCCCGGCGATCGCGGTGCCCGCCCCGCCGGCGGCCCCGGCCGGGGAGGCGTCCGGCCTCGCGCCCGCTCCCGTCGTCCGCGACCTGCGCGACCGCGCCGGCCACGGCCCGCACGCCCTGCTGTTCGGCCCCCGCGACCTGGTGGTGGTCACGGGTCTGCCCGGCAGCGGCAAGTCCACGCTGATGAAGCGCGCGGCGAACGGGCTGCGGGTGGATTCCCAGGACACCCGCGACCGCTGGGAAGCCCGGGTGCCGCGCTTCCTGCCGTACGCGCTCTACCGCCCCGTCGTCCGGCTCGCCCACTACGCCGGGCTGCGCCGCGCCCTGCGCGCCGGCGAGGGCGTCGTCGTGCACGACTGCGGCACGCAGGCGTGGGTGCGCGA
This sequence comes from Streptomyces sp. NPDC017936, assembly GCF_044328485.1. Lineage (NCBI taxonomy): Bacteria > Bacillati > Actinomycetota > Actinomycetes > Kitasatosporales > Streptomycetaceae > Streptomyces > Streptomyces sp. NPDC017936. The sequence continues at coordinate 73,159 of NZ_JBIRHK010000023.1, read as the reverse complement.
CTGGCTGGGCCGTGCGGCCCGTCGCCGCGGCGGCGCCCTGCACCTGCTGCTGCTCGACGTTCCCCCCGGCACCGCGCTGGAGGGGCAGCGGGAGCGCGGCCGGGGCGTCTCCCGGTACGCCTTCCTGCGCCACCGCCGGGCCGCCGCCCGTCTCCTGCGCGCCGTCGAGGAGGGGCGTCTGCCCGCGGGCTGCACCTCGGCGATCCTCCTGGACCGGCCCGCGGCGGACGCCCTCCGCCGCATCGCCTTCACCGGCTCCGGCTGACGACGGCTCACCCGGCCGGGCGGCGGGGCACCGCCTAGCCGCCCCGGCAGAGCGCTCCACGGCCCCGGTCCCGCGGCCCCGCCTCCGCCCCGCCGCGGACCCGTCGGCTCACGCCCGCGGACCCGCTGTCCCGCCCGCGCCCGTGCTCGTCCCGCCGTCCCGCCGCCGTGACCCCGCCGACCTGTTCGTGCGGCCCGGCGGCCCGCTTCCGCGGCTCCGCCGGCCCTCACGCCCGCGGTCCCGACGTCGCGGACCTGCGACGTCGGGACCTGCGCGGCGCCGCCGGCCCGTCCCCGCGAACCTGCCCGTCCAGGTCCCCGGGGGCCACGCTCCCGGGCCCCGGCCCGGGTCCGCCCGCCGCCGGAGCCGGACGGGCGGGAAGCGGGAGTCCCGGGTCCGCTGCCGGGGCGGTGGGGCGGGGCGGCGCCAGCCGCTAGCCTTTTCGGCACAGCAGTGGTTCCCAGCAGGCGGTAGGCAGATGGACATCCCCCCGGCGGACTTCCCGGCACAGACGCACCCCCACCCGCACGGCGGGTGGCCCGGCAACGAGCTGGAGGAGGTGCTCTCCGCCTCCCTCGGCGTGCCCGGGGCCGGCGGGCGGATCGTGGAGGTGCTGGGCCGCAGCTTCGTGTGGGTGCCGCTGCCCAACGGCGGCGGTCCGCACAGCGGCCCCCTCGACCTGCCCTCGCTGGAGATCGACGGCCAGGCCTACGTGCCCGTGTTCAGCTCCGAGGAGCAGTACCGCCAGGTCGTCGGCTCGCACATGTCGTACACGATCGCGCCGGCCGTGGAGTTCGCCCGGGGACTGCCGCCGCAGGTGGGCATCGCGGTGAACCCGGACGGCGTGGTCGGCGTCCCGCTGCCCCCGCCGGCCGTGGCCGAGCTGTGCCGCGCCGGCCGCACCCCGCTGGACGGCCCCGCGAGCGGCGGCCGCGTGCGCCTGTTCGAGCCCGACTGGCAGGACGACCCGGTCGACTTCCTCGCCGCGGCCTCGGCCGAGTTCGAGGCGACCGGCGTCGTCCTCACCGCCCGCCGCTGCCTCGCCGCCATCGAGACGGGCGACCCGGTCATGTTCGTCGGCGTCGAACTCTCCCACTGGGAAGGGGACTTCCGCGCGCTGCCCATGGACGCCCTGGGCCGGGCCCTGGCCGGCAACGCCGTGCCGTGGCCGGTCAACCTGGTCCTGCTGGACGTGACCGAGGACCCGGTGGGCAGGTGGCTGAAGGAGCGGGTGCGGCCCTTCTACACACGGGCCGGGTGAACCCGCCCGCGGGGGGGCGTGGGAACCGGCGCGGCCGGCCGCGCGTCCCCGCACCCGCCGACGGCGGACGCACCGCCCCCGGGCGGGCGCCCGTCGCCGGCGGAGCCCACCGCGCCCGCCCGCGGCGAACAACCCGCCCCGCGGTGGGCGTCCGTTGCGGGCGGAGCCACCTAAGCTGGTCTCCGAACGTGGGGAAAACGAATCGAAGGGGCGGTACAGGTGAGCGCCAGCGGCATCGCGGCCGGGCAGGTCGAGCACATGCTGCGCCAGGTCACGCCCGGGCGCTACGACGCCTACGAGGCGCTCCTGCGCGCGCTCGCGACCCCGAGCACCGGCCAGGTGTGGATGCTGCTGTGGCAGGGCCAGGCCGGCTCCCCGGACGCCCAGTACGGCTCGATGGAGATCGAGGGCCACGGCTACGCCCCCTGCGTGACCTCCGCCCAGGAACTCTCCGCCAGCGGCTGGAACAGATCGTACGAGGTGGTCGACGGCCTGGACGTGGCCCGCACGCTCTACCCGGACCACTACGGCCTCTGGCTGAACCCGCACGCCCCGGGCGGCGGCGTCGGCATCCCCTGGCTCGACCTGCGCCGGATCGCCACGGGCCTGGACCGGCAGCCGGCCGGCCCGCTCAGGCTGTCCGAACCCGCCATCGAGATCCCGCAGTTCTACGCCCTCCTCGCGCAGAACGCCCACCGCACCCCCGCACTGCGCTCCTTGCGCCGCGCCTGGGTGCAGCCGGCCCTGGGCGCGCCCTACCTCGCCGTCGGACTCGACGTCTACGACACCTCCCCGGCGTCCGTGGACGCGGTACGGGCGATGATGCAGCAGTCGATCGGCGCGGTCCCGGAGGGACTCGCGGTGTCGACGGTCGCGATGAGCGACGACCACGACCCGGTCGTGATGTGGATGCGCGCTCACGCCCGCCCGTTCTACGACCGCGAGGCGCACGCCCCCGCCGCCCCGGCCCAGGCCCCCGCGACGGGTTACGGCTTCCCGCCGGCCGGCCGCTACTGACCTTCCGGCGTCCTCCGCTCCGCCGGCCGTCCGCCCCGGACGTGAGACGGACCGGAACGGAACGACTCTTCTTCGCGCGTAGATGAGGGTACTTGGTCCGGTTTGACCCTGGTCTGCCCCAACTAGTACCTGTCCGGCGGCTGTTACCCACCGTCCGGATAACGGAACCCCACTGACCGCATCACGTTTACGCATCCTTTCGCTGCCAAGTCTGGCAACAGATCACCAAAGCATTGAAGACTCCCGCTCCAGGGGTGTTTTCGCCCCTGTGTACGACGGACGGATCATGCCGCTACAGCGGCAAGTGCGGGCCGGCTACCGCCGGTTGAGAGGGGTCCCTGCCAGATGACGGCACCATTGCACGAGCCGACCGCGGAAGCGGCCCCGAGCCCGGCCGAGGAAGCGGCGGTGGCCACCGCCGACGCGAAGGCCGTACAGGGCCGTTCCCTGGGTCGGATCGCCTGGGAGCGCCTGAAGCGGGACAAGCTCGCCCTGACCGGCGGCGTCGTGGTGCTCCTCCTCGTCGTGGTCGCGCTGCTGGCCCCGGTGATCACCTCGATCCTGGGCCAGGACCCGAACGAGTACCACGAGAACCTCATCGACCCGCTGTTCGGCACCCCCACGGGCTCCCTGGGCGGCATCAGCGGCGAGCACCTGCTGGGCGTCGAGCCGGTCAACGGCCGCGACATCTTCGCCCGCATCCTCTACGGCGCCCGGATCTCCCTGCTGGTCGGCTTCCTGTCGGCCGTCGTCGCCGTGATCCTCGGAACCGTCCTCGGCATCCTCGCCGGCTTCTTCGGCGGCTGGGTCGACTCGGTCGTCAGCCGGGTCATGGACGGTCTGCTCGCCTTCCCCCAGCTGCTGTTCATCATCGCGCTGGTCTCCGTCATGCCGAGCAACCTGCTGGGCCTCACCGGCTCCAACGTGCGCGTCTTCGTGATGATCCTGGTCATCGGATTCTTCGGCTGGCCCTACATCGGACGCGTGGTGCGCGGCCAGACCCTCTCGCTGCGGGAGCGCGAGTACGTGGAGGCCGCCCGCTCGCTGGGCGCCGGGCGGCTGTACATCCTGTTCAAGGAGCTGCTGCCCAACCTCGTGGCCCCGATCGTCGTCTACACCACGATGATGATCCCCACCAACATCCTCACCGAGGCGGCGCTCAGCTTCCTGGGCGTGGGCGTCAAGCCGCCCACGGCCTCCTGGGGGCAGATGCTCTCGAGCGCGATCGACTACTACGAGTCCGACCCCATGTACATGGTGGTCCCGGGCCTGGCGATCTTCATCACCGTTCTCGCCTTCAACCTCTTCGGCGACGGCGTCCGGGACGCGCTGGACCCGAAGGCCTCCCGCTGAACCGCCGCACCCCAACTGTCCCGTGGTTCCTACACGGGGTCTCTCATCTATCCGGAGGATCCGAGATCGTGACTACCCAACGCACCTCAGGGCGGCGGAAGCAGGCGTTTGCCGCTGCTGCCGCGGTCGCCGCGCTGCTGACCACGGCGGCGTGCGGCGGCGGAGGCGACGACGAGAGCGGCAAGGGCTCGAGCACCGGCGCCGCCGGCTTCGACGCCGCGAACAACAAGGTCGCCCAGGCGTCCGCCGCCAAGAAGGGCGGCACGCTGAAGTTCGGCGCCGCGCAGGACGCCGACTCGTGGGACACCACGCGTGGCTACTACGGCATGATGTGGAACTTCGCGCGCTACTACAGCCGCCAGCTCGTCACGAACAAGGCCGAGCCGGGCGCGGCCGGCGCGGAGATCACTCCGGACCTCGCCACCTCGACCGCGAAGATCACGGACGACGGCAAGACCTACACGTACACCCTGCGTGACGGCATCACGTGGGAGGACGGCAAGCCGATCACGTCCAAGGACGTGAAGTACGGCATCGAGCGCGTGTGGGCGCAGGACGTCCTGTCCGGCGGTCCGACGTACCTGAAGGACGTGCTCGACCCCAAGGGCGAGTACAAGGGCCCGTACAAGGACACGTCCGCGGACAAGCTGGGTCTGAAGGCGATCGACACGCCGGACGACAAGACGATCGTCTTCCACCTGCCGCAGGCCAACTCGGACTTCGAGGAGATGCTGGCCCTGGTGTCGGCCTCCCCCGTCCGCCAGGACAAGGACACCAAGTCCAAGTACGGCCTGAAGCCGTTCTCCTCGGGCCCGTACAAGTTCGAGTCGTACAGCCCGGGCAAGGACCTCAAGCTGGTCCGCAACACCGAGTGGAAGCAGGCCTCGGACCCGGTCCGCAAGGCCTACCCGGACGAGATCACCATCCAGTTCTTCTCGGACGCCAACCAGCTCGACCAGCGCCTGATCAGCGGTGACCTGGACCTCGACCTGAACCAGACCGGCATGTCGCCGCAGGGCCGCACCACCGCCCTGAAGCAGCACAAGGCCAACCTGGACAACCCGGTCTCCGGTTACGTCCGGTACGCGGTCTTCCCGCAGAGCGTCGCGCCGTTCAACAACATCGAGTGCCGCAAGGCCGTCATCCTCGGCGCCGACCACGTGTCGCTCCAGACCGCCCGTGGCGGCCCGGTCGCCGGTGGCGACATCGGCACCAACATGCTCCCGCCGTCCGTCCCGGGCGCCGAGGGCCAGAAGTACGACCCGTACAAGCTCAACGGTGACAACAAGAACGGCAACGTCGCCGAGGCCAAGGCGGCCCTGAAGGCCTGCGGCCAGCCGAACGGCTTCAAGACCACCATCGCGGTCCGCAACAACAAGCCGGTCGAGGTGGCCACGGCCCAGTCCCTCCAGGCCTCGCTGAAGAAGGTCGGCATCACCGCCGAGATCGACCAGTACGACGGCTCGCAGACCGCCGGCATCATCGGCAGCCCCTCGAACGTGAAGAAGAAGGGCTACGGCATCATCATCATGGGCTGGGGTCCGGACTTCCCGTCCGTCCAGGGCTTCGGTCTGCCGCTGTGGAACAGCAAGTACATCGCGGAGAGCGGTAACAACAACTACGCGCTCATCAACGACAAGACGATCGACGGCCTGTTCAACCAGTACGTCACCACGCTGGACGACGCCGGCAAGACCAAGATCGCCACGGAGATCAACCACAAGGTGATGGAGGGCGCGTACTACCTGCCCTTCGTCTTCGAGAAGTTCATCAACTGGCGTTCGGACAACCTGGCGAACGTCTACACCACCGACGGTTACAGCGGTCAGTACGACTTCGTGAACCTCGGTCTGAAGAACCCGAAGAAGTAGTCCCGGCACACCCGCCGAACGGCACGAAAGGCAGGTGAAGGCCGGCGCAGCGTGAGCGCGGGCCACCGGACAACCTCCGGTGGCCCGCGGTCCGCGGCGGGCCGAGAGCTGTGCTCGCTTACCTCATCAGGCGGTTGTTCGCCGCCGCAGTGATGCTCGTGGTCATCGTCATGGTGGTCTTCGGCATCTTCTTCCTCATCCCCAAGTGGGCCGGCGTCGACATCGCCTTGAGCTTCGTGGGCAAGCAGGCCGACCCGGCCGCGGTCGAGGGTGTGCGCGAGAAGCTCGGCCTGGGCGACCCGATCTACGCCCAGGTCTGGGAGTTCTTCAAGGGGATCTTCGCCGGACGCACCTACACGGGCGGCGGCGATTCCATCAGCTGCTCCGCGCCGTGCTTCGGCTACTCCTTCCGCAGTGAGCAGGCCGTCTGGCCGGTGCTGACCGACCGCTTCCCGGTGACGCTGGCCCTCGCGCTCGGCGCCGCCGTGCTGTGGCTGATCCTCGGCGTCTCGGCGGGTGTGCTCTCCGCGCTCAAGCGGGGCAGCCTGTGGGACCGCGGCGCGATGGTGATCGCGCTCTCGGGCGTCTCCCTCCCGATCTACTTCACCGGCATGGTCGCGCTGTCGATCTTCGTGTACGGACTGGACCTGTTCGACGGCCAGTTCGTGCCCCTGGAGGACAGCTTCTCCGGCTGGTTCGGCGGAATGATCCTGCCGTGGGTCACCCTGGCGTTCCTGTACGCGGCGATGTACGCGCGCATCACCAGGGCCACCATGCTGGAGATCCTCGGCGAGGACTACATCCGCACCGCCCGCGCCAAGGGCCTCAACGAGCGGGTCGTCATCGGCAAGCACGCCATGCGCTCCACGATGACGCCGCTGCTGACCATGCTGGGCATGGACCTCGGCGCCCTCATCGGCGGCGCGATCCTGACCGAGACGGCGTTCAACCTGCCGGGCCTCGGCCAGGCGGTGCTCAACGCCATCAAGAACCAGGACCTGCCCATCATCCTGGGCGTCACCCTGATCACTTCCCTCGCGGTGCTCGTCGCCAACCTCGTGGTGGACATCCTGTACGCCGTGATCGACCCCCGAGTGAGGCTCACATGACCGAACTCAGCAAGAGCGGAGCGGCCGTGGGCGAGCCCACCCCCGCCTCGCCCGCGCCGAGCGCCTTCCTGGAAGTACGCGACCTGAAGGTGCACTTCCCGACCGACGACGGCCTGGTGAAGTCCGTCGACGGGCTCAGCTTCCAGCTGGAGAAGGGCAAGACCCTCGGCATCGTGGGCGAGTCGGGCTCCGGCAAGTCGGTGACCTCGCTCGGCATCATGGGCCTGCACACCGCCGGCCAGTACGGCAAGCGCAAGGCGCAGATCTCCGGCGAGATCTGGCTGGACGGCACCGAGCTGCTGTCCGCCGACCCGGACCACGTGCGCAAGCTGCGCGGCCGCCAGATGGCGATGATCTTCCAGGACCCGCTGTCGGCGCTGCACCCGTACTACACGATCGGCCAGCAGATCGTGGAGGCGTACCGCATCCACCACGACGTCGACAAGAAGACCGCCAAGCGCCGCGCGGTCGAGATGCTCGACCGGGTGGGCATCCCCCAGCCGGACAAGCGGGTGGACAACTACCCGCACGAGTTCTCCGGCGGTATGCGCCAGCGCGCGATGATCGCGATGTCGCTGGTCAACAACCCCGAGCTGCTCATCGCGGACGAGCCGACGACCGCCCTGGACGTGACCGTCCAGGCGCAGATCCTCGACCTCATCCGCGACCTGCAGAAGGAGTTCGGCTCCGCGGTCATCGTCATCACCCACGACCTGGGCGTCGTCGCCGAACTGGCCGACGACCTCCTGGTGATGTACGGCGGCCGGTGCGTCGAGCGCGGTCCCGCCGACAAGGTGTTCTACGAGCCCCGCCACCCCTACACCTGGGGCCTGCTCGGCTCGATGCCGCGTCTCGACCGCGACCAGCAGGAGCGCCTGATCCCGGTCAAGGGCTCCCCGCCCTCCCTGATCAACGTCCCGTCCGGCTGCGCCTTCAACCCGCGCTGCCCGTACGCGGACCTCCCGAAGGACAACGTCACCCGCACGGTCCGTCCCGAGCTGTCCGAGGTCGGCAGCCGGCACTGGGCCGCCTGCCACCTGGGCAAGGAGCAGCGGGAGCGTATCTGGACCGAAGAGATTGCGCCGAAGCTGTGAGTGACGAGAAAGCGGTGAGCATCCCCGCGCAGACCGACGGCGAGCCGAGCGGCGGCGCCGCGACGCTCACCGAGGACGCCGCCCCCGGCGAGGTCCTGCTGAAGGTGACCGGGCTGCAGAAGCACTTCCCGATCAAGAAGGGCCTGCTGCAGCGGCAGGTCGGCGCCGTGCACGCGGTGGACGGCCTCGACTTCGAGGTCCGCTCCGGCGAGACCCTGGGCGTGGTGGGCGAGTCCGGCTGCGGCAAGTCCACGATGGGCCGTCTGATCACCCGGCTGCTCGAGCCGACCGGCGGCACGATCGAGTTCGAGGGCAAGGACATCACGCACCTCGGTGTCGGCGGCATGCGTCCGCTCCGTCGCGACGTGCAGATGATCTTCCAGGACCCGTACTCGTCGCTGAACCCGCGCCACACCATCGGCACGATCATCGGCGCTCCCTTCCGGCTCCAGGGCGTCACGCCCGAGGGCGGCATCAAGAAGGAAGTGCAGCGGCTGCTGTCGGTCGTGGGCCTCAACCCCGAGCACTACAACCGCTACCCGCACGAGTTCTCCGGCGGTCAGCGCCAGCGCATCGGCATCGCCCGCGCGCTCGCGCTCAAGCCCAAGCTCGTGGTGGCCGACGAGCCGGTGTCCGCGCTGGACGTGTCGATCCAGGCGCAGGTCGTGAACCTGCTCGACGACCTCCAGCAGGAGCTCGGCCTGACGTACGTGATCATCGCGCACGACCTCTCGGTCGTCCGGCACGTCTCGGACCGGATCGCGGTGATGTACCTCGGCAAGATCGTGGAGCTGGCCGACCGGGACCTGCTCTACAAGACGCCGATGCACCCGTACACCAAGGCGCTGATGTCGGCGGTGCCGATCCCGGACCCGAAGCGGAAGAACGCCAAGAGCGAGCGGATCCTGCTCAAGGGCGACGTGCCCTCGCCGATCTCCCCGCCCACCGGCTGCCGGTTCCACACCCGGTGCTGGAAGGCGACGGAGATCTGCAAGACCACCGAGCCCAAGCTGGTCGAGCTGCGCCCGGGCCAGCAGGTCGCCTGCCACCACCCGGAGAACTTCGCGGACCAGGCCCCGCAGGACACCGTCCTGCTGACCGTCGCGAAGGAGGCGGCGGAGCTGGTGGCCGACGAGGTGCTCGCGGAGTCGGCGGAGACGTCGGCGGCGGTGGCCTCCCTGACGGACGAGCCGGCCGAGGCCGCTCCCGTGAAGGAGTCGGCCGAGACCGCCGCCACGGAGGAGAAGGCTGAGGCTGCTCCTGTGAAGGAGAAGGCCGAGACCGCTCCCGCGGAGGAGAAGGCCGAGGCCGCTCCCGCGGAGGAGAAGGCTGAGGCTGCTCCTGTGAAGGAGAAGGCCGAGGCCGCTCCCGCGGAGGAGAAGGCCGAGGCCGCTCCCGTGAAGGAGAAGGCCGAGGCCGCTCCCGCGGAGGAGAAGGCCGAGGCCGCTCCCGTGAAGGAGAAGGCCGAGACCGCTCCGGCGGAGGCGCCGGCCGAGGGCTCCTCGGCCGAGGAACCGGCCGAGGCCGCCACGGAGGAGGCCGCCGAGGCCGCCCCCGCGGGGGAGTCGGCGGGGCCCGAGGTCTCCAAGGAGACGCCCTCCAAAGAGAAGTAAGTAACACCGAGCCCCCGCCTTGTAATGTAAGGCGGGGGCTTTGTGCTGGGTGAGAATAGAAGGGTGGTCCAGCAACTCTTCAGCCCCTCCGTCCAGCACACGCTCGATCTGATCGGCATCTTCGTCTTCGCGATCTCGGGTGCGCTGCTGGCCGTCCGCAAGAACTTCGACGTCTTCGGCATAGCTGTGCTCGCCGAGGTCACCGCGCTGGGCGGGGGGATCTTCCGTGACGTGATCATCGGGGCCGTACCGCCCGCGGCCTTCACCGACCTGGGGTACTTCCTCGCCCCGTTGCTCGCCGCCCTCCTGGTGTTCTTCCTCCACCCCCACGTGGAGCGCATCCAGACCGGTGTGAACGTCTTCGACGCGGCCGGCCTCGGCCTGTTCTGCGTCGCCGGCACCACGAAGGCGTACGACTACGGCCTGGGCCTCACCGCGTCGGCCGCCCTGGGCCTGGCCACCGCGGTCGGCGGCGGTGTGCTGCGGGACGTCCTCGCCAACGAGGTGCCGTCGCTGCTGCGCTGGGACCGCGACCTGTACGCGGTCCCGGCGATCGTCGGCGCCACGATGGTGGCGCTGTGCATCCGCTACGACGCCCTCACCCCGCTGGCCAGCGGGGCCGCCGCGGTCACGGCCTTCGTCCTGCGGCTGCTCGCGATGCGCTACCACTGGCGAGCGCCGCGCGCCTGGAACCGTCGCTCGACGGTCCGGGAGGACTAGCTCCCTCCACGGCGCCCGCCTGACCCGTCTGCGCGGTCAGCCAGCGGAACGCGGGCACCACCTGCGGCCGCCACAGCGCCATGGTGTGGCCGCCCGCGTCCCCCGGGACGAGGACGACGCGCACGGCCGTCGGCGCCTTCGCCTCCCGCTGCAGCGCCGTGCCGTCCTCGTAGCCGTCGCCCGGCCGGCCCGAGACGTACAGGGCGACGGGGGGCGGCTCGGCGGCCCTGCGCAGCAGCACCCAGGGGTTGTTCTGCTCGCGCAGGGTGCGGCTCTGCGCGGCCAGGGAGGTGCGCTCCGCGGCCGGGTCGTTGTAGCCGGACAGGCTGATCGCGGCCCGGTAGCGGTCGGGGTGGGCGACGGCCAGCTTGGCGGCGCAGTGCGCCCCGGCCGAGTACCCGGCGACCGCCCACCCCTGCGGCGCGGGCTGGGCCCGGAAGTTGTCCCTGACCATCTTCGGCACGTCGAGGCTCAGCCAGGAGTCGGCGTTGACGGTGCCGGGGACGTTGGCGCAGCCGGTGTCCGCGCCGGGCAGCAGCGCGGTGCGCGGGGCGACCAGGATGAACGGCGCGACCTTGCCCTCGCGCATCAGCGGCAGCAGCTGCTCGTGCGCGCGCAGCGTCCCGAACCAGGACTTGGCCGAGCCGGGGTAGCCCGGCAGCAGCTCCACGACGGGGAAGGCGCGCTTGCGGTAGGCCGGGTCGTCGTACTGCGGGGGCAGCCACACGTAGACCTCGGCGTCGACGCCGGAGACGCGCCCCTCGAGCTGGGTGACGCGCACCCCGCCGGCCGCGTGCATGCCGGGGCCCTCGGCCCGGCTGAACGTCTGCCGGACCCTCGGCAGGCTCTCGACCGCGATGCCGCCGGTGCCGTCGGGGCCCAGGTCGGCGGCCTGCCGCACGTGGCTGCCGGTGCCGAGGAGGTCGTCCCAGGTGTCGTACAGGTTGTTGGCGTTGTTGACCAGGACGAACACCAGGGCGACGGCGGTGCCCTGGGCGAACAGCAGCATCAGCGTCCGGGCCGTGGCACGCAGGACCCTGGGTCCGCGCACGCGCGACCACACCAGCAGCGGCAGGGCGAGGGCGGCGACGGACAGCGCGATCAGGGTGAGGAGGAACGGAGTCCCGGTGAGGCTCATGTCCCTGGAGAGGGGAAAACGGGCCCCGAGGTTTACGGACGAGTGCGGACACTTGCCGGGAAACCACCCGCCCCGCACGCGTCGGGCGGCCCCGCCCCCGCGAAAAGCTACCGCTTAGTAATTGCCTGTTGTACCGTTCATGCATGCCTGAAGCAGCCATCGCCCCCGCCACCGTCGGGGACAGCGAGTTCGACCGCGACACCGCCGTCACCCCGCGCGAGCCCGGCGTGTACGACGCCGACCTCTCGGCCGGCTGGACGATCTTCGGCGCCGTCAACGGCGGCTACCTGCTCGCCGTCCTCGGGCGCGCCCTCGCGGACACCCTGCCGCACCGCGACCCGTTCACCGTCTCCGCGCACTACCTCAGCGCCTCCCGCCCCGGGCCGGCCGTGATCCGCACCGAGACGGTCCGCACCGGCCGCACCCTCTCCACCGGCCAGGCGTCCCTCCTCCAGTACGACGAGGAGGGCCGCGAGGTCGAACGCATCCGCGTCCTCGCCTCCTACGGCGACCTCGACACCCTCCCCGACGACGTCCGCACCTCGGCGCGGCCCCCGGCCTTCCCGCCGATGGACCGGTGCTTCGGCCCCGAGGACGGACCCGCCCCCGACGCCGAGCAGCAGCCCATCGCCGAGCGGCTGATGCTCAAGCTCGACCCGTCGACCGTCGGCTGGGCCCTGGGCCGGCCCTCGGGCAAGGGCGAGATGCGGGCCTGGTTCGGGCTGGCCGACGGCCGTGACGCCGACCCGCTGTCGCTGCTCCTCGCGGTGGACGCCCTGCCGCCCACCGCGTTCGACCTCGGCATCGCCGGCTGGGTCCCGACGGTGGAACTCACCGTCCACGTCCGCTCCCGCCCGGCCCCGGGCCCGGTCCGGGTCTCCATCACCACCCGCAACCTCGCCGGCGGCTACCTGGAGGAGGACGCCGAGGTGTGGGACAGCGCGGACCGACTGGTGGCGCAGTCGCGGCAGCTGGCGCGGGTCAGGCTGGGCTGACCGGCCCGGGCGGCGGGGCCGACGGCGGCCCGTCGCCGTACGCGAGGAGAGGGCGGCGCACCCGGTGGACGGGTGCGCCGCCCTCGTCGCGCGTGCGCGTCCGCGCCCGGACACGGGGACCGGCTCAGTCGAGCCAGTGCCGGCGGCCGATGCTGACGAGCCGCAGCCGGCGGGTCGCGGCCCGGGTGACGCGCTCACGGGCCTCGGCGTGCGCCTCCTCGCCCTCCGCGGACTCCTGCGCCTCCAGGAACAGCGAGGCCGTGATGAGCATCTGGTCGACGTACAGGTGCGCCAGCATCGCCAGGTCCTCCTCGCTCCAGCCCGCCGCCTCCGGGTCCTCGGCCAGTTCGGCCTCCACCTCCGCGGCGAACCGCGCCAGTTGGTCGCGGATCGCCGCGCGGACCGGTTGGACCCCGCCGTGGCGCTCCCGGGCGATAAAACGGACATGTGCGGGGTACGCGTGTACGTGACGGGCGATCAACTCGACGGCACGGGCGATGCGTTCGTCGCTGGAACCGGCGGACGTCACCGTGGTCCGGATCATCGGGTGCAGGCTGCCCAGCGCCTCCTCGACCAGGGCCACACCGAGGTCCGCCGTGGAGCGGAAGTGGCGGTAGAAGGCCGTCGGGGCCACCCCGACGGCGCGGGTGACCTCGCGCAGGCCCAGGCTGCTCAGGCTCTGCTCCTCCAGCAGTCCCAGTGCCGCGTCCAGGAGCGCCCGCCGGGTCTTCTGCTTCTGGGCCTGCCGGATGCCGAGGGTGTGACTCATGTCATCCAGTTAACAACTGTTCTCCATAATTGCCAAGAGAGGGGGCACGCTAGACTCATGAGTCAGTGAACAAGTGTAACTGCAACTGTTCACCGAAACTTCACGGAGGGGGATCCGATCCCATGCTGTTCCTCGTCGCCGCACTGCTGCTGCTCGGCGTCGTCGTGGGCACCGTCGCCCACGCGCCGATCGGCCTGAGCCTCGCCGCCGCAGCCGTGATCGCCGTCTGGCTCGGTGTCTTCGCGCTCCGCGAGCGCCACGGCCGCCGCCACACCCCCACCCGCTGACCCGCCCACCCCGACCGGAAAGGAACGGACCATGCAGCTCACCGCACCGGCCACGCGCCGCACGGGCATCCGGGACACCGACGGCATGGCGGTCGCGTCCTTCGTCCTCGGCCTCGTCGGCCTCCTCGTCCTGAACGTCTTCCTCGGCCCGATCGCCATCGTCCTGGCGGCGGTCGCCCTCCGGCGCGGCACCGGGCGGCGCGGCCGCGCCCTGCTCGGCCTGACGCTCGGCATCGCCGACCTGGTGGTCCTGGCGGCCTTCATGCAGGCGGACTCGACGATCTCGTGGAGCTTCTGAGGCGGGCCGCCGGGAGGCGGGCGGGGACGGCCGACCGCGACACGAGGTCCGTCGGCCCCGCGCCGTAGAATCGCCTCACCATGGCTTACCTCGATCACGCCGCGACCACCCCGATGCTCCCGGAGGCGGCAGAGGCACTCGCCGCCCACCTGGGCGTCACCGGCAACGCCTCCTCCCTGCACGCGTCCGGCCGCCAGGCCCGCCGCACGGTCGAGGAGGCACGCGAGACCCTCGCGGAAGCACTGGGCGCCCGCCCGAGCGAGGTCGTCTTCACCTCCGGCGGCACCGAGGCCGACAACCTCGCCGTCAAGGGCCTGTACTGGTCCCGCCGTGACGCCGACCCGGCCCGCACCCGGATCCTCGCCAGCCCCGTCGAACACCACGCCGTCCTCGACGCCGTGCACTGGCTGGGCGAACACGAGGGCGCGACCGTCGAGTACCTCCCCGTCGACGCCCACGGCCGGGTCCACCCGGACGCCCTCCGGGAGGCCGTCGCCCGCAACCCCGGCGATGTCGCCCTGGCGACCGTCATGTGGGCGAACAACGAGATCGGCACGGTCATGCCGGTCCGTGAACTCGCCGAGGCCGCAGCGGAGTTCGACGTCCCCCTGCACGCCGACGCCGTGCAGGCCTTCGGTCAGGTCCCCGTCGACTTCGCCGCCTCCGGCCTCGCCGCGATGACCCTCTCCGGCCACAAGATCGGCGGCCCCTACGGGATCGGCGCCCTGCTCCTCGGCCGCGAGCACACCCCCGTACCCGTCCTGCACGGCGGCGGCCAGGAGCGGCACGTGCGCTCCGGGACCCTCGACGTCCCCGCCATCGCCTCCTTCGCCGTGGCCGGACGCCTCGCCGCCGAGCAGCGCGAGTGGTTCGCCCGTGAGATCGGCGCCCTGCGCGACGCCCTGGTCGACGCGGTCCGCACGGCCGTCCCCGACGCGATCCTCGGCGGCGACCCGGCGCCGGAGGGCCGCCTCCCCGCCAACGCCCACTTCACCTTCCCGGGCTGCGAGGGCGACTCCCTGCTGCTGCTCCTGGACGCCCAGGGCATCGAGTGCTCCACCGGCTCCGCCTGCACCGCCGGCGTCGCCCAGCCCAGCCACGTCCTGCTCGCCACCGGCGCCGACCCGGACCTGGCCCGCGGCACCCTGCGCTTCTCCCTCGGCCACACCTCCACCGAGGCCGACGTCGAGGCGGTCGCCCGGGCCATCGGACCCGCGGTGGAACGGGCACGGGCGGCGGGGCTCACGTGAGCGACCGCGGGATCCGCCGACGGGGACCCGGGAACGACGGGCTCGCGCGACGGGTGCCCGGGGCCCCTCACGCGGACGCGGTGTGCGCCTCCCGCACCAGCCGCAGGTACCGGTCCCAGTCCCAGTGCTCGCCCGGGTCGGTGTGGTCCGTCCCCGGCACCTCCACGTGGCCGATGATGTGCTCGCGGTCCACCGGTATCCCGTACCGCCGGCAGATCCCGGCCGTCAGCCGCGCCGAGGCCGTGTACATCGCGTCGGTGAAGTCCTGCGGACGGTCCACGAAGCCCTCGTGCTCGATGCCGACGCTCCGCTCGTTGTACCCGCGGTTGCCCGCGTGGTACGCCACGTCCAGCTCGCGGATCATCTGGGTGACGCGCCCGTCCTTGCCGACGATGTAGTGGGCGGCCGCCCGGTGGTCCGGGTCCTGGAACACCTGCACCGCGCTGGCCAGGTCGCCCTGCGTGACGTGGATGACGACCAGGTCGATGCCGTAGTCGTCCGGACGGTCGGCCCAGCGGAAGTTCGCCTCGGAGGCCGCCACCCACCGCGCGCCCCGGTAGTCGACCGCGCCCTGCACCCGGGACTTCTCCACGCCCGGCAGCCGCCACCACAGGTGCGCCAGCTCGTCACGCGCCAGCACCGCCGACCCCACGGCCGCCGCCGCCCCGCCGATCAGCAGCGCACGCCGCCCGATCCGCCGGTCGGCGTCGCGCTTCGTCTCCCCCATGGCCCGTCCTTCCTCGCCCTCCGAGATCCACAACGGATACGCGCGGGCCGCGGTTCCCGGCGCCCCGTACCCTGGGAGGCGTTATGACTGAGACCTCGCAGCGCCCCCGCCCCCTCCGCGTACTCGCCGCCATGTCCGGCGGGGTCGACTCCGCCGTCGCGGCCGCCCGCGCCGCGGAAGCCGGCCACGACGTCACCGGCGTCCACCTCGCGCTCTCCGCGAACCCGCAGTCGTTCCGGACGGGCGCGCGGGGCTGTTGCACCATCGAGGACTCCCGCGACGCCCGCCGCGCCGCCGACGTCATCGGCATCCCCTTCTACGTCTGGGACCTCGCCGACCGCTTCCGCGAGGACGTCGTCGAGGACTTCGTCGCCGAGTACGAGGCCGGCCGCACCCCCAACCCCTGCCTGCGCTGCAACGAGAAGATCAAGTTCGCGGCGCTCCTGGACAAGGCCCTGGCCCTCGGCTTCGACGCGGTCTGCACCGGCCACTACGCGAAGGTCGTGGTCCGCGAGGACGGCACCCGCGAACTGCACCGCGCCTCCGACATGGCTAAGGACCAGTCGTACGTCCTCGGCGTCCTGGACGACAGGCAGCTCGCCCACGCCCTCTTCCCCCTCGGCGACACGGTCACCACGAAGGACGAGATCCGCGCCGAGGCCGAGCGCAGGGGGCTCGCCGTCGCCAAGAAGCCCGACTCGCACGACATCTGCTTCATCGCCGACGGCGACACCCAGGGCTTCCTCGCGCGGCGGCTGGGCAAGGCCGAGGGCGACATCGTCGACGAGGCCGGCCACAAGCTCGGCACGCACGACGGCGCGTACGGCTTCACCATCGGCCAGCGCAAGGGCCTGCGCATCGGCACCCCGGCCGCGGACGGCAAGCCGCGCTACGTCCTCGACATCTCCCCGGTGGACAACACGGTCACGGTCGGTCCGGCCGCCGCCCTCGACGTCACCGCCCTGACCGCCGTCAAGCCCCGCTGGTGCGGCGCCGCCCCCACCGGCCCCGGTGCCTACACCGCCCAGCTGCGCGCCCACGGCGGCGAGACCGGGGTGACGGCGGAGCTGGTGGACGGCGAACTGCGGGTCTCCTTCGGGGAGCCCGTCCGCGGCGTGGCCCCCGGCCAGGCGATCGTGCTGTACGACGGCACGCGCGTGGTGGGCTCGGCGACGATCGCCGCGACCACGCGCGCGACGGCCGCGGCGGTGTGACCCTACGCCCCGGGCGCCCACCGGCCCGGCGACCCCACCGGTGCCGCCGGGGGGCTACGGCGCGAAGAACCCGGTGAGGACCGGCGCGAGGACGTTCGGGTCCACCATGTGGTCCTGGTCCGCCAGTTCGCGGTACGTGCCCCGCGGGACCGCCGCCGCGACCGCGCGCGTCGCCTCGCGCATCCACGCCGGGCTCGCCCCGCCCGCCACGGCCAGCACCGGCACGCCGACCGAGGCCAGCCGCTCCCGGGGGACGAGGCCGTCGCCCATCACGGCGTCGTCGTAGGCCAGGGTCGGCGCGATGGCCTCCATGCCGGCCCACATCGGCGACTGGCGGGCGCCCTGGATCATCTTCTCGGCCAGGCCCGTCAGCCTCAGGAACAGCTCCACCGCGTCCCCGCGCCGGCCCTGCCCGAGCGCCTCGGTCAGCCGCGCGGTGTAGGCGGCGCGTTCCCCGGCGCCGCCGTCCGAGAAGTCCGCGTACGGCGTCTCGTACACCGCCACCCGGCTCACCGGCAGCCCGCTCGCCGCCGCCCGGAGCACCAGCGCGCCGCCCGACGAGACGCCGTACAGCGCCGCCTCGCCGCCCGCCACGTCGATGAGCGCCGCCAGGTCCTCGACCTCGCGTTCCACCGCGTAGGGCGCCGTGTCGCCGCTCTCGCCGCGGCCCCGGCGGTCGTAGCGGACCGTGGTGAAACGCCGCGCGAGGAGGCCGGCCAGCGGTGCCACGGTGGAGCTCGTGGACATCGCGCCGCTGACGAGGACGACCGCCGGGCCCTGCCCTGCGACTTCGTACGCGAGGGACGTGCCGTCGCGCGAAAGGGTCTTCTTCTCCATGTCTGCCGAGACTGTCAGACGGGGCCGAGCTCATCGGTGCGGCGGGGCCGTCCCGGGCGTGCCGCGGCCGTCGGTCAGTCCGTCCGGATGAGGAACCGCTGGTCGGCCGCGCCGGTACAGCGTTCCTCGACCGCTTCGGCTCCCTCGGCGCGGTCGTCGCCGGTCAGGCCGACGCACGTCGTGCCGCGCGCCGTGCGGAGCCGGAAACCGCCGCCGTCGCCGGAGGGGACGGCCTCCACGCGGAACAGGGTGGCGGCGGAACAGTCGTTGCGGGGCTCGAGCATGCCCTTCACCGGACCCGACCCGATCACCGTCAGGCACCCCTTCCCCTCCGAGGGATGGTGCCACTGGATGCGGTACAGGCCCTCGCCGGCCGGTTCCAGGTAGGTGCGCGGAACGGCGGCCCGCGCGCAGGGGAGCTGCACGGCGACGGCGTTCCCGTAGGCGCCCTCGCGGTCCCGCCCGTCCGTCAGGCACAGGTCCGGTGTCCGGGCGGGGCGCACGGTGACCCAGCCGTCGGCGGGCTTCCCGGAGGCGGAGGCGGAGGCGGAGGCCGCGGCGGCCGGCGCGCCGGTGCCGTTCGCGTCGTCCGTGCCGCCGAAGGCCCCGGACAGCAGCGCCCAGGCGGCCAGGGCGAGGAGCGGGGTGGCGAGGACGGACGTGAGCAGGATCCTGCGGGACCCGGCCCCCGGCCCGCGCGCGTCCGGCCCGGCGGTCCGCGGCGGGGACTGGCCCGTCTCCTCGTCCCGGTGCTCGTCCGTGCCGTCGTCCCCGTGCTCCGTTCCGGCCAGGGACGCGGTTCCGCTCCCGGCCCCGTCCGGGTCCGTGGCCGCGGCGGGCGCGTCCGCGGCGATGCGTTCCCTGGCGTCCAGCCAGGCCGCCAGCCGCTGTCCGTCCCCGCAGGCGCGGACGAACGCGGCCAGCACGTCGGGGCGGGGCAGGGTCGCCCGGCGCAGCACGTCGGCCAGGGTGCTGCGGGCCAGCACGTCGCCGTTGCGGGCGGCCCGCTCCTCCAGCTCCCGGTACGTCAGCCCCGCGCGCTCCTTGAGCTGCCGCAGCGACGCGACGAAACCGGCGGCGTCCCGGGCCGCGTCCGGCGACGGCTCCTCCAGATTGCCCATGCACGCATGGTGTGACAGGTCTGACGCGTGGGGCAACGGTGGATCCGGTCATGACGCCGTCGTCCGGGACGGTTGTCCGGGACGGAACCCGGACAGGGCCCTGACCGGCCCGGACAGCCCGGAGGCCGTCCGGGACGGCCCGGTGCCGTCGCTTCCGCCCCGCGATGCGGCACCATCGGTCGGCGGGGGAGCGCGGACCGGTGGCGACGGGGGACCACCGGTCGTGCCCCGCCGCCCGTCCCGCCCGTCCCGCCCGTCCCGCGCGGGCTCACGCCGGCGAGACGGACACCTCGTAGAAGCAGAGGTGGTCCTTGATCGCGGCCACGTCCGGTTCGGGCTCGGGGTAGGACCAGACGAGGTCGGGCGCGTCCGGCAGGGACCAGTAGGACGCCGTGCCCTTGAAGGGGCAGCGCGTGCGGGTGGCGGAGGGGGTGAGGAGGTCCAGGCGTACGTCCTCGGCGGGGAGGTAGTAGCGCACCGGGCAGCCGGTCTCCCTCAGGACGAGGGGCCGGTCGCTCTCGGCCAGCACCTGGTCGCCGTGGACGACCCTGACGTGCCGGTCGCTCTGCTCGATCGTGATCGTGTGTCCGTGGGCCATACCGGACAGAGCGCTCGCGGGGCCGCGGTTCTTCCCGCGTACGGTGGGTGCCATGCGCATCTGTGTCTTCCTCTCCGCCGCCGACCTCGACGACCGCTACACCCGACCCGCCCGTGAGTTCGCCGAACTGCTCGGCAAGGGCGGTCACACGCTCGTGTGGGGCGGCTCCGACAGCGGGCTGATGAAGGTGGTGGCCGACGGCGTGCAGGAGGCGGGCGGCCGGCTGTGCGGGGTGTCGGTGGACTTCCTCGCGGCCAAGGCCCGGCCGGGCGCGGACGAGATGGTCATCGCCCGTGACCTCGCCGAACGCAAGAAGCTCCTGCTGGAGAAGGCCGACGCGGTGGTGATCCTGGTCGGCGGCACGGGCACCCTCGACGAGGCCACCGAGATCCTCGAGCTGAAGAAGCACGGGCACACCGACAAGCCGGTCGTGCTGCTGAACACCGCCGGCTTCTACGACGGCCTGAAGGAGCAGTTCCGGCGCATGGACGCCGAGGGGTTCCTGCCCAGGCCGCTGACCGACCTGGTGTTCTTCGCGGAGGAGCCGGTCGGCGCGCTGGCCTACCTGGAGGAGAGTCAGGGCATCGAGTGAGCGTCCGGTGATGCGAGCATGGCGGGCATGGCTACTCATGTGATCACCGGAGCGGGTTCCGGCATCGGTGCGGCCGTCGCCCGCCGCCTCCACGCGCGCGGGGACGACCTCGTGCTGCACGCGCGCGACGCGGGGCGCGCGAAGGAACTCGCGGCGGAGTTCCCCGGGGCGAGGACGCTCGTCGGCGACCTGGCCGACCCCGACAGGCTGTCCTGGGCCTTCTCGCACCAGACGCTCCCCGACCGGGTGGACTCGCTGCTGCACGTCGCCGGGGTGGTCGACCTCGGACCGGTCGGTGACCTCACCCCCAAGTCCTGGCGCCACCAGCTCAACGTCAACCTCGTCTCGCCCGCCGAGCTGACCCGGCACTTCCTGCCCCAGCTGCGCGCCGCCCGCGGGCACGTGGTGTTCGTGAACTCCGGGGCGGGACTGCGGGCGAGCGCCGACTGGTCGGCCTACGCCGCCTCCAAGCACGGTCTGAAGGCGCTGGCGGACTCCCTGCGGCAGGAGGAGCACGCGAACGGCGTCCGCGTCACCTCCGTCTACCCCGGGCGCACGGCCAGCCCCATGCAGGCCAAGGTCCACCAGCAGGAGGGTAAGGACTACGACCCCGGGCAGTGGATCGACCCGGAGTCGGTCGCGACGACGATCCTGACGGCCCTCGACCTCCCCAGGGACGCGGAGATCAACGACCTGACGGTACGTCCGGGGCGGTGACGGCGGGGGCGGGGAACCGGGGCCGGCGCCCGCGCCCGCCCCGCACCCCCCGAGCCCTACGTAGGCTTCCCCCGTGAACGAGAACATGCGACTGGGCCCCGCCACGGGCATCGGCTCCCTGCCCGGCGGCGACGCCAGGGAGGCCGCCAAGACCGTCACCGGCACCTTCGAGGACTTCCCCTTCCTCGCCGAGCTCCCCGCCCGCGGCCCCGGCGCGGACATGATCGGCCGGACGGCGGGGATGCTGGTCGAGCTGTACGCGCGCGTGGAGCCGAGCGGCTGGCGCGTCGGCGACCGGCCGGGCCGGGACACCCGGCGGGCCAGGTCGTGGCTGGGGGAGGACCTGGACGCGCTGGAGGAGTTCACCCAGGGCTACGAAGGGCCGCTGAAGGTCCAGGCGGTCGGCCCCTGGACCCTCGCCGCCGCCCTGGAGCTGCGGAACGGCGAGGCCGCCCTCTCCGACCCCGGGGCCTGCCGCGACCTGGCCGCCTCCCTCACGGAAGGCCTGCGCCTGCACCTCGCGGAGGTCCGGCGCCGCGTCCCGGGCGCGCGGCTCGTGCTCCAGCTCGACGAGCCCTCCCTCACCGCCGTCCTGCGCGGCCGGGTCAGGACCGCCAGCGGCTACCGCACCCACCGCGCCGTCGACCGCCAGGTCGTCGAGGCCACGCT
Source organism: Streptomyces sp. NPDC017936 (assembly GCF_044328485.1). Classification (NCBI taxonomy): domain Bacteria; kingdom Bacillati; phylum Actinomycetota; class Actinomycetes; order Kitasatosporales; family Streptomycetaceae; genus Streptomyces; species Streptomyces sp. NPDC017936. The sequence goes on along the minus strand of NZ_JBIRHK010000023.1, from coordinate 51,644 downwards.
CCGGGACGTCGCCGGGGTGCACGGCCAGGGTCCGGTCGTGGTCCACTCGTGCGCGCCGGACGTGCCCTTCGCCCTGCTGCGCCGGGCCGGCGTGACCGCGGTCTCCTTCGACCTCTCGCTCCTCACCGAACGTGACGACGAGGTCATCGGGGAGGCGGTGGAGGGGGGTACCCGGCTCTTCGCCGGTGTCGTGCCGGGGACGGACGGCCCGTTGTCAGACCCTGCCGGTAGCGTCATGGGTGTCAGGACGCTGTGGCGCAGGCTGGGGCTGTCACCGGGGCTTCTCGCGGAGGCGGTCACCGTCACGCCTGCGTGCGGTCTCGCGGGGGCCTCTCCCGCGTACGCGCGTCAGGCGCTCGCGCACTGCGTCCGGGCGGCGAGATCCCTCGCCGACAACCCAGAGTGACGGGAGGACTACACGGTGGCCGGCGACAAGCAAGCGGAGACGACGGTGCCCACCGAGGCACGGGAGCAGCACGCGCAGCTCGCTGAGCAGATCGAGGAGCACCGCTTCCGGTACTACGTGAAGGACGCTCCCGTCATCAGCGACGCGGAGTTCGACCGCCTCCTGCGCTCCCTGGAGGCGTTGGAGGAGCGGTACCCCGAGCTGCGCACGCCCGACTCGCCGACCCAGAAGGTCGCGGGCGCGTACGCCACGGAGTTCACGGCCGTCCAGCACCGCGAGCGCATGCTCTCCCTGGACAACGCCTTCGACGACCTGGAGCTGGCCGCCTGGGCCGAGCGCGTCCACAAGGACGTGGGCGCCTCCGCGTACCGCTTCCTGTGCGAGCTGAAGGTCGACGGCCTCGCCGTCAACCTCACCTACGAGAACGGCCGCCTCACCCGCGCGGCCACCCGCGGCGACGGCCGCACCGGCGAGGACATCACGCCCAACGTGCGCACCATCGCCGAGATCCCGGACCGCCTCGCCGGCGACGGCGTCCCCACGCTCGTGGAGATCCGCGGCGAGGTCTACTTCCCGATGGAGAAGTTCGAGGAGCTCAACGCCCGCCTGGTCGAGGCGGGCGACAAGCCCTTCGCCAACCCGCGCAACGCTGCGGCCGGTTCGCTGCGCCAGAAGGACCCGAGGGTGACGGCCGGCCGGCCGCTGCACATGGTCGTCCACGGCATCGGGGCCCTGGAGGGCTACGAGGGCCTGACCCGCCTCTCCGAGGCCTACGACCTCCTCAAGTCCTGGGGCCTGCCCACCTCCGCGCACAACGAGGTCGTCGACGACCTCGACGGCGTGCGGCGGTTCATCGCGTACTACGGCGAGAACCGGCACTCCGTGGAGCACGAGATCGACGGGGTCGTGGTCAAGCTCGACGACATCCGGCTGCAGGGCCGGCTCGGCTCGACGGCCCGCGCCCCCCGCTGGGCCATCGCCTACAAGTACGCGCCCGAAGAGGTCAACACCAAGCTCGTCAACATCCGCGTCGGCGTGGGCCGTACGGGCCGTGTCACGCCGTACGCGCAGGTGGAGCCGGTGACGGTGGCCGGCTCCGAGGTGGAGTTCGCGACCCTGCACAACCAGGACGTCGTCAAGGCCAAGGGCGTCCTCATCGGCGACACGGTGGTGCTGCGCAAGGCCGGTGACGTGATCCCGGAGATCCTCGGGCCGGTCGTCGACCTGCGGGACGGCACCGAGCGCGAGTTCGTGATGCCGTCCGAGTGCCCCGAGTGCGGGACGCCCCTGCGGCCGATGAAGGAGGGCGACGTCGACCTGCGCTGCCCCAACGCCCGCACCTGCCCGGCCCAGTTGCGCGAGCGGCTGTTCTACCTCGCGGGCCGCAAGGCCCTGGACATCGAGCACTTCGGCTACGTCGCCGCCGCGGCCCTCACCAAGCCGCTGGAGCCGCAGGACCCGCCGCTGACCGACGAGGGCGACCTGTTCGACCTCACCGTCGAGCAGCTGCTGCCCATCAAGGCGTACGTCCTCGACCAGGACAGCGGACTGCCCAAGCGGGACCCGAAGACGGGCGAGGAGAAGATCGTCACGGTCTTCGCCAACCAGCAGGGCGAGGCCAAGAAGAACGCGGTCGCCATGCTGGAGAACATCGCGGCCGCCAAGGAGCGCCCGCTCGCGCGCGTCCTCACCGGTCTGTCGATCCGGCACGTGGGGCCGGTCGCCGCCGAGGCGCTCGCCCGCGAGTTCCGCTCGATCGACCGCATCGAGCAGGCGTCCGAGGAGGAGTTGGCGGCCACCGACGGCGTGGGCTCGATCATCGCCGCCTCGCTCAAGGAGTGGTTCGCCGAGGAGTGGCACCAGGAGATCCTCCGCAAGTGGAGGGCGGCCGGGGTCCGCATGGAGGAGGAGAGCACCGGCGAGGACGAGGGCCCCCGTCCCCTGGAGGGCCTCACCGTCGTCGTCACCGGCACCCTGGAGCGCTTCACCCGCGACGGCGCCAAGGAGGCGCTGCAGAGCCGTGGAGCAAAGGTGACCGGTTCGGTTTCGAAGAAGACGTCCTTCGTGGTCGTGGGGGACAATCCCGGCTCGAAGTACGACAAGGCGATGCAGCTGAAGGTGCCCGTCCTGGACGAGGACGGCTTCACCGTCCTGCTCGAACAGGGTCCCGAGGCGGCGGCGGAAGCCGCGCTCGCGGTGACGGAGTAGCGGGGAACGGCGGTTGAAGGCCACCCGATCGGCGCATATCAGATGCATACGGGTGGCCGGGGCGCATTCGGGCAACCGTCGACGACCGCTGCCCGCGGAAGCCGTCCGCGGCCTACTGTTGAGATGTGCGCCCGCCGTGCCCAGCCGCGGTCGGGGCATCCCCGCGCTCCTGACGAGTGCGGGGAAGGGTTCACCGACGCGGCGCCGCCCGGGGGTTGTCGGGCAGTGGGCCGCGCGGCGTGGGCACCGCCGGCTGTGAGAGGGACGGGAATGGAACCGACCGAGAGCGCCGCCCAGGAGTCGGGGCTGCGCCTGCGCCGGGTCACCGGCGTCTGGTGGGGGAGCCGGCGGGTGGTGTGGTCGCAGCGTGCCGAGGCGCGCGCCGGGGCCCCGCACGCCGCCGCGGACCCGCGTGCTCCCGGCAGGTTCCCCGCCGGATCCGCGGCGGCCGGACCCGCCGGCGGCGAGAGCGAGCGCCACCTGTCCTGGTCCGCCGCGGTCGTCGCGGCGGCCGGGTTCGCCCTCGGCGCCGGTTTCTACCGCGCCTTCACCGGCAGCCACGCGCTCTTCCCGGCCGGCACCGCCGGCTGGTCGCTGGCCGTGCTCACCGGCGTCATCGTCGGCCACCTGGTCATGCTCGGCCGGGCCCGCTGGTGGGGCGGCACCGGCTCCGGCGCCGCCCTCACCCTCGCCGTCCTGCTGCTCTACGGCTGGCTGCCCGCCGGACTGGTCAGCCTCACCGTCGTCGTCCTGGTCGGGATAGCCCGCCGCCACCGCTGGCGGCAGGGCGTCCTGCACGGCGCGGTGGACATCGTCGGCATAGGCGCCGGAGCGCTGCTGCTGGCGGCCTGCGGGCGGGTGCCGTCCGTCGAGAGACCCTGGACCCCCGACACCTGGACGGTCTACACCGCCCCCCAGGTCGTCCTGGTCGCCGTCGCCTACCTCGCCGTCACCCGCGTCCTGCTCTGGTACCTCAACGCGCCCCGCCCCGACGGCCTGCCCACCGTCGCCCGCACCGCCCTGGTCAGACAGGGGCTGGTCGCGGTCGCCCTGCTCGGCATAGCCCCGCTGGTGTGCGTGGTGGCCGTGGCCGAACCGATCCTGCTGCCGCTGTTCGCCATCCCGCTCATCGCGCTCGACTCCACGCTGTGGATGGCCCGCGCCCGGGCCGAGGAGCAGTTGCGCGACCCGCTGACCGGGCTGCCGAACCGGCAGTGGCTCGGGGAGCGCATCTGGACCGCCCTGGACGACGCCGAACGCATCGGCGCCCGCGCCGCGTTGATGCTGATCGACCTCGACCGTTTCCGGTCGGTCAACGACACCCTCGGTCATCTCGCCGGTGACCGGCTCCTGCTCCAGACGGCCGACCGGCTCCGGGCCGCCCTTCCGCGCGGGGCCGAGGTCGCCCGGCTCGGCGGCGACGAGTTCGCCGTCTTACTGCCCGTCGCCGACTCCACGACCTCGGCGACCCGTGTCGCCCGCGGACTCGTCTCCGCGCTCGGTTCGCCGCTCGACCTCGACGGGCTCACCCTGGTGCTGGAGGCGAGCGCCGGCGTCGCCGTCTTCCCCGACCACGCCCTCGACGCGGAGGGGCTCCTGCGCCGCGCGGACGTGGCGATGTACCAGGCCAAGCGGGACCGCACGGGCGTCGAGGTCTACGAGTCCAAGCGGGACTCCAACACCCCCGACCGGCTCGGCCTGCTGGGCGATCTGCGGCGCGCGCTCGACGCCCACGAGGTGCAGCTGCACTACCAGCCCAAGGTCCGCTTCGACGGCCAGGTCGCCGGACTCGAGGCGCTGGTGCGGTGGGTGCACCCCGAGCGGGGGAAGGTGCCGCCGGACGAGTTCATAGCGATCGCCGAGTCCTCCGGGCTGATGCCGCACCTCACCGAGTACGTGCTGGAGACGGCGCTCGGACAGGTCGCCCGGTGGCGGTCCCAGGGCCTGTACGTGCCGGTGGCGGTCAACGTCTCCCCCCGCGACGTCCACACCCCCGGCTTCGCCGGTTCGGTCGCCGCGCGCCTCGCCCGGCACGGCGTCCCCGCGGGAGCGCTCCAGCTCGAGATCACGGAGCACGTCCTCCTGGAGGACCCCCAGCGTGCCGCCGACACCCTCAACGGGCTGACCGGGCACGGCGTGAAGATGTCCCTCGACGACTTCGGCACCGGCTACTCCTCGCTCGTCCACCTGCGCCGGCTGCCGGTGAGCGAGCTGAAGATCGACCGGTCCTTCGTGGCCCGGCTGGCGGTGGACGCCGAGGACGCGGCGATCGTGCGCTGCACGGTCGACCTCGCGCATTCGCTCGGGCTGCTCGTCGTCGCGGAGGGCGTCGAGGACGACGAGACGTGGGAGCGGCTGCGCGACCTCGGCTGCGACGCCGTGCAGGGCTGGCTGGTCGCCGCGGCGATGCCGCCCGAGGAGACGACGGCATGGCTGCGGGCCCGCGGCTCACGCGGCTGGCAGCGGCCCGCGGCGGCACTGCCCGCGGCGGCGTCCGACGAGTGACCCGCCCGCCCGGGCGACCCGGCCCCGCCGGCCCGCCCGCCGGGCACCCCGGCGACACGCCGGAGCGCCGGGCCGCCACCCGCTTCGGGTGACGCCGGAGCCCTCCCGCGCCACGCCAGGCCTCATCCGGGAGTTCCCCACCGGCCGTCCCCCTCCGGGGGGTGTCACGCCCGGGTCCTTGTGAAACCGCACGCCGTTCCCGCGCGGCACCCCGGGTCCTTGTGAACCCTCCCCGCGCGGCACCCCGGGCCCCGCGAAGCGTCACGCCGCCCCCGCGCGAGGCGGGCCCCGTCGGAACGTCCGCCGGGGCCCCGCTCACCCCGGACCCGCGGGTCCCCGTCGCCCCCGGCGGCGACGCCGGCGCCCCCTCGCGGTCAAGGGCCTCAGGGACGGCACCCCCGGGATCCTCGGCCTCGCCCTGCCGCTCTTCGTGGGCGCCCGTGCCGAGGCCTGGTACATGCTGGTCGTCGTGGTCGTGCCGCTCGTCGACACGGTGACCGTGCTGCGGCACGGTGGCACCAGGGCCGTGGCCTTCGGGGTCCACTTCGCCACCGCCGTCGCCGTGCTGATCGGCGCCGGACCGCTCTTCGCGGTCCGACCGCGCCAGGACCGCCCGCACAGCCCGTACAGCCCGTACAGAGGGGAAGCCATGTCACTGTTCGTGCCGAAGTTCGACGACTCCGTGGTCGTCCGCGACGCCGACGCCGAGGTGGTCGGCGGCGACCCGGTCGCCGTGAAACTGCTCGCCGACAGCAGCGCGTCCGGCGGCGCGCTGTCCACCGTGCGCGTCACGCTCGCGGAGGGAGCCGACGGCGCCCGCCCGCACCTGCACCGCAACTCCGCCGAGATGTTCTTCCTGCTCGACGGCGAGGCCCGGGTCCTGTCCGGCGACGACATCGTCGACGCCGAGCGCGGCGACCTCGTCGTCGTCCCGCCGGGCAGGCCGCACGCCTTCGCCGCCGCGCCCGGCAGCACCGCCGACCTCCTGATCGTCATCACCCCGGGCGTGGAGCGCTTCGAGTACTTCCGTCACCTCCAGCGCGTCCGGCTGGGGGAGGCCGGCCCGGAGAGCCTCCTCGAGGTCCAGGAGCTGTACGACAACCACTTCCTGCGCAGCGAGGCCTGGGAGGCCCGCCGCTGACGCACCGGACCGCCGCCGGGGCGAACCGTTTCACGGGTACCTGCCCGCGCCCCCTAGGATTGGGCCCAAACCACACACACTCACCCCAGAGGAACGCTGCATGCCTGGCATCACGCGCGAGGAGGTCGCCCACCTCGCCCGGCTGGCGCGTCTGGAGCTGAAGCCCGAAGAGCTCGACCACTTCGCGGGACAGCTGGACGACATCATCGGCGCGGTCGCCCGCGTCAGCGAGGTCGCCGACCAAGACGTACCGCCGACCTCGCACCCGCTCCCGCTGACGAACGTCATGCGGGCGGACGAGGTCCGTCCGTCGCTCACCCCCGAGCAGGCGCTCTCCGGCGCCCCGGCCCAGGAGCAGCAGCGTTTCAAGGTGCCGCAGATCCTGGGGGAGGACTGATCCCATGACGGACATCATCAAGCTCACGGCCGCCGAGATCGCGGGGAGGATCGCCTCCGGCGAGCTCACGGCGGTCGAGGTCACCGAGGCCCACCTCGCCCGCATCGAGGCCGTCGACGAGAAGGTGCACGCCTTCCTGCACGTCGACCGCGAGGGCGCCCTCGCGCAGGCCCGCGCCGTCGACGAGAAGCGCGAGCGCGGCGAGAAGCTCGGCCCGCTGGCCGGCGTCCCCCTCGCGCTCAAGGACATCTTCACCACCGAGGGCATCCCGACGACCGTCGGCTCGAAGATCCTCGAGGGCTGGATCCCGCCGTACGACGCGACCCTCACCAGGAAGCTGAAGGCCGCCGACGTCGTCATCCTCGGCAAGACCAACATGGACGAGTTCGCCATGGGGTCCTCGACGGAGAACAGCGCCTTCGGCCCGACCGGCAACCCGTGGGACCTCACCCGCATCCCGGGCGGCTCCGGCGGCGGCTCCTCCGCCGCCCTCGCCTCCTTCGAGGCCCCCCTCGCCATCGGCACCGACACCGGCGGCTCCATCCGCCAGCCGGCCGCCGTCACCGGCACGGTCGGCGTGAAGCCGACGTACGGGGCCGTCTCCCGCTACGGCATGGTCGCCTTCTCCTCCTCCCTCGACCAGGGCGGCCCCTGCGCCCGCACGGTCCTGGACGCGGCCCTGCTGCACGAGGTCATCGCCGGGCACGACCCGCTCGACTCGACCTCGATCGACGCCCCGGTCCCGCCGGTCGTCGAGGCCGCCCGCAACGGCAGCGTCGCCGGCATGCGCGTCGGCGTCGTCAAGCAGTTCCGCGGCGAGGGCTACCAGGCCGGCGTCATCCAGCGCTTCGACGAGTCGGTCGAACTGCTGAAGGAGCTGGGCGCCGAGATCGTCGAGCTGGACTGCCCGTCCTTCGACCTGGCGCTGTCGGCGTACTACCTGATCGCCCCGTCGGAGTGCTCGTCCAACCTCGCCCGCTTCGACGGCCTGCGCTACGGCCTGCGCACCGGCGACGACGGCAACCACTCCGCCGAGGAGGTCACCTCCCTCACCCGTGAGGCGGGCTTCGGCCCCGAGGTGAAGCGCCGCATCATGCTCGGCACGTACGCCCTGAGCTCCGGCTACTACGACGCCTACTACGGCTCCGCCCAGAAGGTCCGCACGCTCATCACGCGCGACTTCGAGAAGGCCTTCGAGCAGGTCGACGTGATCGTCTCGCCGACCACGCCCACCACCGCCTTCCCGATCGGCGAGCGCGCCGACGACCCGATGGCGATGTACCTGGCCGACCTGTGCACCATCCCGACCAACCTGGCGGGCAACGCGGCCATGTCGCTGCCCTGCGGTCTCGCCCCGGAGGACAACCTCCCGGTCGGCCTCCAGATCATCGCCCCGGCACTGAAGGACGACAGGCTGTACAAGGTCGGCGCCGCCGTCGAGGCGGCCTTCGTGGAAAAGTGGGGGCACCCGCTGCTCGAGGAGGCTCCGTCGCTGTGAGTGCACTGACCAAGGCCAAGGGCTTCAAGAAGTCCAAGTCCGGCACGTACCTGACCATGGCCACCACCGCGTTCGGCGCGTTCGGTGTCGCCAAGCGTCTCAAGAAGGCCCGCGCCGAGCAGGACACCCTGGTCCTGATCGACGCCACCTTGTCCGCCGCCGCCATCGTCACCGGCCTCGCCATCCTCTACCGCGAGCTGAAGCGGCTGGGCGACGACGACGTCCTGCTGGGCTGAGAGGGAAGTTTCACCGTGACCACCACGATCGACCTGGTGTCGTACGAGGAAGCACTCGCGTCGTACGACCCCGTCATGGGCCTCGAGGTCCATGTCGAACTCGGCACCAAGACCAAGATGTTCTGCGGCTGCTCGACCGCGCTCGGCCAGGACGCCAACACCCAGACCTGCCCGGTCTGCCTCGGCCTGCCCGGCGCGCTCCCGGTCGTCAACGCGACCGGCGTCGAGTCCGCCATCAAGATCGGCCTCGCGCTGAACTGCGAGATCGCCGAGTGGTGCCGCTTCGCCCGGAAGAACTACTTCTATCCGGACATGCCGAAGAACTTCCAGACCTCCCAGTACGACGAGCCGATCGCCTTCGACGGCTACCTCGACGTGCAGCTGGAGGACGGCACGACCTTCCGCGTGGAGATCGAGCGCGCCCACATGGAGGAGGACACCGGCAAGTCGACGCACGTCGGCGGCGCCACCGGCCGCATCCACGGCGCGTCCCACTCCCTGCTGGACTACAACCGCGCCGGCATCCCGCTGATCGAGATCGTCACCAAGCCGATCGTCGGCGCCGGCGAGCGCGCCCCCGAGGTCGCCCGGGCGTACGTCCGCGAGCTGCGCGAGGTCATCCGGGCGCTCGGTGTCTCCGAGGCCCGCATGGAGATGGGCCAGATGCGCTGCGACGTGAACCTGTCGCTGATGCCCAAGGGCGCCGACACGTTCGGCACGCGCTCCGAGACGAAGAACGTGAACTCGCTGCGGTCCGTGGAGCGCGCGGCCCGCTTCGAGATCCAGCGGCACGCGGCCGTCCTCGGCAGCGGCGGCACGATCGTCCAGGAGACCCGCCACTTCCACGAGGACACGGGGTCGACGACCTCGGGCCGCGTCAAGGAGGAGGCCGAGGACTACCGGTACTTCCCCGAGCCGGACCTGGTGCCGGTCGCCCCCTCCCGGGAGTGGGTCGAGGAGATCCGCGCCGGGCTGCCGGAACTGCCGCTGGCCCGCCGCAACCGCCTCCTCGCCGAGTGGGGCGTCTCCGCCACCGACATGCAGGCGATCCTCAACGCCGGCGCCCTGGACCCGATCGTCGCCACGATCGAGGCCGGCGCCGACGCGGCCTCCGCCCGCAAGTGGTGGATGGGCGAACTGGCGCGCAGCGCCAACGAGTCCGGCAAGGCGCTCGACGAGCTGGCGATCACCCCGGCGCAGGTCGCCCGGGTCACCGAGCTGGTGAACTCCGGCGACCTGAACGACAAGCTGGCCCGCCAGGTCATCGAGGGCGTCCTCGCGGGCGAGGGCACCCCGGACGAGGTCGTCGACAAGCGCGGGCTGAAGGTCGTCTCCGACGACTCGGCGCTGGGCACGGCCGTCGACGAGGCCATCGCCGGCAACCCGGGCGTCGCGGACAAGATCCGCGGTGGCAAGGTGGCCGCGGCCGGCGCCCTGGTCGGCGCGGTCATGAAGGCGACCCGCGGCCAGGCGGACGCGGCCCGCGTCAAGGAGCTGATCCTCGAGAAGCTGGGCGTCAGCGAGGGCTGAGCCCACCACCGCGGTACCCGGGGGGATGCGCCGACGCCGGCGCATCCCCCCGGCTCGCTCTCCGGCGCGAGGCGCTACGCTCGCCCGCCATGAGTGGACGTACCGACTCCGACACCCAGGACGACATACGGGCCGACGCGATGGACGACCAGGAGACCGGGGGGCCGACGCCCCGGGTCCCGGAGACGGACGGGCACCCCGGGACCGGCAGGCGTACCGAGGCCGCCAGGCGCCGGGGCGCCGACGGGCACCCGGAGGCCGACGCGCCTCCGGAGCCGGACCAGCACCCGGAGACGGACGAGGAGGACGGCACCGAGGACGCCCGGCGGGCCCGCTGGACGGCGACCGGCACCGGCGCCCTCCTCACCCTCGCCGGCCTGGCCGCGGCGCTGATGCGCCTCGGCGGCTCCGCCCCGGCCCTCGTCCCGGCGGCCTACGCCCTCGGCGCCGCCGTCTGCGCCCTGGCCGCGGTCCTGGGCTCCCGCGGCCGGACCCGGCGGTCGCTGTGGCTGCTGATCGCCGGAGTGATGATCATGGCGGTCGGCGACCAGTCCGACTGACCGCGCGACGAGGCCGGCCGCCACGGCCCTCACCCGCCCCCTTCCGGCCCCCGCCCTCGTGCGCCTGCTCGACGCCGCCGGCCGGCGCCTGCCGCGCGCATCGGCATCGGACCGCCCGCGTCCCGTGCGGTCCGTGAGAGGCTCACCGGCGTAGCCGAGGGACTCGAGAAGGGGCGGCAGCCGGATGTACGCGATATCGCTGGGTGACGACGGAGCCGAACTGCGCCCGCTGGAGCCCTGGCACGCCGAGGAGTTCCTGGCCCACCTGGACCGGGGCCGGGAGTTCATCGGGCAGTTCATCGCCTTCGGCACGAAGGAGACGGACGTGGCCTCCGCCCGGGCCCTGCTCCAGCGCTACGCCGACATGCGCGCCGCCGACACCGGCTCCCTGCACGGACTGTGGCTGGAGGGCACGCTCGTGGGCGGTGTGCTGTTCCTCAACTTCCACGCGGAACAGGGCAACTGCGAGGTCGGCTGCTGGCTGGAACCCGCCGCCACCGGCCGCGGACTGGTCACCCGCGCGATGCGCGTGCTCATCGACTTCGCCGTCGAGCAGCGCGGCGTCCACCGCGTCGAGTGGGTCGCCGCCGCCGGCAACCGGGCCAGTCTGGACGTCGCCCGGCGGCTCGGCATGACCCGGGACGGCGTGCACCGGCAGGCCCATCCCCACGGCGGGGTGCGGCACGACCTCGAAGTGTGGTCGGTGCTGGCCCCGGAGTGGCGGGCGGCACGCGGGCGTGCCGCCCACACGGATCGTTAAGGAGCCTCTCAGAGAGCGTCCGTACGGTGCTGGGCATGGGAACCAGGACTGTTGACGAGGCCGGCGCCGAGGCCGGCGAGGCCGAGCGCGACGAGGAGACGGCGGACGCCACCGGGGACGACGCGACGGCCACCGGTGACGGCGCCGGCGACGACGCCCCCGCCGCGCCCGGGGACGGCGGCGAACCCGCCGTCGGGAAGGACTCCGGCGAGGACGACGCCGAGGAGGGCTCCGGCACGGAGGGCGGCCCCTCGGGCGTCGGCCAGGGGGCCGGAGCCGTGGTCTCCGCCGCGCTCGGCCTGGTGTCGCTGAGCGGCGGCTGGATCGGCACGGTCGCCTCGGCCCGCCAGACCCTCGTCGGTCAGCTGGAGACCTCCTCCAGCGGCACGGCGAGCGTCGCCGAGCAGATCCAGGCGGTCTACGGCGACGCCTGGCAGGCCACCGCCCTGTGGGCCGGCCTGTTCGCCCTGGCCGCCCTGGTCACCGGCGTCGTGGTGCTGGTCCGGCCCGCCTTCGGCGCGCCCGGCGGGCCGCAGGCGCCGTGGATCAAGTCGGTCGCCTGGGCGGGCGTCTCGCTCGGCGTCATCGGCCTGCTCCTGGCGGTCCTGAAGTACACCGACGTGCTGCTCGGACTGCCGTCGGCGGGCTGAACCGCCACGGGCCCCGGGGGCTTCGGAGCGGCCGTAAGGACCTCACGGCCGCTCTGAGGCCCCTCCCGCGCGTCTAAGGCCCCGCCCGCCGGCCGGGATGCGGAACTCTCCCGATGTGGCGCACCCCCCTCACGGGCGACGGTGGAGGCACCGCGGCGAGCGCCGCCGCCACCGACTCCTTCCGAGGGGGACCCACCATGTACACGAACGAGTTGCAGCGGTTCCGTTCCGCCGAACTGCTCCGCCGGGCCGAGCGGGAGCGGCTGGCCCGCGAGGTCCTGCGCGGCCGGCGCGCGGCCCGTCGCGAGGCCCGGCGCGAGGCCGCCGTACGGGCCGCACGCGCCGCCGGGAGCGAGCCGCATACCGGCCGCCCCCGCCGGCCGCGGTCCGCCAGGACCGCGTGAGCGCCGGGCCGCGGGAGGGCGGCCGCACGGGGGTCCGCCGCCCGGCCCGGCCCGGCGCGCTCGCCCGGGCGGCCGTGCCGTCGATATCGGCTGGGGCGCCGTCGGCGCCCTGTGCGATGCTCGCTCCTGTGGAGACCAGGTCCGTCAGCCCCGTCTTCGTCGGCCGGGCCGACGAGTTGAACACCCTGAACGACGCGCTCTCCCGCGCCGCCGCGGGAGAGCCGCAGGCGTTGCTGATCGGCGGCGAGGCCGGGGTCGGCAAGACCCGCCTGGTCGAGGAGTTCGCCACCGCCGCCTGTCGCCGGGACGCCGTCGTCGCGCTCGGCGGCTGCGTCGAGATCGGCGCCGACGGGCTGCCGTTCGCCCCCTTCTCCACCGCCCTGCGCGCCCTGCGCCGCGCCCTGCCGGAGGAGCTGGCCGCCGCGGCCGCCGGCCAGGAGGAGGAACTCGCCCGGCTGCTCCCCGAGATCGGCGAGGCGGGCACGGGCCGCCACGACGAGGAGGGCATGGCCCGCCTCTTCGAACTCACCGCCCGCCTCCTGGAACGCCTCGCCGCCGACCGCACCGTCGTCGTCGCCCTGGAGGACCTGCACTGGGCCGACGCCTCCACCCGCCACCTCCTCTCCTACCTGCTGCGCACCCTGCGCAGCGGCCGGCTCGTGGTCCTCGCGACCTACCGCTCCGACGACATCCACCGCCGGCACCCGCTGCGCCCCCTGCTCGCCGAACTCGACCGGCTGCGCACCGTCCACCGCCTGGAGCTCGCCCGCCTCACCCGCGAGGAGGTCGGCCGGCAGATCGCCGGCATCCTGGCGTGCGAACCCGATCCCGCCCAGGTCGACGCCATCTTCGAACGCTCCGACGGCAACGCCTTCTTCGTCGAGGAACTCGCCGTCGCCGCCCACGAGGGCTGCCGCACCGGCCTCACGGACTCCCTGCGTGACCTGCTGCTCGTCCGCGTCGAGGCGCTCCCCGAGCGCGCGCAGAAGGTCGCCCGGATCGTCGCCGAGGGCGGTTCCACCGTCGAGTACCGGCTGCTGGCCGCCGTGGCCGGGCTCGCCGAGGACGACCTCATCGAGGCGCTGCGGGCCGCCGTCGGCGCCAACATCCTGCTCGCCGCGCCCACCGGCGACGGCTACCGCTTCCGTCACTCCCTGGTGCGCGAGGCGGTGAGCGACGACCTGCTCCCCGGAGAGCGCTCCCGGCTCAACCGGCGTTACGCCGAGGCCCTGGAGGCCGACCCGACCCGCGTCCCCGCGGACGAGCGGGTCATGCGCCTGGCCAGCTACTGGTACCACGCCCATGACGCCGCGAAAGCCCTGCCCGCCGTCCTGGACGCCTCCGTCACCGCCCGCTCCCGCCACGCCTACGCCGAGCAACTGCGGCTCCTGGAGCGGGCGATGGAGCTGTGGGACACCGCCCCCGAGGACGTGCGGGCCGCTCTGCGCCCCGTCGACTACACCGAGCTCTACCCTCCCTGCGGCTGCGACCCCGCCACCACGCCCCTGCGCTACCTCGACCTGATGGCGGAGGCCGCCGTCGCGGGCCGGCGCTGCGGGGAACGCGAACGCGCCCTGAAGATCACCAAGCGGGCGCTGTGCCTCCTGGAGGACGAGGACGACCCGCTGCGCGCCGCCTGGTTCTGGCTGCAGCGCTCCCGGCTGACGCGATCGCTGGGCCGGGGCAGCGGACGCGAGGAACTGGCCACCGCGGAGGACCTGGTGCGCGGCCTGCCGCCCAGCGAGGTGCACGCCGAGGTGCTCACCCACGTCGCCAACTGGTTCATGGTCCACGCCCCCGGACCCGACGCCTACGCCGCCGCCGAACGCGCCGTGGAGTACGCCCGCATGATCGGCGCCCGCGAGATCGAACTCAACGCCCGCCAGATCCTCGGCGTCCTCATGGTCGACTCGGGCCAGATCGAGGCCGGTCTCACCGAGCTGCACGAAGTCAAGGACCGGGCGCTGGAGGAGGACATCTCCTCCGTCGCCCTGAACGCCTACGTCAACCTGCCCTCCGAACTGGAGGCGGTCGGCCGCTCCCGCGAGGCCCTGCCGATCCTCCAGGAGGGCCGGGGCTTCGCCCAGCGGTACGGACTGCGCGAGACCGAGGCCTGGGTCCTCGGCAACCTCGCCGAGTCCCTCCTGTCCCTGGGACGCTGGGACGAGGCCGACCGTGCCCGCGCCGCGGCGGGGCGGATCGGCCTGGGCGTGGTGATCCGGGGCGTCAACGCGGCCCTGCGCGCCGAACTCGCCCTCGCCCGCGGCGACCTCACCGAGGCCGGCCGCCGCCTGGCCGCCGCGCAGGACCACTTGGGCTCCCAGGCCGACGCGCCCCAGCACGACCTCCCGCTGGCCCGCCTCGCCATCGGCGTCGCCGCGGGCGAGGGCCGCCTCCTGGACGCCCGGGCACACGTCCGGCGCGTCCTCGACCGCGGTTTCCCGCCCGGGGCCCAGCGCTACGCCTGGCCCCTGCTGGTCGCCGCGGCGGCCGCCGAGGGCGACGCCCGCACCCTGCCCGCCGCCGGGCAGGGCCGGGCCGAGATCCTCGGACGCATCCGCGAGACCGCCAGGCGGATCGCCGCGGCCGTCCCCGTCTGGCAGGCCCACGAACGCTGGCTGCGCGCCGAACTCCTGCGCGCCGAGGGCCGGGACCACCCCGAGGACTGGTCGGAGGCGGTCACCGCCTTCGAAGCGCTGGACCGCCCCTACGACCTCGCCCGCACCCGCCACCGCCTGGCCGAGGCGCTGCTGGCCGCCGGCGGCGACGACGACCGCGACCGCGCGGCCGAGCTGCTGCGCCTCACGCACGCCGTCGCCGCCCATCTCGGCGCCCGCCCGCTGGACGACGCCGCCGCCCGGCTCGCCCGGCGCGCCCGCCTGTCCGTCGGCTCCCCTCCCCGGCGGACGGCCGCCGATCCCGTCGAGGCGCTCGGCCTCACCCACCGCGAACGCGACGTCCTGCGCCTGGTCGCCGCGGGCCGCACCAACCGGCAGATCGCCGGGGAACTCTTCATCTCCCCGAAGACGGCCAGCGTCCACGTCTCGAACATCCTGGCCAAGCTGGGCGTCTCGGGGCGGGGCGAGGCGGCGGCGGTGGCGCACCGGCTGGGTCTGTTCCCGGCGGGGGCCGACGAGCGCGCGGTCGCGGGATAATGGCGGCAGGCGACCGGGGAGGAGCCGTGCCGTACCGGACCGAGCACACCGAGCGTGCCGCGCACTGACCATCGCCGTCATGCGGCCCGAAGAAGGAAGAACCATGTTCAACGCCTTCGAGGAACTGTTCTCCCCGGGTCGCAAGCACACCCGCGACGAGCAGAACCGGCTGGAGCTGACCCGGGAGGACGTCGGCGACGCCGACCCCGGGCGCGGGCCGATAGACCTCGCGTCGGGGAAGGTCGTCGTCCGTCCGCCCGGGCCGGCGGCCGCCGAGGACGCAGAGGACACAGAGGCGGACCGCGGGGAGTGAGGCCGGGCCCCGGCCCGCGCGCCAGGACCGCTCAGCTCACCCGCAGCTCCAGGATCCGGTCGTCCCCCGCCTTCGGCGTGCCCCGGCCGTCCGTGTCGCTGGTCGTCAGCCACAGCCTGTCGCCGCCCGCCGCGACCACCGTGCGCAGCCGGCCGTACTCGCCCTCGAGGAACGCCTGCGGCTCCGCCGACGCCTCCGTGCCCTTCAGCGGCACGCGCCACAGGCGCTGCCCCTTCAGCCCGGCCGTCCAGACCGAGCCCTCGGCGTAGGCGATGCCGCTCGGGGAGGCGTCGTCCGTATCCCACTGGGCCAGCGGGTCGTGGTACTTCGCGTCGTCGGAGTCGCCCTCGGCCTCCGGCCAGCCGTAGTTGTCGCCCGGCTCGATCGCGTTCAGCTCGTCCCAGGTGTCCTGGCCGAACTCCGCCGCGAACAGCCGCTGCTTCGCGTCCCAGGCCAGCCCCTGCACGTTGCGGTGGCCGTACGAGTACACCGGGGAGCCGGGGAACGGGTTGCCCGGTGCCGGATCGCCCTCCGGGGTCAGGCGCAGGATCTTGCCGCCCAGGGACTCCTTGTCCTGGGACAGGCCCCTGTCGCCGCTCTCGCCGGTGCCGACGTAGAGCATCCGGTCGGGGCCGAAGGCGATCCGGCCGCCGTTGTGGATGACGCCCTTGGGTATGCCCTTGAAGATCGTGTCGGGTGCGCCCAGCTGGTCGCCGGCGGGCCGCCGGGGGTCGTACAGCATGCGGACGACGCGGTTGTCCGAGGCCGACGTGAAGTAGGCGTAGACCATGTGGTCCGAGGCGTACGCGGGGGAGAGGGCGATCCCCAGCAGGCCGCCCTCGCCGGCCGCGGACACCCCCGGCACCTCGCCGAGCTCCGTCTTCGCCCCGGTCTTCTCGTCGACCCGGACGACCGTGCCCTCGTCACGCGAGGAGACCAGCAGCCCGCCGTCGGGGAGCGGGGCGAGACCCCACGGGCTGTTCAGGCCCTCGGCGACCGTCCGCACCACCGTGACCGTGCCCTTCGCGGGCGGGGTCGCCTCGGCCGGCTGCGAGGGGGAGGTCCGCGCGGACGTGGGGCTCGGGGACGGGCTCGCGGCGGCGCCCGGGGTTCCCCCGCCGTCGGAGGAACAGCCCGCCGCCAGCAGAAGCGCGCTCGCGGCCAGTACGGCAGTCACTGCTCGGCGTTGCACGATCTCGGTCCCTTCGACGCGGCGGGTCCCGGCGGCGGGCTCCCCGGACGGCTCCGCACCGACGGGTTCCCACGGCGGTCTCTCCTTGTCATACACCGCGCGCGCCCCGTGAGTTCCCGATCACCGCAATCGATCACGCAACCGCTCACCGGAACCGACCACGGCAGTCGCTCACCGGAACCGACCACGGCAGTCGCTCACCGGAACCGACCACGGCAGTCGCTCACCGGAACCGACCACGGCAACCGCTCACCGGAACCGACCACGGCAGTCGTCCACCGGAACCGATCGCGGTTTCCGCGCACGGCACCCGCTCACCGCGGTCGACCGGCGCGACCCACCACGGCTCCCGCGCACCGCACCCGGTCACCGCGGCCCACCACGGCTCCCGCGCACCGCATCCGGCCGGCGAAGCCGCCGCCGCTCCCGGGGGTCAGTCCCACGACCCCTGCGCAGCCGGCAGCCGCGCCACCTCGGCCAGGTCCCGCGCCGTCAGCCGCAGCCCGGCCGCCGCCGCGTTCTCCGCCACCCACCGCTGCCGCTTGCTCCCCGGCACCGGCACCACGTGCCGCCCCTGCGCCAGCACCCACGCGAGCGCCACCTGCGCCGCGGTCACGTCCTCGCCGTGCCGCGCCGCCACCCGGCGCAGACCGGCGACGATCGGCTGGTTCGCGGCCATCATCTCGGCGGTGAACCGCGGGTGCCGGGCGCGCATGTCGTCCGGCTCGAATCCCTCGCCCGGGGTCAGCGTGCCGGTCAGGAAGCCGTTGCCCAGGGGCATCGCCGCCAGGAAGCCGACGCCCCGCTGCTCGCACCACGGCAGCAGCGTCTCCAGCGCCTCCGGCGACCACACCGACAGCTCCGCCTCCACCGCGCTCACCGGGAACACCTGCTGCACCCGCTGCAACTGGCGGACCGTCGCGTCGTACAGCCGTCCGCCCGCCCGGCGACCGCCCCGCGCCCCCACCGCGCACAGCCCCAACGCCCGCACCTTGCCCGCCCGGACGAGCTCGGCCATCGCCCCCCAGGTCTCCTCGACCGGCACCTCCGGGTCGGCGCGGTGCAGTTGGTAGAGGTCGATGACGTCCGTCTGCAGGCGCCGCAGCGAGGCGTCGCAGGCCCGTCTCACGTACCCCGGGCGGCCGTTGGCCACGATGTGCTGCTCGCCCACCAGCAGGCCGACCTTCGTCGACACGAACGCGTCCGCCCGACGCTCCTTCAACACCCGCCCCACCAGGAGCTCGTTGGTGAACGGGCCGTACATGTCGGCCGTGTCCAGCAGGGACGCGCCCAGATCCAGCGCCCGGTGCAACGCCCTCAGCGACTCGTCCCCCCGCTGCCGCGACCCGCTGTACCCCCAGCTCATCGGCATGCACCCGAGTCCGACGGCCCCCACCCCGAGCGCCGCCGCGCCGATCGTCCTGCGCTCCACCTGCTCGTGACCCTCCCTCTTCCGGCCCCCCCAACCTAACCTCTGCGCCCCGGACCGCCTGACATAGCCTCCGGACCATGACTGCAGCTGACGTGTGGCTCCCCATCCCGCCGGACGAGATCGGAGGCCTCCCCGAGGGCCCGCACTACCGGTTCTGGGACGGCGGCGAGGACTTCCCCGCCGATCCGGCCCGGTGCGTGTTCTACGTGGTCCCCTACATGAAGCCCGCCGAGGTCTGCCTGCGGCCCCTGCCCCACCTGAGCTCCGCCGAGGTCGTGCAGACCCTGTCTGCCGGCGTCGACAACGTCCTGCCGGGCATCGGCTCCCTGCGCCCGGGGGTGCGGTTGTGCAACGCGCGCGGAGTGCACGAGGCGAGCACCGCCGAGCTCACCCTCACCCTGATCCTCGCCTCGCTGCGGGGCGTCGCCGACTTCGTCCGCGCCCAGGACCGGGGGGAGTGGCTCGCCGGGTTCCGGCCCGCGCTGGCCGACAAGAACGTCCTCATCGTGGGGTACGGATCGATCGGATCGGCCATCGAGGACCGGCTCGTGGCGTTCGAGCCCGCGCGGGTGGCGCGCGTCGCGCGCTCCGAGCGCACCACGGCGCGCGGTCCGGTGCACCCGCTCACCGAACTGCCCTCCCTGCTGCCCGAGGCGGACGTCGTCGTGCTGGCGACCCCGCTGACCGACGCCACCCGCCACCTGGCGGACGCGGGCTTCCTCGCCCGCATGAAGGACGGCGCCCTGCTGGTCAACGTCGCCCGCGGCCCGGTCGTCGACACCGAGGCGCTCCTCGCCGAACTGGGCAGCGGCCGCCTCACCGCGGCCCTGGACGTCACCGACCCCGAGCCGCTGCCGCCGGGCCACCCGCTCTGGCGGGCGCCGGGCGTGCTGATCAGCCCGCACGTCGGCGGCCCCACGTCCGCGTTCCGGCCGCGCGCGGAGCGGCTGTTGAGGGACCAGTTGAGCCGTTTCGTGAACCACGAGCCCCTGCGCAACGTGATCCTTACGACGGGCACCACGAGCGAGGTCTGACGAGCGCGGCACACGTCCGGACCGGTTCGGGCACCCTCCGCAGTCCTGCGGACGCGGTCCGTGCGCGCGCCGCCGGTGATCGTCACGGAGCGTAGAGGAACTATGTCCCTGAGTGACGAGACTGGTGTATCGTCCCGACAGGGGCTGCGCCGCGCACCGTTCGGCGCCGGGGACGGACATGTCAGACTGTGAGGGGGGCGACGGGCGATGCACAGCCTATGGACGAGCGATCCGACGCGGCGGAGCCGCCGCCGGCGACCCTGTTGCACGGCCACGAGCAGACGGGGCCCCGGCCACGGCAGTCGGCACAACCGCCACCACCGCGGGCACGCCGGCCGCGGGAGGCACGCCCAGCCGGCGCCCCGGCACCGGCGGGACGGCGAAGCGGCGCGGGCCGGGTGGCTCCGGTGAGCTCGCCGTCGACCACCACGACCCTCCTCGACGGGGCGCTGCGGGCGCAGCCCGCGACGGGGACACCGCTGACCGGGCCGCCGGCCGCCGACGGCCCCGGATCGAGGAGCACCGTCCGCCAGTTGGTGCTGGCCCTGCTGTGCGCGGGCTACGCCGTCGGCTCCGCGCTCGGCTGGGGCTCGGACCGACTCGCGCTCGTCATGGGCGACTTCGGGCTCGCGGCGGCGGCGGGCGCCGCCGCCGTGTCCTGTTTCCTCTACGCGCGAGGCCGCCGCGTCCGCTTCCGCCCCGCCTGGCTGCTGTTCGGGATCTCCTCGGCGATGGCGGCCCTGGGCAACGTGGTCTGGGGGTGGTACGAGGTCGTCCTGGACCGCCCCGTGCCCAGCCCCAGCTACGCCGACCTGTTCTTCCTGTGCTTCGCGCCGCCCGCGATCGTGGGGCTGCTGGTGCTCGCCGCCCGGCCGGTGACGAAGGCGGGCTGGGTCTGCCTGGCGCTGGACGCCTGGCTGATCGCGGGTTCGCTGCTCACCCTCTCCTGGAGCCTGGCGCTCGCGCAGGCCGCGCAGACCGGCGGGCCGAGCGTGACCCACGCGGCGCTGACGCTGGCGTACCCGCTGCTCGACATCGCCCTGGTGAGCATGGTGCTGGTGCTGCACTTCCGGCGCTCCTCGGTCAACCGCACGGCGGTCAACACCGCCGTCGGCGCCCTGGCGCTGACCGTGGTGTGCGACGCCCTGTTCACCTCGCCGCTGCTGCACCACACCTACCGCTCCGGCCAGCTCCTCGACGCCGGCTGGTTCGCCGGATCGCTGCTGCTGGCGTACGCCCCCTGGGCCGCGGGCCGGCGGCAGGGGCAGGACGACGACGGGCACACGCGCGTGGTGCACGAGCACGTGCCCGGGCAGAGCAGGCCCGGCCACCCGCAGGCGCGGCCGCCCGCACCGGGCGGCGACCCCGGCCGGTACCCGGGCACCCGGCCCATCACCGGCTCCCTCGCCGCCCTCACGCCGTACCTCGCCGCCGCCGTCTGCACCCTGGGGATCCTCTACAACGTCCTCGACGGCCACAGCGTCGACCGCGTGGTGCTGCTGACCGGCGGCGCCGTGGTGCTCGCCCTCGTGGTCCGGCAGGCGATCATGCTGCTCGACAACATCGCCCTCACCCAGGAACTGGCGCAGCAGGAGAAGCACTTCCGCTCCCTGGTGCAGGGCTCCAGCGACGTCATCATGATCGCCGCCCCCAGCGGCGTCCTGCGCTACGTCTCCCCGGCCGCCGCCGGCGTCTACGGGCGGCCGGCCGAGGAACTGGTGGGCACGGAACTGGCCCACATGATCCACCCCGAGGACCTCGGCTGCGTGGTGCACGAGGTGCGCCGCTTCCTCGCCGCCAGTCCCAAGGAGGAGCCCACCACGCGCATCGAGTGCCGGTTCCGCTCCGGCCGCGGCGGCTGGCTCAACGTCGAGTCGACCGTCAACCGTCATCACGGCGGCCTGATCTTCAACAGCCGGGACGTGACCGAACGGGTGCGCCTGCAGGCGCAGCTCCAGCACAACGCCGAGCACGACCCGCTGACCGACCTGCCCAACCGCGCCCTGTTCACCCGGCGCGTCCAGCAGGCGCTGTCCGGCCGCCGCAGCTCCGACCGGGGCACCGCCCTGCGCAACACGGCCGTCCTCTTCATCGACCTCGACGGCTTCAAGGCGGTCAACGACACCATCGGCCACCAGGCCGGGGACGAGCTGCTCGTCCAGGCCGCCCGCAGGCTCCAGGACGCGGTCCGGCAGGGCGACACCGCCTCCCGGCTGGGCGGCGACGAGTTCGCGGCCCTGATCGTGGGTGACGGCACCCGTGACCGCGGCGCCCGGCAGCGGCACATCCTGGAGCTCGCCGACCGCCTCAGGATCACGCTCTCCCAGCCGTACCTCATCGACGGCAACGAGGTGCGGGTCGCCGCGTCCATCGGCGTCGCCTTCGCCGAACCAGGGCTCGGGGCCGGCGAGCTGCTGCGCAACGCCGACCTCGCGATGTACCGCGCCAAGGCGGGCGGCAAGGGCCGGGTCGAGCTGTACAGGCCGCAGATGCAGCAGGACGTCGTACGGAAGGCGGCGCTGGCCACGCGGCTGCGCGCCGCGCTGCACGAGGGCGAGTTCGCGCTGCTGCACCAGCCGGTGGTGCGGCTGGAGGACGGCCGGATCTCGTCGGTCGCCGCCCACGCCCGCTGGCGGTCCTCCCAGGGAGTGCTCTTCACGCCCGAGGAGTTCCTGCGGGTGGCCGAGGGCGGCGACCGGGCCGCCGAGCTGGCCCGCTGGACGCTGGAGAAGGCCGTCGAGCAGGCCGCCGACCGTGCCGCGAGCGGGCTGAACGTGCCGGTGGTGGTCCGGGTGGGCGCCCGGCGTCTGCTGGACCGTGCGATGCCGCCCGGGTCGGTCGAGGCCCTGCTGACCCGGCACGGGCTGCCGTCCGGGTCGCTCGTGGTCGAGCTGTCGGACATAGAGCCGGACGTCTCGCTGGACGAACTGGAACGCCGTCTGGGTTCCCTGCGCAGGCTCGGCGTCCGGATCGCCCTCGACGGCTTCGGCGGCGGCTGCGTGGCCATAACGGCACTGCGCCGGCTCCCCGTCGACGTGCTGAAACTGGACCACGGTCTGGTGGAGGGCGTCGTGGAGTCCGCGCGACTGCACAAGATCACCAGCGGGCTGCTGCGGATCGCCGGCGACCTCGGGCTCCAGTCCGTGGCCGAGGGCGTGGACCTGCCCGAGCAGATCGTCGCGCTGCGCGCGATGGGCTGCACGCACGGGCAGGGCATGGCGTTCTCCGGGCCGCTCGACGAGTACCGGCTGCGCCGGACGCTCGCCCGCGGCCACTGTCCGGTGCCGCACGGGTCCGCCGAGCCCGCGTTCGCGGGCGGCGGCGCCGGGGTGTACACCGGTGGCGTCCCGGCGGTCCTGGGAGGCGGAAGCCTGGGCGGCGGCACGGCCCTCCGCTCACATAATGAGACCCCCGTCCCACCCACTTGACAGTGGGGGCTTGACGGGGGGAGGGTCAATGCCATGCGCACCCGAATTCTCGTACTTGGACAGCGCGTCGGCTGAGCTGGGACCCACCGGAGGACGATCCGGAAATCCCAGCGACCTCACCGACGCGCTCCCCTCGCTTGCCCCTGGGCACGAGGGGTTTTTTGTTGCACGGGCACCTGCCGCGCAGCAGTTGAACGCCGTACAAAACTCGCAAAAACCCTCAGCATCGAGAAGAGAATGCCGATGACCGAGCAGGCCACCGGGGCCCATCATCCGCAGCCGCGGCCCCGATCCGGAGGACAGCACTCCGCTCCCGTCGAGCACGTCACGGGTGCGCAGTCCCTCATCCGCTCTCTCGAGGAGGTCGGCGCCGACACGGTATTCGGCATTCCCGGCGGTGCGATCCTTCCCGCCTACGACCCGATGATGGACTCGACGCGGGTGCGCCACGTCCTGGTCCGTCACGAGCAGGGCGCCGGCCACGCGGCCACCGGCTACGCGCAGGCCACCGGCAAGGTCGGCGTCTGCATGGCGACCTCCGGCCCCGGCGCCACCAACCTGGTCACCCCGATCGCCGACGCGCACATGGACTCCGTCCCGCTGGTCGCGATCACCGGCCAGGTCGCCTCCTCGGCGATCGGCACGGACGCCTTCCAGGAGGCGGACATCGTCGGCATCACCATGCCGGTCACCAAGCACAACTTCCTGGTCACCAAGGCCGAGGACATCCCGCGGGTGATCGCGCAGGCGTTCCACATCGCCTCCACCGGCCGTCCCGGCCCGGTCCTGGTCGACATCGCCAAGGACGCCCTCCAGGCGAAGACCACCTTCTCCTGGCCGCCCACCATGGACCTGCCCGGCTACCGGCCCGTCACCAAGCCGCACGCCAAGCAGATCCGCGAGGCCGCCAAGCTGATCACCGCCGCCAAGCGGCCGATCCTCTACGTCGGCGGCGGCGTCCTGAAGGCCGGCGCCACCGCCGAGCTGAAGGTCCTCGCCGAGCTGACCGGCGCGCCCGTCACCACCACGCTGATGGCGCTGGGGGCCTTCCCCGACAGCCACCCGCAGCACCTGGGCATGCCGGGCATGCACGGCTCGGTGGCCGCCGTCACCGGTCTGCAGAAGGCCGACCTGATCGTCGCGCTCGGCGCCCGCTTCGACGACCGCGTCACCGGCAAGCTGGACAGCTTCGCCCCGTACGCCAAGATCGTCCACGCGGACATCGACCCGGCGGAGATCGGCAAGAACCGCGCCGCCGACGTGCCGATCGTCGGGGACGCGCGCGAGGTCGTCGCCGACCTGATCCAGGCCGTCCAGAAGGAGCACAGCGAGGGCAATCGGGGCGACTACAGCGCCTGGTGGAAGGACCTCGACCGCTGGCGCGAGACGTACCCGCTCGGCTACGACCAGCCGCAGGACGGCTCGCTCTCCCCCCAGCAGGTCATCGAGCGCATCGGGCAGCTCGCCCCCGAGGGGACGATCTTCGCCGCGGGCGTCGGCCAGCACCAGATGTGGGCCGCCCACTTCATCCAGTACGACACGCCCGCCACCTGGCTGAACTCCGGCGGCGCCGGGACGATGGGCTACGCGGTCCCGGCCGCGATGGGCGCCAAGGCGGGGGCCCCGTCGAAGACGGTCTGGGCGATCGACGGCGACGGCTGCTTCCAGATGACCAATCAGGAACTCACCACCTGCGCCCTGAACAACATCCCGATCAAGGTCGCGATCATCAACAACGGCGCCCTCGGGATGGTCCGCCAGTGGCAGACCCTCTTCTACAACCAGCGGTACTCCAACACCGTGCTGCACTCCGGCCCGCAGGACGTCAACCCCGAGGCCCGGGGCACCCGCGTCCCCGACTTCGTGAAGCTGTCGGAGGCCATGGGCTGCTACGCGATCCGCTGCGAGGACCCGGCCGACCTCGACAAGGTCATCGAAGAGGCGAACTCCGTCAACGACCGCCCCGTCGTCATCGACTTCATCGTGCACGAGGACGCCATGGTGTGGCCGATGGTCGCCGCCGGCACCTCCAACGACGAGATCATGGCCGCCCGGGACGTCCGCCCCGACTTCGGCGACAACGAAGACGACTGAGCGAGAGACGCAAGAGAGAGACGTACACGACCATGTCCAAGCACACGCTCTCCGTCCTGGTGGAGAACAAGCCGGGCATCCTGGCCCGGATCGCCGCCCTGTTCTCCCGCCGCGGCTTCAACATCGACTCGCTCGCCGTCGGTGTCACCGAGCACCCCGACATCTCCCGCATCACCATCGTGGTGAGCGTCGACGCCCTGCCGCTGGAGCAGGTCACCAAGCAGCTCAACAAGCTCGTCGAGGTGCTGAAGATCGTCGAGCTGGAGCCCTCCCAGGCCGTCCACCGTGAACTCGTCCTGGTGAAGGTGCGCGCCGACAACGAGACGCGCTCCCAGATCGTCGAGATCGTCCAGCTCTTCCGCGCCAAGACCGTGGACGTCTCCCCGGAGGCCGTGACCGTCGAGGCCACCGGCAGCAGCGACAAGCTGTCCGCCATGCTCAAGATGCTGGAACCGTACGGCATCAAGGAGCTGGTCCAGTCCGGCACGATCGCGATCGGCCGCGGCGCCCGTTCGATCACGGACCGGTCGCTGCGCGCACTCGACCGGTCGGCGTAGGACACGTACCGGATTCATCCGCAACCGGGAACGGGCGGTCGGCGCGCCGTCGGCCGCCCGCATTCCGAGACCCCCAGACTTCCCTTCCGCCCACCGTCATACGGTGGGACGCAACACCTGCACCCAAGGAGAGAACCCAAAGTGGCCGAGCTGTTCTACGACGCTGACGCCGACCTGTCCATCATCCAGGGCCGCAAGGTCGCGGTCATCGGCTACGGCAGTCAGGGCCACGCCCACGCCCTGTCGCTGCGTGACTCGGGTGTCGACGTGCGGGTCGGTCTGCACGAGGGCTCGAAGTCCAAGGCCAAGGCCGAGGAGCAGGGCCTGCGCGTGGTGACGCCGTCCGAGGCCGCCGCCGAGGCCGACGTCATCATGATCCTGGTGCCGGACCCGATCCAGGCCCAGGTCTACGAGGAGTCCATCGCCCCGAACCTGAAGGACGGCGACGCGCTGTTCTTCGGCCACGGCTTCAACATCCGCTTCGGCTTCATCAAGCCCCCGGCCGGCGTGGACGTCTGCATGGTCGCCCCGAAGGGCCCGGGCCACCTGGTCCGCCGTCAGTACGAGGAGGGCCGCGGCGTTCCCTGCATCGCCGCCGTCGAGCAGGACGCCTCCGGCGACGCCTTCGCGCTCGCCCTGTCGTACGCCAAGGGCATCGGCGGCACCCGCGCCGGCGTCATCAAGACGACCTTCACCGAGGAGACCGAGACCGACCTGTTCGGCGAGCAGGCCGTCCTGTGCGGTGGCACGGCCGCGCTGGTCAAGGCGGGCTTCGAGACCCTGACCGAGGCCGGCTACCAGCCGGAGATCGCCTACTTCGAGTGCCTGCACGAGCTGAAGCTGATCGTGGACCTCATGTACGAGGGCGGCCTGGAGAAGATGCGCTGGTCCATCTCCGAGACCGCCGAGTGGGGCGACTACGTCACCGGCCCGCGCATCATCACCGACGCCACCAAGGCCGAGATGAAGAAGGTCCTCGCCGAGATCCAGGACGGCACCTTCGCCCAGCAGTGGATGGACGAGTACCACGGCGGTCTGAAGAAGTACAACGAGTACAAGAGCCAGGACTCCGAGCACCTGCTGGAGACCACCGGCAAGCAGCTCCGCAAGCTGATGAGCTGGGTCGACGAGGAGGCGTAAGCCTCACGCCGGGGCCGGAGCGCGCTGCTCCGGCCCCTTTGGCGAACCTTGGGTAACGTCGTAGGTGACGGTGTTGTCCAGCTCGTCCAGCCACGGACGGGTGATCCTTCCGCAGAGGCGCATGACGACCTTTGCCGCACCACTACACTGCTGCACTACATACGCGTCAGGCCCACAGCGTCGTGCGTCTTCCACGCGGCTAGCCCCTCCTCCGCCTGCGGCCGTCGGGACGGCCGTCCGCATGCGCCCCCATAGCCATTGAGGGCATGGGAGGTGCCCCCAGATTTGTGAGGACTCACGTGAGCTCGAAACCTGTCGTACTCATCGCTGAAGAGCTGTCGCCCGCGACCGTGGACGCGCTGGGCCCGGACTTCGAGATCCGCCACTGCAACGGAGCGGACCGAGCCGAGCTGCTCCCGGCCATCGCCGACGTCGACGCCATCCTGATCCGCTCGGCCACCAAGGTCGACGCCGAGGCGATCGCCGCCGCGCGCAAGCTGAAGGTCGTCGCGCGAGCCGGCGTCGGCCTGGACAACGTCGACGTCTCCGCCGCCACCAAGGCCGGCGTGATGGTCGTCAACGCCCCCACCTCGAACATCGTGACCGCCGCCGAACTGGCCTGCGGTCTGATCCTCGCCACCGCCCGGCACATCCCGCAGGCCAACGCCGCGCTGAAGAACGGCGAGTGGAAGCGCAGCAAGTACACGGGCGTGGAGCTCGCCGAGAAGACCCTCGGCGTCGTCGGGCTCGGCCGCATCGGCGCGCTGGTCGCCCAGCGCATGTCGGGCTTCGGCATGAAGGTCGTCGCCTACGACCCCTACGTGCAGCCCGCGCGCGCCGCCCAGATGGGCGTCAAGGTCCTGTCGCTGGACGAGCTGCTCGAGGTCTCCGACTTCATCACCGTCCACCTGCCCAAGACCCCCGAGACGGTCGGCCTCATCGGCGACGAGGCGCTGCGTAAGGTCAAGCCGGGCGTGCGGATCGTCAACGCGGCCCGCGGCGGCATCGTCGACGAGGAGGCGCTGTACTCCGCCCTCAAGGAGGGCCGGGTCGCCGGCGCCGGTCTCGACGTGTACGCCAAGGAGCCGTGCACGGACTCGCCGCTGTTCGAGTTCGACCAGGTCGTCGCCACCCCGCACCTCGGCGCCTCCACGGACGAGGCGCAGGAGAAGGCCGGCATCGCCGTCGCCAAGTCGGTGCGCCTCGCGCTCGCCGGCGAGCTGGTGCCGGACGCGGTGAACGTCCAGGGCGGCGTCATCGCCGAGGACGTCAAGCCGGGCCTGCCGCTCGCCGAGCGCCTCGGCCGCATCTTCACCGCGCTCGCGGGCGAGGTCGCGGTCCGCCTCGACGTCGAGGTCTACGGCGAGATCACCCAGCACGACGTGAAGGTGCTGGAGCTGTCCGCCCTCAAGGGCGTCTTCGAGGACGTCGTCGACGAGACGGTGTCGTACGTCAACGCCCCGCTGTTCGCCCAGGAGCGCGGCGTCGAGGTGCGGCTGACCACCAGCTCGGAGTCGGCCGACCACCGCAACGTCGTCACCGTGCGCGGCACGCTCGGCAGCGGCGAGGAGGTGTCGGTCTCCGGCACGCTGGCCGGCCCGAAGCACCTCCAGAAGATCGTCGCGGTCGGCGACTACGACGTCGACCTCGCGCTCGCCGACCACATGGTCGTGCTGCGGTACGAGGACCGTCCGGGTGTCGTCGGCACGGTCGGCCGCATCCTGGGCGAGGCCGGGATCAACATCGCCGGCATGCAGGTCGCCCGTGCGGCGGCCGGC
This sequence comes from Streptomyces sp. NPDC017936, assembly GCF_044328485.1. Lineage (NCBI taxonomy): Bacteria > Bacillati > Actinomycetota > Actinomycetes > Kitasatosporales > Streptomycetaceae > Streptomyces > Streptomyces sp. NPDC017936. Next base: position 23,226 of record NZ_JBIRHK010000023.1, on the reverse strand, counting down.
GGCGAGGCGCTGGCCGTCCTCACGGTGGACGACACGGTGTCCGCCGGCGTGCTGGGCGAGCTCGCGGCGGAGATCGGCGCGACGTCGGCCCGCGCGGTGAACCTGGTCTGACCGTTCGTCCCCGGTGACCGCCGCCGCGGTCGCCGTCCCGTCCTGGAGCGCCGGGCGGGCCGGGAGTCCCGGCCCGCCCGGCGTTCTCCGTCGTACGGGTTCCGTGCCGCGGGCCCCCTCGGACCGCGGTGGGTTCCGGACCCCGCGGCCCGGCGGCGCCCCGGAGGCGAACGGGTCTCAGAGGCGATGCGCCTTGAGGGCCATGTGGAGCAGCAGCCGGTCCTCGCCGTCGTCCAGGTCCAGGCCCGTCAGCTGCTCCACCCGTGCCAGGCGGTAGTAGAGCGTCTGGCGGTGGATGCCCAGTTCGGCGGCGGCGCGGCCGGCCTGCCCCGCGCGGTCGAGGTAGACCTCCGCGGTCCGGGCAAGCTCCCGGTGCGCCGGGGTCAGCAAGGGCCGTACGGCCGGGTCGTGGACGGTCTTCGGGGGCAGGAAGGCCAGCAGGCGGTACGGGCCGATCGACGACCAGTGGGCGACGGGCCCGAGGCGGCTCTCCGCCCGCGCCGCCCGCGCCGACGCGGACGCCTCCTGCCAGGCCGTGCCCAGCTCCGAGAGGCCGGCCCGCGCGGCGGCGATCCCGGCGGCGGCCACCCGGTCGCCGCCCGCCCGCTCCAGCAGCCGCCCCGCCGCCGAGGCGGCCGGTCCCGGCGCGTCCGTCGACCGCAGCCGCACCAGCAGCGCCAGCGACTGGGCGGTCGTGCCCCACGGCACCGTGCACAGGGCCTCCGCCCCCGGCAGGGTGCGCAGCGAGGGCGCGTCGTCCGGGTCGGCCGACGGCCAGGGGGCCACGCACACCACCGTGTGGGGGGCGTCCGCGCGGGCGCCGAGCGCGGTGCGCAGCTCCGCCACCGCCATGTCCCGCTGCCAGCCCCCCTCCGCGGTCAGCACCGCCCGCAGTTCCCGGGTCAGGTCGGCGCCGTGCTGCGCCTCGTCGGCGAGCAGGGCGCCGATCCGGCCCGCCACCTCCATCGCCGCCGCCAGCTGGGCGTCCGAGGGGCCCGGGTCGCCGTCCAGCAGCCAGACGTAGCCGATGACCACGCCCCGATGGCGCACCGGGAGGCAGACGCGCCCCCGGTACACGCCCGCCTCCGGGGTCGGGGGGATGCGGACCGGGCCGGTCGCCCGGGTGATGCCGAAGCCCTCGAACCAGGCCCGGACCGCGGCCGTGGAGCGCCGGGTCAGGATCGAGCGGGTACGCACCGGGTCCAGGGCGGAGGCGTCGAGCTCGTCCTCGCTGTCGTAGGCGCCGAAGGCGATCAGCTCGAAGTCGCGGTTCTCCAGGGTCGCGGGGGCGCCCAGCAGCTCCGAGATCTCGTCGACGAGCTCCTGGTAGTCACCCTTGTGGTCCGATGGCACTCGGGCATTCTCCCGCAATCCGAGGACCCTTCATACATCTGTCTGAGATCTGCCGCGCGGATGCGTGACAGCTGTCGATGGCAGACGATCGGAGAAATCCCTACCTTTCACGGTGGTTCTCCGTGCCGTTCCCGGATCGTCGGGCAGCGGCCTCGTATGGGTAGGTATGTGGAGGTGCCCCGTGCTGGGTCCCGTGATTCTCGCCGCGTCGCGCAGCGACCGGATGCGACGCCTGATCTCGGCGGCCCCGGTGACCAAGCAGGTCGTCGACCGCTTCATCCCGGGCGAGACCGTCGGCGACATCGTGCCGATCGTCAAGGAGCTCACGGACAAGGGCCTGGAGCTGACGATGGACGTCGTCGGCGAGGACATCACCACCCCCGAGCAGGCCACCGCCGCCCGGGACGCCTACCTGGAGCTGATCGGCCGGCTCGAGGGGCTGGAGCTGGGCGAGAAGGTCGAGATGTCCGTCAAGCTGTCCATGTTCGGCCAGGCGCTGGAGGGCGGCCACGAGCTGGCCCTCGCCAACGTCCGCCCGGTCGTCGAGGCCGCCGCCGCCATCGGCACCACCGTCACCCTGGACGCCGAGGACCACACCACCCTCGACTCGATGTTCGCCATCCACGACGAGCTGCGGAAGGACTTCCCGCAGACCGGCTGCGTCATCCAGGCCTACCTCTTCCGCACCGAGGCCGACGCCCGCCGCCTCGCCGCGAACGGCAGCCGCGTGCGGCTCGTGAAGGGCGCCTACAAGGAGCCCGCCGAGGTCGCCCTGCAGCAGAAGCACGAGATCGACAAGGCGTACGTCCGCATCCTGCGGACGCTGATGGAGGGCGAGGGGTACCCGATGGTCGGGTCGCACGACCCGCGTCTGATCTCCATCGCCCAGGAGCTGGCCCACCAGGCCGGACGCAAGCTCGACGAGTACGAGTTCCAGATGCTGTACGGCATCCGCGGCGACGAGCACCTGCGGCTGGCCGCCGAGGGCCACCGCATGCGCGTCTACACCGCGTACGGCACCGACTGGTACGGCTACTTCATGCGGCGCCTCGCGGAGAAGCCGGCGAACCTGCGCTTCTTCCTGCGCTCGATGGTCAGCAAGGGCTGAGCACCACCCAAGCTCGCAACACCGCTCACTAAGGAGTTACGGAACCCATGGACGCTGTGACCCAGGTCCCCACCCCCGTCAACGAGCCGGTGCACGGCTACGCCCCCGGTTCGCCCGAGCGCGCCCGTCTGGAGGCGAAGCTCAAGGAGCTGGCCGACAACCCGGTCGACCTGCCCTGCACCATCGGCGGCGAGCGGCGCATGGGCGGCGGCGACGAGTTCAAGGTGGTCCAGCCGCACAACCACCAGGCCGTCCTCGGCACCTACCGCAACGCCACCCGGCAGGACGCCCAGGACGCCATCGACGCGGCCCTCGCCGCCGCGCCGGCCTGGCGCGCCATGTCCTTCGACGACCGCGCCGCGATCATCCTGCGCGCCGCCGAGCTGCTGGCCGGCCCCTGGCGCGAGACGCTGGCCGCCTCCACCATGCTCGGCCAGTCCAAGACCGCCCAGCAGGCCGAGATCGACACCCCGTGCGAGCTCGTCGACTTCTGGCGCTTCAACGTCCACTACGCCCGCCAGATCCTGGCCGAGCAGCCCCCGGCGAACTCCCCGGGCGTCTGGAACCGCCTGGACCACCGCCCGCTGGAGGGCTTCGTCTACGCGATCACGCCGTTCAACTTCACGGCGATCGCGGGCAACCTGCCGACGGCCCCGGCCCTCATGGGCAACGTCGTCGTGTGGAAGCCGTCCCCGACGCAGACCCACGCCGCCGTGCTGCTCATGCAGCTCCTGGAGGAGGCGGGCCTGCCCAAGGGCGTCATCAACCTCGTCACCGGTGACGGCATCGAGGTCTCCGAGGTCGCCCTGAACCACCGCGACCTCGCCGGCATCCACTTCACCGGCTCGACCAAGACCTTCCAGTACCTGTGGAAGACGGTCGGCAACAACATCGAGAAGTACCGCGCCTACCCGCGTCTGGTCGGCGAGACCGGCGGCAAGGACTTCGTCGTCGCCCACCCGAGCGCCGACCGCGCCGTCCTGAAGACCGCCCTGACCCGCGGCGCCTTCGAGTACCAGGGCCAGAAGTGCTCCGCGACCTCCCGCGCCTACATCCCGGCGTCCATCTGGAACGACGGGTTCAAGGAGGAGTTCGCCGCCGAGGTCGACTACATCACCATGGGTGACGTCACCGACCTGTCGAACTTCATCGGCGCCGTCATCGACGAGCGGTCCTTCGCCAAGAACAAGGCCGCCATCGACCGCGCCAAGGCCGACCCGTCCTGCACGATCGTCGCCGGCGGCTCCTACGACGACTCGGTCGGTTACTTCGTCCGCCCGACCGTCATCGAGTGCACCGACCCGGAGAACGAGGTGTTCACCACCGAGTACTTCGGCCCGATCCTCGCCGTGCACGTGTACGACGACAGCTCGGCCGACAAGTACGACGAGATGCTGACCCAGATGGAGTCGGTGTCCGACTACGCGCTCACCGGCTCGGTCGTCGCGAACGACCGCGCCGCCGCCGCGTACACGATGGAGAAGCTGCGCTACGCGGCCGGCAACTTCTACATCAACGACAAGTCGACCGGCGCCGTCGTCGGCCAGCAGCCCTTCGGCGGCGGCCGCGCCTCCGGCACCAACGACAAGGCCGGCGCGCCGCAGAACCTGACGCGCTGGACCCTGACCCGCGCCATCAAGGAGACGCTGGTCCCGCCGACCGACTACACCTACCCGCACATGGGCTGACGCCCCGCGCACCGGACGGGCCAGGTCTTCGCGACCTGGCCCGTCCGGCTGTCCGGGCGGCGGCCGGCACGGCGCCCGCCGGCGGGACGTCCCCGCCCGGCCCGGTGAACCCAGGGCTTCGGGGAGGCGCCGGCGCCGGCGTGCCGCGGAGGGCGTCAGCCGGGCATCTCCGTCCGCTCCCACCACTCGTACACCGGCAGCCTGCCCTCCGGCGTGTCCGAGTGACGGTCCGTGGCCCGGAAGTGCTCGTAGCCGTTCCGGAGCTCGATCTTGACGTCGTCGCCGGGGGCCGGGACCGGGACGATCCGTTCGGGCAGGTCCTGCGGGCCGCCCTCGAGAAACGCTTTGGCCGTGTCTTTCATGACCTCACCGTTCCCGTGACGGCGATCCGATGTCACGTGCGGCGGGGAGGATCAGTCAGGTGGGCGATCAAGGGGCGGGCGGCCGCCGCGCCGGCGCCTTCCCCCGTCCCCGCCCCGGGGAACGGGCCGGAGCGCCTCCTCGCCGTCACCGCCGCCGTCCGGGCCCCGTCCGGGAACCACGCTCATCCGTGAAACCGCAGCTCAGCGCCGTACGACCCCGTGCGCCGTCTCAGATAGTAGGAAGTCCGAGTAATTGTGGAGACAGGCGCGCGCTCCTCGCTTAGTTTTGTAGGAGCCGAACGTCTCGCTCGACCCAGCGAATGGCGGTCGTGAGCCGGAGCCCGTGCAGGCAATCCCTGCGGCACCGCAGCTCCCCGCCCCTTCCGGCGTCTCGCACCCCCTTGCCGCTCCCTGGCCTGCCGAAGGAGTCGATTCCCCATGGCCGAGACGACCGTCCGCCGCCGAGTCCGCCACGTGTCCCGCACCGGCGAGTCCGACCGCAAGAACGCCGCAGCCGCCCTCCAGCGCGCCCTCGACCGCCGCGACAACGGCGGCGAGACCGGCCACTGAGCCCCCGCCGGCCCACCGGGCCGCCCCTGTGATCCGGGAGCCGCACCCGCACGGGGCGCGGCGCGGAGTCTCGAGCGGGACCTCGGGCTCCGCGCCGCACCTCGCGACGGTCGGCGCCCGGTGTCCGTCTCGGCCGACCGGAGGGCGCGGCCCGGCCGAGCCACGCCGGATGTCCGTATGGCGGACGTGCCGTGTCATCCCCTGGGACGAGGAGTAGGGTGCCGGGCATGTCTCGCAGCATCAATCTCGCAGTGATCCCCGGTGACGGCATCGGCCAGGAGGTCGTGGCCGAAGGTCTGAAGGTCCTCTCCGCCGTCCTTCCGCAGGATGTGAAGCTGGAGACCGAGGAGTACGACTTCGGAGCCAAGCGCTACCACGCCACCGGTGAGACCCTCACCGACGCCGACCTCGAGGCGCTCAAGCGGCACGACGCCATCCTGCTCGGCGCCATCGGCGACCCGTCGGTCCCGTCCGGCGTCCTGGAGCGCGGCTTCCTGCTCAAGCTCCGCTTCGCCTTCGACCACCACGTCAACCTGCGCCCGAGCAAGCTGCTGCCCGGCGTGGCCACCCCGCTCGCCGGCGAGCCGCAGATCGACTTCGTCGTGGTCCGCGAGGGCACCGAGGGCCCCTACACCGGCAACGGCGGCACCATCCGCAAGGGCACCGAGCACGAGGTCGCCACCGAGGTCTCCGTGAACACGGCCTTCGGCGTCGAGCGCGTGGTCCGGGACGCCTTCGCCCGCGCCCAGGCCCGCCCCCGCAAGAAGCTCGCGCTGATCCACAAGAACAACGTGCTGACCTTCGCGGGTCACCTGTGGACGAACGTCTTCAACAAGGTGGCCGAGGAGTTCCCCGAGGTCACCACCGAGTACATGCACGTCGACGCGGCGACCATCTACCTGGTCACCCAGCCCGAGCGCTTCGATGTGATCGTCACCGACAACCTCTTCGGCGACATCATCACCGACCTCGCGGCGGCCGTCTCCGGCGGCATCGGCGTCGCGGCCTCCGGCAACATCAACCCGTCCGGAGCGTTCCCGTCCATGTTCGAGCCGGTCCACGGCTCGGCCCCGGACATCGCCGGCCAGGGCAAGGCCGACCCCACCGCCACGGTCCTGTCCGTCGCCCTCCTCCTGCGCCACCTCGGCTACGAGGCCGAGGCCGCCCGCATCGACGAGGCCGTCTCGGTCGACCTCGCGGAGCGCACCGGCAAGCCCGCCCGCTCCACCTCGGAGATCGGCGACGCGCTCGCCGTACGAGTAGCCGGCTGACCCGCGCCACTCGAACCCCCCGATCTCCCGAAGATCATTCGAAGCCGCCGGGTCGCATCCGCACCCGGCGGCTTCTCGTATGCGGTTGCCGGGTGCCACCATCGACCCCGGGCCGCATTCACCCCGTTTTCTGCCGCCGCGCCGCACGCGAGATAATCGAACGCGGAGCCGCGGAATGAGGGAATGCTCGGACGTCCTAGCACTGGCCACCGGCCGTGCGGGAGTGAAGCGGCCCGTCACTACACAACGGTGAAGGACAACTACTCATGACGACGCCCACGATCGAGCTCAAGCCCTCCGCCAGTCCGCTCTCCGACGCCGAGCGCGAGGCGATCCTGGCCCACCCGGGGTTCGGCCGCCACTTCACCGACCACATGGTGACGATCAAGTGGACCGAGGGCCGCGGCTGGCACGACGGACAGCTCGTTCCGTACGCGCCGATCCCCCTCGACCCGGCGACCAACGTCCTGCACTACGCGCAGGAGATCTTCGAGGGCCTCAAGGCCTACCGCCGCCCCGACGGCTCGGTCGCCACCTTCCGCCCGGACCAGAACGCCAAGCGCTTCCAGCGTTCCGCCCGCCGCCTCGCCATGCCCGAGCTGCCGGTGGAGACCTTCATCGAGGCGTGCGACGCCCTGGTCCGGCAGGACAAGGCGTGGGTGCCGGCCCACGGCGGTGAGGAGTCCCTCTACCTGCGCCCCTTCATGATCGCGACCGAGGTCGGCCTGGGCGTGAAGCCCGCCAACGAGTACCTCTTCCTGGTGATCGCCTCCCCGGCCGGCGCCTACTTCCCCGGTGGCGTGAAGCCGGTCTCCATCTGGGTCTCGGAGGACCGCGTCCGCGCCGTCCCCGGCGGCATGGGCGACGCCAAGACGGGCGGCAACTACGCGGCCTCCCTCCTCGCCCAGGCCGAGGCCGCCGCCAAGGGCTGCGACCAGGTCTGCTACCTCGACGCCGTGGACCACAAGTGGGTCGAGGAACTGGGCGGCATGAACCTGTACTTCGTGTACGGCAACAAGATCGTCACGCCGTCCCTCAGCGGCTCCATCCTGGAGGGCGTCACCCGTGACTCCCTCCTCACCGTCGCCCGCGACCTCGGCTACGAGGCGGAGGAGGGACGTGTCTCCGTCGAGCAGTGGCAGGACGACTCCGAGAACGGCACCCTCACCGAGGTCTTCGCCTGCGGCACCGCCGCCGTCATCACCCCGGTCGGCACGGTCAAGCGGGCCGGCACCGAGTGGAAGCAGTCGGGCGGCGAGCCCGGCGAGGTCACCCTCAGGCTCCGTCAGGCCCTGCTGGACATCCAGCGCGGCACGGTCGAGGACAAGCACGGCTGGATGCACGAGCTGGCCTGACGTCCGCGGCCGGGCCGGCGCCCGGCGCCGACGCGGAGGCCCGCCCCGTTCCCCGGGGCGGGCCTCCGCGTCGTGCGGACCGGCGCCTACGACACCGTCGAGGCCCGCGGCGTCTTCGGCGCGGCCGCCGCGTCGTCCCGCACCGGCGCCGGACCCCGGCTCGAAGCGAGGTACACGGCGCCTCCGACCGCCCCCGACAGCAGGAAGCTGCAGTCCACCCCGCCGGTCAGGGACAGCAGCGGCCCCTCGTACGACGGCAGGGACACGGCGAGCACGCCCACGACCGCGCCCGCCGCCCAGGCCACGGTGGCCGGGAGGTTCCAGCCGCCCCGGTACCAGTAGATCCCGCCCCGGGCGCGGCGGTTGAAGACCTGGAGGGCCTCGGCGTCGTAGATCCCGCCGCACCGGACGAAGCCGATGAGGGTGATGACCGCCCAGGGCGTCCCGATCGCCGTCAGCAGCAGCACGAACGACGTCATCGCGTCCTGCGCGGTCGACGCGTAGTGGCCCGCGAAGACGCAGGCCGTGGCGACGACGGCGACCGTGTGGGTGGCCGCGGCGCGGGAGGCGCGCGGCAGGATCGCGTCCAGGTCGAGGCCCATCGAGTAGAGCATCAGCCCCGCGTTGCCCACCGAGCCGGCCGATGCGGCCAGCAGCAGGGGGACCAGGTACCAGACGGGGGCGGCGTCCACCAGCGGACCCGCGTAGTCGAGGGCCGCGCCGGCCGCGTACGCGGTGAAGGTGCCGAAGAGCTGCGGCACCAGCAGACCCAGGAGCAGACCGAGCCAGGTGGCGTGCAGGACCCGCCGGTCGGAGTGCCGGACCGGTGAGACGTAGCGGGTGTAGTCGCCGAGGAGCGTGATGAAGGCGATGGGTCCGGACAGCCCGGCCGCCACCGCCGCCAGCAGCCAGGTCGGCCAGTAGCCGTCCAGCAGATAGCCGCCGGCCTCCGGCAGCGCCTCGGTGGTGAAGCGCGGGGCGTACGCGATCACGCCCAGGACGAGCAGGGCGGTCATGCCGATGGCGAGGACGCGGGACATCGCGAGCAGCACGCGGTAGCCGTAGACCGCGCCGGCCACCGTGGCCGCGGCGAGCAGCCCGTAGATCACGCCGTAGGACAGTCCGTTCGCGGGCAGTCCGGCCAGCCGGCCGAGGACGCCGACCATCACGTCGCCGCCGATCCACACCGTCAGCGCGGTGTAGCCGAGGGCGAGCAGCAGTCCGACCACCGAGCCGACCAGCCGGCCGCGCACCCCGAACTGCGCGCCGGAGGACGTCGACAGGTTGGTCGCCGTGCGCAGGGAGATCAGGGCCAGCGGTGCGGTGAGGGCGATGCCGACGAGGGTGCCCGCGACGACCGAGGTGACCGAGGACCACCAGTCGAGCCCGAAGGACGGGGGCAGCCAGCCGAAGACGATCACTCCGAGACAGAGGTTCGAGCCCAGCAGGATCGAGACGAGATCCCGGGGGCCGCTGGTGCGCTCCTCCTCGGGGATGGTGTCGACTCCGCGCCGTTCCCTCGGCATGGCAGGTCTCCTTCGATCGGCCGCCTGATTGTTAGAGCGACGCTCAATGTGACGTTCGCAAAGCTCGCTCGTCAATGTTTCCGTCGAATGAATCCGGTGTTTAGAGTGTTGCTCTAACATGTGGGAGGCAAGGAGGTGCCCGCGTCATGAGACTCACCCCCACGGAACGTGACCGGCTGCTGCTCTTCGGGGCGGCCGAACTGGCCCGTGCCCGCCGGGCCCGGGGCCTGCGGCTGAACGTCCCCGAGGCGACCGCCCTCATCGCGGACACCGTCTGCGAGGCCGCCCGCGACGGCCGCCGCCTCGCCGAGGCCGTCGAGGCCGCCCGCTCCGTCCTCGGTCCCGACGACGTGCTGCCGGGCGTCGCGGACGTCGTGACCGAGGTGCACGTCGAGGCCGTCTTCGACGACGGATCCCGGCTGGCGGTCGTCTCCGACCCGATCGGCGGCGGCCTCGCCGACCGCGCCCCGGGCGCCCTGCTGCCGGGACCCGCCCACGCCGACCCCGAGCCGGCACTGCGGCTGACGGTCACCAACACCGCGACCGTGCCGGTCTCCGTCACCTCCCACTTCCACTTCTTCGAGACCAACCCGCGCCTCGACTTCGACCGTGCGGCGGCCTACGGCATGCGGCTCGCCGTGCCCGCCGGGTCGTCCGTGCGCTTCGGGCCGGGGGAGAGCGTCGAGGTCGGGCTCCTGCCGATCGGCGGCGCCCGCGTCGCCGTCGGCTTCGCCGGACTCGTCGACGGTCCGCTCGACGCGCCCGGCGCCCGCGAGGAGGCGCTGCGCCGCGCCGCCGCCTGCGGCTACCTGGGCGCGGCGGCCACACCCGATCAGGAGGCCGACCGATGAGCCGCCCCGGAGGACACCCGGCCGAGGCCCGCCGCCTCACCCCGCACGAGTACGCGGCCACGCACGGCCCGCGCGCCGGCGACCGGCTCCGGCTCGGCGACTCGGGGCTGACGGTCCGGGTCGAGTCCGACGCGCAGGCGTACGGCGACGAGTTCCTGGCCGGCTTCGGCAAGACCGCCCGCGACGGACTGCACCTCAAGGCCGCCGCCGTGCGCGACACCTGTGACGTCGTCATCAGCAACGTCGTCGTGATCGACGCCGTGCAGGGCGTCCGCAAGGTGTCCATCGGGATCAGGGAGGGCCGGATCTGCTCCATCGGGCGGGCCGGGAACCCCGACACCCTCGACGGGGTGGACGTCGTCGTCGGCACCGGTACCTCGATCGTCTCCGGCGAGGGCCTGATCGCCACCGCCGGGGCCGTCGACACCCATGTCCATCTGCTGTCCCCGCGGATCATGGAGGCGTCCCTCGCCTCCGGCGTCACCACGATCATCGGGCAGGAGTTCGGCCCGGTGTGGGGCGTCGGCGTCAACTCGCCCTGGGCGCTGCGCCACGCCTTCGCGGCGTTCGACGCCTGGCCGGTCAACATCGGCTTCCTGGGACGCGGTTCGTCGTCCCACCACGCCCCGCTGGTCGAGGCGCTGGCCGAGGGCGGTGCGTCCGGCTTCAAGGTGCACGAGGACATGGGCGCCCACACCCGGGCGCTGGACACCGCCCTGCGCGTCGCCGAGGAGCACGACGTCCAGGTCGCCCTGCACAGCGACGGCCTGAACGAGTGCCTCTCCGTCGAGGACACCCTGCGGGTGCTGGAGGGCCGCACCATCCACGCCTTCCACATCGAGGGCTGCGGCGGCGGCCACGTGCCGAACGTCCTGAAGATGGCGGGCGTCCCGAACGTGATCGGCTCCTCCACCAACCCCACCCTGCCCTTCGGCCGGGACGCCGTCGCCGAGCACTACGGCATGATCGTCTCCGTCCACGACCTCAAGACCGACCTGCCCGGCGACGCCGCCATGGCCCGCGACCGCATCCGCGCCGGGACCATGGGCGCCGAGGACGTCCTGCACGACCTGGGCGCGATCGGCATCACCTCCTCCGACGCGCAGGGCATGGGCCGGGCGGGCGAGACGGTCCGCCGTACGTTCGCGATGGCGGGGAAGATGAAGGCCGAGTTCGGCGCGCCGGAGGAGCACGACAACGAGCGCGTCCTGCGGTACATGGCCAAGCTGACCATCAACCCCGCGATCGCCCACGGCCTCGCGCACGAGGTCGGCTCGATCGAGGTCGGCAAGCTCGCCGACATCGTGCTGTGGCGGCCGGAGTACTTCGGCGCCAAACCGCAGCTCGTCCTCAAGGCCGGGTTCCCCGCCCACGGCGTGGTCGGCGACCCGGGCGCGGCGACGGACACCTGCGAACCCCTGGTCCTGGGGCCGCAGTTCGGCGCCCACGGCGCCACCCCCGCCGACCTCTCCGTCGCCTTCGTGGCGCGGGCCGCCCTGGAGCAGGGCCGGGACACCCTGCCGACCCGCCGCCGCAGGGTCGCGGTGCGGGGCACCCGCGGCATCGGCCCGGCCGACCTGCGCCTGAACTCCCGCACCGGCGCGGTCGACGTCGACGCGCGCACCGGTCTGGTCACCCTCGACGGCGAACCCCTGCGCTCCGCGCCGGCCGAGTCGGTCTCCCTCAACCGCCTGTACTTCCTCTAAGGACCCCCGATGAAGGATCCCCGATGAACAAGGCTGCCGCCGACGGCTTCCGCATGCCCGCCGAGTGGGCCCCGCACGAGCGCACCTGGATGGCGTGGCCGGGGCCGAACCCGACCTTCGACGACCCCGGCGCGCTCGCCGACGCCCGGGCCGCCTGGGCGTCGGTCGCCCGCGCGGTCCGCCGGTTCGAGCCGGTGACGGTGGTGTGCGGCCCCGGCCGGTCGGCCGAGGCCCGCGCCCTGCTGGGCGAGGACGTCGACACCGTCGAACGCGAACTGGACGACGCCTGGATGCGGGACATCGGCCCCACCTTCCTGACGAACGGGCGGGAACTCGCGGCCGTCGACTGGACGTTCAACGGCTGGGGTGCCCAGGACTGGGCCCGCTGGGAACACGACGCGAAGATCGCCGCGTACGTCTCGGACCTCGCGGGGGCACGCACGTACTCCTCGCGACTGGTGAACGAGGGCGGGGGCATCCACGTCGACGGCGAGGGCACCGTCCTGCTGACCGAGACGGTCCAGCTCGGCCCCGAGCGCAATCCGCACTGGACCCGCGCGGAGGTCGAGGCGGAGATCCACGCGCAGCTCGGCACCAGCAAGGCCGTCTGGCTGCCGCGCGGCCTGACCGGCGACTACCCGCCCCACGGCTACGGCACCCTCGGACACGTGGACATCGTCGCCGCGTTCGCCCGCCCCGGTGTGGTCGTGGCCCACGTGCAGCCCGACCCGGCCCACCCCGACCACGAGGTGACCCGGGAGGTCGTCGGACTGCTGCGCTCCCAGACGGACGCCCGCGGCCGCCGGCTCGAGGTCGTCGAGGTGCCCGCCCCGACCGTCCTGGAGGCCGACGGCCACTGGGCCGACTACTCCTACATCAACCACTACCTCTGCAACGGCGGTGTCGTGCTCTGCGGTTTCGACGACCCGCGCGACGAGACGGCGGCCGGCATCTTCCGCCGGCTGTTCCCCCGGCGGACGGTGACGCTCGTGGACGCCCGCGCGATCTTCGCGGGCGGCGGCGGCATCCACTGCATCACCCAGCAGCAGCCCAGGGTGGCGGTCGGGTAGAACGTACGGGTGAACGTACTGCTGCTCCGCACGGCCCGCGGCCGCCGTCCCGGCGCACCGCTGCGCCCGCTGCCCGAGCTGCCCGTACCCCCCGGGCGCGACGGACGGAAGAACCCCGACGGCCCGCGGCACGCGCCGTCCGCCGTGCCGCGAGGCCTTCGCGGCACGGCGGACGGGCGGTCCGGGGGACCGTCGTCCGGGGCGCCGTCCGCGACGCGCGTCCCGCCCGGCGCCGTGAGCGTGACCGCCGTATGAGCACGCCCCGCCGTACCCCGGCCCCGCCGCGCGAGCAGGTCCTCGCCGCCGCCATGGAGATGATCGCCGAGCGCGGACTGGAGAAGCTCACCATGGCGGCGCTCGGCCGCGAGGTCGGGATGAGCAGCGGACACCTCCTCTACTACTTCCGCACCAAGGACGAACTGCTCCTGCAGACCCTGGAGTGGAGCGAGGGCCGGCTCGGCGCCGAGCGCGGCCGGCTCCTCACCCGGTCCGCCCCCGCCCGCGAGCGCCTCGACGCGTACGTCGACCTGTACGTGCCCGACGGACACCGCGACCCGCACTGGTCGCTCTGGCTGGAGGTGTGGAACCGCTCACAGAACGCCGCCGAGGACGCCCGCGACCGTCAGGCCGCCATCGAGGGCGCCTGGCACCGCGACCTGGTGGCGCTGGTCGCCGAGGGCGTCTCGCGCGGCGAGTTCCGCCGGGTCGACCCCGACCGCTTCGCCGCCCGGCTGCGCGCGCTCCTCGACGGCTTCTCCATCCACGTGGCGATCGGCCTGCGCGGCACGGGCCGCGACCAGGTCCTCGGCCACGTCCGGGAGTTCCTCGCGGACGCCCTTCTCGACGACACCTGAGCCCCCGGCGGCGCGGGCCCCCGCCCGGCGGTCCCACGGTCCGGCCGCGTTGCTCGCATCCTGAGACGGCGGTGAGCGCGGGGGGCGGCTCGTGCCAGAATGCCCGCGTGCTCTCGTTCGCCATGATGATTGGCAGCAGGCGCGCCGGTCCGCAGTGACCGCCACGTACGACCAGGTGCGGGCGGCCACCGTCGTCCTCGACCCGCGCGCAGACCTCTCGCACCCGCGAGAGGTCTTTCGTTTTCCTGGCCCACCTTCAGCCGGGAGCGAGAGCGCGAGGGACCATTGGGGGGACGGTGGAGCCGGTCATTCCGGTAAGACCGAAGATCCACAACAGGAGCCTTGACACCCATGACCGAGACGGCAACCAGCGAGCTCGACGACTCGTTCCACGTCTTCGACACGACCCTGCGGGACGGCGCCCAGCGTGAGGGCATCAACCTCACCGTCGCCGACAAGCTCGCGATCGCACGGCACCTGGACGACTTCGGCGTCGGCTTCATCGAGGGCGGCTGGCCCGGCGCCAACCCCCGCGACACGGAGTTCTTCGCCCGTGCGCGGGAGGAGATCGACTTCCGGCACGCCCAGCTGGTCGCCTTCGGCGCCACCCGCCGGGCCGGGGCCAAGGCCTGTGAGGATCCGCAGGTCAAGGCCCTGCTGGACTCGGGCGCCGAGGTCATCACCCTGGTCGCGAAGTCCCACGACCGGCACGTCGAGCTGGCCCTGCGCACCACGCTCGACGAGAACCTGGAGATGGTCCGGGACACCGTTTCCTTCCTCCGCTCGCAGGGCCGCCGGGTCTTCGTCGACTGCGAGCACTTCTTCGACGGCTACCGCGCGAACCCCGAGTACGCCAAGGCGGTCGTCCGGACCGCCGCGGAGGCCGGCGCCGACGTCGTCATCCTCTGCGACACCAACGGCGGCATGCTCCCGGCCCAGGTCCAGGCGGTCGTCTCGACCGTCCTCGCGGACACGGGCGCCCGGCTCGGCATCCACGCCCAGGACGACACGGGCTGCGCGGTGGCCAACACGCTGGCCGCCGTGGACGCGGGCGCCACCCACGTGCAGTGCACGGCGAACGGCTACGGCGAGCGGGTCGGCAACGCCAACCTGTTCCCCGTCGTGGCGGCCCTGGAACTGAAGTACGGCAAGAAGGTGCTGCCCGACGGCCGCCTGCGGGAGATGACGCGGATCTCCCACGCCATCGCCGAGGTCGTCAACCTCACGCCCTCCACCCACCAGCCCTACGTCGGTGTCTCCGCCTTCGCGCACAAGGCCGGCCTGCACGCCTCCGCGATCAAGGTCGACCCCGACCTGTACCAGCACATCGACCCCGAGCTGGTCGGCAACACCATGCGGATGCTGGTCTCCGACATGGCCGGCCGCGCCTCCGTCGAGCTCAAGGGCAAGGAGCTGGGCATCGACCTCGGCGGCGACCGCGAGCTGGTCGGCCGGGTGGTGGAGCGCGTCAAGGAGCGCGAGCTCAAGGGCTACACCTACGAGGCGGCGGACGCGAGCTTCGAACTCCTGCTCCGAGCCGAGGCCGAGGGGCGGCCCCTGCGCTACTTCGAGGTCGAGTCCTGGCGCGCGATCGTCGAGGACCGCCCCGACGGCACCCACGCCAACGAGGCCACCGTGAAGCTGTGGGCGAAGGGCGAGCGCATCGTCGCCACGGCCGAGGGCAACGGCCCGGTCAACGCCCTCGACCGCGCCCTGCGGGTCGCCCTGGAGAAGATCTACCCGCAGCTCGCCCAGCTCGAGCTCGTGGACTACAAGGTCCGCATCCTGGAGGGCGTCCACGGCACCCAGTCCACGACCCGCGTCCTGATCTCCACCACCGACGGTGCGGGCGAGTGGTCGACGGTCGGCGTCGCCGAGAACGTGATCGCCGCGTCCTGGCAGGCCCTGGAGGACGCCTACACGTACGGGCTGCTGCGGGCGGGCGTGGAGCCGGCGGAGTGACGGCGGCGGGCGGCGGGGGGGGGGGGGCCCCCCCCCCCCCCCCCCCCCCCCCCCCGCCCGCGGGGGGCGGGGGGCCCGGGGGGGGGGGGGCCCCCCCCGGGCCCCGGGGGGCCCCCCCGCCCGCCCCCCCCCC
>NZ_JBIRHK010000023.1:0-7300 GCF_044328485.1 Streptomyces sp. NPDC017936 | reverse complement strand
ACGTGGGGGGGGGGGGGGGGGGGGGGGGGGGGGGGGGGGGGGGGGGGGGGGGGGGGGGGGGCCCGCCCCCGCCCCCCCCCCCCGCCCGCTTTTCCCGCGGTGAATGCTCGTATTTCCCGCGATTCGGGTAACTCCGACACTATGAAGGTCGCATCATCGGCCCGAGGCTGGGCCGGCCTGCTGGTCGCCCTGGTGCTCGCCGCCCTGACCCTGCTGTCGGCGAGCCCTCCCCGCGCGGCCGCGGACAGCAGCGTATCGACGATCGCCGACGCTCTTCGGGCGAGCCCCGTCTACGTCGACCCGGAGGCCTCCGGCATCCTCTCGCAGGCCGACGCCGCCGCGCTGCGGAAGAAGATCGAGACCGCCGACAAACCCCTGTTCGTCGCGGTCCTCCCGGCCGGTCACCCGACCGAGAACCTCTTCACCGACCTGCGTACCGCTACCGGCGTCACCGGCCTGTACGCCATCCGCCTCGGCGACCGCTTCGACGCCCGCGCCGACTCCTCCGTCCTGCCGAACGCGGCCGTCGGCAACCTCGTCACCAGCGTCCGGGGCGAGTCCGACGCCGCCGCCCAGCTCGACGACTTCACCGACCGCGCCCTGGCCAACATGGGCGGTTCGGGTCCCTCGGCCTGGAGCCCCCCGAACGGTCCCGCCGGGATCTCCTCCACCGCGCTGATCACCGTGGGCGCGGTCCTGGTGGCCGGCGGCGCGGGCGCGTACACCCTCGTACGGCGCAACCGCAGGCGCCGCGAGGAGGAGCGGCGGGCCGCGCTCGAACGGCTCCGGGTCGTCGTCGACGAGGACATCACCGCCTTCGGCGAGGAACTCGACCGCCTGGACTTCCACCCGGCCGAGCCGGGCGCCGACGACGCCATGCGCGCCGACTACGCGCACGCCCTCGACGCCTACGAGCGGGCCAAGTCGTTCATGGCGGCCGCGGTGCGGCCGGAGGACGTCCGTGGCGTCACCGAGGCCCTGGAGGACGGCCGGTTCTCCCTGGCCCGGCTCGCCGCCCGCAGGACGGGCGCCCCGCTGCCCGAGCGCCGGCCGCCCTGCTTCTTCGACCCGCGCCACGGCCCGTCCGTCGCCGACGCCCCCTGGACCCCGCCCGCCGGTGCGCCCCGCGAGGTGCCGGTCTGCGCGGCGGACCAGGTCCGGCTGGCGGACGGCCGCGACCCGGTCGTCCGCGAGGTCGACACGGACTACGGGCGCCGCCCCTACTGGGAGGCGGGCCCGGCCTACGGCCCGTGGGCGGGCGGCTACTTCGGCGGCGGCATCCTGCCCGGCCTGCTGGTCGGCACCCTCCTCGGCAGCATGATGGCCACCCCGTCCTACGCCGCCGACTACGGCGCCGGTTACGGCGACTTCGGCGGCGGCTACGAGGGCGGCGACGTCTCCGGGGCCGACTTCGACACCGGCGACTTCGGGGACTTCGGCGGCGGCTTCGGCGGGGGAGGCGACTTCGGCGGCGGCGGGGACTTCGGCGGCGGCGGGGACTTCGGGGGAGGCTTCTGAGCCCCGGCCGTCCACGGGCCCGGCGCGCGGAGCGCCGGGCCCGTGGACGTCGCGGCGGGTCGCCGGTCGGGGAGCGGGGCCTGCGTCAGAGGGAGGCCGCCGCCGAGGCGATGGCCGAGGCGAACGTGGAGACCTCGGTGTAGACGCCGGGCGCGTTGGGCCGGGCGCAGCCGATGCCCCAGCTGACGATGCCGACCTGGATCCAGGCGTTGCTCGCGTCGCGGCGGAACATCGGGCCGCCGGAGTCGCCCTGGCAGGTGTCGACGCCGCCGGCCGCGTTGCCGGCGCAGATCTCCTCGTTGGCGATGAGACCGCTGTAGCCGCTGTACGAACGACAGGTGGCGTCGCTCACGAACGGCACGGTGGCCTTGAGCAGGTAGCGCTGCTGCGCACCGCCCTCGCGGGCCGCGCCCCACCCGGCGACGGTGAAGGTGCCGGTGTTGTACTGCGTGGTGGTGGCGATCTTCAGCGTCGGCTGGTCGATGGGCTGGGCGAGCTTGATCAGCGCCCAGTCCTTGCCGTCGCCGTCGTAGCCGGGGGCCCGGTACACGTACGTGGAACGGACCTGGACCCGGCCCGAGGTGGACTGGAGGTCCACGACGCCGGCGGTGGCGGTGATGCCGGTGTTGGCGCCGGTGGCGCCCACGCAGTGGGCGGCCGTGAGCACGATCTGCTGGGTGTAGAGCGCGCCGCCGCAGCCCATGGAGAGCCGGACCATGAACGGGAACTCGCCCTGTGCGGCACGGGTGCCGCCGACGACCGGCGAGGGGGCGGCCTCGGCGGACGAGACCGGCTGGAGGCTGACGATCGCGAGGGCGGCGGCGCCGAGCACCGCGCATCTCTTGAGAGCGGTGAGGAGTCTCTTCAAGGTGATGCCTTCCGTGGGGGGTGGCCTGGGACGTGGAGCCGGGTGGGACCGGGACACGGAATTGACGCGCGCATGACAACAGCGGCAACGAAGAAGAGCCCATTTGCTGGCATGGGCAAGTCAAATCTGTCGCTGGATTATGGGAACGCCGCAAGGTCTCCCACAAGAGGCGCGAATCGGCCACGCCCGTCCGTCCCCCCGGCACCGGCACCGGTGGACGTGAACTCCGCTTACCGGGACGCCCGTTCCGCGACGACCGGAGCCTTGGCGGCGAGCTCCTCGAGGGGCCCGCCACTGAGCCGGCACACCTTCCACTCGTCCAGGAACTCCACGCCGAGGGAGGCGTAGAACTCGATCGTCGGCCGGTTCCAGGCCAGCACCCACCACTCGAACCGCTCGTACCCGTCGCGCGTGCAGATCGCGGCGAGCGCGGCGAGCAGCGCCTTGCCGTGCCCGCCGCCACGGGCCCCGGGCCGCACGTACAGGTCCTCCAGGTGCATGCCCCGCGTCCCGGTCCAGGTCGAGAACCGCGGGAACCACAGCGCGAAGCCGACGGTCCCACCGCTCGCGTCGTCCTCGGCCACCAGCGCGTACGCCGCGGGCCGCTCCCCGAACAGCGCCTCGCGGAGCTGCTCCTCGGTGGCCCGGGCCTGCTCGGCGGCCCGCTCGTAGTCGGCGAGTTCGCGGATCATCGCGCGGAGCTCGGGGACGTCGTCCCGGGTGGCGGTTCGGATCATGCTCAGGATCATGGGGCAGGGCACCGGACGGTGTCCACGGCGTCCCGGGAGGCGGACGCCCGTCACGGCCCGGGAACGCGCGGCCCCCAGGACGGGAACCGGCCCGTACGGTCCCTGCGGTGTCCCCGTGACCGCAGCCCCCGGGCCCGGGCGGCGGCCGCCGTCGCGAAGCCGGAGGCGGCCGCCGACCGGGCCCGACCCGGCGTGAACCGCCGTCAGCCCCGCGCCAGTTGCATCAGCCTCTCGAAGTCGATCGCCCCCGGGTCCCCGTGCTCGTTCTCCGGTACGTGCATGTGGCCGCACACGCCCCTGAAGTCGTTCCAGCGCGCCCCGCTCATCCGCTGTCCGCCGCCGTTCCCGGCGGACTTCGGGTACGCGGGCCACAGGGAGGGGCCGCGCAGGGGGACGTCGTGGTGGGTGTGCATCCAGGCGAGGAAGCGGGCGACGTCGGCCAGGGCCCACTGCGGGGCCTTCGGCCAGTAGACGTGCATCCTGCCGTTCGTCTGCCACGTGGAGTGCAGCCGGGGGTCGCAGGTGCCGACCAGCTCCAGCTGGCAGACGTTCAGCGTGTTCGTCTCGACCCCGCCGGGCCGGTTGACCAGGGCACGCGAGGAGATGTCGATGTCGAAGTGCTGGTACCACTTCAGCTTCTTGGCCGCGAAGTCGGGCACCGCCGTGAGGTTCGGTGCGGAGGCGCCGCCCCCGTAGCCGGGGAGCGAACGGCCCTCCGTGGTGTGCAGGACGACGACGTTGACCTCCATGCGGGCGCCGCCGAAGTCGTCCTGGTACCAGTGGTCGCGGTTCGCGCCCGGGTAGTGCTGCGGTCCTGTCCTGGTGCTCATGGCGTCTCCTCCCTTGTCGGGCAGTCCCCGTACCGTGCCGGCAGGGGTGCCCTGCG
This sequence comes from Streptomyces sp. NPDC017936, assembly GCF_044328485.1. Lineage (NCBI taxonomy): Bacteria > Bacillati > Actinomycetota > Actinomycetes > Kitasatosporales > Streptomycetaceae > Streptomyces > Streptomyces sp. NPDC017936. The sequence goes on along the minus strand of NZ_JBIRHK010000023.1, from coordinate 3,279 downwards.
CAACGAGCGACGCCGAAGGCCGTGATGGCTCCGGGGAGGGGCGCGGGGAGCGCGCCCCGGACACGCCGAGCGCCCGCCCTCTTCGGGGGAGTGGAGGGCGGGCGCGCTCGGGGACGGCGGGGGAGCGGTGTCACGCGTTCCGGATCGCCGAGACGTCGAAGTTCAGCTTGATCCTGTCGGAGACCAGGACGCCGCCCGTCTCCAGGGCCGCGTTCCAGGTCAGGCCCCACTCGGAGCGCAGGATCTCGGCCTTGCCCTCGAAGCCGACGCGCTCGTTGCCGAACGGGTCCTTCGCGGAGCCGTTGAACTCCAGGTCGATGGTGAGCGGCTTGGTGACGCCGAGGATGGTGAGGTCGCCGGTGATGCGGTAGTCGTCACCGCCGAGCGCCTGCGCCGACGTCGAGCGGAAGGTCATCGTCGGGAACTCGTCCGTCTTGAAGAAGTCCGCGCTCTTGAGGTGACCGTCGCGGTCGGCGGAGCCGGTGTCGATGCTGTCCATCCTGATGTCGAGGGACGCGGTGGACGCGGCGGGGTCGCCGCCGTCCAGGTGCAGCGAGCCGGTGAAGTCGAGGAATTTGCCCTTGACGTTGGTGACCATCGCGTGGCGCGCGACGAAGCCGAGCGTCGAGTGGGCGGCGTCGATCGTGTAGTCGCCGGTCAGCGCGGCCAGCTCCGGGTTGACGGCGGTGGCGGTGGCGGTCGCGGTGGCGGTGGCGGCGGACTCGGTGCTCCTGCGGCCGAAGATGCCCATGACGTGCTCCTTGGGGGACGGATCGAGGACGAGGTCGGTGACGTGATCGATGATGTTTAACGTTCAACCACATCGACGGGACCGACCTTAGACCCATTCCGTCAAACTTTCAACATTCGCAGGGTGGCGGTGACGCTACGATGGGTGGCGCGCCCCCCTCGCTCGTCCGGCCGGACCCGCGGCGTCACCCGTCCGGACGCCCCGCCACGCCGGTGGTGTGAGACCTGCCTCACCCGGCGCCTTTGTCGGCCCCCTACAACCGCCACGCCCTCTGAGCAGTCGGAAAGCCTGCATGTCCCCCAGGTTCTGTTCAGGGGTACCAGGAAAACGCGTCGGAGACTGTACGGAGTCGACGTCTCACTTTCCTTGGTGGGCTTCGTAAGGTCACTACATGACCGTTTTGGAAGAGACGACGGGTGAGCCGACCTCGGAGCCCGCTGCGGAGCCCACGGACGCGCGCGGCCGCGTGGCCGAGCTGCACGAGATCCGTGCGCAGGCGCTGGCCGGGCCGAGCGAGAAGGCGACCCAGGCGCAGCACGCGAAGGGCAAGCTGACCGCCCGGGAGCGCATCGAGCTGCTCCTGGACCCGGGGTCCTTCCAGGAGGTCGAGCAGCTGCGCCGGCACCGGGCGACCGGGTTCGGCCTGGAGGCCAGGAAGCCGTACACCGACGGTGTCATCACCGGCTGGGGCACGGTGGAGGGCCGTACGGTCTTCGTCTACGCCCACGACTTCCGCATCTTCGGCGGCGCGCTGGGCGAGGCCCACGCCACGAAGATCCACAAGATCATGGACATGGCCATCGCGGCGGGCGCGCCCCTGGTCTCCCTGAACGACGGCGCGGGCGCCCGCATCCAGGAGGGCGTCTCCGCCCTCGCCGGCTACGGCGGCATCTTCCAGCGCAACACCAAGGCCTCCGGCGTCATCCCGCAGATCTCGGTGATGCTCGGCCCGTGCGCGGGCGGCGCGGCCTACAGCCCCGCCCTGACCGACTTCGTCTTCATGGTCCGCGAGACCTCCCAGATGTTCATCACCGGTCCGGACGTCGTCAAGGCGGTCACCGGCGAGGAGATCTCCCAGAACGGCCTCGGCGGCGCGGACGTGCACGCCGAGACCTCGGGCGTCTGCCACTTCGCGTACGACGACGAGGAGACCTGCATCGCGGAGGTCCGCTACCTCCTGTCGCTGCTGCCGCAGAACAACCGCGAGAACCCGCCGCGCGTGGAGTGCTCCGACGCGGCCGACCGCCGCAGCGACGTCCTGCTCGACCTGGTCCCCGCGGACGGCAACCGGCCGTACGACATGACCAAGGTGATCGAGGAGATCGTCGACGACGGCGAGTACCTGGAGGTCCACGAGCGCTGGGCGCGCAACATCATCTGCGCGCTGGCCCGGCTCGACGGCCAGGTCGTCGGCATCATCGCCAACCAGCCGCAGACGCTGGCCGGCGTGCTGGACATCGAGGCCAGCGAAAAGGCCGCGCGCTTCGTGCAGATGTGCGACGCCTTCAACATCCCGATCATCACCCTTCTGGACGTCCCCGGCTTCCTGCCCGGCGTCGACCAGGAGCACGGTGGAATCATCCGCCACGGCGCGAAGCTCCTCTACGCCTACTGCAACGCGACCGTGCCCCGGATCTCCCTGATCCTGCGCAAGGCGTACGGAGGTGCCTACATCGTCATGGACAGCCAGTCCATCGGTGCGGACCTCACCTACGCCTGGCCGACGAACGAGATCGCGGTGATGGGCGCCGAGGGCGCCGCCAACGTCATCTTCCGACGCCAGATCGCCGAGGCCGAGGACCCCGAGGCCATGCGGGCCCGCATGGTCAAGGAGTACAAGTCCGAGCTGATGCACCCGTACTACGCCGCCGAGCGCGGCCTGGTCGACGACGTCATCGACCCCGCCGAGACCCGCGAGGTCCTCATCAAGTCCCTGGCGATGCTGCACACCAAGCACGCCGACCTGCCCTCGCGCAAGCACGGCAACCCCCCGCAGTAACCCGGCGGACTTTCCGCGCCACCCTCGCGGAAACCTCTCTCACGGAGACTGACATCCATGAACTCCCCTGACATCCGCGTCGAGAAGGGCCACGCCGAGCCCGAGGAGGTCGCCGCCATCACGGCGATCCTCCTGGCCCGCGCCGCCGCCCGTGCCTCCGAGCCCACCCCGGTCCACCGCGGCCGCGCCAGGGCGGGCTGGCGCCGCCTGGAGCGCGAGCCCGGCTTCCGCGCCCCGCACAGCTGGCGCTGACACACCGTACGACGAAGGCCCCGACGCCCCTTGCGGGCGGCCGGGGCCTTCGTCGTACGTCCGGGGTCCGCCGCGGCCGCGCGGGCCACGGACCGACGCCCCCGGCCCCCGCGCGGCCCCGAGCGGCCCCGCGCGTCGGGGCCGCCGCCCCGCGGGACGGCGTCCGTCGGTGCCGGGACCGGAAAAAGTGCCCCTATGGCTTTCGTCAAGCGGTGTTGATTGTGGGCGGTTCATAAAAGGTGCCGTCGCGGAGCATGGCGAAGAGGACGTCGATGCG
>NZ_JBIRHK010000022.1:59145-122833 GCF_044328485.1 Streptomyces sp. NPDC017936 | reverse complement strand
TGCCTGCTGCCACGGTCGGGGGTGGCTGTGACGAGCTGAGCGACGGGCTCCAGCCGCACCGCCACGACCCGCTCCCGCCGTCTCGCGGGTGCGGCAGCGTGGTGGCTGCGCCGTGTCGGGCGGTCCGCTTGTGCTGTCTTGCGGGTGCGGCAGCGTGGTGGCTGCGCCGTGTCGGGCGGTCCGCTTGTGCTGTCTTGCGGGTGCGGGTGCGTGGTGGCTGCGCCGTGTCGGGCGGTCCGCTTGTGCTGTCTTGCGGGTGCGGGTGCGTGGTGGCTGCGCCGTGTCGGGCGGTCCGCTTGTGCTGTCTTGCGGGTGCGGGTGCGTGGTGGCTGCGCCGTGTCGGCCGGCCTGCCTCCGCCGGCTCGCGGGTGCGGGTGCGTCGCGTCGTCCGGTCCGGTTCCGGGTGTGGGTGGGGGTCGTCCCGTGGAAGGGGTGGGGGGTGGCTCGTAGAGTGGAGGGGTTCGCGGCGTTCTGGGGGTGTGGGCGTGGGCGGCGGTGGAGCGGTCGAGCACGGGTATCCGCATCTGGAGACGGTGCGGGGCGCCATCACGGCGCTGTACCGGCGGCTGTCGTACGACACCGTGCAGCTGTTCGATACGAGCGTGGCTCCGGTCGATGTGGCGTTCTGCGACACCGACGATCTTCATCTGGGGGCGCAGCGGGTGGCGCGGGAGCTGGTGCGGCACTTCCGGTTGCCGGACGCTCGGATGGTCGTCGGTTTCCGGGAGATGGAGTACGCGGCGAACGTGGAACTGGCGGCGGGGCCCGAGTACTTCGTGGAGCTGAACGACCGGTTCCGTAGGTATCGGCGGGACATCGGGGCGGCCCTGGCGCACGAGATCACGCATGTCTTCCTGCATCGGCTGGACCTGTCGTTCCCGGCCACGCGGGACAACGAGATCCTGACGGACACGGTGACGACGTATCTGGGGGCGGGGTGGCTGCTGCTCGACGCGTACCGGGAGGACGCGGACTCGTCGCAGAAGCTGGGGTACCTCACCCCGGAGGAGTTCGGGTACGTGCTGGCGAAGCGGGCGGTGGTGTTCGGTGAGGATCCGTCGGTGTGGTTCACCAGTCCGCAGGCGTACACGGCGTACGCGAGGGGACGGGAGCTGGCGCGGCTCGACGGGCGGCAGCCGCCGTTGACGGGGGCGGGGTGGGCCGGGCGGCGGCGGTACGCCCGGGACCGGCGGTACGCGCAGGAGCGGCGGCCGGTCGCGGACGCTCCGTACGCGTTCGTGCCGGACCCGCGGGGGCCGCTGCGGGTGACGTTCCCGTGCCCGACGTGTCACCAGCGGATCAGGGTGCCGGTGCGGGGGCGGGTGCGGGCCCGGTGCGGGTTGTGCCGGACGGTGCTGGAGTGCGACACCTAGGGCGGGTGGGCCCGTCGGCCGCGGTTCAGGCGTGCGTGCGGACGATTCCCTGGGCCCGTGCGGCCACCAGCCACTTCGGGAACTCGCCCACCAGGCGGTCGTAGAGGTCCGCGTCGGACACGGTGCGGGGGTCGGAGCCGGCGTGGAAGAAGCCGGCGTTGTCGACGGCCCGTTTGTCGGGCACGGACAGCTCGTCGAGCTTGCGCAGGTAGTCGAACTGGCGGCTGTCCGGGTCGCCGAAGCCGACGAACTGCCAGAACAACGGCAGTTTCGCCGCCTTGCACAGGTACCGCTCGGCGGCGAGCTTGTTGATCGGGCCGCCGTCGGTCTGGAAGACGACCAGGGCGGGCGCGGTGGAGCCGCTGTCGAGGTGGTGGTCGATGACGGCGTCCATGGCCACGTGGTAGCTGGTCCTGCCCATGTGGCCGAGGCCCGCGACGATCCGCTCGATCCGCCCCCGGTGGTCGGCGAGGGAGATGTCGGTGACGGCGTCGACGTCCGTGGAGAAGAAGACGACCGGGACCCTGCCGTCGTCGTCGAGGTGCGCGGACAGTCCGAGCACCCGGTCGGCGAGCGCCTGCACACTGCCGTCCTTGTAGTACGGCTTCATGGACCCGGAGTGGTCGAGCACGAGGTAGACGGCGGCCCGCTGCCCGTCCAGGCCGTGCTTCGTGAGGGAGATGCCGGCGGTCTTGTACAGGCTGACCAGCGCGGGCGCGGTCTCCTGGACCTTGCTGAGACTGATGGCGACCATGCCCCACCCTCCCACACGGCAGAAGGCGACGGCGCCTGCCCGGTCGTCCGGTCGGGGACTGTGGGGCAGGCGCCGTCGGCGTTCCGTACGCCTTTGTACGGGACGTGTGTGAGGTGCCGTCAGACCATCAGGGCGCGGTCGGTCGGGCGGATCGGCGCCGGCAGGTCGCTGGCGCCGGTCAGGAACCGGTCGACGCCGCGGGCGGCCGAGCGGCCCTCCGCGATCGCCCACACGATGAGCGACTGGCCGCGGCCGGCGTCACCGGCGACGAACACGCCGGGCACGTTGGTCTGGAAGTCGGCGTCGCGGGCGATGTTGCCGCGCTCGTCGAGGTCCAGGCCGAACTGGTCGACCAGGCCGTTCTCGCGGTCGGTGCCGGTGAAGCCCATCGCGAGGGTGACCAGCTGGGCGGGGATCTTGCGCTCCGTGCCGGGCTTGGGGGTCAGCCTGCCGTCGACGAACTCCACCTCGGTGAGGTGCAGCCACTGGACGTTGCCGTCCTCGTCGCCCTCGAAGTGGGTGGTGGAGACGGAGTAGACCCGCTCGCCGCCCTCCTCGTGCGCGGACGTGACCTTGTACAGCATGGGGAAGGTCGGCCACGGCTGGGAGACCGCGTTCCGCTCGTCGTTCGGGCGGGGCATGATCTCCAGCTGGGTGACGGAGGCCGCGCCCTGGCGGTGGGCGGTGCCCACGCAGTCGGCGCCGGTGTCGCCGCCGCCGATGACCACGACGTGCTTGCCCTCGGCCGAGATCGGCGGGGCGACGTAGTCGCCCTCCTGGACCTTGTTGGCCAGCGGCAGGTACTCCATGGCCTGGTGGACGCCCTTGAGTTCGCGGCCCGGCACCGGCAGGTCACGGGCGGTCGTCGCGCCGGCGGCGATGACGACCGCGTCGTACCGCTTCTTCAGGTCGGTCGCCTTGAGGTCGCGGCCGATCTCGACGCCGGTGCGGAAGCGGGTGCCCTCCGCGCGCATCTGCTCGATGCGGCGATTGATGTGCCGCTTCTCCATCTTGAACTCGGGGATGCCGTAGCGCAGGAGGCCTCCGATGCGGTCCGCGCGCTCGTAGACGGCGACGGTGTGGCCGGCCCGGGTCAGCTGCTGGGCGGCGGCCAGGCCCGCGGGGCCCGAGCCGATGACCGCGACCGTCTTGCCGGACAGGCGCTCGGGCACCTGCGGGGCGACGTCGCCGGTCTCCCACGCCTTGTCGATGATCGAGACCTCGACGTTCTTGATGGTGACCGGCGGCTGGTTGATGCCCAGCACACACGCCGACTCGCAGGGGGCCGGGCAGAGGCGACCGGTGAACTCCGGGAAGTTGTTGGTCGCGTGCAGGCGCTCCTGGGCGGCCGCCCAGTCCTCGCGGTAGGCGTAGTCGTTCCACTCGGGGATGAGGTTCCCCAGCGGACAGCCGTTGTGGCAGAACGGGATGCCGCAGTCCATGCACCGGCTGGCCTGCTTGCTGATGATCGGCAGCAGGGAACCGGGGACGTAGACCTCGTTCCAGTCCTTGACGCGCTCCCCGACGGGACGGGTCTTGGCGACCTCGCGACCGTGGTTGAGGAAGCCCTTGGGATCAGCCATTGGTCGCCGCCTCCATCATCTTCTCGGTGATCTCGGTCTCGGAGAGACCGGCTCGCTCGGCGGCGTCCTTGGCGGCGAGCACTGCCTTGTACGTGCTGGGGATGATCTTGCTGAAGCGCTCCGCGGACGTGTCCCAGTCGGCGAGCAGCTTCTCGGCGACCGTGGAACCGGTCTCCTCGGCGTGGCGGCGCACCACGTCGTGCAGCCACTGCTTGTCCGCGTCGTCCAGCGCCTGGACCGCGTCGAGGTTGCCGGCGTTGACGTTGTCGCGGTCGAGGTCGATGACGTAGGCGACACCGCCGGACATGCCGGCCGCGAAGTTGCGGCCCGTCTCGCCGAGGACCACGGCGTGACCGCCGGTCATGTACTCGCAGCCGTGGTCGCCGACGCCCTCGGAGACGACCGTCGCGCCGGAGTTGCGGACGCAGAACCGCTCGCCGGTGCGGCCGCGCAGGAACAGCTCACCGCCGGTCGCGCCGTACGCGATGGTGTTGCCCGCGATCGTCGAGTACTCGGCGAGGTGGTCGGCGCCCCGGTCGGGACGGACGATCACCCGGCCGCCGGAGAGGCCCTTGCCGACGTAGTCGTTGGCGTCGCCCTCCAGGCGCAGCGTGACGCCGCGCGGGAGGAAGGCGCCGAAGGACTGGCCCGCGGAGCCGGTGAAGGTGATGTCGATGGTGTCGTCGGGCAGGCCCGCGCCACCGAACTTCTTCGTCACCTCGTGGCCGAGCATGGTGCCGACCGTGCGGTTGATGTTGCGGATGGCGACCTGGGCGCGCACCGGCTGGGCGTCGTGCGCGGCGTCGGCGGCGAGGGCGTCGGCGGCGAGCTTGATCAGCTCGTTGTCGAGGGCCTTCTCCAGGCCGTGGTCCTGCTGGACCAGCTGGTGACGCACCGCGCCCTCGGGCAGCTCGGGCACGTGGAACAGCGGCTCCAGGTTCAGGCCCTGCGCCTTCCAGTGGTCGACGGCGCGCTCGACGTCGAGGACCTCGGCGTGGCCGACGGCCTCCTCGATCGAGCGGAAGCCCAGCTCGGCGAGGAGTTCGCGGACCTCCTGCGCGATGAACTGGAAGAAGTTCACCACGTACTCGGCCTTGCCGGAGAACCGGTCGCGCAGCGTCGGGTTCTGGGTGGCGATGCCGACCGGGCAGGTGTCCAGGTGGCAGACGCGCATCATGACGCAGCCGGAGACGACGAGCGGCGCGGTCGCGAAACCGAACTCCTCGGCGCCGAGCAGCGCGGCGATGACGACGTCGCGGCCGGTCTTCAGCTGGCCGTCGGTCTGGACGACGATGCGGTCGCGCAGGCCGTTGAGCAGCAGGGTCTGCTGGGTCTCGGCGAGGCCGAGCTCCCAGGGGCCGCCCGCGTGCTTGAGCGAGGTCAGCGGGGAGGCGCCGGTGCCGCCGTCGTGGCCGGAGATGAGCACGACGTCCGCGTGCGCCTTGGACACGCCCGCCGCGACCGTGCCGACGCCGACCTCGGAGACCAGCTTGACGTGGATCCGCGCCTGCGGGTTCGCGTTCTTCAGGTCGTGGATCAGCTGGGCGAGGTCTTCGATGGAGTAGATGTCGTGGTGCGGCGGCGGGGAGATCAGGCCCACGCCGGGCGTCGAGTGACGGGTCTTGGCGACCCACGGGTAGACCTTGTGGCCGGGCAGCTGGCCGCCTTCGCCGGGCTTGGCGCCCTGGGCCATCTTGATCTGGATGTCGTCCGCGTTGACCAGGTACTCGGAGGTCACGCCGAAGCGGCCGGAGGCGACCTGCTTGATGGCGCTGCGGCGCGCCGGGTCGTACAGGCGCTCGGGGTCCTCGCCGCCCTCACCGGTGTTGGACTTGCCGCCCAGCTGGTTCATGGCGATGGCGAGGGTTTCGTGCGCCTCCTTGGAGATGGAGCCGTACGACATGGCGCCGGTGGAGAAGCGCTTGACGATCTCGGAGACCGGCTCGACCTCGTCGACGGGGATCGACGGGCGGTCCGACGTGAAGCCGAACAGGCCGCGCAGCGTCATCAGGCGCTCGGACTGCTCGTTCACCCGGTCCGTGTACTTCTTGAAGATGTCGTAGCGGCCGGTGCGCGTGGAGTGCTGGAGGCGGAAGACCGTCTCCGGGTCGAACAGGTGGGGCTCGCCCTCGCGGCGCCACTGGTACTCGCCGCCGATCTCCAGGGCGCGGTGGGCCGGGGCGATGCCGGACGCCGGGTACGCCTTGGCGTGGCGGGCGGCGACCTCCTTGGCGACGACGTCGATGCCGACGCCGCCGATCTTGGTGGCGGTGCCGTTGAAGTACTTCTCGACGAAGGCCTCGTCGAGGCCGACGGCCTCGAAGACCTGCGCGCCGCGGTAGGAGGCGACGGTCGAGATACCCATCTTGGACATGACCTTCAGGACGCCCTTGCCGAGGGCGTAGATCAGGTTGCGGATCGCCTTCTCGGGCTCGATGCCCGGCAGGAAGGTGCCGGCGCGGACCAGGTCCTCGACGGACTCCATCGCCAGGTACGGGTTGACGGCGGCGGCGCCGTAGCCGATGAGCAGGGCGACGTGGTGGACCTCGCGGACGTCGCCGGCCTCGACCAGCAGGCCCACGTGGGTGCGCTGCTTGGTGCGGATGAGGTGGTGGTGGACGGCCGCGGTGAGCAGCAGCGACGGGATGGGCGCGTGCTCGGCGTCCGAGTGGCGGTCCGACAGGACGATCAGGCGGGCGCCGTTGTCGATGGCGGCGTCGGCCTCGGCGCAGATCTCCTCGATGCGCGCGGCGAGGGCGTCGCCGCCGCCGTGCACCCGGTACAGGCCGGACAGGGTCGCGGCCTTGAAGCCGGGCATGTCGCCGTCGGCGTTGATGTGGATGAGCTTGGCCAGCTCGTCGTTGTCGATCACCGGGAAGGGCAGGGTGACCGAGCGGCACGAGGCGGCGGTCGGCTCGAGCAGGTTGCCCTGCGGGCCCAGCGAGGAGCGCAGGGAGGTGACCAGTTCCTCGCGGATGGCGTCCAGCGGCGGGTTGGTGACCTGCGCGAACAGCTGGGTGAAGTAGTCGAAGAGCAGGCGCGGGCGCGAGGACAGCGCGGCGATCGGCGAGTCGGTGCCCATGGAGCCGATCGGCTCGGCGCCGGCCTTGGCCATCGGCGCGAGGATGACGCGCAGCTCCTCCTCGGTGTAGCCGAAGGTCTGCTGGCGGCGGGTGACCGAGGCGTGCGTGTGCACGATGTGCTCGCGCTCGGGCAGGTCGGACAGCTCGATCTCGCCGGCTTCCAGCCACTCGGCGTAGGGCTTCTCCGCCGCGAGCTGGGCCTTGATCTCGTCGTCCTCGATGATGCGGTGCTCGGCGGTGTCGACGAGGAACATCTTGCCGGGCTGGAGGCGGCCCTTGCGGACGACCCTGGCGGGGTCGATGTCGAGGACGCCGACCTCGGAGCCGAGGACGACCAGGCCCTCGTCGGTGACCCAGTAGCGGCCGGGGCGCAGGCCGTTGCGGTCGAGGACCGCGCCGACCTGGGTGCCGTCGGTGAAGGTGACGCAGGCGGGGCCGTCCCAGGGCTCCATCATCGTGGAGTGGAACTGGTAGAAGGCGCGCCGGGCCGGGTCCATGGAGTCGTGGTTCTCCCACGCCTCCGGGATCATCATCAGCACGGAGTGCGGCAGCGAGCGGCCGCCCAGGTGCAGCAGTTCGAGCACCTCGTCGAAGGACGCCGAGTCGGAGGCGTCCGGCGTACACACCGGGAAGATGCGCTCGATGGCCTTCTGGTCCGACGTGAACAGGTCGGAGACGAGCTGCGACTCGCGGGCGCGCATCCAGTTGCGGTTGCCCTTGACGGTGTTGATCTCACCGTTGTGCGCGATGAAGCGGTACGGGTGCGCGAGCGGCCACGAGGGGAAGGTGTTCGTGGAGAAGCGCGAGTGGACCAGGGCGACGGCCGAGGCGAAGCGGCGGTCGGACAGGTCGGGGAAGAAGGGCTCCAGCTGGCCGGTGGTCAGCATGCCCTTGTAGACGATGGTCCGGGCGGACAGCGACGGGAAGTAGACGCCGGCCTCGCGCTCGGCGCGCTTGCGCAGCACGAACGCCTTGCGGTCGAGGGCGATGCCCTCGCTCTGGCCGTCGGCGACGAACACCTGGCGGAAGGCCGGCATGGTGGAGCGGGCCGTGGCGCCGAGCAGTTCGGGGGCGACGGGGACCTCGCGCCAGCCGAGGACGGTGAGCCCTTCCTCGCCGGCGATCGTCTCGATGCGGGAGACGGCGTCCTGGGTGCCGTCCTCGGGGAGGAAGGCGATGCCGACCGCGTAGGAGCCGGCCTCGGGCAGCTCGAAACCGGCCACCTCGCGGAAGAAGGCGTCGGGGACCTGGCTGAGGATGCCCGCGCCGTCGCCGGAGTCCGGCTCGGAGCCGGTGGCGCCGCGGTGCTCGAGGTTGCGCAGAACGGTCAGCGCCTGCTCGACCAGCGCGTGGCTCGCCTCGCCCGTCAGGGTGGCCACGAAGCCGACGCCGCAGGCGTCGTGCTCGTCGCGGGGGTCGTACATACCCTGCGCAGCAGGGCGAGCATCCATGAACGACCAGTTCTGGCCGTTCGCGGAATGCTGGGACGGCTGGCGCGGCGTACGCATCGGCTCTCCCGTCGTCGTCAAGTGGCATATGCAGATTGCCGAGGGACGACGTTGGCCCTCTGCGTGGGTGCAAAATTTCGTGCAGGTTACATGATGGAGCGGTTCTCGGGAACCGGATACTCCGTTCCAACATGCGGACGCCGCGGGGTGGCGACGGGTGCCGCGCGGGGCGGCTCGAAGTGTGGGGGAACCGAGCGGGACAGATCGGTGTCCGTCGGTCCGAAGCGGCGAGGAGGGCGTGGTAGCCCGCCCCGCGGGTGCGCCGCAGGCGTCATTGCCCGCAGCGCCTATGGCTCTTGCCCGCTGTTCAAGCAGTCGAAACCAGCGAGTAACGGGTACTTATGCGGCCCGACGCATAAGTACCAGTCGCACTATCCTACGGCCGTTCCGAAGAAACTGCCCAGGGCGTACGTCACACCGGCCGCGGCGCCACCGAGGAGCAGCTGCCGCAGACCGCTGTACCACCAGGTGCGCGCGGTCACCCGTGCCACGACCGCGCCGCACAGGAACAGCCCGAGCAGCGCGAGCAGCACGGCCGGCCAGAGCGCCGTCGCCCCCAGCAGGTACGGCAGGACGGGCAGCAGGGCGCCCAGCGCGAAGGATCCGAAGCTGGACAGGGCGGCGACGAGCGGCGACGGCAGGTCGCCGGGGTCGATGCCCAGTTCCTCGCGGGCGTGGATCTCCAGCGCCTGCTCGGGGTCGCGCGACAGCTGCCGGGCGACCTGCCGGGCGAGATCCGGCTCGACGCCCCTCGCCACGTACAGCGCGGCCAGCTCGGCCTCCTCGTCCTGCGGGTGCTTGCGCAGCTCCCGCCGCTCGACGTCCAGCTCCGCCTCGACCAGCTCGCGCTGGGAGGCGACGGAGGTGTACTCGCCGGCGGCCATCGAGAAGGCGCCGGCGGCCAGGCCCGCGAGCCCGGTGAGCACGAGGGTCTGCTGACTCACCGAGCTTCCGGCGACGCCGGTCATCAGGGCGAGGTTGGAGACCAGCCCGTCCATGGCGCCGAAGACGGCGGGGCGCAGCCAGCCGCCGTTCACGTCCCGGTGCGTGTGGTTGTCGCGGTGCGCCTCGTGCAGCGCGGCCTCGGTGTCGATGATGGCCATGAAGATCCCCCAGGAAAGCTAAGGCAAAGCTAACTTTGGACACGTTCTACTTTTTAACAACGCACAGACTACGCCGGGATCTTCCCGCCCGCCAGAAAGGAAAGGCTGGGCTAACCTGCGCCTTTGTCCTCTCGCGCTCAGAAGATCAAGGGGCTGCACAGATGTCGTCCGGGTGACATGAGGGCGCCGCAGGCTCAGGTCAACCGCCGACGGTGGGACACATCCGCAAAGGCTCCGCGCCCGTGCGGGGCCCCTCAGGAGAGGCCCCGTATGGCATCGACCGCCAGCATCCCCACGGTCCCGGCGCCGGGGGACGCCGCCGAACTGCGCGAACGGGCCCGCGGCGCACTGCTCGGCCTCGCCGTCGGAGACGCCCTCGGAGCGCCGGCCGAGAACATGAAGCCCTCGCAGATCCGCGCCCGCTGGGGCCGCATCACGGGCTACGTCGACGAGAAGCCGTCCGGTACGGACGACACCGAGTACGCGATCTTCTCCGGCCTGCTGCTGGCCCGCCACGGCTCCGCGCTCACCCCCGCCCACGTGGAAGCGGCCTGGCACGAGTGGATCGCCGACCGCGACGAGGGTCCCTTCCGCGGGGCCGGCTTCAGCGAGCGCGGCACGCTGGAGAACCTGCGCCGGGGCCTGGCCGCCCCCATCTCCGCCCAGCACCGGCACGCCTGGAGCGACGGCCTCGCCATGCGGGCGGCCCCCTTCGGCGTCTTCGCCGCGGGCCGCCCCGCCGAGGCCGCCCGCCTGGTCGCGATCGACGGCTCGGTCAGCCACGACGGCGAGGGCATCTACGGCGGCCAGGCGGTCGCGGCGGGCGTGGCGGCGGCGATGGCGGGCGCGCCGACGGTCGCGGTCGTGGCCTCGGCGCTCGCCGTCGTCCCCGACGACTCCTGGACGGCCCGCTCCCTGCGGCGCGCGGTCGCGGTGGCCCACCGCGGCGAACGCGCGGTGCGCTCCGCGGTCGTGATCGGCGGCTACCCGTGGACCGACCTGGCCCCCGAGGCGGTGGCCCTCGCCTTCGGCGCGTACGCGGCGGCCGACGGCGACTTCGCCCAGGCCGTCCTCACCGCCGTGAACATGGGCCGCGACGCCGACACCACCGCGGCGGTGGCCGGCGCCCTGGCCGGCGCGACCCGGGGCGAGTCCGCCGTCCCCGCGGAGTGGGCGGCGGCCATCGGCCCCGCACGGGGCAGCTGCCTGCCGTCGATGGCCGGCCACCACGTCCTGGCCGTGGCCGACCTCCTGACCACCCGCGCCCACCGGACCCAGGAGGTGCCGTCATGAGGCCCCCGGGCCCCTGGGAGGAGGGGATGGCACCGGGAGCCGGCGATCGCACGGTCGCGACGGAGCCGGAACCGGAGCCGGGGGCGACTCCGGAGGAGGTGGGGCTCGGCACGGCCCCGGAGGAACCGCGGCACGGGCCGATCCCGGAGGAACCGCGGCACGGGCCGATCCCGGAGGAGCCGCGGCACGGGCCGGCCCCGGAGGAGCCGCGGCACGGGCCGGCCCCGGAGAAACCACGACACGAGCCGACCCCAGAAGAGCCGGGACTCGGCACAGCCCCAGAAGAGCCGCGGCTCGGGCCGGCCCCGGAGGAGCCGCGGCTCGGGTCGGCGCGTGCCGCGGTCGCGGAGGAGCCGGGAGCAACGGCGGCCACGGCGAGACCGGATCCGGACCAGGCCCTGGTGACGGCCGGGCCGAGCGAGGCGACGGCCGTCCCGGCGGGGCCGCCTGAAGCGGTGCTGATTCCGGCGAGGCCCAGCGGAACGGGCACGGCGCAGCCGGACGGAGCGTGGCCGGACGGAGCGTGGCCGGGCGCGGCGGAGCCGAGCGACGCCGGGGCCGTTCCGGCGGGGCCGAGCGGAGCCGCGGCCGTCGGCGGCGGGGTGGCCCCGCCGGGACCGCCCGCATCCGGCGGCGGTGCCCGCGCGGGCGGTGCGGGGGGCGACACCGGCCCGGCCGAAGCCGAAGCCGAAGGCGAAGGCGAGGCCGCGCCCCGCCCCCGGCGAGGAACCCGGCAGGCGACCCGTGTCGAGGGTCTCCTGCTGGGCCTCGCCGCGGGCGACGCCGCCGGCTGGCCCGCCGCCCGCCACCGAGCCGCCCGCATGCCGGACTGGACCCGCCGCCTCACCCGCGAGCTGGACACCTTCGCCGAACAGAACGCGACGACCACCCTCCCCGTCCCCATCGCCCTCAACCAGCCCCCCGAACCCCTCCGCCTCGGCCCCTCCGACGACGCGGAATGGGCGGCCTTCGCCGCGGAGGCGCTCCTCCGCGCGGGCGACGACAGCGTCCTCGGCGACCTGAGCCGCGAACGCCGTGCCCGTGCCGCCATCGACCTGACCTGGAACGCGCTCGCCAGTGAGGTCGCGGCGGCGGCCGAGCGCGCGCCCGAGGTCGAGTCGGCCGTACTCCCCCTGCGCGCCCGCATCTCCGTCCGCGCCGGCCTCGGCAACCTCGCCACCGGCCTGCGCCCGCCCGCCACCGGGCACGACAACCCGCACTACTTCGACGACGCGGCCTGCGTACGCGCCTGCGTCCTCGCGGTGACCCACCCCGGCGACCCCGAACGCGCCGCCGCGCTCGCCGAGTTCGACGCCCGCTACACCCAGGACGGCGACGGCGTGCACGGCGCCCGGGCGATGGCGGCGGCCCTGGCGCTGGCCCTGGCCGGCGCAGGCGCCGGCGCCTGCGTGGCGGCGGCCCTGGCCGAACTCCCCGGGGAGACGGAGATCGGCCGCAACGCCCGCCACGCGCTGGACCTCGCCCGTGCCGTCGAGAGCGCCTTCGCGCTGGTGCCGCTCCTGGAACACCAGATCGTGGACCACGTCTACAGCTACGGCATCGCGGCCGCCGAGACGGTCCCGGTGGCCCTGGCGCTGGCCCTGGCGTCCGGCGGCCGGATCGCCGAAGCCGTACCGGCGGCGGCCTGCCTGTCCCGGGTCGCGGACTCCGCCCCCGCCCTCGCGGGCGCCCTGACCGGCGCGCTGGGCGGCGGCGACGCGATCCCCGCCACCTGGCGCGACACCTGCCGCACCCTCTCCGGCTGCGCCCTCCCCCGCCTCACCGGCACCGACCTGGTGGAACTCGCCGAACTCCTGGAAGCCGCACAACCGGCCCCACCAGGAGGATGATTCGGGGCATGGCACCCGAAACAGAAGAAGGCCGCGGAAGCACCGGAACGTCCGGAGGAGCCGGGGGAAGCGGCGAGCACCGAGGAGACGCGGCGGCCCCGGCGTCCGGGGACACCGGGGCCCTGCTGGAGGAGCGCCTCACCGCCTCCCTCGTCGGCGCGGCCGTCGGCGACGCCCTCGGCGGCCCCGTCGAGGGCTACTCCCCCGACCAGATCCTCCAGCGCCACGGCGGGCGCGTCCACGGCGTCGTCGGCCCCTGGAACGGCGACGCCTGGCGCACCGCCCGCCCCCTCGCCCCGTACCACAAGGGCGACGGCCACGTCACCGACGACACCTTGATGACGCACGCGCTGATCCGGGTCTACGCCGCGGTCCGCGACCACCTGGACGCCTACGCCCTCGCCGACCACCTGGTCCCCGACCTGATGACGACCCCCCGCTGGATCCCGGAGCTGGAGGCCGAGGCACTCCCCCTGCACCGTGTGTTCCTCGCCGAGAAGTGGCTGGTGACGAGGATCCACTACGGCCATGTCGACCCCCGCGAGGCGGGCACCGGCAACATCGTCAACTGCGGTGCGGCGATGTACATGGCCCCGGTCGGACTGGTCAACGCGGCCAACCCGCCCGCCGCCTACGCCGAGGCGATCGACCTCGCCGGCGCCCACCAGTCGTCGTACGGCCGCGAGGCGGCGGGGGTCTTCGCGGCGGCGGTGGCGGCCGCGTGCGCACCCGGAGCGACGGCGGACTCGGTGGTGGCGGCGTGTCTGTCCCTGGCCAAGGACGGGACCCGCACGGCGATCGAGAAGGTCTGCGAGGAGGCGGCCCGCCACACGGACGCCGAGTCGGCGCTGCTCCCCCTGCGGGAGGCGGTGACCCCGTACGACACGGTCGGCCCCGACTACCGGCGGCCCTCCCTCGCCGCCCGCCGCCCCTCCCGGCTGCACGCGATCGAGGAACTCCCCGTCG
This sequence comes from Streptomyces sp. NPDC017936, assembly GCF_044328485.1. NCBI lineage: Bacteria > Bacillati > Actinomycetota > Actinomycetes > Kitasatosporales > Streptomycetaceae > Streptomyces > Streptomyces sp. NPDC017936. Next base: position 109,320 of record NZ_JBIRHK010000022.1, on the reverse strand, counting down.
CGCTCGGGATGCTGGTGGTCGCCGGCGGCGACTACCGCCACGCGGTCCTGGGCGCGGTGAACTACGGCCGGGACTGCGACTCGATCGCGACGATGGCGGGCGCGCTGGCCGGCGCGCTCGGCTCGCCCGTCCCCGACGACTGGGCGAAGCAGGTGGCGGAGGCCAGCCGCCTGGACCTGTGGGCGCCGGCGAGAACGCTCACCGAGGTGACCCGGGAGATCTTCGCGAAGGACCTTCGCCGCCGCAGGGCCCACGAGCGGGCCTTCACCGCGATCGGGGGCCGGGGATGCTCCGACTGACCTGGATCCAGCCGGAGGACCTCCTCGGCCACGAGCTGCGCCAGGCGGCCCTGGACGGCCGCGAGCCCTCGGCCGTCGCGGCCCGCTGGCGGGCGGCGGGCGGCCGGACGGCCCCGGAGCGGGCGGGCGCCTCCGCGCACCGCGCCTCCCGCTACCTCCGTCTCCTGGCGGAGGACCTCCTGGACGAACTGGCCGACCTGCCGAGCCGGCTGGCGGAGGACGAACCGACGGAACTGGAGAGGATCCGAGCGCTCTGCCCCGACTGGCCGGCGTCCCCCGCGCACCCGGCGGACGCCCGCTCGCCCCGACGCGGCGCGCCCGCCCCGGCCGGCCTGGAAGCGGCCTGGCTCGGCCGGGCGGTGGGCTGCCTCCTCGGCAAGCCCGTGGAGAAACTCCCCCTGGACGGCATCCGCGCCCTCGCCGGGTCCACCGGCAACTGGCCCCTCCACACGTACTTCACCGCGCGCGGGGTCCCCCCGGAGGTCCTCGCGGCGCACCCCTGGAACCGCCGCTCGGCGGCCACCTCCCTCGCCGAGAACATCGACGGCATGCCCGAGGACGACGACCTCAACTACCCCCTGCTCAACGTCCTCCTGCTGCAACGCCACGGCAGGGCCTTCACCACCGCCGACGTCGCCCGCCTGTGGCTGGAGGAACTGCCGGCGGGCCGCACCTTCACCGCGGAGCGCATCGCCTACCGCAACCTCCTGTGCGGCATCGAACCCCCGCACACCGCCCGCCACCGCAACCCCTTCCGCGAATGGATCGGCGCCCTCATCCGCGCCGACGTCCACGGCTGGACCAACCCCGGCGACCCGGCCGCGGCCGCCGCACAGGCCCACCGCGACGCCACCCTCTCCCACACCGCCAACGGCGTCTACGCGGCGATGTTCACGGCGGCCGTCATCGCCGCCGCGGCCACCGGCGACCACGACGTCCACGCCTGCCTGCGCACCGGCCTCACCGTCGTGCCGCCCCGCTCCCGGCTGGCCCGCGCGATCACCCACGCCGTCCGGCTGGCCCGGTCCCACGAGGACTTCGACACCGTCGTGGACGAACTCCACGCCCTGCACGGGGCGGCCCACCACTGGGTCCACGCGATTCCCAACACCGCGCTCGTCGCCGCCGCCCTCACCCACGCCGACGGCGACTTCACCGGCTCCGTCTGCCGTGCCGTGTCGGGCGGTTGGGACACCGACTCCAACGGCGCCACCGCCGGCAGCGTCGCCGCCCTGCTGGCTGGCGACCCCGCCGCCCTGCCCGACCGCTGGACGGCCCCCCTGAAGAACCGCCTCGCCACCTCCGTCGCCGGCCTCGACGGCACCGGCTTCGACACGCTCGCCCACCTGACCCACCGGGAGGCATTCCGCCCATGACCGACATCGTCGTGCTCGGCAGCACGAACATGGACCTCGTCGCCTACGTCGAGAAGGCCCCGCAGCGCGGGGAGACCGTGACGGGACACCGGTTCCGCACGATCCCCGGCGGCAAGGGCGCCAACCAGGCGATCGCCGCCGCCCACGCGGGCGCCACCGTCTCGCTGATCGGCGCCGTCGGCAACGACTCCTTCGGCACCCGCCTGCGCTCCACGCTCGAACACAGCGGGGTCGACACCGACCACCTGCGCACCGTGGAGGGCCCGTCCGGCACCGCCCACATCGTCGTGGACGACGAGGGCGGCAACGCGATCGTCGTCGTCCCGGGCGCGAACGGCACCGTCGACCACCTCGCCCCCGGCGACGAGGGCCTCATCGCCGGCGCCGACGCCCTGCTGCTCCAGCTGGAGATCCCGCTGCCCGCGGTCGTCGCGGGCGCCCGGGCGGCCCGCGCCCACGGCGTCCGGACGATCCTCACGCCCGCCCCGGCCCGGCCGCTGCCACCCGAACTCCTCGACGCCGTCGACCTGTTGGTGCCCAACGAGCACGAGGCCGCCACGCTCACCGGCCGCACCGACCCGCGCGAGGCGGCCCTCGCCCTCCTCGACAGCGTCCCGGAGGTCGTCGTCACCCTGGGCGCCGCCGGCAGCCTGTACGCGGCCCGCGGCGGCGAACCGCTGACCGTCCCCGCCCCGCACGTCACCGCCGTGGACTCGACCGGCGCGGGCGACACCTTCGCCGGCGCGCTCGCGGTGGCCCTCGGCGAGGGGCGTCCCGTCCCTCAGGCGCTGGCCTGGGCGGCCGCGGCCGCCGCGCTGTCCGTCCAGCGGCCGGGCGCGTCGGCGTCGATGCCCTGCCGCTCCGAGATCGACAAGCAGTACGCGTCATGAGCGGGGCGACGACCGGGAGGACCGGTGCGGTCCCCGCGGCTCCGCTGAGCGGTCTGCGCGTCCTCGACCTGGCCACCCTCTTCGCCGGCCCCCTCGCCGCCACCATGCTCGGCGACTTCGGCGCGGAGGTCGTCAAGGTCGAGCACCCGGAGAAGCCCGACCCGTCCCGCGGCCACGGCCCGGCCAAGGACGGCGTCGGCCTGTGGTGGAAGATCCTCGGCCGCAACAAGCGCACGATCACCCTGAACCTCTCCCGGCCCGGCGGACGCGCCACCCTGCTGCGCCTCGCCGCCACCGCCGACGTGATCATCGAGAACTTCCGTCCCGGCACCCTGGAGAAGTGGGACCTCGGCTGGGAGGAGCTGTCGGCGGCCAACCCGCGCCTGGTCCTCACCCGCGTCACCGCCTTCGGCCAGTTCGGGCCCTACGCCCACCGCCCCGGCTTCGGCACCCTCGCCGAGGCGATGAGCGGCTTCGCCGCGATCACCGGCGAACCGGACGCGCCCCCGACCCTCCCGCCCTTCGGCCTCGCCGACTCGATCGCGGCTCTGGCCACGGCGTACGCGGTCATGACCGCCCTGGCCGCCCGGGACCGCACGGGCGAGGGCCAGGTCGTGGACATGGCGATCATCGAGCCCATCCTGACGGTCCTCGGCCCGCAGCCCCTCTGGTACGACCAGCTGGGCTACGTGCAGGCGCGCACCGGCAACCGGTCCGCCAACAACGCCCCGCGCAACACCTACCGCACGGCGGACGGCGACTGGGTCGCCGTGTCGACGTCGGCCCAGTCGGTGGCGGAGCGCGTCATGCGGTTGGTGGGCCGCCCCGACCTGATCGACGAGCCCTGGTTCGCCACGGGCGCCGACCGGGCCGCGCACGCCGACGTCCTCGACGCGGCGGTCGGCCGCTGGATCGCCGCCCACACCCGCGCCGACGTGCTCGCCGCGTTCGAGAAGGCGGAGGCGGCCGTCGCCCCGGTCCAGGACGTCCGGGACGTGCTGGCCGACCCCCAGTACCAGGCCCTCGACACGGTCACCACCGTCGACGACCCGGAGCTGGGCCCGATCCGCATGCAGAACGTCCTCTTCCGGCTCTCCTCGACTCCCGGTGCGATCCGCTGGGCCGGCCGCCCGCACGGCCGGGACACCGAGGCGGTCCTCACCGAACTGGGCCTGACCCCGGCCGACCTGGCCGCCCTGCGCACCGAGGGCGCCCTGTGATCCACCCGCTGACCTGGCTGTACGCCCCCGGTGACCGCCCGCACGTCGTCGCCAAGGCCCTGGCGTGCGGGGCGGACGTCGTCGTGATCGACCTGGAGGACGCGGTCGCCCCCGACCGCAAGGAGTACGCCCGCGCGGCCACCGCCGAACGGCTCGCCGAGGAACAGCCCGTCCCGGTGCACGTCCGGATCAACGCCCTGGACGGTCCCCTCGCCGCCGAAGACCTGCGGGCCGTCGCCGCGCTCCCCGGCGTGTCCGGTCTCCGTCTCCCCAAGGTGACGTCACCCGCGCAGGTCGCGGGCATCGCGGAACGCACCCCCGGCCCGCTCTACGCCCTGCTGGAGACGGCCCTGGGCGTCGAGCACGCCTACGCCATCGCCGCGGCGCACCCCTCGCTGCGCGGAGTCTCCCTGGGCGAGTCCGATCTCCGCGCCGACCTGGGCATCCGGGAGGACGCGGGCCTCGACTGGTCCCGGTCCCGGGTGATCGTCGCGGCCCGGGCGGCGGGCCTGGCGCCGCCCCCGCAGTCCGTCCACCCCGACATCCGTGATCTGGAGGGCCTGGTGGCCTCCTGCGCCCACGGCCGCGCCCTCGGCTTCCTGGGCCGCGCCGCCATCCACCCCCGCCAGCTCCCGATCATCGAACGGGCCTACCTGCCCACGCAGCGGGAGATCGAGGAGGCGGAGGCGGTCGTCAAGGCGGCGGCGGCCGAACCGGGCGCCCAGGCCCTGCCCGACGGCCGCTTCGTCGACGCGGCGGTGGTGGCCGCCGCGCGGCGGACCCTGTCGCTGGGCCGCAGGCTCTGACGCGTCCCGGTCCGCCGTCCGGACACGACGAGGGCCCGGACACGACGAGGGCGCCCGGAAAGATCCCGGGCGCCCTCGTCGTCGTCCAGCCGGACGTCAGTTCTTCTTGGCCGCCGACTCGGACTCGGCCGCGGCCCCGTCCCCGGCCTCCACCGCCACCGCGTCCTCCGCCGCGTCCTTCGTCTCGCCCTCGGCGTCTTCCCCGGCGTCCACGTCCGCCTTCGTCTTCGCCTCCGAGGAGCCGGCCTCGTCCTTCGTGCCGGTCCCGGCCTCCCCGTCGGCCGCCGCGTCGCCGCCCGGCGCGGTGTCCGGCTCGACGATCGCCTCGCGGCCCGGCCGCGTCTTCGCCGACGCCACGAAGTACGCCGCGGCGAGCAGGAACACGACCACCGAGGTCCAGTTGTTCAGCCGCATGCCCAGGATGTGGTGGGCGTCGTCGACGCGCAGGTACTCGGTCCAGAAGCGCCCCACGCAGTACGCGGCGACGTACAGCGCGAACGCCCGGCCGTGGCCCAGCGTGAAGCGGCGGTCCGCCCAGATCACCAGCAGCGCGACGGCGACGCACCACAGCGACTCGTACAGGAAGGTCGGGTGGTAGTAGCCCGGCACCCGGCCGTCCGCGGCCGACGTGATGTGCAGGGCCCAGGGCAGGTCGGTCTCCTTGCCGTACAGCTCCTGGTTGAACCAGTTGCCCCAGCGGCCGATCGCCTGCGCGAGGGCGATGCCGGGCGCGATGGCGTCGGCGTACGCGGGCAGCGGGATGCCGCGGCGGCGGCAGCCGATCCACGCGCCCAGCGCGCCGAGCGCGATCGCGCCCCAGATGCCGAGGCCGCCCTCCCAGATCTTGAAGGCGTCCACCCAGTCACGGCCCTCGCTGAAGTACAGCTCGTAGTCCGTGATCACGTGGTAGAGCCGGCCGCCGATCAGGCCGAAGGGGACGGCCCAGACCGCGATGTCGGCCACCGTGCCGGCCCGCCCGCCCCGGGCGACCCAGCGCCTGTTGCCGAGCCAGACCGCGACGAAGACACCGATGATGATGCAGAACGCGTAGCCGCGCAGCGGGACGGGGCCGAGGTACAGCACTCCGCGCGACGGACTGGGAATGTAGGCAAGTTCCATGGCAAGGTCGACGCTACCCTGCCGCGCCGGGCGCACGGCGGGCAGCCCGGCTACGGCTCCATAACAGGCCGGTGAGAACGGCTCTCACCCCTGCGCGGCCTCCTCCACCATCTGCCGGAACTTCTCCGGTGTCATCGTCTGGTCCTGGAAGATGTTCTTGCCGTCCAGCAGCACGGTCGGTGTGCCGCCGAAGCCGCCCTTCTGGAAGGCCTCGTTGGACTTCACGACCCAGCTGTTGTGCGTGCCCTTCTCGACACAGGTGCGGAAGGCGGGCGTGTCGAGGCCGTCGACCTTGGCGGCGAGGTCGAGGAGGGTGCTGTTCTTCGCGAAGGCGTCGTCGGTCTCGGGGGGCTGGTTCCGGTACAGCACGTCGTGGTACGCGGTGAACTTGCCGGCGTCCTGGGCGCAGGCCGCCGCGTTGGCCGCGTTGCGGGAGCCGGTGCCGCCCATGTTGCCGTCGATGAGGGTGGCCAGGCGGTACTCCACCCTCAGCTTCCCCGCGTCGGTCAGCTCGTGGATCGTCGAACGGTAGCGGTCCTCGAAGGACTTGCAGGCGGGGCAGCGGAAGTCCTCCCACACCGTGAGCGTGGACCCGGCGGTGTCCTTGCCGACCGGGATGGCGAGGGCGTCCTTGCCCTGGGCGCCGGAGGGCGCCACGACCGGGCCCGCGTTGTCGCTGCCGTCGTCCTTGCCGGCGTTCGCCGCGAGGACGCCGATGACCGCCGCGAGGCCCAGCACGCACACGACGCTCGCGGCGACGATCAGCGTCCGGCGCCGCCGCTCCCCGGCCTTCTGCTTCTCGCGCTCGACCGCCAGCCGCTCCCGGGCGGTGCGCTTCCCATCACGATTCTTCTCGCTCACACCCCCAGAACGAACCGGGGAGGCGCAGCGCGCCTCCCCGGTCACAGGTCCACCCGTTCGGGTGAGTGAGGGAACGTGTACGGCCAGGCCCGTCACACCTGCCGGCGCACGCCCTCCGCCAGCTCGCCGGCGAGCGCGCGCACCGCGTCGAGTCCGGCCGCGGCGTCCGGCGCGTCCAGCATCCGCTTCACGAAGGCCGAGCCGACGATCACGCCGTCGGCGAAGCCGGCGACCTCGGCGGCCTGACCGGCGTCGGAGACGCCGAGACCGACGCAGACGGGCAGGTCGGTGCCGGTGGCCCGGGTGCGCTCGACCAGGCCCTGGGCCTGCGCGCCCACCGACGCGCGGGTGCCGGTGACACCCATCAGCGAGGCGGCGTAGACGAAGCCGCTGCCCGCCGCGGTGATCTGCGCGAGCCGCTCGTCCTTGCTGCTGGGCGCCACGACGAAGATCGTCGCCAGGCCGTGCTTCTCGGCGTGCTCCCTCCACAGCGCCGACTCCTGCACCGGCAGGTCGGGCAGGATCGCCCCGGCCCCGCCCGCCTCCGCGAGCTCGGCCGTGAACCGCTCGACGCCGTAGCGGTCGATGGGGTTCCAGTACGTCATGACGAGGACCGGCTTGCCGGTGGCCGCGTGCGCCTCGCGGACCGTGCGCATGACGTCGGCGATCCGCACACCGCCGCGCAGGGCGATGTCGTCGGCGGTCTGGATGACCGGGCCGTCGAGGACGGGGTCGCTGTGCGGCAGGCCCACCTCGACGACGTCGGCGCCGCCGTCCAGGACGGCCTTGATCGCCTCGATCCCGCCGTCCACGGTGGGGAAGCCGGCCGGGAGGTAGGCGATGAGGGCGGCGCGCCCCTCGGCCCTGGCGGCGGCGAGGGTGTCCGACAGCAGCTGCACGTTCCCGCTCACTTGGCGTCCCCCTCGATCTCGGCGGTGTCGGCCGCGTCGGCGGCGACCTCGGCGTCGGTGTCGTACAGGCCGAAGTAACGGGCGGCCGTGTCCATGTCCTTGTCGCCGCGGCCGGACAGGTTGACCACGATCAGCCCGTCCGGACCCAGCTCCTTGCCGACCTCCAGGGCGCCGGCCAGCGCGTGGGCGCTCTCGATGGCCGGGATGATGCCCTCGGTGCGCGACAGCAGGCGCAGCGCCTGCATGGCCGCGTCGTCGGTGACGGCGCGGTACTCGCCGCGGCCGGAGTCCTTGAGGTAGGAGTGCTCCGGGCCGATGCCCGGGTAGTCCAGACCGGCCGAGATGGAGTAGGGCTCGGTGATCTGGCCCTCGTCGTCCTGCAGGACGTAGGACCGGGAGCCGTGCAGGATGCCGGGCTCGCCGGCGGTCAGGGTGGCCGCGTGCTCGCCGGTCTCGACGCCGTGCCCGGCCGGCTCGCAGCCGATCAGGCGGACCGAGGCGTCCGGGATGAAGGCGTGGAAGAGGCCGATGGCGTTGGAGCCGCCGCCGACGCAGGCGATCGCGGCGTCGGGCAGGCGTCCGGCGCGCTCCAGGAGCTGGCGGCGGGCCTCGACGCCGATCACCCGGTGGAAGTCGCGGACCATGGCCGGGAAGGGGTGGGGGCCGGCGACCGTGCCGAACAGGTAGTGGGTGTGGTCGACGTTGGCCACCCAGTCGCGGAAGGCCTCGTTGATGGCGTCCTTCAGGGTGCGGCTGCCGGACTTCACCGCGACGACCTCGGCGCCGAGCATGCGCATGCGGGCCACGTTGAGCGCCTGGCGCTGCGTGTCGATCTCGCCCATGTAGATCGTGCAGTCCAGGCCGAACAGGGCGCAGGCGGTGGCCGTGGCGACGCCGTGCTGGCCGGCGCCGGTCTCGGCGATCACGCGGGTCTTGCCCATGCGCCGGGTGAGCAGCGCCTGGCCCAGCACGTTGTTGATCTTGTGGGAGCCGGTGTGGTTGAGGTCCTCGCGCTTGAGGAACACGCGGGCGCCGCCGGCGTGCTCGGCGAAGCGGGGGACCTCGGTGAGGGAGCTGGGGCGGCCGGTGTAGTGGACCAGCAGGTCGTCGAGTTCGCGGGCGAACTCGGGGTCGTGCTTGGCCTTGTCGTACTCGACGGCGACCTCGTCGACGGCGGCGACGAGGGCCTCCGGGATGAACTTGCCGCCGAAGGCGCCGAAGTAGCCCTCGGCTGTGGGGACCTGACCCTCCGGGTCGGGGATGAAGAACTCGCTGGGCATGCGGATACCTCACGGTGAGTGTGTGGAAGGGAACACGAATCGCCGTGGGGGACGGGAGTGGCCGGACGGCCTCAGGCCGTCCGTGGCCGGTCGCGTTCGCGCGGCGGCAGCCGCACGCCGGACAGGGCCCCGTACCCCTGGCGGGCCGGCTCCTGCCATCGCATGCCGTTCACCTGCCCCGGTTCGTCCCCGATGACGTACCGCACCCGACGGCCGTGCACGCGCCGGGCCGGCGCGCGGCAGCCACGGGGACGGCAGCCGCGCGCCAGGCGGGCGTACCGGTCCGTGGTCGTCACGGGGGTGGTCGGAGTCATCGGGGTCAGCCTAGCGAAGGATCAGCCGCGGCCGTGCCGGAGTGCCGGGTGCTCGCCCGCCGCCACCAGGTCGGCGACCGCGGTCTTGGGGTCGCGTCCCGTCACCAGGGACTCGCCGACCAGGACCGCGTCGGCGCCGGCGTTGGCGTACGCGATGAGGTCGTGCGGGCCGCGGACGCCGGACTCGGCGACCTTGACGAGGTGGGCGGGGATCTCGGGGGCGACCCGCTCGAAGGTGCCCCGGTCGACCTCCAGGGTCTTGAGGTTGCGCGCGTTGACGCCGATCACCTTCGCGCCCGCGTCCACCGCGCGCTCGGCCTCCTCCTCGTCGTGCACCTCGACGAGCGGGGTGAGCCCGATGGAGACGGCGCGCTCGATCAGCGACTCCAGGGCCGGCTGGTCGAGGGCGGCGACGATCAGCAGCGCGAGGTCGGCGCCGTACGCGCGGGCCTCCCACAGCTGGTAGGAGGTGACGATGAAGTCCTTGCGCAGCACGGGGATGTCCACGCGCGCGCGGACCGCCTCGAGGTCGGCGAGGGAGCCGCCGAAGCGGCGCTGTTCGGTGAGGACGGAGATGACGGCCGCGCCGCCCGCCTCGTAGTCGGCGGCCAGTCCGGCCGGGTCGGCGATCGCGGCCAGCGCGCCCTTGGAGGGGCTCGAGCGCTTGACCTCGCAGATCACCTTGACGCCGGAGCCCTTCAGCGCGGCGACCCCGTCCTTGGCGGCGGGAGCCTTCGCCGCGCGCTCCTTGAGCTCGTCGAGGCTGACGCGCGCCTGCCGCTCCGCGAGGTCGGCACGGACTCCGTCGATGATCTCGTCGAGCACACTCACGCGAGCGGCCCCCTTCCAGACGGTTGGCGGTTGCGGAGACCGGTGGAAACCGGGTCACTGCGATGGTATCCGGAGGACGGCGAAGGCCTCACATCCGGTGGACGCCGGTCCCACCACCCGGACGTCCGCGCGGGGCTCAGGGGTGCAGCCAGTCGCCGAACGGCAGGTTCCGGACGACCGTGAAGACCAGCGCCGTCGCGCCCAGCGACCACAGGAGCGCCGGCGGCGGGTCCGGGCGCGCCGGCCGGCCGCGGGCGGCGCGGACCGCCCAGACGGTCCACAGCACGGCGAAGCCCAGGTAGCCGGCGACGGCGAGCGCGTTGGCGTGCAGGGCGGCGGCGAGGTCCCCGTGCGCGAAGGCGTGCGCGCTGCGCAGGCCGCCGCAGCCGGGGCAGTACAGGCCGGTGTACCGCAGGAGCGGGCAGACCGGGTAGTGGCCGGGCTCGTTGGGGTCGACGGCCCCGACGTACGCGAAGGCCCCGGCGACGGCCGCGAGGAGGCCCGCGGGCACGGCCAGCCGTCCCAGGGCGGTCCCCGGGGTGGGCGGTGCCGCGCCGCTGCTGTGGGGGTTCACGCCTCGCATTGTGCCCCGCGGGGGCTCCGCGCGCGCGTGAGGGGCGGCCGGTGCGTCACCGGCCGCCCCTCACGCGCGCGTACGGGTCTCAGCCCTCGGCGCCCGCCGGCTGGGGCGAGGGTGACACCCGGTGCACGGGGTGGACGTTCTTCGGCTGACCCAGGCCCATCGACCGCATGACCAGGCCGACGACACCGCCGAGCGCCACGATCACCATGCCGGCCCAGAAGCCGAGCGGCTCGGCCATGACCATGAACGCGCCCGCGACGCAGAAACCGATGAAGGCGATGATGACACCGGTCCAGGCGGCCGGGGTGTGTCCGTGGCTGCTGCCCGCCATGACTTGCTCCTCGTTGCTGTCTGTGTTTCGCACGTGCTGCACGTGTCCGAGCCGGAGGCTCCGCACCATTGTCCCGTACGCGCACGCGCACCGGGGGCGGGGGTGGGTTTCCGGGACGTCTGTTTCACCACACCCGGGGTCCGGGCCGTGACGGCACGGCACCGGACCGTGACCGCCGTCAGGCGGGGTCCGCGCCCGTGGGGTCCTCGCCCCGGTCCAGGGCCTTCCACATCTCCTCGGGCCGGTCCGGGTCGGCGGCCTGCGCCCTGCGCCGGGGGCGGGGGGCGCCGCCGCGCTCGTAGCGGCCGGACATGCCGGGCCACAGGCGCCCGTAGCGCAGGGCCAGCAGGCCCGCCAGGAGGATCAGGGCGCCGCCCGCCGCCGCGGCGTACGGCCAGGCGGTGTGGGTGAGCGAGGCGACGGCGGCGGAGGTGTCGCCGGTGGCCTGGGCCGCCTTCTCGTCGAGCGCGGAACTGTCGGAGGCGCCGGACAGGGAGGCGACGACGATGCCGGCGCCGGAGAGCGCGAGCAGCGCGGACACCGCGAGGCGGCCCGCCCCGCGGACGGCGAAGACGGCGACGAGCGCGGCGAGGCCCACTATGGCGAGCGCCGCGGGGACGCCGGTGACGTCGCTTCCCTTGGCGGTCAGGGGGAAGGCGCCGCCCGCCACCGTCGCCGTGCCCTCCGACCAGCGCTGCCGGGTCGCGAGCAGGGCCACGGCCGCGCCCAGCGCGCCGGACACCAGGGCGAGGGCGAGGCTGCGGCGGCCGGACCGGGCGGGGGCGGCGGCTTCGGGACGGGGGTGAGGTACGGCAGTCACGTACTCCACTATCGCCTGAACCCCGGGCGAACCCTCACCCGGGGTTCCGTGAGAAGCGCCCCATTCGCCGGCGAAGCGTCCTACGCGCCCAGCCGGTTGGCGGTGTGCACCGCGCGCAGCACGGCCGCCGCCTTGTTGCGGCACTCCTGGTCCTCGGCGACCGGGTCGGAGTCGGCGACGATGCCGGCGCCGGCCTGGACGTAGGCGGTGCCGTCGCGCAGCAGGGCGGTGCGGATGGCGATGGCGGTGTCGGAGTCGCCGGCGAAGTCGAGGTAGCCGACGCAGCCGCCGTACAGGCCGCGGCGGGACGGTTCGAGTTCGTCGATGATCTGCAGGGCGCGGGGCTTGGGGGCGCCGGAGAGGGTGCCCGCGGGGAAGCAGGCGGTGAGGACGTCGAAGGCCGTGCGGCCCGGCGCGACCCTGCCGGTGACGGTCGAGACGATGTGCATGACGTGCGAGTACCGCTCGACGGACATGAAGTCGACGACCTCGACCGAGCCGGGTTCGCAGACCCGCCCGAGGTCGTTGCGGCCGAGGTCGACGAGCATGAGGTGCTCGGCGCGCTCCTTGGGGTCGGCGAGCAGTTCGTCGGCGAGGGCCTGGTCCTCCTGCGGGGTGGCGCCGCGGTGCCGGGTGCCGGCGATGGGGTGGACCATGGCCCGCCCGTCCTCGACCTTGACCAGGGCCTCCGGGGAGGAGCCCACGACGTCGAAGCCGTCGAAGCGGAACAGGTACATGTACGGGGAGGGGTTGGTGGCCCTGAGGACCCGGTAGACGTCCAGGGCGCTCGCGGTGCACGGCGTCTCGAAGCGCTGGGAGGGGACGACCTGGAAGGCCTCGCCCGCGCGGATGCGCTCCTTGATGTCCTCGACGGCCGCCCGGAAGTCGGGGCCGCCCCACAGCGCGGTGTACTCGGGCAGCTCGGAGGGCGGCAGGACGGCCGGGGGCTGGGCCACCGGGCGGGAGAGGTCGGCCTCCATGGCGTCGAGGCGGGCGACCGCGTCGGCGTGCGCCTCGTCGACGCCGGTGTCGAGGTCGTTGTGGTTGATCGCGTTGGCGATCAGCAGGACGGAGCCCTCCCAGTGGTCCATGACGGCGAGGTCGCTGGTGAGGAGCATGGTCAGCTCGGGCAGTCCCAGGTCGTCGCGTTCGCCGGGGCCGATCTTCTCCAGGCGGCGCACGATGTCGTAGCCGAGGTAGCCGACCATGCCGCCGGTGAAGGGCGGCAGGCCCTCCTGGTGGGGGGTGTGCAGGGCCTCGATGGTGGCGCGCAGGGCGGCGAGCGGGTCGCCGTCCGTGGGGACGCCGACGGGCGGGGCGCCGAGCCAGTGCGCCCGGCCGTCGCGGGCCGTCAGGGTCGCCGCCGACCGCACGCCGACGAAGGAGTACCGGGACCACGAGCGGCCGTTCTCCGCGGATTCCAGCAGGAAGGTGCCGGGGCGTTCGGCGGCGAGCTTGCGGTAGAGCGCGACCGGGGTGTCGCCGTCGGCGAGGAGTTTGCGGGTGACCGGGATGACACGGCGGTCGGTGGCCAGCTTGCGGAACGTCTCGAGGTCCATGGCGGCTGACCTTACTGATCCGGGGCGGTGGGACCGGAATCGGCGCCGCCGGGGTTGTCCGCGAGGAGCACGTCGACGTCGAAGCAGGTGCGGGCGCCGGTGTGGCAGGCGGCGCCGACCTGGTCGACCTTGACCAGCACGGTGTCGGCGTCGCAGTCGAGGGCGACGGACTTGACCCACTGGACGTGGCCGGAGGTGTCGCCCTTGACCCAGTACTCGCGGCGGCTGCGCGACCAGTAGGTGCAGCGGCCGGTGGTGAGGGTGCGGTGCAGCGCCTCGTCGTCCATCCAGCCGAGCATGAGCACCTCACCGGTGTCGTACTGCTGGGCGATGGCGGGGACGAGCCCGTCGGGGCTGCGCTTGAGGCGCGCGGCGATCTCCGGGTCGAGGCGACCGGGGGGAGAACCGTGGTGCGGGGCGGCCTCCCGGGGGACGGTGGTGGGGTGACGGACGGGCTGGGGCGTGCTGGTCATGGGTGCCATTGTGCCGCGCGGGCCGGGGCGGCCCGGCCGACCGTCCACTGTCCGGACCTCCGGGACGGCCGTAGGCTGACGCCATGTCGACTTTCGCCAGGCGTGAACGACTCCTGCTCGCCGACCTCTTGGAAGCCGTCGGCCCCGAGGCCCCGACCCTCTGCGAGGGCTGGCGGACCCGTGACCTGGCCGCGCACGTGGTGGTGCGCGAGCGCCGGCCGGACGCCGCGGGAGGTCTTCTGATCAAGCAGCTCGCGTCCCGCCTCGACAAGGCGATGGAGGAGTTCGCCGCCAAGCCGTACGAGGAGCTGCTCCAGCTGATCCGCACCGGTCCGCCACGTTTCTCGCCGTTCCAGCTCAAGCAGATCGACGAGGCGTCGAACACGGTCGAGTTCTACGTGCACACCGAGGACGTGCGCCGCGCCCGGCCCGGCTGGACGCCCCGCGAGCTGGACCCGGTGTTCCAGGACGCCCTGTGGTCCCGGCTGGAGCGCATCGCCCGCCTGATGGGCCGCGGCGCGCCGACCGGTCTGGTGCTGCGCCGCCCGGACGGCCGTACGGTGGTCGCCAACCGCGGCACCCCGGTCGTGACGGCGACCGGCGAGGCGTCGGAGCTGCTGCTGTTCCTCCACGGCCGGCAGGACGCCGCCCGGGTGGAGCTGGCCGGCGACGAGGACGCGATCGAGAAGCTGCACGCCGGCAAACAGCTCGGGTTCTGAGGGAACAGACCATGATCAAGGTAGCCATGACCAGCGTGTACGTCGACGACGTCGCCAAGGCCCACGCCTTCTACACCGACGTCCTGGGCTTCGAGACGCGGATGTACAGGGATCTCGGGGACGGCACGCTGTTCGTGACCGTGGGCGCGCCCGAGGGGGCCCAGCCGGATCTCCAGCTGCTGCTGGAGCCGGGCCACGGCCCGATCGCGGAGTCGTACCGCAAGGCCCTGCGGGTGGCGGGGCTGCCCTGCATCGTCTTCTCCGTCGACGACATCGCGGCCGAGTACGAACGGCTGAGCGGGCTCGGGGTGGAGTTCCCCCGGAGCCCGCGGGAGCAGGGGCCGGTGATCGCGGCGGTCCTCGACGACACGGTCGGGAACTACGTGCAGCTGGCGCAGGAGAAGAAGTAGGTCACCGGGGTGGTCGGGCCCGGCGCGGGTCGCGCGCGGCCAGGACGACGACGCCGCTGGGGCCGCGCGCCGTCGCGCCGCCTCCCGGAGCGCTGCCCCGGGAGGCGGCGGGAGGATCCGTCCGGCTCACCGCACCGGGTGGCCCGCCCCCCGGAGCTCCTGCTTGACCTCGTCGATCCGCAGGTCCCCGAAGTGGAAGACGGAGGCGGCCAGGACGGCGTCCGCGCCCGCCTCGACGGCCGGGGGGAAGTCCACGAGCCTGCCGGCGCCGCCGGAGGCGATCACCGGGATCGTCACGTGTTTGCGGACGGCCCTGATCATCTCCAGGTCGTAGCCGTCCTTGGTGCCGTCGGCGTCCATCGAGTTCAGCAGGATCTCGCCGGCGCCCAGTTCGGCCGCCCGGTGCGCCCATTCGACGGCGTCGATGCCGGTGCCGCGCCGGCCGCCGTGGGTGGTCACCTCGAAGGATCCCGACTCCGTGCGCCGTGCGTCCACCGAGAGCACCAGCACCTGGCTGCCGAAGCGCTCGGCGATCTCCTTGATCAGCTCCGGGCGGGCGATGGCGGCCGTGTTGACGCCCACCTTGTCGGCGCCGGCCCGCAGCAGCTTGTCGACGTCCTCGGGGGTGCGCACCCCGCCGCCGACGGTCAGCGGGATGAACACCTGCTCGGCGGTGCGGCGGACCACGTCGTAGGTGGTCTCGCGGTCGCCGGACGAGGCGGTGATGTCCAGGAACGTCAGCTCGTCGGCGCCCTCGGCGTCGTACACCTTGGCCATCTCGACGGGGTCGCCCGCGTCGCGCAGGTTCTGGAAGTTGACGCCCTTGACGACCCGGCCGTTGTCCACGTCCAGGCAGGGGATGACTCGGACCGCCAGGGTCATGGCTTCACGGCTCCTCTGAATGCTTCCAATTCCACTGAGACCAGGACGCGCGGGTCGATGAAACCCTCCACGACCAGCAGGGTCGCGGCCGGGCGCACGGCGTCGAACAGCTCCTTGTGGGCCCGGCCCACCGCGTCGACGTCCCGTGAATGCGCCAGGTGCATCCGGGTCCTGACCACCGACTCGGGGCCCAGCCCGAACTCGGCGATCGCCTCGAGGGCGCCGGCGAAGGCCACCTTGGCCTGCTCGTACGGGTCGCCCTCCCCGTACAGCACCCGGCCCCTGAAGGCCGTGGTGCCCGCCACCAGCACCATGTCGCCCGCCGCCACGGCGCGTGCGAAACCGAGAGTGTCTTCCCAGGGATTCCCGCTCTGTACGCGCCGTACGGCTTCGGACGTCATGACGACACAGCCTCCAGGGCCTCTTCCAGGGTGAACGCCTTCGCGTACAGGGCCTTCCCGACGATGGCGCCCTCGACACCGAGGGGCACCAGTCCGGCGATGGCCCGCAGGTCGTCGAGGGACGACACGCCGCCGGAGGCCACGACCGGGCGGTCGGTCGCCGCGCAGACGTTCCTCAGCAGCTCCAGGTTGGGGCCCTGGAGGGTGCCGTCCTTGGCGATGTCGGTCACCACGTAGCGGGCGCACCCCTCCTTGTCCAGACGCTCCAGCGTCTCGTAGAGGTCGCCGCCGTCGCGGGTCCAGCCGCGGCCGCGCAGGGTCGTGCCGCGCACGTCCAGGCCGACGGCGATCTTGTCGCCGTGCTCGGCGATGACCTCGGCGACCCACTCCGGGGTCTCCAGGGCGGCCGTGCCGAGGTTGACCCGGGTGCAGCCGGTGGCCAGCGCGGCGGCGAGGGTGTCGTCGTCGCGGATGCCGCCGGACAGCTCCACCTTGATGTCCATCGCCTTGGCGACCTCGGCGATCAGCGCGCGGTTGTCGCCGGTGCCGAACGCGGCGTCCAGGTCGACCAGGTGCAGCCACTCGGCGCCCGCCCGTTGCCAGGCGAGGGCGGCCTCCAGCGGGGAGCCGTAGGAGGTCTCGGTGCCGGACTCGCCGTGCACGAGACGGACGGCCTGGCCGTCGCGGACGTCGACGGCGGGGAGGAGTTCGAGCTTGCTCACAGGCTTCCGATCCAGTTGGTGAGGAGCTGGGCTCCGGCGTCGCCGGACTTCTCGGGGTGGAACTGCGTCGCCCACAGGGCGCCGTTCTCCACGGCGGCCACGAACGGCTTGCCGTGCGTCGACCACGTCACCTTGGGGGCGTGCATCGTCGGGTTGTGCACTTCCAGGGACCAGTCGTGGACCGCGTAGGAGTGCACGAAGTAGAAGCGCGCGTCCGGCTCCAGGCCGGCGAAGAGCTCGGAGTCGGCCGGGGCGTCGACGGTGTTCCAGCCCATGTGCGGGACGATCTCGGCCTGGAGCGGCTCCACCGCGCCGGGCCACTCGTCGAGCCCCTCGGTCTCCACGCCGTGCTCGATGCCGCGCGCGAACAGGATCTGCATGCCGACGCAGATGCCCATCACCGGACGGCCGCCGGACAGCCGGCGGTCGATGATCCAGTCCCCGCGCGCGTCCCTCAGGCCCTTCATGCAGGCGGCGAAGGCGCCGACGCCCGGCACCAGCAGCCCGTCGGCGTTCATCGCCTTGTCGAAGTCACGGGTGATCTCGACGTCGGCCCCGGTGCGCGCGAGGGCGCGCTCGGCGGAGCGGACGTTGCCGAAGCCGTAGTCGAAGACCACGACCTTCTTGGATGCGGTGCTCAATTCCACACCTCCAGCCGCAGGACGCCCGCGACGAGGCACATCGCGGCGCCGATGGAGAGCAGGACGATCAGGCTGGCCGGCATCTTCTGCTTGACGAAGGAGATGATGCCGCCGACCAGGAAGAGACCGACGACGATCAGGACGGTCGAGAGTCCGGTCATGGCTTTACAGCGCGCCCTTCGTGGACGGGAGGATGCCCGCCGCGCGCGGGTCGCGCTCGGAGGCGTACCGCAGGGCCCGGGCCAGCGCCTTGAACTGGCACTCGACGATGTGGTGCGCGTTGCGCCCGTAGGGCACGTGCACGTGCAGCGCGATCTGGGCCTGGGCGACGAAGGACTCCAGGATGTGCCGCGTCATCGTGGTGTCGTACTCGCCGATCATCGGCGCCATGTTCTCGGGCTCGGTGTGCACGAGGTAGGGGCGGCCGGACAGGTCGACGGTGACCTGGGCGAGGGACTCGTCCAGCGGGACCGTGCAGTTGCCGAAGCGGTAGATGCCGATCTTGTCGCCGAGGGCCTGCTTGAAGGCGGCGCCCAGGGCGAGGGCGGTGTCCTCGATGGTGTGGTGCGAGTCGATGTGCAGGTCGCCCTCGGTCTTGACGGTGAGGTCGAACAGACCGTGCCGGCCGAGCTGGTCGAGCATGTGGTCGTAGAAGCCGACGCCCGTCGACACGTCGACCTTGCCGGACCCGTCGAGGTCGATCTCGACGAGGACCGAGGTCTCCTTGGTCACGCGCTCCACGCGTCCCACGCGGTTCATGCGTTCTGCTCCTTCTTCAGTTCACGGACCGCGTCGAGGAACGCGTCGTTCTCTTCGGGGGTGCCGGCGGTGACCCGCAGCCATCCGGGCACGCCGTTGTCCCGGACCAGGACGCCCCGGTCGAGGATCTTCCGCCACACGGCGTGGGCGTCGGCGAACCGCCCGAACTGCACGAAGTTGGCGTCCGAGGCGGTCACCTCGTAGCCGGCCGCGAGCAGCTCGGCGACCAGCCGGTCCCGCTCCGCCTTCAGCTGTTCGACGTACTTCAGCAGCGTGTCGGTGTGCTCCAGGGCGGCGAGCGCGGTCGCCTGCGTCACGGCCGACAGGTGGTACGGCAGCCGGACGAGCTGCACCGCGTCCACCACCGCCGGGTGCGCGGCGAGGTAGCCGAGGCGGAGCCCCGCCGCGCCGAAGGCCTTCGACATCGTCCGCGAGACGACGAGATTCGGCCGACCTTCGAGCAGGGGCAGCAGCGAGTCGCCGTGGCTGAACTCGATGTAGGCCTCGTCCACGATCACCATCGACGGCTTGGCCGCCTGCGCCGCCTCGTACAGCGCGAGGACCGTCTCGGGCGGCACCGCGGTGCCCGTGGGGTTGTTGGGAGTGGTGATGAAGACGACGTCCGGCCGGTTCCCGGCGATCGCCTTCTTCGCGGCGGCGAGGTCGATCGTGAAGTCGTCGTTGCGGGGGCCGGAGATCCAGCCGGTGCCCGTGCCCCGCGCGATGAGCCCGTGCATCGAGTACGACGGCTCGAAGCCGATCGCCGTGCGGCCCGGGCCGCCGAAGGTCTGCAGGAGCTGCTGGATGACCTCGTTGGAGCCGTTCGCCGCCCAGACGTTGGCCAGGGCGACCTCGTGGCCGGACGTGTCGGTGAGGTACCGGGCGAGCCGGGTGCGCAGCTCGACCGCGTCCCGGTCCGGGTAGCGGTTGAGGTCGCGGGCCGCCTCGCGCACCCGCTGCGTGATCCGCTCGACCAGCGGCTCGGGCAGCGGGTAGGGGTTCTCGTTGGTGTTCAGCCGTACGGGGACGTCCAGCTGGGGCGCTCCGTAGGGGGACTTGCCGCGCAGCTCGTCCCGTACGGGGAGGTCGTCGATTCCGAAGTTCACTTGCTCGCCGGTACCTTCCAGCCGAACCTTGCCTTGATCGCCGCGCCGTGCGCGGGCAGGTCCTCCGCCTCCGCCAGCGTCACCACGTGGTGCGCCACCTCGGCCAGCGCGTCCTTCGTGTAGTCGACGATGTGGATGCCGCGCAGGAAGGACTGGACCGACAGGCCCGAGGAGTGGCAGGCGCAGCCGCCGGTGGGCAGGACGTGGTTGGACCCGGCCGCGTAGTCGCCCAGCGACACCGGCGCCCAGGGCCCGATGAAGACGGCGCCGGCGTTCCGCACCCGGTCGGCCACGGCCGCGGCGTCGGCCGTCTGGATCTCCAGGTGTTCGGCGCCGTACGCGTCGACCACCCTGAGGCCCTCGTCGATGCCGTCGACGAGCACGATCGCGGACTGCCTGCCCTTGAGGGCGGGGACGATCCGGTCGTCGATGTGCTTGGTGGCCGCGACCTGCGGCTCCAGCTCCCTCTCGACCGCGTCCGCCAGCTCGACGGAGTCGGTGACCAGCACCGCGGCGGCCAGCGGGTCGTGCTCGGCCTGGCTGATCAGGTCGGAGGCGACGTGCACCGGGTCGGCCGTGGAGTCCGCGAGGACCGCGATCTCGGTGGGGCCGGCCTCGGCGTCGATGCCGATCTTGCCGGTGTAGTAGCGCTTGGCGGCGGCGACCCAGATGTTGCCGGGGCCGGTGACCATGTCGGCGGGCGCGCAGGACTCGGTGCCGTGCGCGAACATCGCGACGGCGGTCGCGCCGCCGGCCGCGTACACCTCGTCGACGCCGAGCAGGGCGCACGCGGCGAGGATCGTCGGGTGCGGCAGGCCGCCGAACTCGGCCTGGGCCGGGGAGGCGAGCGCGATCGACTCGACGCCGGCCTCCTGGGCCGGGACGACGTTCATGACGACGGAGGACGGGTAGACCGACCGGCCGCCCGGCGCGTAGAGGCCGACCCGGTCGACCGGCACCCACTTCTCGGTCACCGAGCCGCCGGGGACGACCTGGGTCGTGTGGGTCGTACGGCGCTGCTCGCGGTGGACGAGACGGGCGCGGCGGATGGACTCCTCCAGGGCCGCGCGCACGGCCGGGTCGAGCTCCGCGAGGGCCTCGTCGAGCGCCTCGGCGGGCACCCGCACCTGGTCGAGCCGGACGCCGTCGAACTTCTCGGCGAAGTCGATCAGCGCCGCGTCGCCCCGATGATGCACGGCCTCGCAGATCGGACGCACCTTCTCCAGGGCGGCCGAGACGTCGAAGTCGGCTCGGGGCAGCAGGTCGCGCAGGGCGGGGCCCTCGGGAAGGGCGTCGCCGCGCAGATCGATTCGGGAGATCACAGGGCCAATTCTCGCAGACCGGCGCCGAAGCCGGTTCGCGCGTATCAATGGCTGATACAGAACGTGGCCGAATCCGGAAGATCCCCTTCACCGTTAGCGTTCGGGGCGTCACTCAGCGGGCATGAACGGGTGTGCGAAACGCCTGGGCACGACGGGCACGAGGAGGACCGAACAGCGTGACGGACGGGGCCGGCTCGCACGCCGGGGACCTGCCGGACGACCTGACCGCGGCCGAGGCCGGCATGTGGCAGGCCTTCCGCAACGGCACCGTGTACGACCTGAGCAGCGGGGACACGGTCGTCGACGATCCGCACGGCGGGCATCCGTGGGGCGAGGCGCGGACCGTGCGGGCGCGGACCGTGGCCCGGCTGCTGCTGCACGGACCGCCCGCGCTCGCGGGCCGGGTGGCCTCGCTGAAACTGGTCGGCGTGCAGATCAGCGGCACGCTCGACCTGGCGGGCGGCACGGTGGAGCCGTACGTCGAGCTGCAGCGCTGCCGGTTCGAGCGGGAGGTGCTGCTGCCGGAGGCGCGGGTGACGACCGTGCGGATGGTGGACTGCTCGGTGCCTCGCCTGGAGGCGGCCCGGCTCCAGACGGAGGGCGACCTGCACCTGCCCCGCTGCCGCTTCCACAACGGCGTCCGGCTCACCGACGCGCACATCGGCACCGACCTGATGCTCAACCAGGCGATCGTCTACCGGGACCGCACCGGGCGCTCGATCACCGCCGACGGACTGAGCGTCGGCCAGGACCTCCAGGCCGAGCTGCTGGAGTCGCACGGCGAGCTGCGGCTGCGCAGCGCCAAGATCGGCGTCTCGCTGAGCCTGCGCGGGGCCCGGCTGGCCAACCCGTACACGCGGTTCGCGCTGAACGCCCCCCAGCTCACGGTGGAGCGCTCCCTGTACCTGACCCCGGCGGGCGTCGGCGGCCAGGCGGTCAGCGGTACGACGCCCGCGCGCGGGACGCGGATCCAGCGCTTCGAGTGCCGGGGCGGGGTGCGGCTGGACGACGGGCGGTTCGGGGACGCCGTCGACCTGGAGCGGGCCCGGTTCGCCCTCACCGACGAGCAGGAGCTCTCGCTGCGCCGGGTGCAGACGCCGGAGCTGCGCTTCCTCGGGGAGAGGCCGCAGCGCGGCAGGGTGGTGCTGTCGGGGGCGCGGGTGGTCAACCTGGTGGACCGGGCGAGCGCCTGGCCGGGCCCCGGCAGCCTGCACATGGGGGGCTTCACGTACGAGAACCTGGTGCCGCAGGGACCGTTCTCGCTGGCGGAGCGGCTGGAGTGGGTGGCCGCCGCGACCGCCGAGTACAACCCGGAGCCGTACGAGCGGCTGGCGGCGGTGCTGCGGGAGGGCGGGGAGGACGAGGACGCCCGCGAGGTGCTGCTGGCCAAGCAGCGCCGGCGCCGCGAGACCCTGCCGCCGGCCGCGAAGCTGTGGGGGTACGCGCAGGACTGGACGGTCGCCTACGGGTACCGGCCGGGACGGGCCGCGGTGTGGATGGCGGTGCTGTGGGCGGCGAGCTCGCTGGCCTTCGCGCACGCCGACCATCCGCCCGTCGACCGTGAGGGGCATCCGCCCTGGAACCCCGCCCTCTTCGCCCTGGACCTCCTGCTGCCGGTGATCGACCTGGGGCAGGCCGGCCAGTGGCGG
Source organism: Streptomyces sp. NPDC017936 (assembly GCF_044328485.1). Taxonomy (NCBI): domain Bacteria; kingdom Bacillati; phylum Actinomycetota; class Actinomycetes; order Kitasatosporales; family Streptomycetaceae; genus Streptomyces; species Streptomyces sp. NPDC017936. Next base: position 87,036 of record NZ_JBIRHK010000022.1, on the reverse strand, counting down.
CTGCAGGGGGGCTGGCAGTGGCTGCAGGCGGCGATGATCCTGCTGGGCTGGATCCTGGCGACGACGGTGGCGGCGGGGGCGACACGGCTGCTGCGGCGCGGCTGACGGAGGCCGGCCCGGCCGACGGGACCGCCACGCTGCCGCGGCACGGCTGGCGGGGACCGGTGCGGCTGCCGGATCCCGGCCGGTGCCGGGCCGAACGGCTGCCGCGGCGCGGCCGGTGCCGGGCCGGACGGCTGCCGCGGCGCGGCCGGTGCCGGGCCGGACGGCTGCCGCGGCGCGGCCGGTGCCGGGCCGGACGGCTGCCGCGGCGCGGCCGGTGCCGGAGGCCCCGGTTCCACCGCGCGCGGCCGGCGCCGGAGAGGGGCGCTCAGCCGGCCGACAGATGAACGACAGTCACCTTTTACTCTCCTTTGACTTCGCGCCGTACAACTTTCCACGGGTTGGCGTCGCCCTCTGGCGCATCGCCGACCCGCCCCTTTTCAATGGCAAAACCATGGCTCTGCTGCCCCCCTTCATCCGGGCCCCCAGGACGGTCACGTCCCGGCGGGCGCGGACCGCCGCCCCGCACCCCGTCGCAGGGCTCCCGGCCGACGACGAGGTCCTCCTCGACGTGCCCGACGACCGCCTCGGACCCGCGCTGGTCGCGGCCGGGCGGGGCGCGTACGAGGCCGCCGCGGAACTCCTGGCCGGCACCCGCGAACGGGCCGAATGGGAGTACCGCGACCGGTACGCCACCCGCCTGGCGTCCTTTGCGGACGCGAGACCCGAGTGGTTCCAGGAGTGGCGCGCCGCCGCGCCGCGCGACCCGGACGTGCTGCTGGTCGGCGCCCAGCTCGCGGTGGACCGGGCCTGGCGCTCGCCCGCCCGGACCGAGCTGCTGCGCGAGGTCAGCCCGCTGATCACGGCCGCCGCGCAGAGCGACGTCCGCGACCCGGTGCCGTGGCGGATCGCGCTGGACCACGCGCGCGGGGCCGGCGCCGGGCACAAGTACTTCGGCGAGCTGTGGGAGGCGGCGGTCCGCCGCGCCCCGCACCACTACGGCTGCCACGTCGCCGCCAAGCGCTACCTCGCCGAGTCCTGGCACGGCTCCCACCGCGAGTGCTTCGACTTCGCCGACCGGGCCGCGCAGGACGCCCCGGAGGGTTCGCTCGTGCAGGCGCTGCCGGTGCGGGCGGCCTTCGCCTACCTCACCGACGGCTGCGGACCCGAGGTGCCCCGCGAGCGGCTCGACGCGGCCGCCGACCGGGCGATCGGCCTCTCCGCCCGCTTCCCGGCGGCCGATCCGTGGCCCGCCGAGATCCGCAACCTGCTGACGTACGTCCTGGTCCGCCTCGCCCGCCGCGAGGACGCCCTCGCCCAGCTGCGGCTGATCGGCCCGTACGCCACCTCCTTCCCCTGGGGACGGCTGTCGGACGACCCGCTGGGACACTTCCTGGCGGTGCGCGAGAGCGTGTGCTCGGGACTCGCCGCGCAGCCCGCGGAGCATCCGCGAAGTGGGCACGGGGGACGCCCGCACCCCCGGGACCACTAGGCTCTTGGGCCGTGACCACCGTCCGGCTGCCGCTCTTCCCCCTGAACTCCGCGCTGTTCCCGGGGCTCGTGCTCCCGCTCAACGTCTTCGAGGAGCGCTATCGCGCCCTGATGCGCGATCTGCTCAAGACCCCCGAGGACGAACCACGCCGGTTCGCCGTCGTGGCGATCCGCGACGGCCACGAGGTGGCGCCCAGCGCACCGGGCATGCCCGACCCGACGGCGCTGCCCGAGCGCGGGCCGGCGGCCGGGTTCGGCACCGACCCGGCCAAGGCCTTCCACGGGGTCGGGTGCATCGCCGACGCGGCGACGATCCGGGAGCGGGCCGACGGCACCTTCGAGGTGCTGGCGACCGGCACGACCCGGGTGCGGCTGCTGTCGGTGGACGCGTCGGGTCCGTACCTGACGGCGGAGCTGCAGGAGCTGCCGGAGGAGCCGGGCGACGAGGCGGGCGCGCTCGCGGAGGGCGTGCTGCGGGCCTTCCGCCAGTACCAGAAGCGGCTCGCGGGCGCCCGGGAACGCTCCCTGACGACCGGGGCGGACCTGCCGGACGAGCCGTCCGTGGTGTCGTACCTGGTGGCGGCCGCGATGATGCTCGACACCCCCACCAAGCAGCGGCTGCTCCAGGCGCCGGACACCGCCTCCCGGCTGCGCGACGAGCTGAAACTGCTGCGCGCGGAGACGGCGATCCTCCGTAGCCTGCCCTCGCTGCCCGCGGCGGACCTGACCCGCGGGCCGACGAGTCTCAACTGACGAGTTCCACCCACGTCACCCAGAAGGCCCGAATGGCGAAGAAGTCGAAGAAGCAGCAGCAGTCCGGCGGCACGCCCGCGACGGTGACCCTGACCTCGGCGGGGGTGGACTTCACGGTCCACGCCTACGACCACGACCCCGGTCACCCCTCCTACGGCGAGGAGGCGGCCGAGGCGATGGGCGTCTCCCCCGACCGGGTCTTCAAGACCCTGGTCGCGGACGTCGACGGCACGCTCACGGTGGCCGTGGTCCCGGTCGCCGGCACCCTGGACCTGAAGGCCCTCGCGTCGGCGGTGGGCGGCAAGCGCGCGGCCATGGCGGACCCGGCCCTGGCGGAACGCACCACGGGCTACGTCCGCGGCGGCATCTCCCCGCTGGGCCAGCGCAAGAAGCTGCCCACGGTCCTCGACGACTCCGCGAACGCGCACGCCACCATCTGCGTCTCGGCGGGCCGGCGCGGGCTGGAGGTCGAACTCTCCCCCACCGACCTCACCCGCCTCACGGAAGCGGTGCTGGCGCCCATCGGGCGCGCGTGACCCCTCGACGTCGGTCCCTTCGCAGCACGGACGCCGACCGGCCCGGGTGGCGGGGCCGGCCCGGGTCACGGCGGCCGACCGGGGCCGCGGCGTCCGCCCGGCCGCGGGGGCGACGCCGAGACCGCCGGTACGGATCACGGCGACCGGCACGGGGGCGCGGCGACCGTCCCCCGGGCGCCGGCGACCCGCCCCGGGCGCGGCGCCCGGCCGGCCCAGGGGCGCCGCAGCCCGGTCACGGCGGTGGCCCGCCCGACGTGCCCGGTGACCTCCCGCGGTTCACGGCCGAGCGCGCCGGACGCCGTCGGGGAGACCGGCGGCACCGGCGAAGCGATCCTCTGCGATCCGGCCGCACGGCGTGGCCGGCGGGGCGGCGTGCTGCGGCGGCGGTCCCGCCCGCGGGCCGGCCGAGGTGCCCGGCTACGCCGACGGCTTCTGGTACGGCTGCGCGGCGGGCCCGTGGTGTCCGTACACCTCCGGGTCCCGGGGCCCGAAGAGGGCGGTGAGGCCGAGGTGCACCAGCAGGGCGGCCAGGGGCCAGGCGAGCAGCGCGCCCTTCGCGCCCAGCTCCAGGGGCGCCGGGAACGTCACGCCCTCGCCGGCCGCCTTCGCCCGGGCGAGGACGTCGTCGGAGGGGCCCAGCCAGAGGCCGAGCCGCCAGGCCAGGAGCGAGCCGAGCAGGCCGCCCAGGGCCAGCGCCACCACCAGCGGCACGCCGCCGCGCCGGCGCCACGCGAACACCGCCAGCGCGCTCACCGCGCCGCAAGCCAGCGCCAGCAGGGTGAACGTTCCGTCCACGCCGACGGCCTGCTCGCCCTCGGAGTCCTTCAGGTACACGACCCAGTTGCCGTCCAGCACGTCCCCGACGAGCGGCACGCGCGGCGCGAGCCACACCCACAGCAGGCCGAGCACCGCTCCGGCGACCGCGACGAGCACCGTGACCACGGCGGCTTCCCGCAGTTCGGCCTTCGTCCCGGGCCCGTCCTGTCCGTGGGCGGGGTGGGGCGCGGGAGCCGCACCCGCGTACCCGCCCGGCGCCGGCGGCCAGGCGTCGTGCGGAGAGGGTTCGTGCGGGGGCGGAGGGGGAGTCAGCGGTGCGGTCACCCTGACATCGTGCCAGGCCCGCCCGTGCCGTGCCTCATCGGACGGCGGCCCGCCGGTAGGCCCAGGCGGCGACGGCCAGCGACACCACGCCGACTCCCGCGCAGACCGCGAGGTCACCGAGGACGAACGCCCACTCGGGGCTCGGCCGGAAGGTCCGCGCGAAGGCCTCCACGCCGTACGTCGACGGCAGCAGGTCACGGGCGAGGCGCACCGGCTCCGGCATCCGGTCGGGCGGCAGCACGCCCAGCAGCAGCGCCGCCGACATGCCCAGCTGTCCCAGCACGGTGGCCAGCTCCGGCCGGGGCGCGAGCAGCCCGAAGGCCGCGCCGAGCCCGGACAGCGCGGCACCCGCCAGCGGGATCACCAGCGCCAGCACCCACAGGTGGGTCAGCGGCAGCCCGAACAGCACGCACCCGAAGACCGCCGTGACCAGCGTCCCGGGCACGGTGAACGACGCGTACGCGCCCGCCGCGCCCAGCACCACGGCGGCGGGCGGCACCGGGAGCGTCGCGTAGTGGTCGAGGCCACCGCTGGCCCGCAGCTGTCCGAAGTACTGCGCGAGCAGGTTCAGCGCGACGAAGGCGACGACGAGCACCGCCGAGCCGGCCACCACGGCCTCCGCCTCGCGGCCGCCGTCCACGACCCCGCGCATCATGATCAGGATGCCGACCGACTGGAAGGTCGCCACGAACAGCAGCGGGATGCGCGCCACGCGCGCGCGGGACAGCTGCGCCCGGTAGACGGCCACCAGCGACGGCCACAGCCGCGCGCGCGGCCCCAGCTCGGCCGCCTCCCGGACCGGCTCCTCGTCCGCGGCCAGGACGCCGCCCGGCAGCACCTCCGCGGGTACCACACTCACGTCGCGCTGCTCTCCCTCTCGGAGTTCACTCCGTCAGTCGTCCTGTCCGGTACGGATGCGCCGGCTGCCGTGCTCAAACCTTCACCAGCCCCTGCCGTGCGGCGCCGCCGAGCGCCAGGTAGACGTCCTCGAGGCTCGGCGTGGCCAGGGTGAAGTCGTCCAGGGCGGCGAAGGCGGCCCCGCCGGTGACGGTGGCGACGACCGCGCGGGCCTCCTCGGGGGCCAGCCGCAGCGTCCAGCGGCGCCCGGACTCCGCGGCCCGCTCGCGCAGCGCGGCGACCTCGGGCACGTCCAGCGGTGCCCGCTCCCGCCACACCAGCTCCACCCGTACCTCGCCCGCGACCTGCTCCTTGAGGCCCGCGGGCGTGTCGCAGGCGATGACCCGGCCCTTGTCGAGGACGGCGACCCGGTCGAGCACGGTCTCGGCCTCGATGACGTTGTGGGTGACGAGCAGGACGGTCGTGCCGCGCTCCGCCCGCCGCCGGTCCACCGCGGACCACACGGCCCGGCGCGCCACCGGGTCCATGCCCGTGGTCGGCTCGTCCAGCACCAGCAGGGGCCGCTCCCCCACCAGCGCGGTCGCGAAGCAGGCCAGCCGCCGCTGGCCGCCGGACAGCTTCCTGAGCGGCCGCCCGGCGATCGGGGTCAGCCCGAGCTCGTCCAGCACCGCGTCCCGCTCCCGGCGCGCCTGCCGTACGTCGAGGCCGCGCAGGCGTCCGGTGGTCTCGGCGGCGAGGGAGACGGTGAGCTCGTCGAGGGCGGTGGACTCCTGGCCGAGGTAGGCCAGGATGCGCGCGGCCCGCTCGGGGTGGCGCACGATGTCGTGCCCGAGGATCTCGACGCTGCCCGCGTCGGGCCGCATCAGCCCGGTGATCTGCCGGACCAGGGTGGACTTGCCGGCGCCGTTCGGTCCGAGGAGCCCGAAGATCTCACCGCGCCGCACGTCCAGCCGTACGTCGTCGGTGGCGCGCACCTCGGGGGTCGCGGGGACGCCGCGTCGGCCGCGCACCGCCGGATAGGTCTTGGTCAGGCCGCGCACGGCGCAGACGGCCTCGTCCCTGGGCCGAACTGCCGGTGCCGCGCGCGTACTCACAAGGGACGAGACTACGGGGTCGGCGGCCCCCGCTCGCGGTCGGGGCGTCCCGAGTGCCCGGTTCAGTCCCCCGCGGGCGCGTGCTCCGCCGCCGTGCGCACGTCGATCTCCCGCCAGAAACCCGCCCGGATGGCGTAGCGGTCGTGCTCGTCGATCTGGTCGTCCTTGTGGGCGAGCAGCCCGAAGCGGGCCGCGTACCGCAGCAGCTCGCCGTCGATGCGGTGCGGGATCCGCGGATACATCCCGGACAGCTTCTGCAGGTGGCCCTGGTCGCCGAGCCGGCCCATCCACCGCCGGGCGAAGACCTGCCCCACCTCGAACGGGTCGCCGCTGACGGCGGTGATGTCCTCCTCGCGGTCGGCCCACCGCTGCTCGGCGGTGGTGAGCTGCGCGAGGGTGGGCATCGAGGCGGCCTCGGAGGGCTCGGCGGCGACGCCGGGCCGGTCGACCCAGCCCCGGTCGGAGGACCAGCGCAGGGTGGCGGTCGCGGGGTGCTGGACGGCGTGCGCGCCGGGCGCGCGCAGGGCGGCGAGGTCCTTGGGGGTGGGAACGCCCTTGGGGGCGGGGAGGCGCGCCCCCCGTGCGCCGTTCCCGGAGGCGGCGGCCGCGCCGGAGTGCTCGGACTCCTCGGGGGCCCGCTCGGCGGCGGGGGCGAGCCCGGAGTCGGGCAGCGGCGCGGAGAGGATCGCGGCGATCTCGGGCCGGGGCGCGGGCGGCGGCGCGCAGACGCCGCCGAGGTCCTTGGCGCGGACGGCCTTGGTGATCCACGTGCGGTCCAGGACACGGCGTTCGTCGGCCTCGGCGACCAGGTCCTCGGACTGGTTGTAGTCGCCGTCGGCGGCCTGCACGGCCCACAGGTGGACGGCGACGCCGTGTTCCTTCGCGGCCATCATGCCGGGGAGCAGATCGCCGTCGCCGGTGACGAGGACGACGTCGGAGCAGGCGCGGTTGCGGGCCAGTTCGGTCAGCTCGGCGTGCATGGCGGCGTCGACGCCCTTCTGCGCCCAGCGGCCGTCGCTGCGGGTCAGGGCGCCCAGGCGGACGGTCACCCGGGGCATCACGCGCAGTCTGCGGTGCTCGGGTTGCGGGACGCGGTCGGGGGCGCCGTCGAACCAGTAGATGCGCAGCAGGGGCCGTTCCGTGTCGGACTCGGCCTGTTCGCGCAGGCCCTGGACGAGGGCGGGGTGGTCGACGGTGATCCGGGACCGCGACGGCTCTCCCGCGAGGAGACTCGCGGCGGCCCCCAGCAGATACCCGGCGTCCACCAGGACGATGCAGCGGTCCACACGACTCACCCTCTTCCTGGAAGGTTTGCTTCGGGCTTCCTTCGAGTCTGCCCGACGGGGCGGGGGTTAACGGCCTGAACTCGATCTTCGGCGTGGCGTTTCGGCGCCGTGTGCTCCGACAAGCCTGTCACACACGGTAATTATCCGAAATGCGCCCTGCGTCAGCCTATGTGAATCTGATCCCGGCCCTGGCCCCTAGACCCCCGACAGGAGGCAGATCCCCATGGCCAAGAACAAGAACCGTGACCGTAAGCAGTCGCAGTCCGAGCGCTCCCCGCAAACGGCCCAGCAGTCCACGATGGAACCGCAGGACGAGCAGCACGTGACGCAGACGACGCCGGGTGAGGTCGCCCGCGGCAAGGGCCGCGGCAAGCGCTTCGGGCACAACTAGCATCTGCTTCAAGGGCCCTTGAAGCCCGGCGCATGCCGAGGGGCGCACCCGCAGTCGGGTGCGCCCCTGCTGTGTTCCCCGCGCTCAGCCCGCCAGGCAGGACGGTCCGAGCAGCACCTTGAGGTCGCCGAACAGCGCCGGGTCGGGCTTGACCCGGTGCCGGTCCAGGCGCAGCACGGTCGTCTTGGTGGGGCCCTGGAGCTTGATCCGGACCTCGCTGTCGCCCTTGTGGTGGGTGAGGATCTCGCCGAGGCGGCTGACCATCGGCGGGGTGACCTTCACGGCCGGAATGGTCAGGACCACGGGCGCGTTGGTGCCGGCGGCGGACAGGTCCGGGACCATCAGCTCCATCGCGACCAGGCGCGGGACGTCCTCCCGCTTGTCGAGGCGGCCCTTGACGAACACCACGGCGTCCTCGACGAGTTGGGTGGACACCAGCTGGTAGGTCGCCGGGAAGAACATGCACTCGATGGAGCCGGCCAGGTCCTCCACGGTGGCGATCGCCCAGGCGTTTCCCTGCTTGGTCATCTTGCGCTGGAGACCCGAGATGATGCCGCCGATGGTGACCACCGCGCCGTCCGCGTGCTCGCCCCCGGTGAGCTGGGCGATGCCGGCGTCGGCCTTGTCGGACAGCACGTGTTCCAGGCCGAACAGCGGGTGGTCGGAGACGTACAGGCCGAGCATCTCGCGCTCCTGCGCGAGGAGGTACGTCTTCTCCCACTCGTCGGTCGTGAACTCGACGTCGAGGCCGAAGCCGGGTTCGCTGGTCTGCTCCTCGCCCATGCCGCCGAAGAGGTCGAACTGGCCCTCGGCCTCCTTGCGCTTGACCGCGACCACGTTGTCGATCATCGGCTCGTACTGGGCCGTCAGTCCCTTGCGGGTGTGCCCCATCGAGTCGAAGGCGCCGGCCTTGATCAGCGACTCCGTGGTCCGCTTGTTGCAGACGACCGCCTCGACCTTGTCGAGGTAGTCGGGGAAGGAGGTGTACTTCCCCTTGGCCTTGCGGGTCTTGATGATCGACTCGACGACGTTGGTGCCGACGTTGCGGACGGCGGAGAGGCCGAAGAGGATCACGTCGTCGCCCTGGGCGGCGAAGTTGGCCTCGGACTCGTTGACGTTCGGCGGGAGCACGCGGATGCCCATGCGCCGGCACTCGTTGAGGTAGATCGCCGACTTGTCCTTGTCGTCCTTGACGGACGTCAGCAGCGCGGCCATGTACTCGGCGGGGTGGTTGGCCTTGAGGAACGCCGTCCAGTAGGAGACCAGGCCGTACGCGGCCGAGTGCGCCTTGTTGAACGCGTAGCCGGCGAAGGGGACCAGGACGTCCCACAGGGCCTGGATCGCCTCGTCGCTGTAGCCGTTCTTCTGGGCGCCGGCCTGGAAGATGGTGAAGTTCTTGGCCAGTTCCTCGGGCTTCTTCTTGCCCATCACACGGCGGAGGATGTCGGCCTCGCCGAGCGAGTAGCCGGCGATGATCTGGGCGGCCTTCTGCACCTGCTCCTGGTAGACGATCAGGCCGTAGGTGACGTCCAGGACCTCCTTGAGCGGCGCCTCCAGCTCGGGGTGGATCGGCGTGATCTCCTGCTGCCCGTTCTTGCGCAGCGCGTAGTTCGTGTGGGAGTTCATGCCCATCGGGCCCGGGCGGTACAGGGCCGACACGGCGGAGATGTCTTCGAAGTTGTCCGGCTTCATCAGGCGCAGCAGGGAGCGCATGGGGCCGCCGTCGAACTGGAAGACGCCGAGGGTGTCGCCGCGCTGGAGGAGTTCGAAGGTCTTGGGGTCGTCCAGCGGGAGGCCGAGGAGGTCGATGTCGATCCCCTTGTTGGCCTTCACCATCTTGACGGCGTCGTCCATGATCGTGAGGTTGCGCAGGCCCAGGAAGTCCATCTTCAGCAGGCCGAGCGACTCACAGCTCGGGTAGTCCCACTGGGTGATGGTCACCCCGTCGGTGTGCCTCACCCAGACCGGGACGTGCTCGGTGATGGTCTCGCTGGACATGATCACGCCGGCCGCGTGCACGCCCATCTGCCGGACCAGTCCCTCCACGCCGCGCGCGGTGTCGATGACCTTCTTGACGTCCGGCTCGTTCTCGTACATCGCCCGGACCTCGCCCGCCTCCGAGTACCGGGGGTGGCCGGGGTCGGTGATGCCGGAGAGCGGGATGCCCTTGCCGAGGACGTCGGCGGGCATGGCCTTGGTGATGCGGTCGCCCATCGCGTACGGGTAGCCCAGCACGCGCGCGGAGTCCTTGATCGCGTTCTTGGCCTTGATGGTGCCGTACGTGCCGATCATGGCGACCTTGTCGGCGCCGTACTTCTCGGTCACGTACCGGATCACCTCGACGCGCCGGCGCTCGTCGAAGTCGATGTCGACATCGGGCATCGAGATGCGCTCGGGGTTGAGGAACCGCTCGAAGATCAGGCCGTGCGGGATGGGGTCGAGGTCGGTGATGCCCATGGCGTACGCGACGATCGAGCCGGCCGCGGAGCCTCGGCCGGGGCCGACCGCGATGCCGTTGTTCTTGGCCCACATGATGAAGTCGGCGACGACGAGGAAGTAGCCGGGGAAGCCCATCGAGATGATGACGTCCATCTCGTAGTCGGCCTGCTTCTGGCGGTCCTCGGGGATGCCGCCCGGGTAGCGGCGCTCCATGCCGCGGCGGACCTCCTCCTTGAACCAGGTGACCTCGGTGTAGCCCTCCGGGATGTCGAACTTCGGCATCAGGTCGCGCTTCTCGAACATCCCGGTGGTGTCGATCTGCTCGGCCACCAGGAGCGTGTTGCGGCAGCCCTCCTGCCAGGCGTCCGAGGAGTCGATGGCGTACATCTCGTCCGTGGACTTCAGGTAGTAGCCGGTGCCGTCGAACTTGAAGCGGTCGGGGTCGGAGAGGTTCTTGCCGGTCTGGATGCACAGCAGCGCGTCGTGCGCCCCCGCCTCGTGCGCGTACGTGTAGTGCGAGTCGTTGGTGACCAGGGGCGGGATGCCGAGCTTCCTGCCGATGTCGAGCAGGCCGTCGCGGACCCTGCGCTCGATCTCGATGCCGTGGTCCATCAGCTCCAGGAAGTAGCGGTCCTTGCCGAAGATGTCCTGGTAGTCGGCGGCCGCCTTCAGGGCCTCGTCGTACTGGCCGAGGCGCAGCCGGGTCTGGAGCTCGCCGGAGGGGCAGCCGGTGGAGGCGATGAGCCCCTCGGACCACTGGGCGATGGTCTCCTTGTCCATCCGCGGCCACTTCTGGAGCCAGCCCTCGGCGTACGCGTCCGAGGAGAGGCGGAAGAGGTTGTGCAGGCCCGTCGCGTTCGCCGCCCAGATCGTCTTGTGGGTGTAACCGCCGGAACCGGAGACGTCGTCCCTCTTCTGGTGCGGCTGGCCCCACTGGATCTTGCGCTTGTTGCGCCGGGACTCGGGGGCGACGTAGGCCTCGATCCCGATGATCGGGGTAATTCCGGCCTTCTTCGCGGAGTGGAAGAAGTCGTACGCCCCGTGGAGGTTGCCGTGGTCGGACATGGCGATGTGCGTCATGCCCATCTCGTTGCAGGCGTCGAACATGTCCTTCAGCCGCGCGGCACCGTCCAGCAGCGAGTACTGGGTGTGGACGTGCAGGTGCGTGAACGGCGGCTTCGACACGGCGTGGCCTCCAAGGGGAGCTTACGGCGACAGGCTGGCGAACAGTCCGGGGGTCAGCGTCGAAGTCTATGCCTCGGCGCTGACACCGGGCGGCCTCACCCGCGTACCTTCGCAGCGGGGCCGCGGGCACTTCCGCCCGCCCCCGCCCGTTGGAGACGGCAGAAACGCTGTCGTACACGTCATGCACCAGGAGGCACCCCGCGATGTCGGTTCCGCAGCTCGACGACGAGCCTCGCGGCGAGGAGATCCTCGCCGTCTTCGACACCGCCTTCGGCGCGCTCCTGGCCGCCGACCCGGCCGCGTTCCGCGTGAAGTTCCGGAAGATGGCGGCCTCGGCGTTCGCCTTCTACCGGGGGACGGCGTGCCTCTTCTACCACGACCTGGACAGCGGGAAGACCCGGCGGGGCGACGGGACCACAGCGAGCGGGCCGTACCTGGACGACCGCACCTCGCGCGTGTGGATCCACGGCGACCTGCACGCGGAGAACTTCGGCACCTACATGGACTCCACCGGCCGCCTGATCTTCAACGTCAACGACTTCGACGAGGCCTACGTCGGCCCCTTCACCTGGGACCTGCAGCGTTTCTCCGCCTCGATCGCCCTGATCGGGTACGCGAAGGCGCTCGGCGACGACCAGATCACCGACCTGGTGGAGGTGTACGCGGGCGCGTACCGCGAGCGGATCCACGCCCTGGCCACCGGCGCCAAGGGCGACGAGGTGCCGCCGTTCACGCTGGACACGGCGCAGGGCCCGCTGCTGGACGCGCTGCGGGACGCCCGCTCCCTGACCCGCTTCGGGCTGCTGGACTCCATGACCGAGATCCGCGACTTCGAGCGCCGCTTCGCACCGGGCGGCGGCTCCGTCGAGCTGGACGCCGCCACCCGCTACAAGGTGCTGGCGGCCTTCGACGGCTACCTGGAGACCCTGCCGGAGACCTCGCTGGCCCGCCCCGACTCCTACCGGGTGAAGGACGTCGTGGGCCGCCGGGGCATCGGCATCGGGTCCGCCGGCCTGCCGTCGTACAACATCCTGCTGGAGGGCCACAGCGACGCCCTGGAGAACGACGTCGTGATCTACATCAAGCAGGCCCAGACCCCGGCCGTCTCCCGGCACGTCACCGACCGGGCGATCCGCGACTACTTCCAGCACGAGGGCCACCGCACGGTGATCTCGCAGCGCGCCCTGCAGGCGCACGCCGACCCGTGGCTGGGCTGGACCGAGCTGGACGGGGCGGGCCAGCTGGTCGCCGAGGTCTCGCCGTACGCCGTCGACCTCGACTGGGGCGACATCGACGACCCGGAGGAGATCGCGGCGGTCGTCGCCGACCTGGGGCGGGCCACGGCCACCATGCACGCGGCGGCGGACGACACCTCGGGCGAGTCCCTGGTGCCGTTCTCCACGGAGCGGGCCATCGACGCGGCCATCGCGGCCGACGAGGAGGGCTTCGCGCCCCTGCTGGTGGACTTCGCGCACACCTACGGCGCACGGGCGCGCGCGGACCACCAGCTCTTCGTCGACCTCTTCCGCAACGGCCGGATCCCGGGCCTGTGACGGCGCCGCCGTCCGTAACGAATAGGGCTCGCACAGGGACCCTTTAGGGGTCTCTTACAGGAGCGCGTGTCACACTTCCTGCGCCATGGACATATCCGGGACCCGACTCAGAGCCGTACGCGCGGCGCTGTTCACGGCCTTCGTCGTGACGCTCAGCACCGCGTCGCACGTGCTGCTGTCCCGGGCCCCGCTGCCGCTCAACACGGTGGCCGCCGTCGCGGCCGCCGTGTTCGTCCTCGCGTACGCCCTGGCGGGCCGCGAGCGCGGCTTCGGGCGGATCGCCGCCCTGCTGGTCCCCCTGGAGCTGGCGGCCGACACGGTCTTCACCACCGGCCAGCACGTCTGCTACGGCCGGGCCGGCGGCCCGGTCGCCGGTCCGCTGGCCTCCGTCGGCTGGGACGTGCTGTGCGGCGACGGCACCCCCGTCGGGACGCCGCTGGCCCAGGTCACCGGCACCGACACCGACCGGCTGGCCGGTCTCCTCGCCCACGCCCACCCCGCCACCGCCTGGCTGCTGCTCGGCGCCCACGTCGGTGTCGGTCTCGTCGCCGCCGCGTGGCTGCGCCGGGGCGAGCGGGCGCTGGCCCAGCTGCTGGGGGCGGCCGCCGCGACCACCTTCCGGCCGCTGCTGCTCGCCGTCGCCGCCGTGACCGTACGGCGCGCCCCGGCGGCCCGCCGCCTGCCGAGGCCCACGCGCCGCGCGGTCACCGTCCGCGACCGGATCCTCGTGCACTCCCTGGGACGCCGCGGACCGCCGCGCCGGGCCGCCCTCGTCTGAGCGGCACCTCCGCGTCCGGCGGCACCCGGGTGGCGAACGGCGCACCCGGACGGCGAACGGCACACCCGTGGCGCGCCGGCGCCCCCGGTGAGCACGACAGTCCCCCCCCCCCCCCACGCATTCCCGCGCACCCTGGTGCGCGTCCCACAGGGAGAACACCCACATGAGCAAGCGGAACACCCAGGCGGCGAAGACGGCGGCCCGGGAGCGGCTGCGCCTCGAGCGCGAGCGCCAGGCCAAGAAGGCCAAGATCAAGCGGCAGGTCATCGTCGCCTGCTCGGTCGTCGGCGTGCTGGCGGCGGCGGGCGGCATAGGGTACGCCGTCGTCCAGGCCAACAAGCCCAGCTACTGGGAGGAGGCCAAGAACGACAAGCTGGTCAAGCCGGCCAACACCACCGGCGAGAACGGCACGACCGTCGTCATGGGCAAGAGCACCGCCAAGAAGACCCTCGTGATGTACGAGGACCCGCGCTGCCCGGTCTGCGCCCAGTTCGAGCAGTCCGTCGGCGCGACGCTGAAGTCGGACTACGACGCCGGCAAGTACAAGCTCCAGTACGTCGGCGCCACCTTCCTCGACGACAGCCTGACCGGCGAGGGCTCCAAGAACGCGCTGAGCGCCCTGGGCGCCGCGCTCGACGTCAGCCCCGAGGCGTTCCTCGAGTACAAGACCGCCCTGTACTCGGCGAAGTGGCACCCCGAGGAGACCGACGACAAGTTCAAGGACGACAGCTACCTGATCAAGGTGGCGGACACGGTCGCCGCACTGAAGGGGAACACGAAGTTCCAGACCGCGGTGAAGGACGGCACCTTCGACAAGTGGGCCCTGGAGATGTCCGCGACGTTCGACGACAGCGGCGTGTCGGGCACCCCGACGCTGAAGATGGACGGCAAGGCGCTGACCGGCTCCGACGGCAAGAACGCGCCGATGACGGCGGCCGACTTCACCACCGCGATCGAGGCGGCCCTCAAGGGCTGATCCGGACCCGTTCCCGGGCGGACCCGACGCGAAGCCGAAGGGCGGGCGAACTTTTGCCGGTTCGCCCGCCCTTCGCCGTACTGATCAGTAATCTGATCGCCCGTGACCAGTCGATACAGATCAACACAGAGCACCGACGCGTCGTCCGCTCGCGCCAACTCGCTTGCGCCGCGCCGCCGTACGGTCGTCAAGGCAGCCGCCGCCACCGCCGTGCTGGCCGCCCCGCTCGCCGCCGCACTGCCCGCCGGGGCCGTCGAGGAGGTCCCGGCCTTCCTGCACGGTGTCGCCTCCGGGGACCCGCTGCCCGACGGCGTCCTGCTGTGGACCCGGGTGACGCCCACCGCCGCGGCGATACCCGGTTCCGGGCTCGGCCCGGACACCGAGGTCGAGTGGGTCGTCGCCCGGGACAAGGCGCTGACCTCCATCGTGGCCAAGGGGTCCGTCACCGCCACCGCCGCCTCCGACCACACGGTCAAGGCCGACGTGCGCGGCCTGGAGCCGGGCACCGACTACTGGTTCCGCTTCTCGGCCGGCGGCACCGACTCCCCGGTGGCGCGCACCCGCACCGCGCCGGCGGCGGACGCGTCCGTGGCCAACCTGCGCTTCGGCGTGGTCTCCTGCGCCAACTGGGAGGCCGGCTACTTCTCCTCGTACCGCCATCTCGCCGGCCGCGGCGACCTGGACGCCTGGCTGCACCTCGGGGACTACATCTACGAGTACGGCACCGGCGAGTACGGCACGCGCGGGACCGTCGTACGGCAGCACGCCCCCACGCACGAGATCCTCACGCTCGCCGACTACCGCGTCCGGCACGGCACGTACAAGACGGACGCCGACCTCCAGGCCCTGCACGCCCAGGCGCCGGTCATCGCGATCTGGGACGACCACGAGATCGCCAACGACACCTGGTCGGGCGGCGCCGAGAACCACACCGAGGGCGCCGAGGGCGCCTGGACGGCCCGGCAGGCGGCCGCCAAGCAGGCCTACTTCGAGTGGATGCCGGTCCGCCCGGCACTCGCCGGCACCACCTACCGCCGCCTGCGCTTCGGCAAGCTCGCCGACCTCTCCCTGCTGGACCTGCGCTCCTTCCGCTCCCAGCAGGTCTCCGTCGGGAACGGCGACGTGGACGACCCGGACCGCACGCTCACCGGCCGCGCCCAGTTCGACTGGCTCAAGGCGGGGCTGACGGCGTCCGACACCACCTGGCGGCTGGTCGGCAACCCGGTGATGATCTCGCCGTTCGCCATCGGCTCGCTCTCCGCGGACCTGCTCAAGCCGCTCGCCAAGCTGCTCGGCCTGCCGCAGGAGGGCCTCGCCCTCAACACCGACCAGTGGGACGGCTACACGGACGACCGCCGGGAGCTGCTGGCCCACCTGCGCGCGAACGCCGTCCGCAACACCGTGTTCCTGACCGGTGACATCCACATGGCGTGGGCCAACGACGTGCCGGTGGACGCCGGCACCTACCCGCTGTCGGCCTCGGCCGCCACGGAGTTCGTGGTCACCTCGGTCACCTCCGACAACCTCGACGACCTCGTGAAGGTCCCGCAGGGCACGGTCTCCGCGCTCGCCGCGCCGGTCATCAAGGCCGCCAACCGGCACGTCCACTGGGTCGACACCGACCGGCACGGCTACGGCGTCCTGGACATCACCGCCGACCGGGCGCAGATGGACTACTACGTCGTCTCCGACCGCACGAGGGCCGACGCGACCTCGGCCTGGTCGCGTTCCTACCGCACCCGCAGCGGCACGCAGAAGGTGGAGCGGACGTACGACCCGGTGTGACCGGACGCGTCCGGAACGCTCCGGACGCCCCGGGGGTCCACCGGGCCCCCTGAGGGACCAGGGGACCGGGAGGGCTCAGAGGGTCTCGAGGAAGCCGAGCGCCACCCGCCAGGTGGCCTCGGCCGCCTCCTCGTCGTAGTCGGGCAGGCCGGGGTCGGTGTAGAGGTGGCCGGCGCCGGCGTACCGGTAGATCTCGACGTCGGCGCCCGCCCTGCCCATCTGCAGGTACCAGGCGCTCAGCCAGTCGTCCGTCTCGAACGGGTCCGGCTCGGCCACGTGCAGCTGCACCGGCAGCCCGTCCGCCGAGACGTTCGGCGCGAGGTCCGAGGTGCCGTGCAGGAGCAGCAGGCCGCGGGCCTTGTCGTCGCCGAGGGCGAGGGTCTGCGCGATGGACGCGCCCAGCGAGAACCCCGCGTAGACCAGGCCTCTCTCCGAGTAGGGGGCGGCGGCCAGGACGGCTCTCCTCAGCAGCTCGTCCTTGCCGGTCAGCTCCTTGTGCGCCATGCCCTCCTCGACCGTGTCGAACGTGCGGCCCTCGAAGAGGTCCGGTGTCCATACCTCGTGCCCGGCCGCGCGCAGCCGGTCCGCGGCCGCGCGCACCGCGGGGCGCAGTCCGAAGGCCGAATGGAAGAGCATGATGTTCATGAGGCCATGGTGCCAGCCGGCACCGGCAACGCCCCACGAGGCGTGTCCCGCACCGCCGCACGTGCTCGTCTTCACACAAACCACATGTTCAGGACCCTGCCGGGCCGGTTACGTTCGAAGGCATGGAGAACCTGCTCCGCCCACTGATCGTGGTCGGCGGTTCGGTCGTGTTGACATTGCTCATCGGCTGGGCCACCGACCGTCTGCTGTGCAAGGCCGACCACCGCCACCCCGAGACGCCCCTGTGGGGGCTGCTGCGCCGCGGCCGCATCCCGTACCAGCTCGTGCTGTGCGCGGGGCTGCTGAGAGGGTCGTACGACCAGGCGGACCTGTTGCAGGAGCACAAGGTCGCGCTCGGCCGGACGCTCACGCTGGTGCTGATCGGAGCGGCCGCCTGGCTGGCGATCAGGATCGCCGCGGCGGTCGTCGAGACCTCGTACAGCCGCTACGCGCGCGTCCACCGCGACGCGGCCCGGGTACGGCGGGTGCGCACCCAGGTGTCGCTGATCATGCGGGTGGTCTCCGCGGTCGTCGGAGTGGTCGCGGTGGCGGCGATGCTGCTGACGTTCCCGGCGTTCCGCGCGGCCGGCGCCTCGCTGCTGGCCTCCGCGGGCATCATCGGCATCGTCGCCGGTGTCGCCGCCCAGTCGACGCTGAGCAACATGTTCGCCGGGTTCCAGATCGCCTTCGGCGACATGGTGCGCATCGGCGACACGGTGGTGGTGGACGGCGAGTGGGGCACGGTCGAGGACATCACGCTGACCTTCCTGACCGTGCGGACCTGGGACGAGCGCCGGATCACGATGCCGGTCTCGTACTTCACGTCCAAGCCGTTCGAGAACTGGTCGCGCGGCACGCCGCAGATGACCGGCACCGTCTACTGGCACGTCGACCACTCGGCGCCGCTGGACGCGATGCGCGACAAGCTGCGGGACGTCCTGCGCGAGTGCCCGGCCTGGGACGGCCGCGCCTACGGTCTCGACGTCACGGACACCACCCCGAGCACCCTGCAGGTTAGGGCGCTGGTGACCGCCAAGGACGCCGACGACGTCTGGACGGTCCGGGTCACGGTCCGCGAGCGGATGATCCGCTGGCTGTCCGAGGAGCACCCGTACGCGCTGCCCCGGGTCAACACCGCGGACGCGATGCTGCCGCCGGGCCGGCCGAACGGCGTGCCGTCCCGCGACGGCCTGGCCTCCCGCGGCGGCATGCCCCCGCGCCAGCGCCGCGTCCACGAGTCGCCGCGGGCGGACCGCTGACCGTCGGCGCCCGCGCCCGGCGCCCGCGCCGGCCCGCGAGACGCTCGGGGTGATGTGCCCGGCGCCCGCGGAGGCCGCCCCTCACCCGGTGGCGGCCTCCGCGGGCGTCCCGGCACGCCCGTTCGCCGTCCCTCCCCCGGCTCCCGTCCCCGCCCGGCCGCGCGAGCCGCTCCTCCGGCGCCTCGGTGAGCAGGGCCGCGACGAGGACGCCGGTCCGGCCGTTCGCGGTCCCCCGGCGGGCGACGTGCTCCAGGGGATCACCGCCGTCGGACCGGCCGGCCGCTCCCCGGGGCCGCGGGCCGGGGTTCACCGCGCGACGGTCACCGCATGCTCCGCACGTCGAGGTGCCGCAGCACCCGGTCCACGATCTCCGGGTCGGCGCCCGGCTCGCTGCGCGCCGCCATCACCTCGTGCCGCGCCGCGCTCAGCATCTCCCCCTGGATCCGCCGCACCCGCTTCAGCCTCCGCACCCGCTGCTCGTGCGCCTCCCGCCGCTCGTCCTCCCCGATGTCCGGACTGATCCGCAGGCCGATGTCGAAGGCCCGCCGCACCATCTGCTCGGACAGCTCCTCCGACAGCTCCTCCTCGGCCTCGATCTCCCGCAGCCTGCGCTTGGCCGCCTTCGCCGCCCGCACGGCCAGGTCCCGCTCGAACGCCTTCTCCCGGTCCGTGTCGGACTGCACGCCGAGCCGCCTCACCAGCCACGGCAGGGTCAGCCCCTGCACCAGCAGCGTCGCCATGATCACCCCGAACGCGATGAACACGATCTCGTCGCGGTCCGGGAAGGGCGTCCCCGCCTCGGTCTCCAGCGGGATCGCGAGCGCCAGCGCCACCGAGGCCACTCCCCGCATCCCCGACCACCACATGACGACGGTCTCCCGCCAGGTCATCGGGATGTCCTCGTCGTGGTCCCGCCTGGCGTGCAGCCGCTTGGTGAGCCAGGTCGCCGGCAGCAGCCAGGCCAGTCGCACCAGGACCACCACCCCGGCGACCGCGGCCGCCCACCAGAGCATCTCCCCCCACCGCCCGGACGCGGTCCGGATGGCGTTGTGCAGCTCCAGCCCGATCAGCCCGAACGCGACCCCGGTGACCAGCGTGTCGACGATGTCCCAGAAGGTGTGCCCGGCGAGCCGCGTCATCACGTCGTCGGGATCGGTGGCGTACTCGGCGAGGAACAGCGCGGTGGTGAGCACGGCGAGCACCCCGGACCCGTGGAACTCCTCCGCCATCACGTACGAGGCGTACGGCACCAGCAGCGTCAGCCCGATCTGCAGGGTCGCGTCCCCGAGCAGGTCCATGAGCTTGTTGGCGCCCCATCCCAGCACGAGCCCGACCACCACCGCGACCACCGCCGACAGCACCAGGTCCAGCCCCGCCCGCCACGGCGAGAAGGTGCCGCTCACGACCGCGGCGATCGCCACGTGGTACAGCACGATCGCCGTGACGTCGTTGAACAGGCCCTCGCCCTCCAGGATGGACACCAGGCGGCGGGGCAGTCCGAGCTGTCCGGCCACGGCGGTGGCGGCGACGGGATCGGGCGGCGCGACGAGCGCGCCGAGCGCGAGGGCGGCGGCGATCGGCAGCCCCGGCACCACGGCGTGGGCGACGGCGCCCACGCAGAGCATCGTGACGAAGACCAGCGCCACGGCGAGCAGGAAGATCGGCCGTTTGTTCGCCGCGAACTGCCGCCAGGAGGTCCTCCGGACGGCCGCGTACAGCAGGGGCGGCAGCAGCAGCGGCAGGATCAGGCCGGGCGGGACGTTCACGTTGGGCACGAAGTCGAGGACCGCGAGCACGACCCCGAGCAGCGTCATCAGCACGGGCGCGGGCACGCCCCACCGGTCTCCGAGCGGGACGCTCACCACGGCCCCGAGCAACAGGACGAACAGCAGGGCCAGCTGATTCACGGTCAGTGCTCCGGGGATCCGACGTCACACGGCTGCTTTCCAGCCTGCCACGACACCCCCGTCACCAGCCGTGCGCCGCCACGAGGGGGCCGGCCGCGCCGCCCGCCCCGCCACCACGGCTGCCTGCCTCGCGGCCGTCGCGGCCCTCCGAGGGCCGTCGCCCCCGGCGGTGCCGCCGGCCCTCGGGACCCGCCGGCTACACCACCCGCCGCATCGCCCGGTGCGGGATCCCGGCGTCCGGGAACTCGGGGCCGTACGCCTCGTAGCCCAGCCGCTCGTAGAACCCGAGCGCGTGGGTCTGCGCGTGCAGGTCCACGGCCGTGAGACCCCGCGCGCGGGCCGCCTCCTCGATGGCCCGCACCAGCGCGGCCCCGACCCCCAGACCGCGGGCCTCCCCGGCGACGGCCAGCCGGCCCAGCGAGCCGACCGACGGGTCGCCGTCGGTCTTCGCCGCGGCCGCCTCGCCGTACAGCAGCCGTCCGGTCCCGAGGGGCACGCCGTCCTCCCGGACCGCCAGCACGTGCACCGCGACGGCGTCGTAGGCGTCGTACTCGATGTCCTCGGGGACCCCCTGCTCGCCGACGAAGACCTCCTTGCGCAGGGCGAAGCAGGCCTCGCGGTCGGCGGGGTCCTCGGCGACGCGCACCACGTACGCGGGAGTGCTCATCCGTAGGTCTCCTCACGGACCTGGTCCAGGGCCCGCTGCAGGTCGTCCGGGTAGTCGCTGGAGAACTCGGCCCACCGGCCGTCCCCGGGGTGCTCGAAGCCGAGGCGCACCGCGTGCAGCCACTGGCGGGTCAGGCGCAGCCGCTTGGCCAGCGTCGGGTCGGCGCCGTACGTCAGGTCGCCGACGCACGGGTGGCGGTGGGCGGACATGTGCACGCGGATCTGGTGCGTACGGCCGGTCTCCAGCTTGACGTCCAGCAGCGAGGCCGCGCGGAACGCCTCGATCAGGTCGTAGTGGGTGACGGACGGCTTGCCGTCGGCGGTGACCGCCCACTTGTAGTCGTGGTTCGGGTGCCGGCCGATGGGCGCGTCGATGGTGCCGCTGGTCGGGTCGGGGTGCCCCTGGACGAGCGTGTGGTACCGCTTGTCGACCGTGCGCTCCTTGAACTGGCGCTTGAGCGAGGTGTACGCGCGCTCCGACTTGGCGACCACCATCAGGCCGGAGGTGCCCACGTCGAGGCGGTGCACGATGCCCTGGCGCTCGGCGGCGCCGGAGGTGGAGACGCGGTAGCCGGCGGCGGCGAGACCGCCGATGACGGTCGGCCCGCTCCAGCCGGGCGACGGATGGGCGGCCACCCCGACCGGCTTGACGATCACGACCACGTCGTCGTCGTCGTGCACGATCTCCATGCCCTCGACCGGCTCGGCCACGACCTGCACCGGCGCGGGCGCCTGCGGCATCTCGACCTCGAGCCAGGCCCCGCCGCGCACCCGCTCGGACTTCCCGACCACCGACCCGTCGACGGTGACCTTCCCCCCCGCGGCGAGTTCGGCCGCCTTGGTGCGGGAGAAGCCGAACATGCGGGAGATGGCGGCGTCGACGCGCTCGCCTTCCAGGCCGTCGGGCACGGGCAGGGTACGGATCTCGGGAAGCGTGCTCACCCGTCGAGTATGCCGGACGGGTGGGACGACCCCGTACGGAGCCTGTGGACGGCCCCGGCCCGGGCTCAGTCCCTGTGGACGGTGCCGTCCGGGTCGAGCCCCCGGAACGACAGCAGCACGATCAGGATGCCGCCGCACACGATGGCCGAGTCGGCGAGGTTGAAGACCGCGAAGTGCTTCGGCGCGATGAAGTCCACGACCGCGCCCTCGAAGACGCCCGGCGAACGGAAGATCCGGTCGGTGAGGTTCCCGAGCGCACCGCCCAGCAGCAGCCCCAGCGCGATCGCCCAGGGCAGGCTGTAGAGCTTGCGGGCGAGCCGGGCGATCACCACGATCACCGCCGCCGCGATCACCGTGAAGATCACGGTGAAGGCCTCGCCGAAGCCGAAGGCCGCGCCCGCGTTGCGGATCGCCTCGAACCTGAGCCAGTCCCCGACGATCTCGATCGGCTCCTGGTGCTCCAGCTTCGCGACCACGATCATCTTGCTGATCAGGTCGAGGGCGTACGCGAACGCGGCGACCGCGAACAGCACGGCGATACGGCGCTTGCCGCGCGGCCGCCCGGACCCGTCCCCGTCCCCCTCGACCGCCGGATCGCCCTGGCCGGGCGCATCGCCCGGCGCCGTCCGCCCGGCGTTCTTCCCGGACGGCTCCGGCTCGGCTCCCCGCGCCTCAGGGGTGTCCGGCGTACCGATGATGCGCTCCGCCTCTGCCACGTGAGTCCCTCAACCTAGGTACCTGACTGAGGATGAGGGTACGGCACGGTCCGCGGCGGCCGGGTGATCAGTACCGGCGCTCCTGCTTCTGCTTGCACTCGACGCACAGCGTGGCCCGGGGGAAGGCCTGCATGCGGGCCTTGCCGATGGGGTCGCCGCAGTTGTCGCACAGGCCGTACGTACCGGCGTCGAGCCGCTCGAGGGCGTGTTCCGTCTGGATCAGCATCTCGCGCGCGTTGGCCGCCAGCGCCAGTTCATGCTCGCGGGTGATGTTCTTGGTCCCGGTGTCCGCCTGGTCGTCGCCCGCGCCGTCCCCGGAGTCCCGCATCAGCCCCGCCAGGGCCGCCTCGGACGCGGCCAGCTCGGCGCGCAGCCGATCCTGCTCGGACTGCAGTTCGGCGCGTGCCTCCGCGACCTCCTCCGGGGTCCAGGGCTCCTCCCCGGGGCGCACCGCCAGCTCGCCGGGCTCCGCCGCGGCGAACCGTGCCTTGGGCACGGCCGTCTTCGCCGCCGTGGCCGTGCCAGGAGTCTTCTTCGCAACCACCGTCGTGGCTCCCGTCTGCTCCGCGGCCGAGGCCGCGCCCACCGTCTTGGCCCTGCTCTTCCTCGCGGTGCCCTTCTTCGCGGCGGCCTTCCCGCCCGCCGCCTCGCCGGCCGCACCGCCGGCCGCACCGCCCTTGCCGCCGGCCCCCTCCGGACCGGCGGCCGCCTTTCCGGCCGTCCCTTCCCGCACCGCGTCCGTCCCGTCCACCGTGCCCGCCGTCTCCCGGCCGTCGGCGTGTTCCGCCGTCCGGGCCGTCCCGGCGACCGCGGCCTTCCCGCCCGCCGTCCTCTTCCCGGCGGCCGTCCTCCTCGAACTCTCCGGGGCGGCCTTCGCGGCGTTCTCCGGAGCCGCCTTGCCGGCGCCCTTCGGACCGGCCCGCTTCGTGGCCGTCCGCCCGGCCCCCCCGATCGCCTTCCCGGCCGCCGCCCCGCCGGCCGGCGCCTTCCCGCGCGCCGCCTTCCCGGCCGCGGCCTTCCTCACCGTGGCCTCCTTCACCACGGCCGCCTTCTCCCCGGCCTTCTTCGCAGTCGTCTTCCCCTCGGCCGTCCGCTCCGCGACGGCCTTCTTCCCGGGCGCCCTCCCGGCGGGCGCCGCCCTCGCGGACGCCTTCTTCCCCGCAGCGGCCCTCTCCTCGGCAGCCGTCCTCCCGGCGGCGGCTCTCGTCCTCGTGGCGGCGGGCTCCCCGACGGTCCTCTCCTCGTCGGCCGCCCTTCCGTGCGCCGCCCCCCTGCCCCCGCCGGCCGCCGTCCTCGCGTGCGCCGCCTCCTTGACGACCGCCTTCTTCCCCACCGCCTCCTCGGCGCCCCCCTTCTTCCCCGTCGGAGCCCCGCCAACCCCCGATCCCCCCGTCCGTTCCCCCACGGCCCCCACCGCCGGCTTCTTCCCCCCGGCCGCCCTCTTCGCACCACCGGCGGCAGCCGTCCCCGCCGCCCGCACCGCGTTCACGGCGCCCGCCGCCCGGCCGGCGGCCCCGGCCCGCGTGCGCTTCCTCCCGCCGGCACCCTCGGCCGCACCGCCGGAGGCGCCTGCGGGCCCGTCCGACGCCGGCTGCTGTACGGCGGTCTTCTTCGCCACCATGACCGCGGCCCCTTCACACAGTGTGATCTTGCGCGCAAATCGTGCTGGGACGATAAATCGACTTGAGTCCCGCGGCAACGGGGCACACCGCCCGATCCGCCCGCCTCGCGCGCGTCACCCGGCGAGCCTGCATGCGTTGTGCCCAGCTCCCCGCCGGGTAATCCGCCCGGTCCGCCGCCCCGGGACCCGAACAGGCGCACCCCCCGTTCGGGTCATCCCGGGTCCGCCCCGCCCTTCGTCCCGGCCTCGGTGAACCGGTCGGCCGCCGTCCTCGCGGCGCCGTACACTGGGCGGAGCGAAAAGCGTGGATGGGGACGAGTAGCGGCGTACGCAGCCCAGAGCGACCCGGGGACGGTGGGAGCCCGGGGGCGAGCGCGACGTGAAGATCACCCCGGAGCCGCCGGAAGAAAGCCCGTGAGGGGCGAGTAGAACCGGCATCGCGACCCCAATGAGGGGGCTCACCGGAGCGTACGGCGCGCCGGGGGGCCAAGGAGGGTGGTACCGCGGGAGCGCGCCGCACACGGCGTGGACAGGAAAGAAGGCTCTCGTCCCTCCGACGGAAGGCAGCACGTCCGCCGGAGGAAGATCGATGACGCAGTACCGCCAGGTGCCCGCCCAGGTCGACCTGCCCGCCCTCGAGCACGCCGTGCTCGACTTCTGGCGCGAGCAGAAGATCTTTGCCAAGAGCCTGCAGCAGTCCGAGGGCCGCCCCGAGTGGGTGTTCTACGAGGGCCCGCCCACCGCCAACGGCATGCCCGGCGCCCACCACATCGAGGCGCGCGTCTTCAAGGACGTCTTCCCCCGCTTCCGCACCATGCGCGGCTACCACGTGGCCCGCAAGGCCGGCTGGGACTGCCACGGCCTCCCGGTGGAGCTGGCGGTGGAGAAGGAGCTCGGCTTCAGCGGCAAGAAGGACATCGAGGCGTACGGCATCGCCGAGTTCAACGCCAGGTGCCGGGAGTCCGTGCTCCGCCACACCGACGCCTTCACCGACCTGACGACCCGCATGGGCTACTGGGTCGACCTCGACGACGCCTACGTCACGATGGACCCCGAGTACATCGAGTCGGTCTGGTGGTCGCTCAAGGAGATCTTCGACAAGGGCCTGCTGGTCCAGGACCACCGCGTCGCCCCCTGGTGCCCCCGCTGCGGCACCGGCCTGTCCGACCACGAGCTGGCCCAGGGCTACGAGACGGTCGTCGACCCGTCCGTGTACGTCCGTTTCCCGCTCACCTCCGGTCCGCTCGCCGGCCAGGCCGCGCTCCTGGTGTGGACGACGACCCCCTGGACCCTGGTCTCCAACACCGCCGTCGCCGCGCACCCCGAGGTCACCTACGTCGTCGCGACCGACGGCGAGGAGAAGCTCGTCGTCGCCGAGCCGCTCGTCGCCAAGGCGCTCGGCGAGGGCTGGGAGACCACCGGCCAGACCTTCACCGGCGCCGAGATGGAGCGCTGGACCTACCGGCGTCCGTTCGAGCTCGTCGAGTTCCCCGAGGCGGCGCATTTCGTCGTCAACGCGGAGTACGTCACGACCGAGGACGGCACGGGTCTGGTCCACCAGTCCCCCGCCTTCGGTGAGGACGACCTCAAGGTCTGCCGCTCCTACGGCCTGCCCGTGGTGAACCCGGTCCGCCCGGACGGCACCTTCGAGGAGTCCGTCCCGATGGTGGGCGGCGTCTTCTTCAAGAAGGCCGACGAAAAGCTCACCGAGGACCTGCAGGAGCGCGGGCTCCTCTTCAAGCACCTCCCGTACGAGCACAGCTACCCGCACTGCTGGCGCTGCCACACCGCGCTGCTGTACTACGCGCAGCCGTCCTGGTACATCCGCACCACGGCGGTCAAGGACCGCCTCCTGGCGGAGAACGAGAAGACCAACTGGTTCCCGGACACGGTCAAGCACGGCCGCTTCGGCGACTGGCTGAACAACAACATCGACTGGGCGCTCTCCCGCAGCCGCTACTGGGGCACCCCGCTGCCGATCTGGCGCTGCGCGGACGACCACCTCACCGTCGTCGGCTCCCGCGCGGAGCTGACCGAGCTGACCGGCGCCGACCAGTCGGAGCTGGACCCGCACCGCCCGTACATCGACGCGGTCACCTTCGCCTGCCCGCACGAGGGCTGCGGGAAGACGTCCACCCGCGTCCCGGAGGTCATCGACGCCTGGTACGACTCGGGTTCGATGCCGTTCGCGCAGTGGGGCTACCCGTACAAGAACAAGGAACTGTTCGAGAGCCGCTACCCGGCGCAGTTCATCAGCGAGGCCATCGACCAGACGCGCGGCTGGTTCTACACGCTGATGGCGGTCGGCACGCTGGTCTTCGACAGGTCCTCGTACGAGAACGTCGTCTGCCTCGGCCACATCCTCGCCGAGGACGGCCGCAAGATGTCCAAGCACCTGGGCAACATCCTCCAGCCGATCCCGCTCATGGACCAGCACGGCGCGGACGCGGTCCGCTGGTTCATGGCGGCCGGCGGCTCGCCCTGGGCGGCCCGCCGCGTCGGCCACGGCACCATCCAGGAGGTCGTCCGCAAGACGCTCCTCACGTACTGGAACACGGTCGCCTTCCAGGCCCTGTACGCCCGCACGTCGGGCTGGGCGCCCTCCGAGGCGGATCCGGCCCCGGCCGACCGCCCGCTGCTGGACCGCTGGCTGCTGTCCGAACTGCACGCGCTCACCGACCAGGTGACCCGGTCCCTGGAGGCCTACGACACCCAGCGCGCCGGCAAGCTGCTCTCGGCGTTCGTCGACGACCTGTCCAACTGGTACGTCCGCCGCTCGCGCCGCCGCTTCTGGCAGGGCGACAAGGCGGCTCTGCGCACCCTGCACGAGGTCGTCGAGACCGTCACCAAGCTGATGGCGCCGCTGACCCCGTTCATCACCGAGCGGGTCTGGCAGGACCTGGTCGTGCCCGTCACCCCGGGCGCCCCGGAGTCCGTGCACCTGGCGTCCTGGCCGGAGGCTGACCTCTCGGCGATCGACCCGGAGCTGTCGAAGCAGATGGTGCTGGTGCGCCGCCTGGTCGAGCTGGGCCGCGCCACGCGCGCCGAGTCGGGTGTGAAGACCCGGCAGCCGCTGCGGCGCGCGCTCGTCGCGGTCACCGGCTTCGACGCGCTCTCCCCCGAACTGCACACGCAGATCACCGAGGAGCTGAACGTCGAGTCGCTCGCCTCCCTCTCCGAGGTCGGCGGCTCGCTGGTCGACACGACCGCCAAGGCCAACTTCCGCGCGCTGGGCAAGCGGTTCGGCAAGCGGGTCCAGGACGTGGCCAAGGCCGTGGCGAACGCCGACGCGGCCGCGCTCTCCCTCGCCCTGCGCGAGGGCACGGCGTCGGTGGAGGTCGACGGCGAGACGATCAGCCTCGCCCCGGACGAGGTGATCATCACGGAGACCCCGCGCGAGGGCTGGTCGGTGGCGTCCGACGCGGGCGCGACGGTCGCCCTCGATCTGGAGATCACCGAGGAGCTGCGCCGCGCCGGCCTGGCCCGTGACGCGATCCGTCTGATCCAGGAGGCCCGCAAGAACAGCGGCCTCGACGTCGCCGACCGCATCGCGCTCCGCTGGACCGCGACCGACCCGGCGACCGTCGAAGCCCTGACCGCGCACTCGGCCCTGATCGCCGACGAGGTCCTCGCCGCGGACTTCGCCCGGGGCGAGGCCGACGACGCCTACGGCGCCCCGTTCACGGACGAGGGCCTGACGCTGACCTTCCGCCTGCGCAAGGCGTAAGGACACGGAGGCGTGCGGCCCCGGGCCCGGCCCCCCCCCGGGGGGCGGGCCCCCCCCCGCGGCGGGGGGCCCCCCCCCCCCCCCGCCCCCCCCCCCCCCCCCCCCCCCCCCCCCGCCGCGGCGGGGGGGGGGGGGGCCAC
>NZ_JBIRHK010000022.1:0-59135 GCF_044328485.1 Streptomyces sp. NPDC017936 | reverse complement strand
CCGTTCACGGACGCGGCCCTGCCGCGGCCGTCCCGCCGGCGCAAGCCGAACGCACAGGGGGCGGGCCGCCGCGGGCCGGGGCCCCCGGGGGGGGGCGGGGCCCGCGTCGGCTCCTGGCCTTCCCGTCGGCTCCCGGCCTCCCGCACGGCGCCCGGACCCGGCCGGTCCGGGAGCGGCTCTGTACGGACATCGCCGCGATCACTGTCAACACGCGTAAAAAGGGCGGGCCCCGGATCGGAATCCGGGGCCTGCCCTTGTGAACGCTGCCGACGCCTAAGGCGTACTACTGGCCGTCAGTTGTCGTCCTCGTCGATGAGGAAGCCACGCATCGGCGAGGGGGCCTGACCCATCGGCGACGGGCCCTGCGGCCGCACCGGAGCCATCGGCTGGGTCATCGCCGGGGACATCTGCTGCTGACCGCCGTAGGACGGACCAGCGGGGCCCGTCCCGCCCATGCCCTGGTTGCCGCCGTAGGACGGGGCGCTCGCGCCGGCCGGAGCCATGGAGGGCGCCGGGGACGGCGGGAGGGAGGCCGTGGCCGGGGTGCGCGGCGGGGCGAGGGAGTCGTCGGCCTGCGTCTCCAGCTGGCGCAGCTGGGACTCGAGGTACGACTTCAGGCGCGTGCGGTACTCGCGCTCGAAGCCGCGCAGGTCCTCGACCTTGCGCTCCAGCGTGGCGCGGGCGGACTCCAGGGAGCCCATCGCGACACGGTGCTTCTCCTGCGCGTCCCGCTCCAGGGCGTCGGCCTTGGCACGGGCGTCGCGCTCGAGACCCTCGGCACGCGAACGCGCCTCACCGACGATCTTGTTGGCTTCGGAGCGGGCCTCGGCGATCGCCTGGTCGGCGGTCTGCTGGGCCAGCGAGAGGACACGCGCGGCGCTGTCGCCGCCCGGGCCCTGACCGGGGCCGCCCATCGGACCGCCCATGGGGCCGCCCATCGGACCGCCCATCTGCTGCTGCATGGGGGGCTGGCCACCCATCGGACCCTGACCCATCGGGCCCTGGCCCATCGGACCCTGACCCATCGGGCCCTGGCCCATCGGACCCTGACCCATCGGGCCGGGACCCTGGGGACCGCCCTGACCGCCGCCGGGGCCGGCGGGCAGCTGCGGGGCACCGCTCGGCAGCTGGGGCGGGCCACCCATGGGGCCACCCATCTGCTGCTGCGGCGGGCCCGATATGCCGGCGGGTACCGGAGCGCCGGGTCCTCGCATGCCCTGCTGGGGCATCCCCTGCTGAGGCATGCCCTGCTGAGGCATCCCCTGCTGCTGCGGCGGCATCCCCTGCGGGCCGTCCTGCTGCTCCGGAGGCTTGCGCATGTTCTGCTGGTTCTGGGCAGCAGCGCGCGTGGCCGCGGCCAGTTTGGCGCGCAGGTCCTCGTTCTCGCGGAGAAGTCGGGTCAGTTCGGCTTCGACCTCGTCGAGGAAGGCATCGACCTCGTCCTCGTCATAGCCTTCTCGGAGGCGGACGGTCGTGAACTGCTTGTTCCGCACGTCCTCGGGGGTCAACGGCATCTCTTCACCTCAACGTAGTCGTCGGCATCGGCAAGACGGTAGTTCACATCGCTCACAGCCGGCTCACGATCGAGATCAGGATGTAGACGATGATCATCAGTACGAAGAAGGACAGGTCGAGCGCCACGCCCCCGAGACGCAGCGGCGGGATGACCCGCCGCAGAAGCTTGAGCGGTGGATCGGTGACAGTGTAGGTGGCCTCCAGAACGACCACCATCGCCTTGCCGGGCTGCCATGAGCGGGCGAACTGGAAGACGTAGTCCATGACCAACCGGAAGATGAGCACGATGAGGAACACCATCAGCGCGATGTAGACGACATCCAGGACCACGCTCATGTTCGGTGCTTCCCTCTCCCCTGCTTACGTGCTCTCGTAGTGCTTTTTCCGGTCGTGCGTCTCAGCTCTGGTTGAAGAACCCGCCCTCTGCGATGCGGGCCTTGTCCTCCGCCGTGACATCGACGTTAGCAGGCGACAACAGGAACACCTTCTGCGTCACCCGCTCGATGCTGCCGTGAAGACCAAACACCAAACCGGCCGCAAAGTCGACAAGTCGCTTCGCGTCTGTGTCGTCCATCTCAGTCAGATTCATGATCACCGGGGTGCCCTCACGGAAGTGTTCCCCGATGGTACGGGCCTCGTTGTAGGTCCGGGGGTGAAGCGTGGTGATCCGGTACGGCTCTCGTTCCGACACGACCTTGGGCATGATCACCGGTGCGTTCTTCTCCAGGGACTGACGTTCTTGTGTGATGGACGCCACGGGCGCGATCCGTGCCGGGCGTCCGGATTCCGCGGCGAGCGAAGTGGACCGGGCCACCGGTTCGCGCGGCGCGGGCGGCTGCACGATGCGCACCTCTTCGTCCCGTGGGGACTGATGTGCGCCGTGTGACTGGTGTGACGGCTCGTGCCGTCGGTGATCGCGTTCGGGCTCCGGATCCAGTTCGGGTTCGAAGTCGTCATCGGGGTCGAAGCCCCGGCCGTCGTACCCATCGTCCTCCACGAGGCCGAGGTAGACCGCCATCTTGCGCATCGCGCCGGCCATGCTCTGAGTCCTCCGCTCTGTGGTGGATCGGCTGACGACTGCCAAGTCCCGCGATCCACGTGGCCCTTCGCCCGCCTTCCGGCGGTAATGACCATATTTTCTGCTGTGGTCCGACTTCCTGGCGACGTTACCCGAGCCTGGGGCGGACTCCGAGTACCGCGGTGCCGACGCGTACATGTGTCGCCCCGGCCGCCACGGCGTCCTCGAGGTCCGCACTCATCCCTGCCGACACCATGGTGGCAGTCGGATGGGCTCTGCGCAGGTCGGTCGACAAAACCATCAACCGCTCGAACGCCGCCCGTTGACGCCCCGCGTACTCCCCGGTCAGAGGTGCGACGGTCATCAGTCCGTCAAGCCGCAGCCCCGGGGACGCGGCGACGAGTTCGGCCAACTCCCCGATCCCGCCGGGCGCCACGCCGCCCCGCTCCCCCCGCGCGCCCCCTCCCGCCGGAGGCTCCCCCGCGTCGAGCGCGACCTGGATCAGGCAGCCGACCTCGCGCCCGGCCCGCACGGCCTCCTTCGACAGGGCCGTCACCAGCCGGGAGCGGTCGACGGACTGCACGACATCCGCGTAACCGACCACGGAACGCACCTTGTTGGTCTGCAACTGGCCCACGAAGTGCCAGGAAAGGGGCAGATCCGCACAAGCCGCGGCCTTCGGCGCCGCGTCCTGGTCACGGTTCTCGGCGACGTGGCGCACCCCGAGTTCCGCCAGGGCCCGCACATCGCTCGCCGGGTACGTCTTGGTGACCACGATCAGGGTCACCTCCTCGCGCTCACGCCCGGCGGCCGCGCACGCGGCGGCGATGCGCTCCTCCACCTTCGCCAGGTTCCCGGCGAGTTCGTCCTTACGCTCCGTCATGCCCCATCAGTCCAGCCAGACATATCCCGCGAGTCGCCCCGTGGCGCGGTCGCGGCGGTACGAGAAGTGGTCCTGCGACTCCCGCGTGCACACCGGCGACCGCTCCCGGTCGTGCACCCCGAGCCGCTCGAGCTGCGCGTGCACCCCGGCGGTCACGTCGACCGCCGGCGTGCCCCAGCTCGTCTCGGCGTGCGCCGCCGGCTCCACGGCGGCCACCTCGGCGCGCATGGCCTCCGGCACCTCGTAGCACCGGCCGCAGACGGCGGGTCCGGTGCGGGCCACGATCCGGGACGGCTCGGCGCCGAGCCCCACCATCGCCTCCACGGCGGCGGGGACGACCCCGGCCACCATGCCGGGCCGGCCCGCGTGGGCCGCGGCGGCGACCCCGGCGACCGGGTCGGCGAGCAGGACGGGGGTGCAGTCGGCGGTCAGGACCGCGAGGGCGAGACCCCGCCGGGCCGTGACGACCGCGTCGACCTCGGGGACGGCACGCCCGCCCCACGGCGCGTCGACCTCGGCCACGCCCCTGCCGTGCACCTGGTTCATCCAGACGACCTGCGCGGGGTCCAGTCCGAGCGACTTGGCCGCCAGTTCGCGGTTGGTCCGCACGGCCTCGGGGTCGTCGCCGACCGCTCCGCCGAGGTTGAGCTCCTCATACGGAGCGGCGCTCACCCCGCCCCACCTGTCGGTGAAGGCGAAGTGCGCGCCGCTCACGTGTCCGCGCTGTCCTATCACTTCAGGAAGTCCGGCACGTCCAGTTCCTCGGCCGCGCTGTCCGAGTAGGCCCGGGACGGCGGGACCGGCGGCGGGGCGACCGGGGGGACGTCGGCCACCGGCTCGGGCGCCGGCTCCGGCTCCTCCTTCGGCGTCACGCTGCCGAGCGAGCCGAAGGTCGGGCGGCTCTCGGGCTGCCGTGCCGGGGCCGGCGGCTCCTCGCGGCGGGCCGGCGAGGACGAGGCCGATCCGAGGACGTTGTCCCGGCGGGTCGGCGGCTGACCGCCGTCGAAGCCGGCCGCGATGACCGTGACCCGGACCTCGTCGCCGAGGGCGTCGTCGATGACCGCGCCGAAGATGATGTTGGCCTCGGGGTGGGCGGCCTCGCTGACCAGCTGCGCGGCCTCGTTGATCTCGAACAGGCCGAGGTCGCTGCCGCCGGAGATGGACAGCAGCACGCCCCGGGCGCCGTCGATGGAGGCCTCCAGGAGCGGCGAGGAGATCGCCATCTCGGCGGCGGCCACCGCGCGGTCGTCGCCGCGGGCCGAGCCGATGCCCATGAGGGCCGAGCCCGCCTCGGACATGACCGACTTCACGTCGGCGAAGTCGAGGTTGATCAGACCGGGGGTGGTGATCAGGTCGGTGATGCCCTGGACACCGGAGAGCAGCACCTGGTCGGCCGACTTGAAGGCGTCCAGGACCGAGACCTGGCGGTCCGAGATGGACAGCAGCCGGTCGTTGGGGATGACGATGAGGGTGTCGACCTCTTCGCGGAGCTCGGCGATGCCGTCCTCGGCCTGGTTGGCCCGGCGCCGTCCCTCGAAGGTGAACGGGCGCGTGACCACGCCGATGGTGAGGGCGCCCAGGGAGCGTGCGATGTTGGCCACGACGGGCGCGCCGCCGGTGCCGGTGCCGCCGCCTTCACCGGCCGTCACGAAGACCATGTCGGCCCCCTTGAGGACCTCCTCGATCTCCTCGCGGTGGTCCTCGGCGGCCTTGCGGCCGACGGCCGGGTTGGCTCCGGCGCCGAGTCCGCGGGTGAGTTCGCGGCCGACGTCGAGCTTGACGTCGGCGTCGCTCATCAACAGCGCCTGCGCGTCGGTGTTGATGGCGATGAACTCGACGCCCTTGAGACCGACCTCGATCATCCGGTTGATGGCATTGACACCACCGCCGCCGACACCGATGACTTTGATGACTGCGAGGTAGTTCTGCGGTGCTGCCACGTCGAAGGCCTCTCGCCTCGAGTTACGTGTCGCCGGCTCACGGGACGCTCTGCGCTCCGCGTTCCGGCGACTGATGCCGAATGGGACGGTCCGTTTCGCCGACCCGAACCCTAACGCTGAAGTTTAGGGTTACCAGTGTGTCTGTTCCTTGGAGTCTTCTGAACAGGACACTAAGTCGACAAGTGGCGCCCGTTCAACGAACACGCCGAACCTCCCGTTTTTCTTTTCACCCTATGTGATCAGCCGTGTCACTGCCCAACCAGGGTGCTGGCCTGCGCGGATGCGCGTCAACTCCCTGATGACGCGGGCGCCGTGGGAACACTGACATCGAAGTGCCGGGCGTCCGGGGAGGCTTTCATGACGGCGACGAGGGTACGGGCCTTCGCGGATCCCTTCTCGGCGCTCCCCCACGCGACCGTGCGGCCGCCGCTCAACTCCAGCGTGATGTCGTCGTAGGAACGGACCTTGACGCCCCGGGTGTCCCGCGCGACGGCGGCCGGGAGCGCGCCGACGGCCCGCACCGCCTCGCGCACCAGCCGGTCCGCGCCGAAGCGGCGCAGGCTCGCGGAGGCGGAACTCGAGGGAGTCGTCTCCAGGGCGAGGAGGGGGACACCCCTCAGAGCCGTGGAAATCGTGGCGAACCGGACTCCTTCGTCGTCCACTTCCACGAAGTCGCGCCCCTTGCGCACCAGGAGGACCGGCTTGCGTTCGGTCACCTTCAGGCCGATTCCGTGCGGCCAGGAGCGGACCACGTCGACCGAGTCGATCCGGGGCAGTTCCGCGCGCAGACGGGTCTCGATCGCGTCGGTGTCGACGGAGACGAGCGGCGCGCCGACCGGGACGTCGGCCGCCTCGCGCACCTGCTGCGACGACAGGACGCGCGTGCCGGAGACGGAGACGCGCTCCACGCGCAGCCACTGCGAGCCGTACAACACCCAGACGCCGCCCGCCCCGAGGAGGACGAGGGCCAGCGCAAGGATGATGATCCTACGAAGGCGAGGGGTGCCCAGCTTCCGGACGAGGGGCGGGCCGGACGACTCCTGCTGGCGTGCACCGCGTTCGGCGGTGGTGGGTCCGGCCACGCTCCCTGCCCTTCGTTCACCGGGCCCCAGCCGCGCGCGGGGCCCCTCGTGCCGTCGTGCCTAGCGATGCGCGGCGATCGCCTCGTACACCATGCGGACGAGCAGCTCGTCCGCGTCCCGGCGGCCGAACTCCCCGGCGGCTCGGGACATCTCGTACAGCCGGTGCGGGTCGGCGAGCACGGGCAGGACGTTCTCCCGGACCCACTCGGGGGTCAGTTCCGCGTCGTCGACCAGGAGACCGCCGCCGGCCTTGACCACCGGCTGGGCGTTCAGCCGCTGCTCTCCGTTGCCGATGGGCAGCGGGACGTAGGCGGCCGGGAGTCCGACGGCGGAGAGTTCGGCGACGGTCATCGCGCCCGCACGGCAGAGCATCATGTCGGCCGCGGCGTACGCGAGATCCATCCGGTCCACGTAACTTACCGGGATGTACGGGGGCATTCCCGGCATCTGCTGGACGTGCGGCAGTTCGTTCTTCGGGCCGACCGCGTGCAGGATCTGGATGCCGGCCTGCTGGAGCCACGGGGCGACCTGCTGGACGACCTCGTTGAGGCGGCGGGCGCCCTGCGAGCCGCCGGAGACGAGCAGCGTCGGCAGGTTCGGGTCGAGGCCGAACATCGCGCGCGCCTCGGGGCGCACGGCGGCGCGGTCCAGGGTGGCGATGGAGCGGCGCAGCGGGATGCCGATGTAGCGCGCGTTGCGGAGCTTGCTGTCCGGGGTGGAGACGGCGACCTGGGCGGCGTACCGGGAGCCGATCTTGTTGGCCAGGCCGGGACGGGCGTTGGCCTCGTGGATGACGATCGGCACGCCCAGGCGCTTGGCGGCGAGGTAGCCGGGCAGGGCCACGTAGCCGCCGAAGCCGACGACGGCGTCCGCCTTGGTGCGCTCCAGGATCTGCTCGGTCGCCTTGATCGTGCCGCGCAGCCGGCCCGGCACGGTGATCAGCTCGGGCGTGGGCTTGCGCGGCAGCGGCACCGCGGGGATCAGCGCGAGCTCGTAGCCCCGCTGGGGCACGAGCGTGGTCTCCAGGCCGCGCTCGGTGCCCAGGGCCGTGATCCCCACGGTGGGGTCCTGCCTGCGCAGGGCGTCCGCGAGGGCGAGCGCGGGCTCGATGTGGCCGGCGGTCCCCCCACCAGCGAGTACGACATGCACCGAAATTCACCGCTCTCCGGACGGACGCGCCGCCGAGGCACGCCGTCGCATCGTGTTCCATCTCCGGGGCTCCCTGACGGAAGCGGAACCCCCGGCCCCCCGCTTTCTACCAAAGCGGGAGTGCCGCATCGCAAGCGCCGCCCGCGCAGCGGGCTCGTCGCGCGCGAAGGCGATCAGCAGCCCGATGGCGAACATGGTCGGCAGCAGGGCGGACCCTCCGTAGGAGAACAGCGGGAGGGGGACGCCGGCGATCGGCAGCAGGCCGAGCACCGCACCGATGTTGATCACGGCCTGGGCCGTGATCCAGGTGGTCACGCCTCCCGCGGCATACCTCACGAACGGGTCCTCCGTGCGTCCGGCCACGCGGATACCCGCATAGCCTAGAGCCGCGAACAGGGCGAGGACGGACAGCGTCCCCGCCAGACCCAGTTCCTCACCGGTGACGGCGAAGATGAAGTCGGTGTGGGCTTCGGGGAGTTGTCCCCATTTCTCCACACTCGCCCCCAGTCCGGAGCCGAAGATCCCGCCGGACGCGAGGGCGTAGATTCCGTGCACGGCCTGCCAGCAGGCGTCGCCCGGCCCGGGGTCGGTGGCGCCGATGCACTGGAGGCGGGCCATCCGGTTCGGGCTGGTCTTGATGAGGATCACGCCGATCGCGGCCGCGACCGAGAGCACGCCGACGAAGAGGCGGGTGGGCGCGCCCGCCAGCCACAGCAGGCCGAACAGGATCGCCGTCAGGATGATCGCCGTCCCCATGTCGCCGCCGAGCATGATCAGTCCGAGCAGCATGAAGGCGACCGGGACGAGCGGCACCAGCATGTGCTTCCACTGGGTCAGCAGCCTCTTGTCCTGCTTGCGGGCGAGCAGGTCGGCGCCCCACAGCACGAGCGCCAGCTTGCCGAACTCGCTGGGCTGGATCTGGAAGGAGCCGCCGAGCGAGATCCAGTTCTGGTTGCCGTTGACCGACATCCCTATCCCCGGCACCTGCACCAGGGCCATCAGGAAGACGGCGCCGGCGATGATCGGGTAGGCCAGCGCCCGGTGCAGCTTCACCGGCATCCGGGAGGCGGCCAGCAGCAGCGCCCCGCCGATGACCGCGGCCAGGAACTGCTTGCGGAAGAAGAACGACCCCGGCAGCGACATCTGCAGCGCGGTGATCTGCGAGGCCGAGTAGACCATCACCAGGCCCAGCACGGTGATCAGCAGACTGCCGCCGAAGATCAGGTAGTAGGCCGTCAGCGGCCGGTCCCAGGCCTTGCGCGCCCGCGTGTGGAGCCGGCGGACGGGGTTGTCGCGGACCGGCCGGGAGGTGGCGGGACGCCGCCGGGCCGGCCGCTGCACGGGCGGCCGGCCGGTACGGCTACCGGGCATCGCCGGCTCCGGTGCTGAAGGTCGACCTCGACGGTCCCACGCGTCCCTCCCAAGGTCCGCCCGGCAGGCGGCCGGGTCAGGCGCCGAGTTCGCGAACGGCCTCCGCGAACGCGTCACCGCGCTGGTTGTAGTTGGCGAACATGTCCATGGAGGCGCAGGCCGGGGCCAGCAGCACCGTGTCGCCGGGCCGCGCGAGCCGCCGGGCCTCCTGGACGGCCTGGAGCATCGCCCCAGTGTCGGTCCGGTCGAGGTCGACGACGGGTACTTCCGGGGCGTGTCGCGCGAGGGCGTCCCGGATCAGCGCCCGATCGGCACCGATGAGGACGACCCCGCGAAGCCGCCCGGCGGACTCGGCGACCAGCTCGTCGAAGGTCGCGCCCTTCGCGAGTCCGCCCGCGATCCACACGATCGGCTCGTAGGCCGCCAACGAGGCCTGTGCCGCGTGGGTGTTGGTGGCCTTGGAGTCGTCGACGTACGCGACGCCGTCCACGTCGGCGACGTGGGCGATGCGGTGGGCGTCCGGGGTGAAGGCCCGCAGACCGTCCCGAACGGCCCTGGCGGGCACGCCGAAGGCGCGCGCGAGGGCCGCCGCCGCAAGGGCGTTGGCGATGTTGTGCGGCGCCGGCGGGCGCACGTCGGAGACCTCGGCGAGCTCCTGGGCGTTCTTCTGCCGGTTCTCGACGAAGGCGCGGTCGACCAGGATGCCTTCCACCACGCCGAGTTGGGAGGGTCCGGGCGTGCCGAGGGTGAAGCCGACGGCCCGGCAGCCCTCCTCGACGTCGGCCTCGCGCACCAGGTCCTCGGTGGCCTTGTCGGCCACGTTGTAGACGCAGGCGACCCGGTTGCCCTCGTAGACACGGCCCTTGTCGTGGGCGTACGCCTCCATGGAGCCGTGCCAGTCGAGGTGGTCGGGGGCGAGGTTGAGCACGGTGGCCGAGTGGGCGCGCAGGGAGGGCGCCCAGTGCAGCTGGTAGCTGGAGAGCTCCACGGCGAGGACGTCGTACCGCTCCTCGCCGAGGACCGCGTCCAGCAGCGAGACGCCGATGTTGCCGACGGCCGCCGTGCGCAGGCCGGCCGCCTTCAGGATGGACGCCAGCATCTGCGTGGTGGTCGTCTTGCCGTTGGTGCCGGTGACGCACAGCCAGGGGGCCGCGTCGGGGCCCCGCAGGCGCCAGGCGAGTTCGACGTCGCCCCAGACCGGCACCCCGGCCTCGTGCGCCGCGGCGAACAGCGGCTTGTCCGGCTTCCAGCCGGGGGCGGTGACGATCAGCTCGGTGCCCTCGGGCAGGGTCGCCCCGTCGCCGAGGCGCACGGTGATGCCGAGCGCCTCCAGTTCGGCCGCCTGGGCCCGTGCCCGTTCGTCGTCGCCGTCGTTGACGACGGTGACCTCCGCGCCGAGCCCGTGCAGCACCTTGGCCGCCGGGATGCCGGAGACGCCGAGTCCGGCGACGGTGACGTTCTTCCCCTGCCAGTCGGTCACTTGTCCGCTGCCCATCCCGCGTAGAAGAGACCCAGTCCGACGATGACGCAGATGCCCTGGATGATCCAGAAGCGAACCACGACGAGGACTTCGGACCAGCCCTTGAGTTCGAAGTGGTGCTGGAGCGGCGCCATGCGGAAGACGCGCTTGCCGGTCAGGCGGAACGAGCCGACCTGGATGACCACCGACATGGTGATGAGGACGAACAGGCCGCCCAGGATGGCCAGCAGGAGCTCGGTGCGGGAGCAGATCGCCAGACCCGCGAGCACACCGCCGAGCGCGAGCGAACCGGTGTCGCCCATGAAGATCTTGGCCGGCGAGGTGTTCCACCACAGGAAGCCGAGGCAGGCGCCCATCAGCGCCGCGGAGACGACCGCGAGGTCGAGCGGGTCGCGCACCTCGTAGCAGGCGCCCGGGTTGGTCAGCGTCTCGCCGTTGGCGCAGGACTCCTGGTACTGCCACACGCCGATGAAGGTGTACGCGCCGAAGACCAGGACGGACGCGCCGGTGGCGAGGCCGTCGAGACCGTCGGTGAGGTTCACGCCGTTCGACATCGCGAGGATCATGAACAGCGCCCAGACCACGAAGAGCACCGGGCCGATGGTCCAGCCGAAGTCCGTGATGAAGGACAGCTTCGTGGACGCCGGGGTGTTGCCGCGGGCGTCCGCGAACTGGAGCGAGAGCACGGCGAAGGCGATGCCGCCGAGCAGCTGGCCGGCCATCTTCGCCTTGGCCCGCAGGCCCAGCGAGCGCCGCTTGACGATCTTGATGTAGTCGTCCAGGAAGCCGACCAGGCCCATGCCGAACATCAGGCCGAGCACGAGCAGACCGGAGTAGGTCGGCGGCTTGCCCGTGATGAGCTTCGACAGGAAGTACGCGGCGATCGTCGCCAGGATGAAGGCGATGCCGCCCATGGTCGGCGTACCGCGCTTGCTGGCGTGCTCGCGCGGGCCGTCGTCACGGATGTACTGGCCGTAGCCCTTGCGCGCGAGCAGCTTGATCAGCAGCGGCGTGCCGATCAGCGTCAGGAAGAGGCCAATGACGCCCGCGAACAGGATCTGCTTCATCATCGGGCGGAAACCTCACCCTCGGCACCGGTCGCGAGCAGCGCCTGCGCGACGCTCTCGAGACCGACCGAACGGGACGCCTTCACGAGGACGACGTCTCCCGGGCGCAACTCGCTGCGCAACAGGTCGACCGCCGCCTGTGCGTCGGACACGTGCACCGACTCCTCACCCCACGAACCCTCGTTATATGCGCCCAGTTGCAGCCAGGCGGCTTCCCTGCCGCCGACCGCGACGAGCTTGCCGACATTGAGCCGGACGGCGAGCCGCCCGACCGCGTCGTGCTCGGCGAGAGCCTCGTCCCCGAGCTCGGCCATCTTGCCGAGCACCGCCCAGGTCCGCCGCCCCCTGCCCATGGCCGCCAGCGCGCGCAGCGCGGCCTTCATCGACTCGGGGTTCGCGTTGTAGGCGTCGTTGACGATCGTCACGCCGTCCGGGCGCTCGGTGACCTCCATCCGCCAGCGGGAGAGGGAGCCCGCCTCGGAGAGCGCGGTGGCGATCTCTTCCGCGGACATGCCCAGCTCATGGGCGACGGCGGCCGCGGCGAGCGCGTTCGACACGTGGTGCTCACCGTACAGGCGCATGGTCACATCGCTTGCACCGGAGGGTGTGTGAAGCCTGAAGGCGGGCTGTCCGCTGTCCGTGAGTCGCACGTTCTCGGCGCGTACGTCCGCTTCGCCGGACTCTCCGAAAAGAAGCACCTTCGCCGTCGTTCGGGAGGCCATGGCCCGTACCAGGGGGTCGTCGGCGTTGAGGACCGCGACGCCGCCCTCCTCGGCCGGGGGGAGGCTCTCGACGAGCTCGCCCTTCGCCTGGGCGATCTGCTCGCGGCCGCCGAACTCGCCGATGTGCGCGCTGCCGACGTTGAGGACGAGACCGATCCTCGGCGGGGTCAGGCCGGTGAGGTACCGGATGTGGCCGATGCCGCGGGCGCCCATCTCCAGCACGAGGAACTTCGTCTCCTCGGTGGCGGACAGGGCGGTCAGCGGCAGCCCGATCTCGTTGTTGAGGGAGCCGGGCGTGAAGACGGTCGGCGCCTTGCGCCCCAGCACCTGGGCGATGAGGTCCTTGGTGCTGGTCTTGCCGGCCGAGCCGGTGAGCGCGACGAGGGTCGCGCCGAGCCGGTGGACGACGTGGCGGGCCAGGGCGCCGAGCGCCGTCTGGACGTCGTCCACGACGATCGCGGGCACGCCGACGGGGCGCGACGCCAGCACGGCCGCCGCGCCCGCTTCCACGACCGCGTGGGCGAAGTCGTGGCCGTCGACGCGCTCACCGGCGAAGGCGACGAAGAGGCTGCCGGGCTCCACTTCACGGGAGTCCCGGACGACGGGCCCGGTGACCTGCGCGGTCGGATCCGGTATGTCGTACGTCTGCCCGCCGACGACTGCTGCGATCTCGGCGAGGGAGAGGGCGATCACAAGTTCATCCCTGGGTCTTCTGGATAGCTTCGCGAAGCACCTGGCGGTCGTCGAACGGACGGACCACACCGGCGATGTCCTGGCCCTGCTCATGGCCCTTGCCCGCGACCAGCACGGTGTCCCCGGGCCGCGCGCGGCCGACGGCGGCGGCGATCGCGGCGGCCCGGTCCTCGAAGAGCTGGACCTCGCCGCGCTCGTGGGCCGGCACGGACGCGGCGCCCTGGAGCATCGTCGCGAGGATCGCGAGGGGGTCCTCGGAGCGGGGGTTGTCGGAGGTCAGTACGGCCGTGTCGGCGAGCCGGGCGGCGGCGGCGCCCATCGGCGCGCGCTTGGTGACGTCCCGGTCCCCGCCGCAGCCGAGCACGACGTGCAGCCGGCCCTCGGTGACCTCGCGCAGTGCCTGGAGGACCGACTCGACGGCGTCCGTCTTGTGCGCGTAGTCGACGACGGCGAGGTAGGGCTGCCCGGCGTCCACCCGCTCCAGCCGGCCCGGTACGCCCGGGACCGCGGCGATGCCGTCGGCGGCGGTCTGCGGGTCGAGGCCGGCGGCGGCGAGGGCGACGAGGGCGGCGAGGGTGTTGGCCACGTTGAAGGGGCCGGCGATCGGCGACCTCGCGGTGATCCGCTCCCCGCGCGGTCCGACCGCGGTGAACGTCGAGTCCACCGGACCGACCCGGACGTCCACGGCACGCCAGTCGGCGTCGGGGTCGCCCTCGGCGGAGAACGTGACGACCGGGACCTCGGCCTCGCGGGCCAGCCGGCGGCCGTACGCGTCGTCCAGGTTGACCACGCCGAGCCTGCTGCGGCCGCGCGTGAAGAGCTGCGCCTTGGCCCGGAAGTAGTCCTCCATGCCGGAGTGGAACTCCATGTGCTCCGGGCTGAGGTTGTTGAAGACGGCGACGTCGAAGACGCAGCCGTCGACCCGGCCGAGGACCAGGGCGTGGCTGGAGACCTCCATCGCGACCGCCTCGACGCCGCGCTCGCGCATGACGGCGAACAGGGCCTGGAGGTCGGTGGCCTCGGGGGTGGTCCGCTCCGACCTGACGCGCTCGTCGCCGATGCGCATCTCGACGGTGCCGATGAGTCCCACCCGGCGCGCGCCACCGCCCCCGGCCGTGTCGCGGGAGGCCTTCAGGCCGCCTTCGACGAGGTAGGCGGTGGTGGTCTTGCCCGAGGTGCCGGTGATGCCGATCTTGAGCAGGTCCTCGCCGGGACGGCCGTAGACCGTGGCCGCCAGCTCGCCCATCCGTCCGCGCGGGTCGTCGACGACCAGGACCGGCAGGCCGGCCGCGGCGGCGCGCTCGGCGCCGGCCGGGTCGGTCAGCACGGCGACCGCGCCCAGGTCCGCGGCCTGGGCGACGAAGTCGGCGCCGTGCGCGCGGGCGCCCGGCAGGGCGGCGTACAGGTCGCCGGGGCGGACGGCGCGCGAGTCGTGGGTGATCCCCGTGACCTCGGCGGCGCCCTCTGGCGTGACGGCACCCAGCTGATCGGCGAGCTCCGCGAGGGGTGTCGCGGAGACCTGAACCGGTCGCGGCGGTCCCGGACGAGTCACGGGAGCGCCCTTCTGGGTGGTTTGGGACTGATCAGCGTGTGGCACGGCGGTGAGCGTACCGGGCACACCCGCCTGCGGGCGAAGCGAGGGCGCGGACGGGGCCTCGGGCGGGGCGTGGTCACCGGGATCGGGAGTGATCATGGTCACGGGCTGGTTTCCTGGCTGGTTCGGCGCCGGACACCGGCGGGCCGGTGCCGGCCGGCGGGACGGAGGGGGGACGGCCGGGGGGTCAGGGAGCGAAGGAGACCGGGAGGCTCGC
Source organism: Streptomyces sp. NPDC017936 (assembly GCF_044328485.1). Taxonomy (NCBI): domain Bacteria; kingdom Bacillati; phylum Actinomycetota; class Actinomycetes; order Kitasatosporales; family Streptomycetaceae; genus Streptomyces; species Streptomyces sp. NPDC017936. The sequence continues at coordinate 44,404 of NZ_JBIRHK010000022.1, read as the reverse complement.
GGCCTTCGCCCCGGTCGGGGGGACCTGCAGGGTCTTCAGGGCGAACTCCATGACCTGCTTGAAGACCGGGCCGCAGATCTGGCCGCCGAAATAGCTGCCCTCGGTGGCGTTCTGGATCGCGCAGTAGACGGTGACGCGGGGGTTGTCGGCGGGTGCGAACCCGGCGAAGGACGAGGTGTAGCCACGATACTTGCCGGTGGCCGGATCCACTCGGTTCGCGGTACCGGTCTTGCCCGCCACGCGGTAGCCGGGGATGCGCGCCCGGGTGCCCGTGCCCTCCTCGTCGTCCACGACCGACTCCAGCATCTGGGCGAGGGTCTTGGCCGTCTTCTGGCTGATCACCCGCGACTTCCCGGGGGCCTCGGCCGGGGTGAAGCGTCCGTCGGGCCCCTTGGTGCCGCGCACCAGCGTCGGCTCGACGCGGACACCGCCGTTGGCGATGGTCGAGTAGACGGAGGCCGCCTGGACCGCGTTGATGGACACGCCCTGGCCGAAAGGGATCGTGTACTGCTGCGAGGTGGACCACTGGCCGGGCGGGGCGAGGATGCCCTTGGTCTCGCCGGGGAAGCCGAGCCCGGTGTAGCTGCCGATGCCGAACTTGCGCAGGTAGGAGTAGAGGACCTGGTTCGCCTGGGGCTGCGTCTCGCCGAGCTGGCCGGTGGCCAGGATGGTGCCGATGTTGCTGGACTTGGCGAGCACGCCGTTGAGCGTGAGGTACCAGGTCGGGTGGTCGATGTCGTCCTGGAAGAGCCGGTCCCCGCGGTGCAGCCGGTTGGGCACGGTGACGTGCGTCAGCGGGGTGGCGGCCTTCTCCTCCAGCACGGCGGCCATCGACATGACCTTGGCGGTGGAGCCGGGCTCGTAGGCATCCTGCAGGGCCGCGTTGCCGAGGGCCGCGGGGTCCGCGTCGGACAGGTCGTTGGGGTCGAAGCCGGGCGAGTTGGCCATGGCGAGGATCTCGCCGGTGCGGGTGTCCTGGACGACGACGTAGCCGCGGTCGGCCCGGGACTTCTCCACCTGTTCGGTGATCGCGTCCTGCGCGGCCCACTGGATGTCGCGGTCGATCGTCAGCTCGACGTCGGAGCCGGGCACGGCGGGCGTCTCGGTGGAGCCCACGGTGGGCACCTGGCGGCCGCCGGACTGGGCGTAGCGGATCTTGCCGTCCTTGCCGGACAGGGTCGCGTTCAGCATCTGCTCGATGCCGCCGCCGCCCTTGCCCTCGGCGTTGACCCAGCCCAGTATCCCGGCGGCGATGTCGCCGTTGGGGTACACGCGCTTGCTGCTGGGGACGGAGAAGACGCCGGCGAGGACGTTGACCGTGGAGGCGTCCGTCTCGGACTTGGTGACGAGCGCGGACTTCAGGTCCTTGATCTGCTTCCAGACCTGCGGGGTCTGGCGGCCGGCCAGCTTGGTGTAGCGCGTCGTGGGGTCCTTGGGCCGCAGCTTCCCGACGAGGTCGGCCTGCTCCTGGCCGAGGATCGGCGCGAGGAGGGCGGCCGCCCGCTCGGGGCCGTCGGCGACCTTCAGCTGCTTCGGCGCGAACATCGTCGGGTCGGCCGTGATGTCGTAGGCGTCCTCGCTGGTCGCCAGGGCGACCCCGGAACGGTCGGTGATCTCGCCGCGCTCGGCGGCGAGCACCTGGCCGACGTACCGGTTCTGTTCGGCCTTGGCGGCGTACGTGCTCGCGTCCACGGCCTGGACCTGCAGCAGCCGGACGACGAAGGCGATCAGGACGAGCGCCAGCGCGAGGCCGACCAGGCGCAGTCGGGGCCGGGGACTGCCGAGCCGGATGACGCGGGGGGCCGCCGGGCGGTTCGCGGGGCGGGCCGCGGCCGGGCCACGGGCCGGCCGGGCGCCGGGCCCGGGCCGTCGCTGCGCCGGCGACGCGGGGCGGGCGGACCGGGACGGGCCGGGCACGCGCCGGCGCGGCGGTTGCCTGTCGGACACTTCCGTCACCTGCCGGGAGTCGTGGGGAGGGCTGCGGCCGGGGCGGGGGCGGCCGGGTACGGGGCGGTCGCGAGGGCCCCGGGAGCGGACGCCGCGGGGGACGGTGCGCCGGGGGCGGGCGTGGCCGGGGGCAGGCCGGTCGCGAGGGCCTCGGGCGGCCGTACGGCCATGGGGACGTCCGCCGCGGACCGCTCGGCGGCCGCCGAGGGAACGCCCTTCACGGTGCCGTCGGGGGCGAGGAAGGCCGGGTCGCCGCCGGGGACCATGCCGAGTTCGCGGGCGCGCCGCTGGAGGGCGTCCGGGGCGGAGTAGGAGTCGATGTCCCGCTGGAGCGCCTGTTCCTCGTCGGTGAGGTTCTTGGTGTCCTTCTGGAGGTCGTCCATCTTGAACGCGCCTTCGCTCAGTGCGGAGTTCAGCACGAGCAGCCCGATGAGGCCGCCGCCGAGGAGCAGGACGACGAGCAGGACGAACGGGGTGCGGGCGGCCCGGCGCGGGCCCGCCGGGAACAGCCGCGCGAGCCGGGCGGCCCTCCCCTTCAGTTCGGGTTTCCTGCTCACTCGTCCTCCCCTGAGTCGCCGTCGTGGCCCCGCTGGACGGGGGTGTCTCCCGGCGCGCCCGTCACTCGACGTCCTCCCTGATGCGCTCGGCCCCGCGCAGCCGCGCCGGGGCGGCCCGCCGGTTCTCGGCGACCTCTTCCTCGGTGGGAAGTTCGGCACCGCGCGTGAGCAGCTTGAGCCGCGGCTGGTAGCGCTCGGGCACCACCGGCAGCCCGGGCGGGGCGGTGGTGGCGGCGCCGGCCGCGAACACCTGCTTCACCAGCCGGTCCTCCAGCGAGTGGTACGACAGCACGGCGATCCGTCCGCCGACGTCGAGGGCCTTGACCGCGGCCGGGATCGCCCGCTCCAGGACGGCGAGCTCACCGTTGACCTCGATGCGCAGCGCCTGGAAGGTGCGCTTGGCCGGGTTGCCGCCGGTCCGCTTGGCGGCCTGCGGAAGGGCGTTGCGGATCAGCTCGACCAGCCGGGCGCTGTGGGTGAACGGCTCCTTCTCGCGCTCGCGCACGATCGCGGAGACGATCCGCTTGGCCTGCTTCTCCTCGCCGTACGCCCGCAGGATGCGCACGAGTTCGCCCGCCGGGTAGGTGTTGAGGACCTCGGCGGCGCTGATGCCGGTCGTCTGGTCCATGCGCATGTCGAGCGGGGCGTCCTGGGCGTAGGCGAACCCCCGCCCGGCCTCGTCGAGTTGCATGGAGGACACGCCCAGGTCGAAGAGCACGCCCTGCACGCGCGGGACGCCGAGGCGCCCGAGCACCTCGGGCAGTTCGTCGTACACGGCGTGGACGAGGGTGGCGCGGTCCCGGTAGGGCGCCAGGCGCTCACCGGACAGGCGCAGGGCCTCCGTGTCGCGGTCGAGGGCGACGAGGCGGGCCTCGGGGAAGCGGGTGAGCAGGGCCTCGCTGTGCCCGCCGAGGCCCAGGGTGCAGTCGACGACGACCGCTCCGGGCCGCTGGAGGGCGGGGGCCAACAGATCCAGGCACCGCCGGAGCATCACCGGGACGTGCCGGCTCTGTCCCTCCCGCCGCTCGTCACCACCCGTGTTCGAATGCGCTTCGCGCCCCTGCACTCTGGGCCCTCTCAGATCCGGCGGGCGGGTACGCACCGCCGGGTCCCCGCCCTCCCCCGGCGAACCGGGGACCCCCGGGGAAGGGGAGGTCGGCCGGCGCCGGAAGCGTCAGCCGACCGGGAGCGGGAGGAGGCCGAGCCGTACGTACGCGCCGCGCACGCGGGGAGATCTCCGGCCGCCGAGCCGGGGTCTCACGAGCAATTCACCAGCAGGAAGATCGTCGCCTCCCGCTTCGCGCCACTTTAGTCCACCCTGTCTCGCGGTCAATCAACCGGCCTGCGCGTCGCGGGCCGGCCGGGGCGCGAAGCGGCGAACCGACGGAATTCACCCGCCCGGCCGCCGTGCGCTCCCTCCTGTGGCTTACCTCACAGCCATGGCGTGATGACGCACTTTTTCCCCCCTCACAACAGGACCACGAAGGCGGTGACCAGTAACGTCATGCTTATGACGACTTCTGCATCCGTCCCCGCCGGCTCCGGGAGCGCCCTGCACGGCGACACCGTGACCGACCGCCTGATCGACGCGAACGAGCGGTACGCCGCCCGGTTCACCGACCCCGGCATGGACGCCCGTCCGGTGCTGCACGTGGCGGTCGTGGCCTGCATGGACGCCCGGCTCGACCTGCACGCGGCCCTCGGATTGGAACTCGGCGACTGTCACACCATCCGCAACGCGGGCGGTGTCGTCACCGACGACGTCATCCGCTCCCTCACCATCAGCCAGCGCAAGCTGGGCACGCGCAGCATCGTGCTCATCCACCACACCAACTGCGGCCTTGAGTCGATCACCGAGGATTTCCGTAACGAACTGGAGATGGAGGTGGGTCAGCGCCCCGCCTGGGCCGTGGAGGCGTTCCGGGACGTCGACCAGGACGTGCGGCAGTCGATGCAGCGGGTGCGGACCTCGCCGTTCCTGCTGCACAACGACGACGTGCGCGGCTTCGTCTTCGACGTGAAGACGGGTCTGCTGCGCGAGATCGATCCGGAGTGACCGTCCTAAGACCTGACATATCGCTGTCAGTTGTCCACAGGCGAGTGACACGAATCGGTAACGGCGGCAAGAATGCGGGAGTGGTGTCACGCGGGACTTCCCCCGCGTGATGCCCGTGTTTCGGGGTGGGCCGTCCGCACAGCAGAGCGCGGCCCGGATGAACGGGCCGAGGAGGGCCGGGTGACGACCTATGACGATCGAGCGAGCCTCACTGATCTGACCGCCACTGTGGAGCGCGTCCGCAGTTCGGTGGAAGGAGTGATCGAAGGCAAGCCCGAGGTCGTACGGCTTTCGCTGACCGTGCTGCTCGCCGAGGGACACCTCCTCATCGAGGACGTCCCCGGCGTCGGCAAGACGATGCTGGCGAAGGCGCTGGCCCGGTCCATCGACTGTTCGGTGCGGCGCATCCAGTTCACGCCCGACCTGCTGCCGTCGGACATCACCGGCGTGCCGATCTGGGACCAGCAGCGCCGTGACTTCGAGTTCAAGCCGGGCGCGATCTTCGCGCAGATCGTGATCGGCGACGAGATCAACCGCGCCTCGCCCAAGACGCAGTCCGCGCTGCTGGAGTCGATGGAGGAGCGCCAGGTCACCATCGACGGGCAGTCCTACGAGCTGCCCAGCCCCTTCATGGTGGTGGCCACGCAGAACCCGGTCGAGATGGAGGGCACCTACCCGTTGCCCGAGGCCCAGCGCGACCGTTTCATGGCCCGCGTCTCCATCGGCTACCCGAGCCCCGAGGCCGAGCTGCAGATGCTCGACGTGCACGGCGGGGTGAGTCCGCTGGACGACCTCCAGCCGGTGGCGCACGCGCACGAGATCGTGAAGCTGATCGACGCCGTCCGCGGGGTCCACGTCGCGGAAGTCGTTCGCCGCTACGCGGTCGACCTGGTCGCCGCCACGCGGACCCATCCCGACCTCAGACTCGGTGCCTCGCCGCGCGCGACGCTGCACCTGCTGCGCGCGGCGAAGGCGTCCGCCGCCCTCGGCGGACGGGACTACGCGCTCCCGGACGACGTGCAGAACCTCGCCGTGGCCGTCCTCGCCCACCGCCTGCTGCCCACCGCCCAGGCCCAGCTCAACCGCCGTACGTCGGAGCAGGTCGTCGAGGAGATCCTCCAGCGCACGCCGGTGCCGGCGGCCCCCCAGCAGCGCGCCTTCGGCGTGGGCGGCGGGGCGCAGGCGTACGGCCAGCAGCCGCCGCGGAGGCTGTGATGGCCGCCGGGGGGACCGGGCAGGCGGCGGCCGGTCGCGGCGAGAAGGGCGCCGTCCGCACCGCCCTGGCCGGTCTGACCACCCGGGGCCGCTCCTTCCTGGCCGCCGGCGTGGCGGCGGCCGTCTGCGCCTACGTCCTCGGCCAGCCCGACCTGTTGCGGGTCGGGCTGCTGCTGGCCGTGCTGCCCCTGGTCTGCGCCGCCGTCGTCTACCGCACCCGCTACCGGGTCGCCGGCAGCCGCCGGCTCTCCCCGGCGCGCGTGCCCGCCGGCAGCGAGGCCCGCGTCCACCTGCGGATGGACAACGTCTCCCGGCTGCCCACGGGCCTGCTGATGCTCCAGGACCGGGTGCCGTACGTGCTCGGTCCGCGCCCCCGCTTCGTCCTGGACCGGGTGGAGGCGGGCGGGCGCCGTGAGGTGTCCTACCGGGTCCGCTCCGACCTGCGCGGCCGCTACCCGCTGGGTCCGCTCCAGCTGCGGCTGAACGACCCGTTCGGCATGTGCGAGCTGACCCGTTCCTTCTCGGCGTACGACACGCTGACGGTCGTCCCGCGCGTGGAGCCGCTGCCGCCGGTCCGGCTGAGCGGTGAGGCCAAGGGCTACGGCGACGGACGGCAGCGCGCGCTGGCCCTGGCCGGCGAGGACGACGTCATCCCGCGCGAGTACCGCTACGGCGACGACCTGCGCCGCGTGCACTGGCGCTCCACGGCACGCCACGGCGAGCTGATGGTCCGCCGCGAGGAGCAGCCCCGGCGCTCGCGCTGCACGGTGCTCCTGGACACCCGGGGCCTGGCCTACGAGGGCGCGGGCCCCGATTCGGCCTTCGAGTGGGCGGTCTCGGCGACCGCTTCCGTGCTGGTGCACATGCTGGAGCGGGGTTTCTCCGTCCGGCTGCTCACCGACACGGGCAACTCCGTGCCCGGCGAGGGCGCCGACGGGTTCGCCGGCGCGAACCAGGAGTCCGCGGACGCGGCGGGCCTGATGATGGACACCCTCGCGGTGATCGACCACTCCGACGGCACCGGCCTGTCCCGGGCCTACGACGTGCTGCGCGGGGGCAACGAGGGGCTGCTGGTGGCCTTCCTCGGCGATCTGGACGAGGAGCAGGCCGCGGTGGCGGCGAAGATGCGCCAGCGCAGCGGGGGCGCGGTGGCCTTCCTGCTGGACGACGCCGGCTGGGGGCGTGAACCGAACGGCGTGCCCGATCCGATGAACAGGACGGAGGAGCGGCTGCGGATGCTGCGCGAGGCGGGCTGGACGGCCGTGAGCGTGCCGCGGGGCGCTCCGCTGACCGAGCTGTGGCGCCGGGCCGACCGGGAGCGCTCCGGCGTGGTGACGGCGGCCGGGACGAGCGGAAGGAAGGCGGGATCATGAGCGGACGGGCGCGACTGACGCTGTGCTCGGCCGCGGCCACGCTGATGGCCTCCAGCGCCCTGCTGCCCCTGGTCGACCCGGCGACGTGGATCCTCCAGGCGGCGTTCCTGCTGGCGGTCCAGTCCGGGGTGGGCGCGGCGGCCCGGCGGATCCCGCTGGCCCGGCCGCTGACCGTGCTGGCCCAGACCCTCGTCACGCTGGTGCTGCTGACCTTGGTCTTCGCCCGGGAGCAGGCCCTCGCGGGGCTGGTGCCGGGTCCGGACGCCTTCCAGCACTTCGCCGACCTGCTGCGGGCCGGCGCGGACGACGTGGGGCGGTACGCGATCCCGGCCCCGCTGTCCGACGGCATCCGGCTGATGATGGTCGGCGGTGTGCTGCTGATCGGCCTGACCGTGGACACCCTCGCGGTGACCTTCCGCAACGCGGCCCCGGCCGGCCTGCCCCTGCTCGCGCTGTACTCGGTCGCCGCGGGCCTGTCCGACGGGGCCGCCGACTGGCTGTGGTTCCTGGTCGCCGCCGCCGGTTACCTGATGCTGCTGCTCGCCGAGGGCCGGGAGCGGCTCTCGCAGTGGGGCCGTGTCTTCGGCGGCGCCCCGCGCTCGCCGGGCGGGCCGGCCGGACCGGTGGCACCGGTGCGCACCGGGCGGCGCATCGGCGCGGTCGCCCTGGGCGTGGCCCTGGCGGTGCCGCTGCTGCCGCTGCCCGCGATCGACGGCGGCCTGCTGGACGGGACGGGCACCGGCGTGGGCCAGGGCACCGGCGGCGGGGGCACGATATCCGCGGTCAACCCGCTGGTGTCGCTGCGCGACAGCCTGAACGTGGACGAGGACCGCACGGTCCTGACCCTGCGCACCAGCACCACGGACATCTCCGACCTGTACCTGCGGATCGTCTCCCTCGACGACTTCGACGGCACCACCTGGAAGCCGTCGAAGCGGAACATCGTCGCCGTGCCGGACCGGATGCCCGCCCCCGTCGGCCTGCGCCCGGACGTCCGGCGCTCGGAGATCACGACCCGGGTCTCGGCCGCCGACTGGTACGCCCAGGACTGGCTGCCGATGCCCTACCCGCCGAGCGACGTCCGGGTCGGCGGGAAGTGGCGGTACGAGCCGGTCGGCATGACGCTCGTCGGCGACCACGGCCAGACGACGCGCGGCAAGACGTACGAGGTCGACAGTCTCGAGGTGCGGCCGACGGCACAGCAGCTGGCCTCGGCGCCCCGGGCGTCCGGGTCGTTCCGGGACGAGTACACCGAGGTGCCGGGCTCGCTGCCCCCGGTGGTGTCGCGCACGGCCCGCGAGGTGACCAAGGACGCGGCCGACGACTACGGGCGGGCGGTCGCGCTCCAGGACTACTTCGCCGTGACCGGCGGCTTCGAGTACGACACCGAGGTCGAGGTCGGCAGCGGCACGGACGCGATCGCCCGCTTCCTGCGGGACAAGCAGGGCTTCTGCGTCCACTTCTCCTTCGCGATGGCGGCGATGGCCCGCACGCTGGACATACCGGCCCGGGTCTCGGTGGGCTTCGCCCCCGGTTCGCCGCAGGCGGACGGTTCGGTGGCGGTCGGGCTGAAGGACGCGCACGCCTGGCCGGAGCTGTACTTCGAGGGCGTGGGCTGGACCCGCTTCGAGCCGACCCCCACCCGTGGCACGACGCCCGCCTACACCGTTCCGGACGCCTCGGGCAACACGCTCCCCGAGCTGCCGCAGGCCTCGCGCTCGGCGGACGCCGCGCCGTCGGACGCGCCGTCGGCGAGCACGAGCTGCTCGGTGGACGACAAGAAGCTCGACGGCTGCACCAGCGCGCTGCCGCTGGACGAGGCGGAGCAGGGCGGCGGGGGCACCCCGTGGTACGGGATCGCCGGTTGGACGCTGCTGGGCGCGGCGGCGCTGGTCGTGCCGCTGCTGCCGATGCTGTGGCGGCTGAGACGGCGCTCGGTGCGGCTGGCCTCGGCCCAGCACGCCGGGTCCGCGGCGGCCGACCGGAGCCCGGGGCCGCGCGCGGACGACGGCGGACGGCCGGACGCCGGGGCCGGTGCGGCGGTGCTGCCGGACGTGCCGGCGCACGAGACGACGGAGGCGGCCGTCGGGCACGTGCTGGCGGTCTGGCGTGAGCTCACCGACACCGCCTGGGACTACGGCATCCCGCCCGACGAGGCGCTCACGCCCCGGCGGGCGGCCGAGCGGATCGCCCGGCTCGGGGAGCTGGACGAGGCGGCGGCCCGCGCGGTGCGGCGGGTCGCGGGGGCCGTGGAGCAGGTCCTGTACGCCCCGCGGCCGCGGGCCGCGGCGGGCCTGGCCGACGATGTGCGCGAGGTGCGGGCGGCCCTGCGGGCACGGGTCGGCCGGCGCACCCGGCTGCGGGCGGTCGTCGCGCCGCGTTCGGCCGTCCGTGCGGTGTGGGATCTCGCCGACCGCTGGGCGGCCGTGAAGGCGGCCTGGGCGGCCCGGCTGGCCACGCTGACGCGCCGCCCGTCGCCGTCCGGGCACGAGGGCGGCTGAGGCGGCGGGAGCGGGCGCGGCCGGCTCCGCCCGCTCCCGGGCCTGCGGGCCTGCAGGCCCGCGGAACGGGCCGGAGAGCCGGGAGGGCCGGCGCGAGGACGGAGACGGCGTTCGGCCCGGGGCCCGGAAGCTGCTTCCGGGGGCCGGGGCCGGGGGCCGGGGCCGAACACCGTGGTCCGGCCGTGGCAGGCGCCGGTGGCGACGAGGCCGAGCTGACGACAGGGCTGCGCCGCGGGGGGGCCGAGCCGGTGAGAGGCCCGCGCCCGCTACGGGCTCGCGTCGACGACAGGCCTGCGCCGGTGACAGGGCCGCGCCGGCCGGCAGGTCCGTGCCACCGGCGGCGGGCGGCCGATGACGGTGCCTGCCGGTGGACCGGCGGTCGTCGTCGGTGCCCCGGTCCGTCGGCGCGGGCAGGCGGGCGGGGGGTACTGCCGACGGTGGGGCGCATGCGTGAGGGGGTGACCACCCGGGTCGGGTGGTCACCCCCTCACGAACGTCGGTGTCCGGCGATGCCGGGAGCCGGTGGCCGGGTCAGTGGCCGTGGCCGCCCTGTTCGTCACGGCGGCGCTGCCAGCGCTGCTCGATCCGGTCCATCATGGAGCGCTTCGGCCGTCCCTGGCCGCGAGCGTGCGGGGCCGAGGTGCCCGTCGGCTGTTCGCCCGGCTTGGGGGCCTTGCGCCAGCCGGTCACGGCGAGAACCGCGCACCCCAGCATGACGAGGAAGCCCACCACGCTGAGCCAGACCTGCTTGGCGACCATACCGGCCATGAGGAGCGCGATACCCACGAGGAAGCCCGCGACTGCCTGGTAGACCCGCCGCCGGGTGTACGTACGCAGCCCGCTTCCCTCAAGCGCCGACGCGAACTTGGGATCTTCGGCGTACAGCGCTCGCTCCATCTGCTCGAGCATGCGCTGCTCGTGCTCCGAGAGCGGCACGGAGTCCTCCTCATCGTGCAGTCGCCGGGGCGACCCGGGGGGTCCCTTCAGGATAGGCAGGGAATCGCCCCCGTGAAACCCGCCCCTCTGCGCCAATTGGCCAACCGGAGCCCGCCATGGACGTCCCGGCCCGCTGAAATCTCCATTCCCCAGCGGCCGACCCGTCATGCCGGGCGGTCTCCCTCGATCATACGGCGCACTGCGCCCGAACGGGGGGCCTGTGGCGTACTCCATGTGCAGCCGCGCCGCTGATCAGCGGCGCGCGCCGGGAGGCCGCTCAGGCCCCGTCGGCCCCCCGGGTCTCGCCGAGCACGTGGAGCTGGGTGGCCACGGAGTGGAAGGCGGGCAGTTCCGCCGCCGCCTCCTCGAGCTTCAGCAGGGCTTCCAGGGCGCCCGGCTCGGTGTCGACGAGCACGCCGGGGACGAGGTCGGCGAAGACCCGTACGCCGTGCACCGCGCCCACCCGGAGACCGGCGGCCTCGACCAGCGCGGTGAGCTGCTCCGCGGTGAAGCGGTGGGGGACGGGGTCCCCCTCGCCCCAGCGGCCGTCCGGGTCGGCGAGGGCCTGGCGGGCCTCCGTGAAGTGGCCGGCGAGGGCGCGGGCGAGCACGGCTCCGCCGAGACCGGCGGCGAGCAGGCTGAGGACGCCCTCGGGGCGCAGCGCGGCCACCACGTTGCGGACGCCCTCGGCCGGGTCGTCGACGTACTCCAGGACGCCGTGGCACAGGACGGCGTCGTAGCCGCCGCGCTCGACGACGTCGAAGAGGCCGTGGGCGTCCCCCTGCACGCCCTGGACGCGGTCGGCGACGCCGGCCTCGGCGGCGCGGCGCTCCAGGGCGAACAGCGCGTTCGGGCTGGGGTCGACGACGGTGACCCGGTGCCCGAGGCGGGCGACGGGCACCGCGAACTTGCCGCTGCCGCCACCGGTGTCGAGGACGTCCAGGGACTCACGGCCCGTGGCCTTGACCCGCTGGTCGAGGGCGTCCTGGAGGACCTCCCAGACCACGGCGGTACGGAGGGAGGCGCGGGACCGGGAGAGGTCGCCGCCCAGCGGCGCCGTGTGGGGGCGGTGGTGGGAGACGGGAGGGCGCATCGGGTCCGACACGGCAGTTGACTCCTCGGCGCGGCACCGCCTCTTGCACGGCGGAGCGAACGGGGCGCCTTCCCGGCCCGGCTGCGGGAGGAGGGAAGGCTTCAGGCGCTCTCCACCCTATTGCCTCCGGCGCCCCGCCCGGTCATCGCGGGTGGGCGGCCGGCCGGGCCCCGGAGGACGCCGCCGCGCGATCTTTCCGCCGCGCGCGGCCGGTCACCCCGCGTCCGGCATGTTCGGCTCCGCTCCCGGCGTCTCGGGTCCGTCGCCCTCCTGGCGGGGCGGGGGCAGGATCGGCTGGAGGACCAGCATGCGTTCCACGAGGCGGAGGAACATCGCCACGTCGCGTATCAGGTCGTCGGCGTCCCGGCGGGTGGCCGCGCCCTGGATTCCGGCCTCGGCCCGGGCGCGGCGCCGGGCTCCGGAGGCGAACAGCGCGCTCCACTCGGTGAGTTCGGGCGCGATCTCGGGGAGCACTTCCCAGGCGCTCCGGATGCGGGCCCGGCGCCGGGGCGTGCTCTCCGGCCGGCCGCGGGCGGCGAGCACGGCGGCGGCGGTGCGCAGGGCCGCGAGGTGAGCCGTGGCGTAGCGCTCGTTGGGGGTGTCGAGGACGGTCGCCTCGTCCAGTCCGGCGCGGGCCTGGGCGAGCAGGTCGAGGGCGGCGGGCGGGGCCGTGGCCCGGCGCAGTACGGGGTGCACGTCGCTCGCCGGGCCGGTCAGTGAGGGGGCAGGGCCGGTGCCGCGGCGCCGACGGGCGGCTGCTGCGTGGTGGCTGGCCATGACGAACCTCCTGTCGTCTGTGTGACGGCATGCCCTGACACGGGATGCCGTATGTGCCCATCGTGAGGTATGCCACTGACAATCCGTTCTGACCTGGGCTTTTGCTTCGAGCGAAAGTTCGGGTTAGTTTTTGCACTGACCAGTCAGTTCAAAAATGTCGGGACGCGAGGCACAGGGGGAACCGTGGACGGAGTCGGCGTCAGCGCCGAGGGGTTCGGGCTCAAGGGCCCTCGCGGATGGGCCTTCCGGAACGTCGACGTCGACGCGGAGCCCGGTTCGCTGATCGTGATCGAGGGTCCGTCGGGCTCCGGCCGGACCAGCCTGCTGCTCGCGCTCACCGGGCGGATGAAGGCCACGGCGGGCACGGCGACCGTGGGCGCGGCGCGGCTGCCCCAGCAGTCGGCGGCGGTCCGCCGGTTCAGCGCCCTGGCCCACGTCACCGGCGTGACCGACCTGGACCCGGCCCTCACCGTCGGCGAGCACCTGCGCGAACGGGCCCTGCTGGAGAGGCGGTTCACCGGCTCCGTACGGGAACTGCTGCGTCCGCGCGCGGAGAAGGCCGGCCGGACGAAGCTGCGGGTGGACGCCGCGCTGTCCGCGGCGGGACTGGACCTCGCCTCCCTGCCGAAGGGCCCGCGGACCGCCGTACGCGACCTGGAGCGGCTGGAGGCGCTGCGGCTGTCCGTGGCGCTGGCCCTCGTCGGCCGGCCGCGGCTGCTCGGTGTCGACGACGCCGACCTGAAGCTCTCCGCGGCCGAACGCGCCGAGGTGCACGCCCTGTTGGCGTCGCTCGCGCAAGCGGGCACGACCGTCGTCGCCGTGTGCGCGGACGCCCCCGGGGGAGCCGTGAGGATCACCACCCACGACGAGTGCCACGAGACGACGGGGACAACCCCCGCGGACACGGCGGACACCACCGCCGCGCCCGGGGCCACGGACGGGACCGACACGGCCGACACGACGGAGACCACGGACGCGACCGACACGGCCGACACGACGGAGACCACGGACGGGACCGACACGGCCGACACGACCGAAGCCGCGGACGGAACCGACACGACCGAAGCCGCGGACGGGACCGGCACGACCGGCGGGACCGGCACCACCCGCGCGACCGACGCGCAGGACGAGAACGCCGACAAGGAGGACACGGCCGATGCGCTCGCCGAAACTCGCCGCGCTTGAGCTGCGCCGGTTCGGCCGGGGGAAGCTCCCCCGGGCCGCCCTGGTGGCGCTCCTGCTGCTGCCCCTGCTCTACGGCGCGCTGTACCTGTGGTCCTTCTGGGACCCGTACGGGCGGCTCGACCGGATCCCCGTGGCGCTGGTGAACGACGACGAGGGCGCGACCGCCGACGGCGGGAGGATCGACGCCGGCGACGACATCGTCGAAGGCCTGCGCGAGAGCGAGGTGTTCGACTGGCACGAGGTGAGTGCCGCACAGGCACGCGCGGGCGTGGAGGACGGGACGTACTACCTGTCGCTCACCATGCCGGCCGACTTCAGCAGGCGGATCGCCTCCAGCGCGGGGGACTCCCCGGAGACGAGCGCCCTCCAGGTGCGGACGAACGACGCGAACAACTACATCGTCGGGCAGATCTCCCGGACGGTCTTCAGCGAGGTGCGCACGGCCGCGTCGACGAAGGCGTCCCGCTCCTTCCTGGACAAGATCTTCATCTCGTTCTCCGACATCCACGGCAAGACGGTGGAGGCCGCCGACGGGGCCGACGACCTCAAGGGCGGCATCGGCAAGGCGGAGCAGGGCTCCGAGGACCTCGCCGACGGCCTGAAGGACGCCAAGACGGGCAGCGGCAAGCTGTCCAAGGGGCTGAAGAAGCTCGACAAGGGCGCCGACGACCTGGAGGACGGTTCGCAGAAGGTCGCGGACGGCACCCGGACGCTCGCCGACAAGGTCAACGCGGTCGCCGGCAAGGTGGGGCCCTTCCTGGAGGACAACGAGAAGACCATCGGGGACACCGCCCGGTTCGTCGCCGACACGGCGGGCGACCTCCGCGACGGCCTCGACACGCTCGTGGAACAGGCCCCGGTCGCCGCCGGGAACGCCCGCTCGGACTCCGCCGAGCTGAACGACGTCCACCGCACCCGCTGCGAGACCCCGGCGCTGCCCGACGCCGCCTGCTCCGACCTGAAGAAGGCCAAGGACGCCGCGGCCGGCGTGGCGGCCGTCGCCGGGGACCTCGACACCCTGATCACCGACCACGCCGAGGACCTGAAGAAGCTCGACACCCACCTCGGCACGCTCCAGGAGCAGGCCCAGGCGCTCGCCGACCGCGCGCCGCACCTCTCCGAGGACGTCGACGACGCCGTGTCCCGGATCAACGAGCTGAACACGGGAGCCGCCAAGGTGGCCGCGGGCGCCGAGAAGCTGCACACCGGCCTCGGCACGGCCAAGACCGGGGCCGAGGACCTCGACAAGGGCGTCGGCAAGCTCAAGACGGGCGCCGAGGACCTCAACGGCGGGATGTACAAGCTGGTCGACGGCTCCGCGAAGCTCGCCGGCGGGCTGCACGACGGCGCCGAGCAGATCCCCGACTACGACGAGCAGGACCGCGACGCGCGCACCGCCGTCATGGCCGACCCGGTGCAGCTCGCCTCCCACGACCTGCACAAGGCGCCCAACTACGGCACCGGGTTCGCCCCGTACTTCATCCCGCTGTCCCTGTGGGTGGGCGCGATGGTGGCGTACATGCTGATCCCGCCGATGAACCGGCGCGCGCTCGCCGCGGGCGCCTCCGCGTGGCGGATCGCGCTGGCGGGCTGGCTCCCGGTGGTGGTGATCGGGGTGCTCCAGACGACGGCGCTGATGGCGGTGCTGCACTGGCTGGTCGGGCTGGAGATGGCACGGGCGGCCGGGACGGTCGGCTTCCTGTTCCTGGTGACGGCCTGCTTCGCGGCCCTGGTGCAGTGGCTCAACGCCCGCTTCGGCGCGGCGGGCCGGATCCTCGTCCTCGCCCTGCTGATGCTCCAGCTGACGTCCGCGGGCGGCACCTACCCGGTGCAGACGAGCCCCGGCTTCTTCAACGCCCTCCACCCGTTCCTGCCGATGAGTCACGTCGTCGAGGCGCTCCGCCGGCTCATCACGGGCGGCGGCCTGGAACCGGTGTGGCACGCGTGCGTGGTGCTGGTCGCCTTCACCGCCGGCGCCCTCGCGCTGACCGCCCTGTCCGCGCGCCGCCGCCAGGTGTGGACGCTGGACCGGCTGCACCCGGAGCTGAGCCTGTGAGGACCGGGCGTACGGAGGGCCGGGTTGCTGTGACAATCGGGACCATGGAAAGCAGCACCACGTCGGGCGGTCGCACCCGCCGCGAGGCCACTCGCCAGAAGCTCTACGAGGCGGCCGTCACCCTCATCGCCGAACAGGGCTTCTCCGCCACCACGGTGGACGAGATCGCCGAGCGGGCAGGCGTCGCGAAGGGCACGGTCTACTACAACTTCGCGAGCAAGTCGGTCCTCTTCGAGGAACTGTTGCGGCACGGCGTGGGCCTGCTCACCGCCTCCCTGCGGGAGGCGGCCGAACAGACGGCGCGCGGGGGCGGCAGCCGGGTCGACGCCCTGGACGCGATGATCCGCGCGGGCCTCGTCTTCATCGACCGCTACCCGGCGTTCACCCAGCTGTACGTGGCCGAGCTGTGGCGCACCAACCGGGCCTGGCAGTCCACCCTCATGGTGGTGCGGCAGGAGGCGGTGGCCGTCGTGGAGGACGTGCTGCGCGAGGGCATCGACGGCGGCGAGTTCAGCGACGAGATCGACGTGCCGCTGACGGCGGCCGCGCTGGTCGGCATGGTGCTGGTGGCCGCCCTCGACTGGCAGGCCTTCCAGCCGGAGCGCTCCCTGGACGACGTCCACGCGGCGCTGTCCCGGCTGCTGCAGGGCCGGGTGAGCGGTCAGCGCCACGGGCGGGAAGGGGCGTAGCGGCCGGGAGGCTCCCGGGGCCGGCGCCCGCGACGGGGAAACGCCGGCCCGCCGTGGCCGCGTGTCCCGCGAGCCACCGCGAACCGGCGCCCCTTCGTGCTCCCCCCCCGCTGTTCCCCCGTTCCCTCCCCGTTCGGCCGTTCCCCCGGGTCTCCCCCGTGCCTCGCTCCCGCCGACCGGGCCGGCGGAAGGAGCGGTCGAGGGCCGGCGCCGTTCCGCCGCCCCGTGTCGGCGGTGCCGGTGCCGTGCCCCGTTCCGTGCCTCCACTCTCCCGTCCGCACCGCGCGGCCCCCATCCGCGCGCGTACTCATCTCCGTGCCTAGGTACACGTACTCAGGGCTGTGTGCTCGTCCCCGCGCCCCGGCGCGGCCGCCCGGTGACGAGCGCGTCCGTCCGCGTACTCCCCCGGTGAGGCGGGCCCCCGGCCCGGCGGTGTCACCGCCGGTGGCGGCCGATAAAGTCGCGGGCATGGCACGGATTGCGGTGATCGGCGCCGGGATGGGCGCCCTGGCGGCCGCCGCCCGGCTGGCCGTCGCCGGCCACCGGGTGGCGGTGTACGAGCGGACGGAGACGTACGGCGGTGCGGTGCGCCGCTTCGAGCGGGACGGCTTCTCCTTCGACACCGGGCCCGGTCTGCTCCCCCTGCCGGCGGTCTGGCGGGACCTGTTCGTCAAGACCGGCAAGGAGCCGCTGGAGGCGTGCGTCGAGCTGGTCCAGGTCGACCCCTGCGCCCGGCACGTGTTCGCGGACGGCAGCGAGGTCCTGCTGCCGAACGCCTCGCGCGCGGGAGTGGTCTCCGCCCTGGAGGAGACGCTGGGCGCGGGCGCCGGGCAGCGCTGGGGCGACTTCCTGGTCCGGGCCCGCGAGGCCTGGGACCGCACCCGCAGACCGCTGCTGGAGGAGCCCCTGTGGCCGAACTGGCGGGTGCTGGCCGAGCGTGAGCCCTACCCGTCGGTCCCGCACAAGCGCCTGCTGCGCACCCGCCGGGCCGGCACGCTCGCCGAGATCGGCGCCTGGGAGCTGCGCGACGCCCGGCTCGCCGCGCTGCTGGAGGGCCACGCGCTCGCGTACGGCCTCGATCCCCGGGCCACCCCGGCGAGCGCGGCCGTCCTGCCGTACATGGAGCACGCCTTCGGCGCGTGGTACGTGCGCGGGGGGATGCGGGAACTGGCCCGCGCGGTGTACGAGCGGTGCCTGGCCCGCCGCGTCGAGTTCTTCTTCGGCGCCGAGGTCGTCCGGGTGCTGGAGAAGGACGGCCGGGCGGCGGGTGTGGAACTGGCCGGGGGCCCCTCCGGAGCTGTCGGCGCCGGGGGCGGGACGGTGGTGGAGGCGGACTTCGTGGTCGCCCCCGGCACCCTGTACGGCGCCCCGGCGGGCGTTCCCGCGCGCGGGGACGGCGAGCCGGCGCCCCGGCGGGGCCTGCCCAGCCGGCTGACCGTGCTGCTCGCGCTGCGCGGCGGACGCCCCGGAGGAACCGCGCACCGCACGGTGGTGCACACCGAGGACCGCGACGGCGAGCTCGAGAGCCTCTTCGGCACCGCGCCGGGACTGCCGGAGCGCCCGACGGTCACCGTCCTGCGGCCCGACGACCCGGCGCCGGTGCCGGACGCCGACCACGAGGCGGTCGTCCTGAGCTGCGTGGTTCCCGCGGGTGCGGACGTGCCCGGTGACTTCGCGGACGTCCTGATCACCACCGCCGAGCGGGCCCTGCCCGGTCTGCGGGAGCACGTCCTGTGGCACGAGGTGCGCACGCCCGCCGCCGTCGCGGCGGAGACCGGGGCGGAGGGCGGGTCCGTCCCGCCGCCGGCGCTGGCCGCGGGCGGCGGCCGGCTGCTGCATCCGGCGAACTCCACCGGTCTGCGGGGCCTGTTCACCGTGGGCGGCTGGGCGCATCCGGGCGGCGGTCTGCCGCACGCGGGCATGTCGGGCGCGCTGGTGTCGGGGCTGATCGTGGAGGGACCGGAGTTCCGCGGCTCCCGGTGAGCCCCGGCGGCGCTCACCGGGCGCCGGCGGACCCCGGAGCCGGCCGCCCGCCCGGAGCGGTCACCGCGGCCGGGACCGGTCGCGGTCGCGCGGAGCGGCCGCCCCGTCCCCGGGCGGCTCGGCCCGGCGCGTCACCGCGGGTCAGAACCGGTACTGCTCGTCGAAGCCGTTCCCCTGCTCCTGCTGCCGGCCGTCACCGTGGTAGGGGTACGGCTGCTCGGGCGGGAGTTCGCCGCCGAAGGGGTCGTCGGTGGTGCGCTGCTGCGGGACCCAGACCCCGCCGTTCGGCGTCTCGCCGTAGCCGCCGGCGCCGTACTGCTCCTGTCCGTAGCCCTGCTGGCCGTACTGCTGCTGGCCGTAGCCGCCGTCGTAGGAGCCGCCGTCGTAGGTCTGGGTGCCGATGTACGGGTCGGAGTAGGCGGCGTACTGCTGCTGGCCCGAGGTGTCGTAGCCGTACTGCTGCTGGCCGTAGCCGGAGTAACCGTCGTAGCCGTAGCCCTGGTCGGCGCCCTGGGCGGCGGTGGCGTACTGGTCCTGGGGCTGGCCGGCGGCCGCGTACGCGGAGTCGCCGTACACGCCGTAGGAGCCGGTGTCGTCGGGCATGGGCTGCGGCTCGTAGACGGCGGTGGTCTCGGCGTCCGCGGGGGCGGCGGCGCGGGCCGTGGGCGTGAAGACGTCGTCGCGGTCGTCGTCGTAGGCGTCCCCGTCCCGGCCGTACGACACGCTGTCCCCGGTGAACGCCTCCGGGGCGTCCGGGTGGCCGCCGTCGCCGGCCTCCAGGTCGGAGACCTCGAGGGTCGGGTCCTGGCGCCCGGCCTTGCCGCGGCCGCGCTTGAGGGCGTCGGCGCCGGGGCGGCTGACGGCCCAACCCGCCGCGAAGCCGCGGCGGAACGACAGCGTGACGAAGGTCTGGCCGACCGCGAAGGCGGCCGCGCCCAGACCGATGACGACGACGGACGGCATCAGCACGCCCAGCACGACGCCGACGAAGCCGGCGAACGCCAGCAGACGCCAGCGCAGCCGCGCCTTGTACTGCAGCAGCACCTCGCCGAGCAGCCACAGCGCGACGATGCCGAACGCGATGTAGAGGACCGTCCAGCCCATGTACGCCCCTCTCCCAGTGGCCGCTCCGCAGTGTGTCGTACGTGGATGCGACCGGTCTAGGCCCGCGGCGGGTGGTGCAGGCCCAGGTTCTCGTAGATTTCCAGCGTCGCCGTGGAGTTGTTGAGCGTGATGAAGTGCAGTCCGGGCACTCCCTCGGCGAGCAGCCGTGCGCAGAACTCCGTGGCGAAGTCGATGCCAATGGAGCGTACAGCGGCCGGATCGTCTTTCGCTGTGAGGATCCGCTCTTTCAGGGCCGCCGGGAAGCGGGCGTTGCTCAACTTGGGCAGCCGCTCCAGCATTTTCACGCTCGTCACCGGCAGGACCTCGGGGATGACCGGGGTCGCGCAGCCGGCCGCCTCCACCCGGTCGCGCAGGCGCAGGTACGAGTCGGGCTGGAAGAACATCTGCGTGATGGCGTAGTCGGCGCCGGCCCGGCACTTGTCGACGAAGTGCCGCACGTCCGTGTCCCAGTCGTCGGAGCGCGGGTGCATCTCGGGGAACGCGGCGACGCCGACGCAGAAGTCGCCCGACTCCTTGATGAGCCGGACGAGTTCGGCGGCGTAGGTGAGGCCCTGGGCGTGCGGCACCCACTCGCCCATGGGGTCGCCGGGCGGGTCGCCGCGCACGGCGAGCATGTTGCGGATCCCCGCGTCGGCGTACTGGCCGATGATGTTGCGCAGTTCGGCGATGGAGTGGTCGACGGCCGTGAGGTGGGCGACCGGGGTGAGGGTGGTGTCGGCGACGATCTGCTGCGTCTCCTTGACCGTGGTGGCCCGGGTGGAACCGCCGGCGCCGTAGGTCACGGAGACGAAGTCCGGACTCACCGCCTCGACCCTGCGGAGGGCGTTCCACAGGCTCCGCTCACCCTGGGGGGTCTTCGGCGCGTAGAACTCGAACGAGTACGTCGTCTTGCCGGTGGACAGCATGTCGCGCACGGTGCGTGCGCGATCGGTCCTGGTGGATGCGGTTCCGAGGGCCATACCCGCAGGTTAGCCAGGGGGCGGCGGTCCCCCAACCGGATCTCGGATATTTGCCCGAATTGTCGGCTTGTTGTCCACCCCTTGGACAACCCCGGCACCAGCCGGCCGGACTCCGGTCGGGGCGGGGCCCGCGCCCGGCCCGGCCCCGGCCGGGCTCACGCCTGGCGCAGCCGCTTCGCGAACTCGGCCGCGGCGGTCCCGGGGTCGTCCGCCTCCGTGATCGCCCGGACGACCACGACCCGGCGGGCGCCCGCCGCCAGCACCTCGTCGAGGTTGCCGAGATCGATGCCGCCGATGGCGAACCAGGGGCGGCCGGTGCCGAGCGCGGCCGTGTGACGGACCAGGCCGAGGCCGGGGGCCGGACGGCCGGGCTTGGTGGGGGTGGGCCAGCAGGGGCCGGTGCAGAAGTAGTCCACGCCCTCCTGGACGGCCGCGGCCGCCGCTTCCGCCTCGGTGTGGGTGGAGCGGCCGATCAGGACGTCGTCACCGAGCAGGGCCCGGGCCGCGGGGACCGGCAGGTCCCCCTGGCCGAGGTGGAGGACGTCGGAGCCGGCGGCGTGGGCCACGTCCGCGCGGTCGTTGACCGCCAGCAGCCTGCCGTGGCGGGCGCAGGCGTCGGCGAACACCCTCAGGTGCTCCAGTTCCTCGGCCGCCTCCATGCCCTTGTCGCGCAGCTGGACGATGTCGACGCCTGCCGCGAGGACCGCGTCCAGGAAGTCGGGGAGGTCGCCCTGGCGCTTGCGGGCGTCCGTGCAGAGGTAGAGGCGGGCGTCGGCGAGGCGGGCGCGGGCGGTGTCGGGCATGCGTGGGTCCCCCCGGGGCGGTGCCGTACGGCCGCGGCGACGCGCGCCGCGGCCGTACGGCGGGTGGTCGTTCGACGGCTGCGGATCAGACGGCGAGCGCCTGGGCGCGGCGCTTCACCTCCGTGCCGCGATTCTCGCTCAGGGCCTGGGCCGGGGTGCCCGGCAGGCTCGGGTCGGGGGTGAAGAGCCACTCGATCATCTCTTCGACCGTGAAGCCGTCGTCCCGCAGCAGCGTCAGGGTGCCGACCAGGCCCTTGACGACCTTGTCCCCGTCGATGAAGGCGGCGGGGACGTGCAGCGCGCGGTTCTCGCCACGGCGCACGGCGATCAGCTGGCCCTCCTTGACCAGCTGCCGGACACGTGTCACGTCCACGCCGAGCTGCTCGGCGATGTCGGGCACGGTGAGCCAGGCGGGGACGAGAGCATCGATCTTTGCGTCAATCTCGGTCACGGGAACAAGCCTGCCATCTGCCACCGACAGTCGGAAGCCGGGTGGCTCCGGCGGGGCCGGTCGGCAAGCCGTTCGCCCGGTCAGGCCGTCGCCGCCTTCAGCGGCCGGGCCGGGTCCGCGAGCAGCCGCGGGTCCATCGGCGTGCCGGCCTCGATCAGCCGGCGCCCCTGGGCGAGGTCGCGGGGGCGGCCCACCGCCAGCAGGGCCACCAGACGGTCCTCCCGCAGCCAGCAGACCGTCCAGGCGGGCCCGGCCGGGTCGCCGCGCCACAGGGCGGTGTCGGCACCGGTGTGGTGGCCGGCGTACTGGACGAAGCGGCCGAACTGCTCGGACCAGAAGTACGGGACCGGGTCGTAGACCGACAGGGGCTCCCCGGTGGCCTCGGCGAGGATGTTCGCGGCGACCGTGCGCGGGCCCTGGAGCGCGTTGTCCCAGTGGTGGACGAGGAGCCGCTCGCCGTACCTCCCCGAGGGGAAGGACGCGCAGTCGCCGACCGCGTACACGTCCGGGACGGAGGTGCGCAGGTGGGCGTCGGCCACGACCTCGCCGTGCCCGCCGAGCCCGACGCCGGAGCCGGTCAGCCAGCCGGTGGCGGGCCGAGCGCCGATGCCGACCACGACGGCGTCGGCGGACAGCCGCGAGCCGTCGTCGAGGACGACCGCGCCGGGCTCGACGCGCCGCACGCGCGCGTGGGTGCGCAGCGTGGTGCCGCTGTCGGCGTACCAGGCGGTCATCGGGTCGGCGACCTCGGCGGGCAGGGCGCCGGCCAGCGGCCGGTCGGCGGCCTCCACGACGGTGACCGCGCAGCCCGCCTCCCGGGCGGCCGTGGCGAACTCCGCGCCGATCCACCCGGCGCCGACGACCACGATGTCGTGCCGCCGGGCGAGCACGGGCCGCAGCCGTTCGGCGTCGTCCAGGGTGCGCAGCAGGTGGACGCCGGGCACACCCTCGGCGCCGGGCAGCCGGACGGGCTCGGCGCCGGTGGCGAGGACGAGGACGTCGTACGGGACGGGCCCGGCCCCGGTGTCCAGTTCGTGGCCGGCGGGGCGGACGCCGAGGGCCTCGGTACCCAGGCGCAGTTCGATGCCGAGGCCCTCGAAGTCGACGTCGAAGGCGGAGTCCTCCGCCTTGCCGAGCAGGACGGCCTTGGACAGCGGCGGCCGGTCGTAGGGCTGGTGGGGTTCGGCGCCGATGAGGGTCACCCGGCCGGTGAAGCCCTGCTCGCGCAGCGCGACCGCGGTCTGCACCCCGGCCATGCCCGCGCCGACGACGACCACGCGCCGCTCGGGCGACCTGTCTTCTTCCCGCGTCTGCTCGCTCACCTGATCACCTTAGACAACTGACGGTCCGTCAGTCAGCGGTCGTGCTCCGTGACCTGCTCCACGACGCTCGTCCCGTTACCCTGCTGCGACTCCCACTCCCACGTCTCGTCGAGGCGCACCCGGCCGTCGGGCAGTTCCACGACCGTCGAGACGCAGTGCCCGCTCGACGTGGTCCCGTCGTGCTTGAGCTGGACGTACCGGAAGTCGAGCCGGTCCCCCTCCCGTCTGCCCACCAGGTGCCCGCGTACGACGTCGCCCCCCGCGTAGTCGGCCCAGATCACACCGTCGCGCTCGTGGTAGGTGAAGCGGGTGCGGGTGCCGACCTGGCCGGGGGCCTGGTCGGCGACGGGGGCGAGGACGAGGCCGTCGAGGGATCTGCGGGGCACGGCGTCCTCCTTCGTCCGGGGCCGGTCGTCGGAGGCGGGCGGGCGGGGCACGGGCGGAGGCTCCCTTACTGAGTCGTACGGGGTCGGGCTAGGGTGGCCACCGTAGAGCACTCGCGGGAGCCCGGACGCACCGGGCTGAGAGGGAGGCTGGCGGCCTCCGACCGTACGAACCTGATCCGGGTCATGCCGGCGAAGGGAGGGGCTGGACGCCCATGTCCTCACCAACCTCGGACGTCCTCGTCGTGGGGGGCGGCATCATCGGGCTCGTCACGGCGTGGCGGGCCGCGCAGCGCGGGTTCGCCACGGCCGTGGTGGACCCCGCGCCGGGCGGCGGGGCCGCGCAGGTCGCGGCCGGGATGCTGGCCGCCGTCACCGAGCTGCACCACGGCGAGCAGACCCTGCTCGGCCTGAACCTCGCGTCGGCCCGCCGCTACCCGGACTTCGCGGCCGAGCTGACCGAGCTCACCGGCCACGACCTCGGCTACCGCCGCTCCGGCACGCTGGCGGTCGCGCTGGACGCCGACGACCGCGCCCATCTGCGGGAGCTGCACGCGCTGCAGCGGCGGTCGGGGCTGGAGTCGGAGTGGCTGTCCGGCCGGGACTGCCGGCGGCTCGAGCCGATGCTCGCGCCGGGGGTGCGCGGCGGGCTGCGGGTGGACGGCGACCACCGGATCGATCCGCGGCGGCTGGCGGCAGCGCTGGTGGCCGCCTGCGAGCGGACGGGCGTGGTCTTCCACCGGACGTGGGCCGAGCGGCTGTCCGTGGTGGCCGGCCGGGCCGCCGGGGTCCTCACGCGCGCGGGTGCGTCGTTGGGCGCGGACCAGGTGGTCCTGGCGGCGGGCAGCCTCAGCGGGCGGCTCGCGGGCGTGCCGGACGAGGTGCTGCCGCCCGTGCGGCCGGTGAAGGGGCAGGTGCTGCGGCTGACCGTGCCGGAGCGGTACGCGCCGTTCCTGAGCCGGACGGTACGGGCCGTGGTGCGCGGCAGCCAGGTGTACCTGGTGCCGCGGGAGAACGGCGAGCTGGTCGTCGGGGCGACCAGCGAGGAGCTGGGCTGGGACACGACGGTGACCGCCGGGGGCGTGTACGAGCTGCTGCGGGACGCGCACGAACTGGTCCCCGGGATCACCGAGCTGCCGCTGACGGAGACGCGCGCGGGCCTGCGCCCCGGGTCCCCGGACAACGCCCCGCTGCTCGGGCCGACCGGGCTGGAGGGGCTGCTGCTCGCCACCGGGCACTACCGCAACGGCGTGCTGCTCACGCCGGTGACCGGTGACGCGCTGGCGCACGCCCTGGTCACCGGGGAACTCCCCGACGAGGCCCGTCCCTTCACGCCCCGGCGCTTCGGCGCCGCCGCACTCTCGGAGCAGCCCGCATGAACATCTCCGTCAACGGCGAACGGCGCGAGGTCGCGCCCGGTACGGCTCTCGACAGCGTCGTGCGGTCCCTGACGCCGGCGCCCTCCGGGGTGGCCGCGGCGCTCAACGAGACCGTCGTCCCGCGCGCGCGGTGGTCCGCCACGCCCCTGTGCGAGGGAGACCGCGTGGAAGTCCTCACGGCCGTCCAGGGAGGCTGAGCCATGGCCGACGATCCCTTCGTCCTCGGCGGTACGGCCTTCTCGTCCCGTCTGATCATGGGCACGGGCGGGGCGCCCAGCCTGGAGGTGCTGGAGCGGGCGCTGGTCGCCTCCGGGACCGAGCTGACGACCGTCGCGATGCGCCGGGTGGACCCCTCGGTGCACGGCTCGGTCCTGTCGGTCCTGGACCGGCTCGGCATCCGCGTCCTGCCGAACACCGCGGGGTGCTTCACGGCCGGGGAGGCGGTGCTGACGGCCCGGCTGGCGCGCGAGGCGCTCGGGACCGACCTGGTCAAGCTGGAGGTCATCGCCGACGAGCGGACGCTGCTGCCGGACCCGGTCGAACTGCTCGACGCCGCGGAGACGCTGGTCGACGACGGGTTCACGGTGCTGCCGTACACGAACGACGACCCGGTGCTGGCGCGCAGGCTGGAGGACGTGGGGTGCGCGGCGGTGATGCCGCTGGGGTCGCCGATCGGGTCGGGGCTCGGGATCCGCAACCCGCACAACTTCCAGCTGATCGTCGAGCAGGCGGGCGTGCCGGTGATCCTGGACGCGGGGGCGGGTACGGCGTCGGACGCGGCGCTGGCGATGGAGCTGGGGTGCGCGGGGGTGATGCTGGCGTCGGCGGTGACGCGGGCGGCGGATCCCGAGCGGATGGCGCTGGCCATGCGGGCCGGCGTCGAGGCGGGACGGCTGGCCCGGCTGGCGGGCCGGATCCCCCGCCGCTACTTCGCCGAGGCGTCGTCTCCCCCGGAGGGCCTGGCCGTGCTGGACCCGGAGCGCCCCGCGTTCTGAACGCGGGGGAGGCGCCGCCGGCGGGTGCCGCCGCGCCCTCCCCCGCACCGCCTCCGTCGCCGACGTCACAGCTCCGCTGCAGTCGTGCTCCGACGGAGGCGGAAGGGGTGGGGGTGCCGGTGCGGGCTCGTACACTCGCGTGCGTGGACACGACCCTTCAGGACCCTCTGGTCGGGCGGACGCTCGACGGGCGTTATCGCGTGGACGCGCGGATCGCGGTCGGCGGGATGGCCACGGTCTACCGGGCCGTGGACACCCGCCTCGACCGGATCCTCGCGCTCAAGGTGATGCACCCGACGCTCGCGACGGACGCCTCCTTCGTCGAGCGCTTCATCCGGGAGGCGAAGTCGGTCGCCCGCCTGGACCACCCGAACGTCGTCCAGGTGTTCGACCAGGGGGCCGACGGGTCGTACGTGTACCTGGCCATGGAGTACATCGCCGGCTGCACCCTGCGCGACGTGCTGCGCGAGCGGGGGGCGCTGCAGCCGCGGGCCGCGCTGGACATCCTGGAGCCGGTGCTCGCCGCCCTCGGGGCCGCGCACCGGGCGGGGTTCGTGCACCGGGACATGAAGCCCGAGAACGTGCTGATAGGGGACGACGGACGGGTCAAGGTCGCCGACTTCGGGCTCGTGCGGTCCGTGGACACCGTCACCAGCACCACCGGCGCCGTCCTCGGCACCGTGTCGTACCTCGCGCCCGAGCAGGTCGAGCAGGGCACCACCGACGCGCGCGTGGACGTGTACGCGTGCGGGGTCGTGCTCTACGAGATGCTCACCGGCGAGAAGCCGCACGACGGGGACTCCCCCGCCGTCGTGCTCTACAAGCACCTCCACGAGGACGTGCCGCCGCCCTCGGCGGTCGTGCCCGGTCTGGCGTACGAGCTGGACGAGCTGGTCGCCTCGGCCACCGCCCGCACCCCGGACGTCCGGCCGCACGACGCGGTGGCGCTGCTGGGGCAGGTCCGGGAGGCGCGCGGCGCGCTCGCCGAGGAGCAGCTGGACGCGCTGCCGCCGCAGGCCCGTTCCGCGGGGCACGACAACGCCGAGGACCGCACGAGTGTGATCCCGCGCTCGCTGACCGTGCCCCGGCCGCTGCCGGTGAACGAGGACGAGGAGGACCGGGACGCCGGCGCCTTCCACCGGACCTCCCGGTTCGCGGCGGAGCCGGCGCCGCCGCCCCGGCGCCGGGTGGGAGCGCCCCGTCGCGGACTGCTCGCGCTCGTCACCGCCGTCCTGCTGGTGCTCGGCGTGGGCGCGGGCGTCTGGTACATCAACTCCGGGCAGTTCACCAAGGTCCCGGCGGTGCTGACGCAGACCGAGGCGCGGGCCGAGCAGCGGCTGGAGGCGGCCGGGCTCGAGGTCGGCTCGGTCGAGCACCGGTACAGCGACACCGTCGCGCGCGGCTCGGTCATCACCACCGACCCGGAGCCGGGCGCCCGCATCCGCAAGAACGACGCCGTGACCCTCGTCGTCTCCGACGGCCCGGAGACCGTGAAGGTGCCGTACCTGAAGGGCACCCGGCTGGCCGAGGCCAAGAAGCAGCTGAAGGAGGACGGCCTGGAGCCGGGCCTGGTCACGCAGGCCTTCAGCGAGGACGTCGCCAAGGGCGCCGTGATCAGCAGCGACCCCGAGGCGGGTACCGAGCGCCGTGCGGGCACCGCGGTCGCCCTCGTCGTCAGCAAGGGCCGTCCGGTCGACGTCCCGGACGTCACCGGTGAGGACCTGGCCGACGCCAGGGCCGAGCTCCAGGAGGCCGGCCTGAAGGTGAAGGTCGCCACCGAGGAGGTCAACTCCGAGTACGACAAGGGTCAGGTCGCCGCCCAGTCGCCGAGGGCCGACCAGCGGGCCGCCGAGGGCGACACGGTGACGCTGACCGTGTCGAAGGGCCCGGAGATGGTCGAGGTCCCGGACGTGGTGGGCGCGAGCGTCGGCGACGCGAAGAAGCTGCTGGAGGGGGCCGGTTTCGAGGTCGACGAGGACCGGGGGCTGCTGGGGCTGTTCGGCGACACGGTGAAGAGCCAGTCCGTGGAGGCGGGCGACACGGCGCCCAAGGGGTCGACGATCACGATCACCATCCGCTGACCGGGGATCCGGGCGCCCGGGCCCTGCCGGCGCCGGGCACTCCCGGTGGCCGGCCCCGCCGGTGCCGGGCACTCCTCGGGGCATGACACCCTGAACGGGTGAGTCACCAGCACCCCTTCCCCTCCCGCAACCCCGTCGGCGGCCATGTCCCCGTGGCCGGCGGACTGCACTCCGTGGGACTGTCGTACGCCCGCGACCTCGGGGCCGAGACGGTCCAGGTCTTCGTCGCCAACCCGCGCGGCTGGGCCACCCCCGCCGGGAACCCGCGGCAGGACGAACTGTTCCGGGAGACGTGCGCGGCGCGGTCGGTCCCGGCGTACGTGCACGCGCCGTACCTGATCAACTTCGGTTCGCACACCGAGGCGACCGTCGAGAGGTCGGTGGAGTCGCTGCGGCACTCGCTGCGCCGCGGCCGGGAGATCGGCGCGCTGGGCGTGGTCGTCCACACCGGGAGCGCGACGGGCGGTCGGGAGCGGTCCGTCGCCCTGAAGCAGGTCCGGGAGCACCTGCTGCCGCTGCTGGACGAACTGACCCACGACGACGACCCGTACCTGCTGCTGGAGTCCACCGCCGGCCAGGGCGCCTCGCTCTGCTCGCGGACCTGGGACTTCGGGCCGTACTTCGAGGCGCTGGACGCCCATCCGAAGCTCGGCGTCTGCCTCGACACCTGCCACGTCTTCGCGGCCGGCCACGACCTGACCGGCCCCGACGGCATGCACCGGACCCTCGACCTGCTGGTGGACACGGTCGGGGAGGGCCGGCTGAAGCTGATCCACGCCAACGACTCCAAGGACGTGGCGGGCGCGCACAAGGACCGGCACGAGAACATCGGCGCCGGTCACATAGGCGAGGACCCGTTCCGCGCCCTGATGACCCACCCGGCGACCGCCGGCGTCCCGCTGGTCATCGAGACGCCCGGCGGCAAGGAAGGACACGCGGCGGACGTGGAACGCCTGAAGAAGCTGCGGGACGGCTGAGACGCGTCGGTCCTCGCCCTGGAGGACTCTCCGGAGCGGGTCAGAGTTCCGGTCCGTCCCCCGGTTCCTCCTGGTAGGAGTAGCGCTGCTCCCTCCACGGGTCGCCGATGTTGTGGTAGCCGCGCTCCTCCCAGAAGCCGCGCCGGTCGGCGGTCATGTACTCGACCCCGCGGACCCACTTCGGGCCCTTCCAGGCGTACAGGTGGGGGACGACCAGGCGGAGGGGGAAGCCGTGTTCCGCCGTGAGGAGTTCGCCGTCCTTGTGGGTGGCGAAGAGGGTGCGCTCGGAGGAGAAGTCCGACAGGCGCAGGTTGGAGCTGAATCCGTACTCGGCCCACACCATCACATGGGTGACGTCGTCCGCGGGCGGCGCGATCTCCAGGATGGTCCGGGCGGGGATCCCGCCCCACTCGGCGCCCAGCATGCTGAACTTCGTCACGCAGTGCAGATCGGCCACGACGGTGGTGTACGGGAGGGCCGTGAACTCCTCGTGGTTCCAGCAGTACTTCTCGCCGTCGGCGGTGGCGCCGAAGACCCTGAACTCCCAGCGTTCCGGCCGGAACTTGGGGACCGGGCCGTAGTGCGTGACGGGCCAGCCCCGCTGCAGTCGCTGCCCCGGCGGAAGCTCGGACGCTGCTGTTTCTCCTGTTTCTCGCTCCACCGGATGACCCATGACTCCATCCTGACAGACCCGGAGCGGTGCGGATGACCAGGCCTGTCCAGAATCGGACAACTCTCATCAAGTATGGACCAACTTACTAAGTACGCACTTACTGGAAGATCTTCGGCGCCGGTGACATCATGCGGCGGCAGCCTCCCCGAACCCCCACGTGGAAGGAGCCTCTGCGATGCAGGGCGACCCCGAGGTCATCGAGTTCCTGAACGAGCAGCTCACCGGCGAGCTCACCGCCATCAACCAGTACTTCCTCCACGCCAAGATGCAGGAGAACTTCGGCTGGACGAAGCTCGCGAAGTACACGCGGCACGAGTCGTTCGACGAGATGAGGCACGCGGAGGTCCTCACCGACCGGATCCTGCTCCTGGAGGGCCTGCCGAACTACCAGCGGCTGTTCCACGTGCGGGTCGGCCAGACCGTCAGGGAGATGTTCGAGGCCGACCGCCAGGTCGAGGTCGAGGCCATCGACCGCCTCAGGCGGGGCATCAAGGTGATGCGCGAGAAGGGCGACATCACGTCCGCGAACATCTTCGAGTCGATCCTCGCGGACGAGGAGCACCACATCGACTACCTCGACACCCAGCTGGAGCTGCTGGAGAAGCTCGGCGAGGCGCTGTACCTCGCGCAGGTGATCGAGCAGCCGGAGAGCTGACGACCACGGCCCCCGGAAGGGCGCCCGGGCCGTCGTGGGAGGACTAGGCGGCTTCGTCCAGCCCGGCCGGGTCGGCGAGCTCCGACAGCATCGGCTCGCCCCGGTCGGCCAGCTCACGGCGCGGGCAGGAGCCCCGGCCGAGAATGGCCTGGATGCGACGGACGCAGGACCCGCAGTCCGTGCCGGCCTTGCAGGCCGAGGCTATCTGGCGGGGCGTGCAAGCGCCGTTCTCCGCATGTTGCTTGACCTGCGCTTCGGTCACACCGAAGCAGCTGCAGACGAACACGCGGTTCACCTCCCGACGGGAACATGGACGGCGCCGAACCGACGTGGCGAGATCCCGCTGTTCGGTGAGGCAAACCTAACCTTACCCGGCGGTCGGAGGACGCAAAAGTGCCGAAGGGCGCGGATCGCATGTGATCCGCGCCCCAGTGCACGCCCTGCGGCAGGTGGGCCCTTACTGGTCCCGGTACATCTCGGCCACGAGGAAGGCCAGGTCGAGCGACTGGCTGCGGTTCAGCCGCGGGTCGCAGGCCGTCTCGTAGCGCTGGTGCAGGTCGTCGACGAAGATCTCGTCGCCGCCGCCCACGCACTCGGTGACGTCGTCACCGGTGAGCTCGACGTGGATGCCGCCCGGGTGGGTGCCGAGGGCCTTGTGGACCTCGAAGAAGCCCTTGACCTCGTCGAGCACGTCGTCGAAGCGGCGGGTCTTGTGACCGGAGGCGGCCTCGAAGGTGTTGCCGTGCATCGGGTCGGTCACCCAGGCCACGGTCGCGCCCGAGGCGGTGACCTTCTCGACCAGCTCGGGCAGCTTGTCGCGGACCTTGTCGGCGCCCATGCGGACGATGAAGGTCAGCCGGCCCGGCTCGCGCTCGGGGTCGAGGCGCTCGATGTACTGCAGCGCGTCCTCGGCCGTCGTCGTCGGGCCGAGCTTGATGCCGATCGGGTTGCGGATCTTCGACGCGAACTCGATGTGCGCGTGGTCCAGCTGGCGGGTGCGCTCGCCGATCCACACCATGTGCCCCGACACGTCGTACAGCTGCCCGGTGCGCGAGTCGACACGGGTGAGCGCCGACTCGTAGTCGAGCAGCAGCGCCTCGTGCGAGGAGTAGAACTCGACCGTCTTGAACTCCTCCGGGTCGGCCCCGCAGGCGTGCATGAAGTTCAGCGCGTTGTCGATCTCGCGGGCGAGCTGCTCGTAGCGCTGGCCGGACGGGGACGACTTCACGAAGTCCTGGTTCCAGGCGTGGACCTGGCGCAGGTCGGCGTAGCCGCCGGTGGTGAACGCGCGCACCAGGTTCAGCGTGGAGGCGGAGGCGTGGTACATCCGCTTCAGCCGCTCCGGGTCCGGGACGCGGGCGGCCTCGGTGAAGTCGAAGCCGTTGACGGAGTCGCCGCGGTAGGTCGGCAGCGTCACGCCGTCGCGGGTCTCGGTCGGCTTGGAGCGCGGCTTGGAGTACTGGCCGGCGATCCGGCCGACCTTCACGACCGGCACGGACGCGGCGTACGTGAGCACGGCGCCCATCTGGAGCAGCGTCTTCAGCTTCGCCCGGATGTGCTCGGCGGACACCGCGTCGAAGGACTCGGCGCAGTCACCGCCCTGGAGCAGAAACGCCTCACCTCGCGCAACGGCTGCCATACGCGCGCGCAGCTGGTCGCACTCGCCGGCGAACACCAGCGGGGGATACGTTTCGAGCTCGGCGATCACATCGCGCAGAGCCTCGGCATCCGGGTACTCGGGCTGCTGCGCCGCGGGCAGGTTTCGCCAGGTCGCCTGAGCGGCGACGCTTCGAGAATCAGCGTTCACGGTCACGCGCTCCACACTACGCGGTCGCATCGGCCGTCTCCCCCCGGCGCTCAACAAATGAGACGAGGGCCGCTCCGCCCGGCCGGGGAACACCACGGGCGACGACGCGGGGCCGCAGACGTCACGCGTCACATCGTGTACCGTGCCTGCCATGTTCGCGCACTCGACCCAGAACTGGTGGTGGCCCGCTTCTCCGGCGGCCCACTGACTGCGCGTACGCACAGACTTCGCGAAGGCCGCCCGAGGGGCGGCCTTCGGTGTTTCCCGGGGTCGTTCCTCACGCTCATGACAGCGACGAGACGAGGGACACCCCCATGGACCTGGCACAGCTCCCGCACGACGACCGCCCCTTCGCCCTGCTGCGCCGCCGCACGCCGGGCCACGATCACGACGTGGTCGAGCTGCTGATCGGCCCGGTCGGCACCCGTGACCGCCTGGCCGACCTGCCCGACGAGTGCCTGGCGGTCGTCCCCTTCCGGCAGATCCGCGAGCGCGGCTTCGACGTCCGCGACGACGGCACCCCGCTGCTGGTGCTGACGCCCGAGGAGCGGTACGGGATCCCGCTCGCCGAGGCCCTCGACCGGCTCCCCGCGCACGGCGTCCGGGTGGAGGGCGGCGGCTTCGACGTCGGCGACGAGGAGTACGCGCGGATCGTCGGGCGGGTCCTCGACGAGGAGATCGGGCGGGGCGAGGGCGCCAACTTCGTGCTCCGGCGGACGTACGAGGGGGAGATCCCCGGGTTCGGGCGGGCCGACGCCCTGAGTCTCTTCCGGCGCCTCCTCGAGGGCGAGCGGGGCGCGTACTGGACGTTCGTCGTCCACACGGGTGAGCGCACGCTGGTCGGGGCCAGCCCCGAGGTGCACGTGCGGGCGTCCGGCGGGACGGTCGTGATGAACCCGATCAGCGGCACCTACCGCTATCCGGCCGGGGGGCCCACCCCGGAGCACCTGCTGGACTTCCTCGCCGACGGCAAGGAGATCGAGGAGCTGTCGATGGTCGTCGACGAGGAGCTCAAGATGATGTGCACCGTCGGCGACATGGGCGGGGTGGTGATCGGGCCCCGGCTGAAGGAGATGGCGCACCTCGCGCACACCGAGTACGAGCTGCGCGGCCGGTCCTCGCTGGACGTGCGCGACGTGCTGCGGGAGACGATGTTCGCGGCGACCGTCACCGGGTCGCCGGTGCAGAACGCCTGCCGGGTGATCGAGCGGCACGAGACCGGCGGGCGCGGTTACTACGCGGGCGCGCTGGCCCTCGTCGGCCGCGACGAGGGAGGCGCCCAGACGCTGGACTCCCCCATCCTGATCCGTACCGCCGACATCGACGCGGCCGGGCGGCTGCGGGTGCCGGTCGGGGCCACGCTGGTGCGCGGCTCGGACCCGGCGGGCGAGGTCGCGGAGACCCACGCCAAGGCGGCCGGGGTGCTGGCCGCGCTGGGGGTGCGTCCCGGGCGGCCGCGCGACGAGTCCGTACGGCCGGGGCTGGCCGGCGATCCCCGGGTGCGGGCCGCGCTGGACGGGCGGCGGGCCGCGCTGGCGCCGTTCTGGCTGCGGATGCAGGAGCGGTCGCCGGAGCTGAGCGGGCACGCCCTCGTGGTCGACGGCGAGGACACCTTCACGGCGATGCTGGCGCACGTGCTGCGGTCGGGCGGGCTGGAGGTGTCGGTCCGGCGGTACGACGAGCCGGGGCTGCGGGAGGCGGTGCTCGCGCACGAGGGCCCGGTGGTCCTGGGCCCCGGTCCCGGTGACCCGTCCGATCCGGCCGACCCCAAGATGGCGTTCCTGCGGGACCTGACCGCGCGGGTGATCCGGGAGCACCGGCACGGGGTGCTGGGCGTCTGCCTCGGGCACGAGCTGATCGCGGCGGAGCTGGGACTGGACATCGTCCGCAAGGAGGTGCCGTACCAGGGGGCGCAGACGGTGATCGACCTGTTCGGGCGGCCGGAGACCGTCGGCTTCTACAACAGCTTCGTGGCGCGGTGCGACGACGGCGCCCTGACGGAGCTGGCGGCGCACGGGGTCGAGGTGAGCCGGGCCGCGAACGGCGAGGTGCACGCCCTGCGCGGGCCCGGGTTCGCGGGCGTGCAGTTCCACCCGGAGTCGGTGCTCACCCTGGACGGGGCGGCCGTGGTGCGCGAGCTGATCGGCGGCCTGCGGACCGCCGGGACGTTCTCCGGCCGGCGGCCGGCGCTGTAGTCCCGGACGGTCCCCACCGCGGCGCCGCCCGGGGCCGCGGCCCGGGCCCGTCCGGCGGACCGGGCCGCCGAGCGGGGGGAGGCGACAGGCGCTTCCCTCCGCTCGGCGGCCACCCTGCCGGCGGGGCCGTGACCGCGGGGTGTCACGCGTCGTCGAGGCCGCGCTCGATCGCGTACCGGACGAGTTCCACGCGGTTGTGCAGCTGGAGCTTGCCGAGCGTGTTCTGGACGTGGTTCTGCACCGTGCGGTGGGAGATCACGAGGCGCTCGGCGATCTGCTTGTAGCTCAGCCCCTTGGCGACCAGGCGCAGCACCTCGGTCTCCCGGTCGGTCAGCCGGGGCGCGCCCGGCTCGTCGGTGCCGGCGGTGGGCGCGGGCTCGGAGGCGAGCCGGCGGTACTCGCCGAGGACCAGGCCCGCGAGGCCCGGGGTGAACACCGCGTCGCCGACGGCCGTGCGCCGCACCGCGTCCAGCAGTTCCTCCGTGGAGGCCGACTTCAGCAGGTAGCCGGTCGCGCCGGACTTCACCGCCTCCAGGACGTCGGCGTGCTCGCCGCTCGCGGAGAGGACCAGGACGCGCACCGCGGGGTTCGCGGCGACGACCTCCTTGCAGACCTGGACGCCCGGCTTGACGGGCAGGTTCAGGTCCAGGACCAGCACATCGGGCGTGGTGGCCCTGGCACGGCGCACGGCCTGCTCGCCGTCGCCCGCGGTGGCCACCACCTCGCAGCCGGACTCGGCGAGGTCCCGGGCGACGGCGTCGCGCCACATGGGGTGGTCGTCGACCACCATGACCCTGACCGGGCCGCCCGTTCCCGTCGTGCCCTGTTCTTCGCTCATCGTGCGCCTGCCTTCCCCCGTGGGTCCTTCGTGTCCTTCTTCGGCACGGTCAGTTCGACCTCCGTGCCCTGCCCCGGCGTCGAGATCAGCTCGGCGCTGCCGCCGAGGTCGCGCAGCCGGCCCCGGATCGACAGGGCGACCCCGAGCCGTCCCTCGCCCTCGGCCTGCGCGAGCCGTCCCTCCGGGATGCCCGGTCCGTCGTCCCGTACGGTCACGATCACCGCGTCGGGCTCGTCCTCGACCAGGATCCAGGCGCGGGCGCTCTCCCCCGCGTGCCGGCGCACGTTGTCCAGCGCGGCCCCGACGGCCGCGGCCAGCTCCCGTGCGGCGGGCGGCGCCAGCAGCACCGGCGCGCCGGGCTCGGCGAGGCCGACCCGGGCGGCGGCGTAGGGCGCGAGCAGCGAGCGCAGGTCCACGGGGCCGTCGTCGTCCGCGCCGTCCCCGTCGTCCCCGGACACCTCCACCGCGCGCACGACGGCGCCCGCGGCCTCGTCCTCCGACACCCGGGAGACGGGCACGAGCCCGCCGGAGACCAGGGTGCGCAGGGCCACCTCCTGCTCACCGGCCATGCGGCCCAGCTCGGCCGCCTCACCGCCGATGACCGCGCCCCTGCGCTGCACCATGGCCAGCACCTGCAGGACGCTGTCGTGGATGTCCCGGGCGAGGCGCTCCCGCTCCCGGGTGGCGGCCTCGATCTCCAGGGCGCGGGCCAGGGTGCGCTCGGAGGCGCGGGCGACCTCGACGACGTAGCCGATCGCGATGGAGGCGACCCAGACGAGGATCACGTTGTGGACGGTGTCGCGGGTGGGGGCGCCGCGTTCGATCAGGTTGGCGACGGCGACCGGCGTGGAGGCGAAGGCCGCCCAGCGCCAGCCGCCCTTGAGGGCGAAGGCCAGCACGGAACCGGCGGTCCATATCGACGGCAGGGTGGGGCCGCCGGCCAGGATGTGCTGCTCGTTCACGGCCAGGGGGGTGAGGACGATGCCGGTCAGCGCGACGGCGAGGTCGACGGCGAGGAAGCGCCCGGTGCACGCGGCCGCGTTCTGCACGCGGGGCAGGGTGGCGAGCGTCCAGCCGCACAGGACGACGTAGTAGGCGATGGCGAGGCCGGGCCGGTCGTAGTCGTCGTAGACGGAGACGAACAGGCCGACCGCGTACAGCATGGTCAGCACCCGGTAGGCGGTGAGCGCACGCCACAGCGGCTGCTCGACCGACATCCGCATGACTTTCTCGCGTCTGGCCATGTGCCCCCCTCGTCCCCGCCGTTCGGCCCGTGCCCCCTGCACCGCCCCGGCCCGGAATGCCGTGTCCGGAGGTCTAGGACTCCGGCCTCTCGGCCTTCTCCTTCTCCGCCTGGTCCTTCTCCGCCTGCGCGAGGGCCGCCTTCGCCGCCTTCGCCGCTTCCTTCTCCGCCTTCGCCGCCTCCGCGATCTGCCGCTTGGCTGCGGTCGCGTACATGTCGACGTACTCCTGGCCGGAGAGCTTCATGATCTCGTACATGACCTCGTCGGTCACGGCGCGCAGGACGAAGCGGTCGTGCTCCATGCCGTGGTAGCGGCTGAAGTCCAGCGGCTTCCCGATGCGGATGCCGGGGCGCATCACCTTCGGCATCACCTGGCCGGGCGGCTGGATCTTCTCGGTGTCGATCATGGCGACCGGGAGCACCGGCGCGCCGGTGGCGAGCGCCACGCGCGCGAGGCCGCCGGGCTTGCCGCGGTAGAGCCGGCCGTCGGGCGAGCGGGTGCCCTCCGGGTAGATGCCGAACAGCTCACCGCGCTCCAGCACCTCTATGCCGCTCCTGATGGCGGCCTCGCCCGCGCCGCGCGCGCCGGAGCGGTCCACCGGGAGCTGGCCCACGCCCTTGAAGAAGGCCGCCGTCATCCTGCCCTTCACGCCGGGCGTGGTGAAGTACTCGGCCTTGGCGATGAAGGTGACCTTGCGGTCGAGGACCGCGGGCAGGAAGAACGAGTCCGAGAAGGACAGGTGGTTGCTCGCCAGGATCGCGGGGCCCTCGGCGGGAACGTTCTCCAGGCCCTCCACCCAGGGCCTGAAGATCATCTTCAGTGGCCCCCCGATGGAAAGCTTCATCGCGCCGTACAACAACCGAGTGCCTCCTGTGTCTGTGGATCAGACCTTAACCCGGAGCGCCGCCGAAGACTCCGACGACCCTGGTCGGTGTCAGTGCGGTCGCGTACGGTGAACCACACGTCCCTCCTCATCACGACCAGACGACGACAGGAGACGGAAGGTGCCGGTCCTGCCCGGAGCCGAGCCGTACCGCCATGACGGCGGGGAGGTCGGGGTCCTCCTCTGCCACGGCTTCACCGGCTCCCCCCAGTCGCTGCGCCCCTGGGCACGGTACCTGGCCGGGCACGGCCTGACGGTCTCGCTGCCGCTGCTGCCGGGCCACGGCACGCGCTGGGAGGACATGGCGCTCACCCGCTGGCCCGACTGGTACGGGGAGGTGGACCGCGGGCTGCGTCTGCTGCGCGAGCGCTGCGCGCGGGTGTTCGTGGCCGGCCTCTCCCTGGGCGGCGCCCTGGCGCTGCGGCTCGCCGCGAAGCACGGCGACGGGGTGGAGGGGGTCGTGGTCGTCAACCCGGCCGCCGAGGTGCACGGCCTGTCCGCGTACGTCCTTCCCGTGGCCCGCCACCTCGTGCGGACGTCGAAGGGGATCCGCGGCGACATCGCGAAGGAGGGCGTCCTGGAGACCGGGTACGACCGGGTGCCGCTGCACGCGGCGCACTCCCTGCGGACCTTCCTGCGCCTGGTCGACGGAGAGCTGCCGCAGGTCACGCAGCCGCTGCTGCTCCTGCGCAGTGTGCGGGACCATGTGGTGCCGGCCGCCGACCCGGCCCGGATCCTGGGCCGGGTGTCGTCGACGGACGTGACCGAGATCCTGTTGGAACAGAGCTATCACGTGGCGACGTTGGACCACGACGCGGACCGGATCTTCGAGGAGAGTCTCGCGTTCATCGGCCGGCTCGCACCCAGTGTCGGCAAGGAAGGGACGACAGCAGGTGGCTGAGCACGACTCCGACCGCGAGGACCGCGAGGACCGCGAGGACCGCGAGCGGCACGAACAGGGCGGGAACCTCGACGGGGGCCGTGACCGCGAGCCGGAGGCGGCGGGCGTGCCCTTCGACGAGGAGGCCGCGTGGGCGGCGATCGTCGCGGGCTACGGGGAGGAACCGGCCGATCCGCCGGGCGCCAAACCGTTCAAGTCGATCGAGGACCTGGCGCTACTCGAGGCCGAGCCGAACGAGGACGCCTCCGGTCCCGGGGCCGGAGGCGGTGGTGAGGAGTCCGGGGACGACAGGAAGCCGTTGAAGCCGCTGGGCAGTTCCGTCTCCTTCGCGCCCGGTGTCGGCCCGCGCGACTACAGCGTCGCCGAGCCGTCCGGGACGGACGGGGACGGGGACGGGGACGGGGACGACGAGGGCCACTTCGTCCCGCCCGAGCCGCCGCCCCTGCCCGAGGCCGACACGACGGCCAAGTTCGCCTGGCTCGGGGTGGTCGGCGGCCCGCTGCTGCTCCTGCTGTCGGTCCTGCTCCGCTGGGACATGACCTGGTGGCTGGCGACCGTCGGCATCGGCGGCTTCCTCGGCGGCTTCGCCACGCTGGTGGCCCGGATGCGACCGGACGACGAGGACGACGGCGACCCGGGACGGGGAGCGGTGGTCTGACACCCGCACGGGGCCGGCGGGCGGTGGCCGGCGCGAGGGGGCCGGCGGGCGGTGGGTCGGTTCTGTGCGGGGGCGGTGCGCCGCGGGGCTTCTAGGTGCTCGGGATCCTGAGGGCGGCCAGGACCGGGAGGTGGTCCGTGGCCGCCCTCAGGTCGCCGTCCGCGATGCCGGGGAGGCCGAGGGGCACCCCGCAGCCGAGCACCTCCACGCCCTTCGTCGCGAAGATCGCGTCGATACGGCGGTCCGGCCGGTCCTGCGGGAAGGTGTTCTCGCCGCCCCAGGGCGCCACCGCCCGGCAGTCCTGGAGGCCGGCGCTCAGCCGGGCGAAGGTGCGTCCGCCGGGCCGCTCGTTGAGGTCGCCGCCCGCGACGGCGTGCTCCACGCCCATCCCGGCGAGCCGGTCGAGCAGCAGGCCGGCCTGCTCGTGCCGCTCGCCCTCGTCGAGGCTGAGGTGGCAGCTCAGGACACCGAGGCGGGCGCCCGCGAAGCGGACGACGGCGGTGGCGAAACCGCGTCGGTGGTGTCCGGGGACGAGCGGCAGCAGGACGTCCTCGGTGCGCTCGACGGTGGCCCGCAGGGAGCACAGGACGGCCGGGCCCGCGGCCGTCCCTCCACCGGTGAGGATCACCTGCCCGGACTCGGCCGCGAGCCGGGCGAGCTTCTTGCGCCAGCGGAAGAAGCGCGGGGCCTCCTGGACGAGGACCAGGTCGGGGGCGGCGGCGGTGACGACCCGGGCGAGAGCGGCGGTGTCGTCGCGCATCGAGCGGATGTTGTAGCTGAGGACGCGGACGACCGCCGAACCGTCGGGCTCGGTGCGGGAACCGTCGAGCGGCGGGAACGTCACCATGGCGTCACGATACGGGGGTGCCGGCTCGTTCGCGGCACGTACACGGGCGCCGTGCGCCGGCTGCCGGACACGTCGTGGTCGCGCGCCGCTCCCCGCGCCCCCGGAGGGGCGCGGAGACCGCACGCGCTCGTCACATGATCGGGTCGGGCTCCCTGGCCAGGTCGGCCGCGCCGACCAGACCCGCCTTGTTGCCGAGCTGGGCGGCGATCACGTCGGCGACGGGGCGCCAGTTCCCGCCGACCAGCCAGCGCTTGTACGACTTGCGGATCGGGTCCAGGACCAGGTCGCCCTCGTCGGACAGGCCGCCGCCGACGATGAACGCGGACGGGTCGAAGAGCGAGGCGAGGTCGGCGAGACCGGCACCGGCCCAGCGGGCGAGCTCGCGGTAGGAGTCGACGGCGACCGGGTCGCCCTGGCGGGCGGCCATGGAGATGTGCTTGCCCTCGATGCCGTCGGGGGTGCCGTCACCGAGGGCAAGCAGCACCTCGGCGCGCTCGGGGGTGGCGTTGGCGCGCTGCTTGGCGTAGCGCACGAGGGCGCGGCCGGAGGCGTACTGCTCCCAGCAGCCCTGCGAGCCGCAGCCGCACAGCAGGCCGTCCGGCACCATGCGGATGTGGCCGAACTCGGCGGCCACGCCGAAGTGACCGCGGCGCAGCTTGTTGCCGATGATGATGCCGCCGCCGAGGCCGGTGCCGAGCGTGATGCAGATGACGTTGCGGTGGCCCTTGCCGGCGCCGAACCTGTACTCGCCCCACGCCGCCGCGTTGGCGTCGTTCTCGACGACGACCGGGAGGTGGACGCGTGCTTCGACCTTTTCCTTCAGCGGTTCGTTGCGCCAGTCGATGTTGGGCGCGAAGTAGACGGTGGAGCGCTGCCGGTTGACGTATCCGGCCGCGCCGATGCCCACACCGACGATGTCGTGCCCGGCACGCGCGCCCTCCACCGCCGAGGCGATGGCGTCCACGATGGCCTCGGGCGTGGTGGGGGTCGGCACCTTGAAGGTCGAGAGGATGTTGCCTTCCTCGTCGACCACGCCGGCCGCGATCTTCGTGCCGCCGATGTCGACGCCGATGGTGAGTCCCATGAATCCCTCAGTTCCGGTCGAGCCCCGCTACGGCCAACCGTACCCGAGGCCCTGCCGTCGGGGTCCCGTCGTCCGCCCGCCGGACGGACCCGGCGGCGGGCGGAGGCGGGTGGGGGAGGGCGCCGTCAGTCCAGGTCGATGCGCTGGCCGGGGCCGGTGCCCTCGTCGCCCTCGTCGGGATCCTCGCGCGGATCGTGCGTGCGGGCCGTCCAGCGCCGCTCCTGGTGCTGGACGGCGGAGCGGTACGCGGCGAGCAGTTCGCCGCCCGCGGCGGCCAGGTGGTCGAAGACGTCCGGGTTGCGCTCGATGACGGGTTCCACGGC
This sequence comes from Streptomyces sp. NPDC017936, assembly GCF_044328485.1. Classification (NCBI taxonomy): domain Bacteria; kingdom Bacillati; phylum Actinomycetota; class Actinomycetes; order Kitasatosporales; family Streptomycetaceae; genus Streptomyces; species Streptomyces sp. NPDC017936. The sequence goes on along the minus strand of NZ_JBIRHK010000022.1, from coordinate 3,453 downwards.
GGCCCTGGCCTGCTGGACGACCTGCCGCACCACCTGCTGGGCGGCGGGCCCGGCGACCGCGCCGAGCAGCGGGGACTGCAGGCCGGACAGCTTGTCGGCGACGCTGTCGACGAGCTTGCGCAGCTCCTCGGCCGCGGAGCCCGGCGGCGGGCCGTGCTGCGCGCGCCGGCGGGCCTTCTCCGCCTCCAGGTCCTCGGCACAGGCGGTGGCCCAGGCGTCGGCGTCGCTGACGCGCGGCTCTCCGGCGACCGCCTCCTGCTCTCCCCCGCGCTCGGCTTCGCTCGAGCGGGGGGACCCCCACGCGTCGGACGGGGGGAGCTCTTCGCTCATGACGGACTCCTGACTACGGCTCGTCCCTACGACGTTACCCGAACGGCGGAACGGCGCTCACCGGGTGCGCGGCCACAGCGCGGGATCCGGCGCGAACCGGACGCGCAGTTCGCCGTCGCGCAGGGCGGCGCCGTCCACGGTGCAGCGGCGCAGCGCGGAGGGCAGCGGAACGATCCGGCGGAACGGTCCCGCGGTGACGACGAGTTCGTCGCCGCGCCGGATCAGGTCGAGGTCGTCGCGCAGGGCGCCGGGCAGGGGGACGTGCCACACGAGCACGCCGTCGTCGGCCAGCCGGTCGGCCACGGGCCACTCGACGGCGGGGGCGGCCGGGCCGACGCCCGGGACGGCGAGGGCGGTGAGGTCGTCCTCGCCGCGGGGGTCCCGGCCGAGGTGCGCGACGGTGTGCGCGTCGCCCCACTCCCCCAGGAACTTCCGCTGCTGGGTCACGAGCCGGGCGAGGAGACCGCCGTCGGCGGCGTCCTGCGGCAGGACGCGGTTGGCGACGAGGGACTCGACGGGCAGACCGCGCAGGGCGAGGCCGAGGCGGGCGTCGCGCACGGCGTCGTCACCGGCCGGCCCCGGCTCGGCGACGAGCCGTACGGCGGTCCGCCGGTCGGCGAGGACGGCCTCCACGGCGGCCAGCTCCCCGTCCCAGCGGGCGGACGTCTCGTACAGCCACTCGGCGGGCAGGGGGACGCCGGCGAGGCGCCCGAGGACGGGACGCAGGGCGCGGGCGGCCTGCCGCTCCGGGGGCAGGAGACGGCGCAGGTAGCGGCGGAGTTCCTCGGGGAGGGCGAGGAGGGCGAGGGCCTGCGGGGTGGGGGGCAGGTCGACGACGAGGAGGTCGTGGGACTCGGCGAGCGCGGCGTCGCGCAGGGCGCGCAGCAGGGTCAGTTCCTCCGCGCCGGGGAGCGGGGTGACCTCCTCCGGGTCCAGCCGGGAGGCGCCGAGCAGGTCGAGGACGGTGGAGGCGCGGTCCTGGAAGCCGGCCAGGTCGTCCTGGAAACCGGCGGTGGCGTCGGGCCGCCACACGGTGAGCCGGGGGGTGACCCGGACCGGGCGGGCGCCCGTCCGCACCCCCAGTGCGGCCCCCAGGGTGTCGGCGCGGTCGGCGCCGAGCAGGAGCGTCTTGACGCCCGCACCGGCGGCCCCGAGGGCGGTGGCCGCGGCGATGGTGGTACGGCCGCTGCCGCCGGGGCCGGTGATCAGGAGGGTGCGCATGAGGGTGAACGGTAACGGACGCGGAGGTCGCCCCCGGCGCGCACGGCGGCCGTGGACCGGCGCGGGCGGACGGGTCGCGCCCCGGCGCGTACGGGGGTGCCGTCCGCGCCCGCCCGTGCCGCCCCGGCCTGCGCGCCTGCCCCCCGGCCGGACGGCTTCGCCTACCGCTCCGACTCCACCCGCTTCTTCAGGCCCGCCAGCGCCCGGTCGATGATGACCTTCTCGGCCTTGCGCTTGATCATGCCGAGCATCGGGATCTTGACGTCGACGGTGAGCCGGTAGGTGACCTCGGTGGCGCCGGCCCCCGCCGGCTCCAGGCGGTAGGAGCCGTCCAGCGACCGCAGCATCTGGGACTTCACCAGGGTCCAGGAGACCTCGTTCTCGCCGGTCCAGGTGTACCCCAGGACCTGGTCGTCCTTGATCGCGCCCGCGTCCATGACGAGCCGCACCTGCTCGGCGCGGCCGGCCGGGTCGGTCGAGAGGACCTCCGCCTGCTTCACCTCACCGGTCCAGTCCGGGTAGCGGGCGAAGTCGGCGATGACCGCCATGACGTCGGCCGGTGCCGCCTCGATCGTGATGCTCGAGCTGGTGTGTTCCGCCATCGCCGTGGCTCCTCCAGATGCGGGCCGGTAGGGAAGGGGGTCCCCGTGCGCGGGCGTGCGCACGTGTGTGCAGCGTGAAGGCTACCGCGCGGCCGGCCCGCCTCCTTCACCCGCGTCGGGGCGCGGCCCTCACCACTCCAGCGCCCACGGCCTGCCGGTCCCCGCGAAGTGCCCCACGTTCACGCATTCGGTCGCCCCGATCCGCATCCGCCGCACCAGCGGCTGGTGGACGTGGCCGAAGAGCGAGTAGCGGGGCCGGGTGCGGCGGATGGCGTCGAGCAGCGCCCGGCTGCCCCGCTCGAAGCGGCGCGCGACGGTGTCGTAGACGAGTTCCGGCACCTCCGGCGGGATGTGCGTGCACAGCACGTCCACCTCGCCCACCGCCTCGATCTTCGCCGCGTACTCCTCGTCGCCGATCTCGTACGGCGTGCGCATCGGTGTGCGCAGGCCCCCGCCGACGAAGCCGAAGACCCACCCGCCGATCTCCACGCGCTCCCCGTCCAGCACGGTCGTCCCGGGCCCGGCGAACTCCGGCCACAGCCGCGGCATGTCGACGTTGCCGTAGGTGGCGTACGTCGGCGTCGGGAACGCGGCGAACATCTCGGCGTACTGCTTGCGCACCGCCTGCTCCACGACCACCGCCCGGTCCTCGCCGATCCCCGCCCACAGCCGCGCCCCGAACGCGCGCGCCTCCTCGAAGCGGCGGGCCGTGCGCAGTTCCACGATCCGGTCGGCGTTCTCCACGCCGAAGAGGTCGGGGAAGATGCCGCGGGCGTGGTCGGCGTAGTCGAGGAAGAGGACGAGGTCACCCAGACAGATCAAGGCGTCCGCGCCCTCACCGGCCCGGGCCAGGCCGTGCGCGTTGCCGTGCACGTCGCTGACCACGTGGATGCGTGTCCTGCGGTTACCGGACGGTGTGGGTGCCATGGCGGTGAAGGGTAGGCGGGTGCGGCCCGGGTGGACAGTGCCGACCGGCCATACGGTTACTGGCCAGTCAGTAAGCGGATGAACTACTGTGCGCGAGAAGAAGCAATCTGTGTGACGCAGCGAACATCTCGCGGGGACCCCTGTCGAAGAAGCCATACCGGCGGGTAACGTCCGGCCAGTCCAGTCGTGCTCAGGATTTCAACCACCGAATACCTGAGTGCCCTCCCGAGCCTTGGACCGCACCGTCGCATCACACAACGTCGTGGCGCCGGCGCCCTATGAGGAGCAGCAGTCTTGCGCGAGTTCAGCCTTCCGGCTTTGTACGAGGTCCCTGCGGACGGCAATCTGACCGACATCGTCCGCAGAAACGCCG
>NZ_JBIRHK010000021.1:53695-168466 GCF_044328485.1 Streptomyces sp. NPDC017936 | reverse complement strand
CGGCGAGGAGGAGTACCTGGTGCTCGCGTTCGGCACGAGCGGCTGACCCCGGGGCGCGACCGGTCCCGAAAGGGCTGATCATCGCACCGGCGCCGGGGGGGGGCCCCCCCCCCCCCCGGGGGGGGGGGGGGGGCCCCCCCCCGCCGCCCTGCGGCGACCTCCCGACCCGGCCGCGGCCCCACCGGTCGCGCGGGGTTCAGGGCCCCGGGGACCGTGCGGCGATGCCCCCGGCCGGGCCGTGAGGCGACGCCACGCGACGCCGAGGCCCGGTCAGCCGAGTTTGATGAGACCGGCGTCGACGACGGCGCGGCCGAACGGTCTCGCGAGTTCGGCGAGACGCTCGCAGTCGGCGTCACCCAGGGCGGCGTAGGCCGGAAGGGCCAGACGGTCGGTGCGGTCCTCGATGTGCCGGCGCAGGAGGACGCCTTCCGGGCTGAGGGAGTCGCCGTCGAGCAGACCGCGCTCGCGCAGGCTCTCCTGGGCGCCGGTCCACTCCTCCTCGGGCCAGGCGCGGCTCGCCTTGAGGAAGTCGACGGGGGCCTCACCGGTGGCGGCGTGCAGGACCAGCGCCTCCAACCCCCCGACGCCCTCGCTCAGCAGGCACGCGACATGACCGTCTCCACGGAACTCCCGGAGCAGCGTCTGGGCGTGCCACAGCTGCAGTACCGGCTCCTGCGGCCACGGCAGTGCGGCGTGCGCGGCGAAGAGCGGGCGGCCCTGGGCGTGTTCGCAAGCCGACTCGGCGGCCCGGCGGGTCAGCGACAGGACCTCCTCCAGGGCGGGCATGTCGTGGATTCCCGCCCGGCGCAGAGCCTCGCCCGCGGCGGCGTACCGCGCGTCCAGGACGTGCTGCGGGGTCGTGATGTCCCAGGCCCCGTCGATCGCCCGGCGCACGAGAGAGGGGCTGAAGTTGTAGAAGGTCGAGATGACCAGCTCGGCGGACGCCCGGCCGAACGCGGCGCTCCGGGAGGTGAAGTACCCCGCGCGTCCGCTCAGTCCGAGGGCCGCGTACCGGCGCCTCGCTTCGGGGACGAAGTAGATCATGGCGTGTACGGGCTCGAGGCGGCGCCAGGCCGCACGTGCTGTCTTCACGGGGTCACCTCTTCGGAGGGTCGACGGACGGGGTGTGCGCTGCGGGCTCAGTGCTCTCCGTGCGCTCGCAGGTGTTCCAGCACGAGGCGGCTCAGCGTTTCGGGCGCCTCCTCGGGGACCCAGTGGCTGACGCCCTGCAGGGTCTCGAACCGGTACGGCCCCCTGACCCATGTGCCGGTCTCCCGCGCGGCGACCGGGCCGAACGCGCTGTCCTCCGTGCTCCAGACGTACAGCGTGGGCACGTCGACGGCGCCGATCGCGCCGTCGGGGCGGCCGGCTCGGTACCAGTTCAGCGCCGCGGTGAGAGCACCCGGCCGGGACAGGTGACGCACGTAGGCCTCGACACTGTCGTGCGGGACCTTTCCGGCGTAGAAGCCGCGGAGCTCCTGGGCGCCCTGGGCGAGCATCCGCTCCTCCGTGGCGGGCGCCTCGCGCCAGTCGATCATGTAATGAGAGCGTGTGCGCTGATCCGGGTCGGTGCGCAGCGTGGCGGCGAGAGCGCCGGGGTGCGGCGTCGAGACGACTGTCAGGGTGCGCACGCGGCCGGGGTGGGCGTGCGCCGTCCACCAGGCCACCGCGCCGCCCCAGTCGTGGCCGACCAGGTCGAACGTCGTCCAGCCCAGTTCTTCGCCGATCGCGACCACGTCGTCGACGAGACGGTCGATGCGGTAGTCCTCGGGCCGTTGCGGGCGGGCGCCGGGGGAGTACCCCCGCTGGTCGGGTGCCACCACCCGGTAGCCGTGCGCGGCCAACGCCGCGATCTGCCGTCGCCAGACCAGCCCCGTCTGGGGGAAGCCGTGCAGCAGCAACACCGGGCGGCCCTCGGCCGGGCCCGCCGCCACCGCGTCGAAGACGCCCGTACCGGTGGAGATGCTCAGCTCGGTCACGACCCACCCCTTCATACTGACTGGTCGGTAGCTTTCCTGTGGGGGAGTGGGCTGTCAAGGAGGCGGGTGCACTCGCGGCCGACGTCGGGCGAGGAGCCGAGAAAGCAGGTGAGTGGCGATGATGTTCTGGTACGACCACGACGTCAGCGGGTGGGGCTGGTTCGCGATGTCGACCGGCACGGTCCTGTTCTGGGCGTTGATCATCACAGCCGTCGTGCTGCTCTTCCGCGCCCTCGACCGGCCCCATGAACACGTCCACACCCCGCTTGCGCCTGCGCCGGAGGACATCCTCCGGGAGCGGCTGGCCCGTGGGGAGATCGACGAGGAGGAGTACCGGCGCCGCCTGAACGCCCTGCACGCCGGCCCACCCCACAGGCCCTGAACAACCCGGTCGCCCTCTCCGGCGGCCGCGACGCCCAGGGTCACCGCTGCCGGCACCCGGACCCCGAGGCGGCCGGCCGCGCCGCCGCTCACATCACCGTCACGGTGCCGGCCGCTGCCGACACGGCGGCCGTGGGCGAGGGGCGCACATCCGGTGGGTGCCTGCGTCCGCCCGCTGCGGCCCTCCCTCGTACGATGAGCTCCATGACCGCGGGCACCCGTTCACACAGCCGCCCGACCGGGCGGCTGTTCGTGCTGCTGGTCCTGGCGGTGCTGGCCGGTGTGCTGGGCATGCACGGCCTGGCGCCGGGGGCGGTGGCGGCGGCGCGGACGGGGACCGGCCACGAGATGGTGAGGGCCGCGGCGGACGGTGTGCCGCACGCGGACGGGGGATGCGCGCACACCGATGGCGGACCGGGCCACCTCGATCACGCCGACGCGACGTGTGCGGCTGCCGGGACCGCTTCGGCGTACACGCCGCCCGCGCCGGCCGGCGCGGTGCGGAAAGCGCCCGCGGCCGCTGCCCCCATGACGGTGGTCCTCGGCTCGTCCCGTACCGGGAGGGCCCCACCCGACCTCTTCCAACTGCAGCTCCTGCGGGTGTAGAGCGGCCCGCTCGGCACCCCTGTGCCCGGCGCTGTCCGGTGACGGGTGCCGTGCTCTCGCACGCCCTCAGACATCCGTGACACCGCGCGCCGTGACCGGCGCGTGTGAAGGAGTTGCACCACCATGATCCGCAAGCGTTCCCTCGTTCGCCGTACCGTCGCCGTTGCTGCCTCAGGTGTGGCAGCGCTCGTCCTGGCCGCCTGCGGCGGCGACGACGGCAGCTCGGCTGCCGGGCACGGCGGTCACGACTCCGTCTCTGCCTCCGCGGCGGCGTCGGCTTCGGTGTCGCAGGGCCGGCACAACGCGGCCGACGTGGCCTTCGCGAAGGGGATGATCCCCCACCACCGCCAGGCCGTGGAGATGGCCGACCTCGCGCCCGAGAGGGCTGAGTCGCCGGAGGTGAAGAAGCTCGCCGAGGACATCAAGAAGGCCCAGGACCCGGAGATCGAGACCCTGTCCGGCTGGCTCACCTCCTGGGGCGAAGAGGTGCCCGCCGAGGGCGGCATGGACCACTCCGTGCACGGCGGCATGGAGGGCATGATGAGCGCCGAGGAGATCACCGGGCTCGAGAACGCTTCGGGCGAGGCCTTCGACACCGCCTTCATGGAAATGATGATCAAGCACCACGAGGGCGCGGTCGAAATGGCCAGGACCGAGCAGGCCGACGGCGCCCACGCCCCCGCCAAGGCGATGGCCGACGACATCGTCACCTCGCAGAGCGCGGAGATCCAGCAGATGAACAAGCTGCTCGGCAACGACTGACCCCGCTTCACGCGCACGGGGCGGGCACCGCCGGTGCCCGCCCCGCACCGGTGTACCGCCTGCCGTCTTCGCCGACACCGGCCGCGGCAAGGGCCACGCCGTCGTCCGCGCCTGCCACTGGCGCATCCCGGTGCGACGCCGCCGGGCGGCCCCCTCGTCGTCCAGGGGCCGCCCGGCGGCATGTCGCGAGTGTCAGCCGAGCCCGGCGAGCAGGTCGTGGCACGCCTGCTCGCAGCGCCGGCACGCCTCGGCGCAGATGCGACAGTGCTCGTGCATGTCCGCGTGGGCCGCACACTCGTCACCGCACGCCTTGCAGACGGTGGCGCAGGCCTGGAGCACGGCCCGGGTGACGTCGGCGTCGTAGCCGGTATGCCGGGACAGGACGGACGCGGTGGCATTGCAGATGTCGGCGCAGTCCATGTCGGTGCGGATGCACTTGGTCAGCTCGCCGACCATGCCCTCCGACAGGCACGCGTCCGCACACGCGGTACACGCCTGCGCGCAGGCCAGGCATTCCTCGATGCACCGGGCCATGGCCTCCCGGTCCACGCCGCCCAGGTCGGCCGGGTAGGTGCGGAGCATGTCGTTGACGGAAGTGGTCATGAGGGGCGCTCCTGTTCTGCTGCGGGCAGGGCGCGAAGCGCCTGCCGTTGACGCCTGCCGGGTATCACTGCGCGAAGCGCCGCAAACCACTGCCGTCCCGCGACGTTCCGGGGACGGCCGAGGCCTCGGCAGGGGGGTGGAAGGCCCAGCGCAGTACGGTCAGCGCGGGGACGGCTCACCCGCCGTCCGGTGGTTGCGGCCGCGGAACGAGCCCGGCGCCGCTGCCGCACCGGCAGCGACTGTCACGGCACCGTGTGAACGCGTCCGTGAGCCAGGCAGCGGATCGTGACGGTCTCACGCGTGCCGCTGAGGACCGGTGGCGGGGCCGCCGTCGTGCAGCAGAACCGGCCCGGGTCCTTGCCCGGGGACCGTGCCGTCCACCGCGGCAGCCGTCGCTGCCGCGGTGGACGAAGTCGCGCAGGCGGCTTCCCTCGTGTGCCATGAACGGCGCCCTCCCCGGGGACGGGGAGGGGCAACGGAGAAACGAGGGGCGGGCCTGGCGGTCCGCCCCTCGTCCGTGCGGCGAGGGCGAGGTGTCAGTCGGCGGCCTTGAAGCCGCGCAGGCGCAGGCTGTTGCCGACGACGAAGACCGAGGAGAACGCCATCGCGGCGCCGGCGATCATCGGGTTGAGCAGACCGGCCGCGGCGAGCGGGAGGGCGGCGACGTTGTAGGCGAAGGCCCAGAACAGGTTGGACTTGATGGTGCCGAGAGTCTTGCGGGCCAGGCGGATGGCGTCGGCGGCGGCGCGCAGGTCGCCGCGGACGAGGGTGAGGTCGCCGGCCTCGATGGCGGCGTCGGTGCCGGTGCCCATGGCCAGCCCGAGGTCGGCCTGGGCGAGCGCGGCGGCGTCGTTGACGCCGTCACCGACCATCGCCACTGAACGGCCCTCGCCCTGCAGGCGCTTGACGACGTCGACCTTGTCCTCGGGCATGACCTCGGCGATCACCTCGTCGATGCCCACCTCCGCGGCCACCGCCTCGGCGACGGCCTTGTTGTCCCCGGTGAGGAGGATCGGCGTCAGTCCCGAGGCCCGAAGACGGGTGACGGCTTCGGCGCTGGTGCCCTTGACGGCGTCGGCGACCTCGAGGACCGCGCGTACCTCGCCGTCCCAGGCGACCGCGATCGCGGTGCGGCCCGCGGCCTCGGCGCCGGCCTCGGCGCGCGCCAGGCTGGTCGGCAGTTCCATGGCCCACTCGGCGAGAAGCCTGGTCCGGCCCACCAGGACCGCGTGACCCTCGACCACGCCCTGGACGCCCAGGCCGGGCACGTTGGCGAAGTCCTCGGGCGCCGGCAGGGCACCGACCCGCTCGGCGGCGCCCGCGGCCACCGCCTGGGCGATCGGGTGTTCCGAAGCGTGCTCCAGGGCCCCCGCCAGGCGCAGCACCTCGTCCTCGTCGGTGCCCTCGGCGGTGTGCACGGCCAGCAGGGTCATCCGTCCGGTGGTGACGGTGCCGGTCTTGTCCAGGACGACGGTGTCGACGCGGCGGGTGGACTCCAGCACTTCCGGTCCCTTGATGAGGACGCCCAGCTGGGCGCCGCGTCCGGTGCCGACCATCAGAGCGGTGGGGGTGGCGAGTCCGAGCGCGCAGGGGCAGGCGATGATCAGGACCGCCACGGCGGCGGTGAACGCGGCCGTCAGTCCGGCGCCGTTGCCGAGCCAGAAGCCCAGGGTGCCCAGGGCGAGGGCGATGACGGCGGGGACGAAGACGCCGGAGATCTTGTCGGCGAGCCGCTGGGCCGCGGCCTTGCCGTTCTGCGCGTCCTCCACCAGCTTGGCCATACGGGCGAGCTGGGTGTCGGCGCCCACCCGTGTGGCCTCGACGACCAGGCGGCCGCCGGCGTTCACGGTCGCGCCCGTGACGGCATCCCCGGCGCCCACCTCGACGGGCACGGACTCGCCGGTGAGCATCGAGGCGTCGACGGCGGAGGCGCCCTCGAGCACCGTGCCGTCGGTGGCGATCTTCTCGCCCGGCCGGACCAGGAAGCGGTCGCCGACCTTCAGCTCACCCACCGGGATCTGTTCCTCCCGGCCGTCGCGCAAGACGGTGACGTCCTTCGCACCCAGCTGCAGCAGGGCCCGCAGGGCGGCGCCGGCCTTGCGCTTGGAACGGGCCTCGAAGTAGCGGCCGGCCAGGATGAAGGCGGTGACACCGGCGGCGGCCTCGAGGTAGATGGCGCCCGCCCCGTCCGTGCGGGCGATGGTCAGCTCGAAGGGGTGGGTCATGCCGGGGGTGCCGGCGGTACCGAAGAACAGCGCCCACAGCGACCACAGGAAAGCGGCCGAGGTGCCGACCGAGATCAGGGTGTCCATGGTGGCCGCACCGTGCCGCGCGTTGGTGAAGGCGGCCCTGTGGAAGGGCCACGCGGCATAGGTGACGACCGGCGCCGCCAAGGTGAGCGACAGCCACTGCCAGTACTCGAACTGCCAGGCCGGCACCATCGCCGTCGCGATCACCGGGACGGCCAGCACCACGGCCGTGACCAGCCGCTGCTTGAGCGGAAGCAGTTCGTCGCCTTCCGCCTCCTGGTCCGTGCCGTCCCCGGAACCGGCCACACCGGGCGCGGGCTCCGGCTCCGGCTGACGGGCGGTGTAGCCGGTGGCCTCCACCGTGGCGATCAGGTCCGCGACGTCGAGGTCCTGCCGGAAGGTGACCTTCGCCTTCTCCGTGGCGTAGTTGACCGTGGCGCTGACCCCTTCCATCCGGTTCAGCTTCTTCTCGATCCGCGCGGCGCACGAGGCGCAGGTCATGCCGCCGATCGAGAGTTCGACCTCGGCTGTGTCGGGGACCGTGGTGGCCATCACTGCTCCTCGGGCTGGGTGGGTGGAAGGGGGAAGGAAGGGCCGGGCCCGAGGCCGGGCCCGGCGGGCAGGCGGAGTCTTCAGGCCGCGCGGCCGGTGAGCTCGTAGCCGGCGTCGTCGACGACCTTCGCCAGGAGCGCGTCGTCGGGCTCGCCGGAGCTGGTGACGGCGACCTGGCCGGTCTCCAGGTCCACGTCGACCGCCAGCACGCCGTCCAGGGCGCCGATCTCCTGGGTGAGCGTGGCCTTGCAGTGCCCGCACGTCATCCCGGAGACGTTGTAGACGGTGGTGGTGCCCTCGGTGGCCTCAGCCGTGGCGGTGCCGGTGGAGCAGCTGCCGTCGGGGGTGCAGCAGGACATGGGTTCCTCCCGGAGAACGTGAGCACTGATGTACCCCAGGGGGGTACATCTGACGCCACTAGATATACCCCCAGGGGGTATGTTTGGCAAACGTCTCCGGATCTCTTCCTGATACCCCCACGGGGTACAAGGTCAGGGGCGTCGGTCAGGGAAGGCGGTGACACCGCCGAGAAGGGCCCGTCATGAACACCGGCGTGAAGATCACTGCTTTCACCGCCGCCGTCGCGGCGACCTTCGCCGCCGCCTACGGTGTCGGCGCGGCCGCCGGCCCCCTCGCTTCTGACCCGGAGCCCGCAGCCCACGCCGAGCACGACCGGTCGGCCCCCTCGACCGCGGCGCCGGCGGACACGGCGGCCGGGACGCGGGCGCAGCCGCCTTCGCACAACGAGACGCTCCACGGGACACGAGGGACAGGGCGATGGTCAGCTGCAGCCACCACGAGGAAGACGTACTCAAGCGACTCCGGAGGATCGGAGGGCAGGTCCGAGGACTGCGGCGCATGGTGGAAGAAGACACCTACTGCATCGACGTCCTCACCCAGGTCTCCGCCACCACACGCGCCCCGCGGTCCTTCGCCCTGCAGATGCTCGACGGGCACATGGACACCTGCGTACGGACCGCCGTGGCCGAAGGCGGTGAAGACGGGGACCTCAAGCTGAAGGAGGCCCGCGACGCCATCGCACGCCTCGTGCGCTCCTGGCCCCTCCTCGACCATGCGCGCGGTGGGAGAGGAGCAGCGGAAAATCCATGCACCGTCGGACCAGCGGACCGGGCTGCTCCCCGGCCTTGGCGGTGAACGGGTCGTAGGGGCAGGTGGACCCGGGGGATGAGCGCGGGCGGGTCGGCGCCCCCGTCGCGGAAGTACAGCGCTGCGTAGGGGGGAACAGCCCTTCTTCCGGCGGGGAGGCGGGCGACCGGGCGAGCCGCGTATTTTTCACACGGCGGCCGGTGCTTTCGCCGCCGTCGCGGGGATCAGGCGCTCCTCCAGCGCGGAGCGGTAGGACGCCAGCCGCCCTGTCCGTCCGATGGTCAGCGCTCCGACCAGCCGGCCCGCGCGGTGGTAGCTGATCTCCAGCCGGCGGCCCGCCAGGTCGTGCTCCACGACCCGCGTCTCGTCGGCGGCCGCGGGCAGGCCGATCGAGCGGATCCTGGCGCCGTGCAGGTCCGACCAGAAGGACGGCACGGCCGCGAACGGCCCGGGCGTCCGAGCCGGGTCCTGCCCGGCCAGGAGCGTGGCGGCGGCCGCCGCGCCCTGCTCGACGGCGTTGGTCCAGTGACCGAGCGCCAGGCGTTCACCGTCGGCCAGCGGCTGCGGCACGCGCGCCACGTCACCGGCCGCCACCACGTCGGGCACGACCGAACCGTCGGTGCGCAGGACGCGCAGGCGGGAGTCGCAGTGGACGCCGCCGTCGCGGGCGAGGCCGGAGCCGGCCAGCCAGCCCGACGACGGCACCCCGCCCAGCGCCAGGACCGCCGTGTCGGCCCGGACGGTGGTGCCGTCGCTGAGACGGACGCCGGCCAGCCGGCCGTCGGCCCCGGTCAGGAAGCCCTCGACGGTGGTGCCGGTCCTCAACGCGATGCCCGCCTCGCGGTGGAGCGCGCCGACGTAGGCGCCCGCGGCGGTGCCGACGGCGCGCTCCAGGGGCTGGGCCGCGGCTTCGACGAGCGTGACGTCCAGCCCGCGCCCGCGGGCGGCGGCGGCGATCTCGCCGCCGAGGAATCCGGCGCCGACGACGACGAGCCGGCCTCCCGCGACCAGCGCGGCCCGCAGGGCGAGCGCGTCGTCCCGGCCGCGCAGGGTGAGCACGCCGGCCGGTGGCGAGGGCTCCGCGGCCGGCCAGCCGCGGGCGGCCGATCCGGTGGCGATGACCAGCCCGTCGTACGGCAGCCGCGTGCCGTCCGCGAGGGTGACGGTCCTTGTCGCGGGGTCCAGGTGGACGGCCGCCTGCCCGAGCCGCCAGCGGGCCTCCAGTCCGTGCGGCACGGGCAGTTCGGTGCCGGGCGGCCGGTCGGGGGCGGTCAGTACCCGCTTGGACAGCGGCGGCCGGTCGTAGGGCGGATGCGGTTCGTCGCCCACGATGGTCAGGGCGCCGGTGAAACCCCGCTCGCGCAAGGTCCGGGCCGCCCGCAGTCCGGCGAGCGAGGCGCCCACGACGACCAGTTCGCGGCGGTCTCCGGCGCTCATGAGGCGGCCGGCGAGACGGTGATGGCGCGGACCGGGCAGACGGCCGCGGCCTTCTCGGCCTTGTCGAGCAGCGCGTCGGACGGGGCGGCCTCGTGGACGAGGTGGTCGTCGTCGTCGAAGGAGAAGATCTCCGGCGCCGCGAAGACGCACTGTCCGTGGCTCTCGCAGAGGTTCATGTCCACGGTGATCTGCATGGTCGCTCCGTAGGGGTCCCGTGATGGTCGTCGGTGTGCAATGCGGGGTGCGGTGCGGACGTCAGCCGACCGGGGGGTTGAAGCGCGAGTAACCGGGGCCGGTCCACCGCAGCGGCGAGGCGGCGGTGATCTCCCGTACGGCTTCGACGGAGAACTCGACCAGGCGCTGCGCGCCGGGCACCCTGGCGATCTCCTCGGCGTCCCACACGGTGTGCGCGGTGCCGGACAGGTGCAGGGTGGTGCCCGTCTCCCAGTCCGGGACCAGGAGGCCCGCCGATGAGTTGAGCAGCAGGTTGCCCAGGGTCAGGAACATGGCGTTGCCGGCGTAGTCGGGCCAGCGCAGCAGGGTGGGCGAGAGCACCTGGACGAAGCCGGGGTTGCCGCCGCGGTGGGAGGCGTCCGCGTCGCCGCGGTCGGAGGCGGTGGTGACGAAGAACGTGTCGGCCGCACGCACCGCCTGCTGCTGGGCCGGGCTGAGTCCGGTGCCGTCGGTGACGGTGCGGTCCGCCGCCCCGCCCTCGCCCGGCCCGGTCCTGCGGTGGTCCCGCTTCTGCAGGTACTTGGGGCAGTTGGCGATGACCTGGTCGAGGTCGACGCGCAGGCTGTCGCCCTCCCGGCGGGCCCGGCCGTTGACGCGCATCCGGCGCCGGGTGGCGGGCTCGATGGCGATCATCCCGATCCGGACGGCCGATCCACCGGTCAGGACCTCGGCCAGCGGGTCCTCCGGCAGGGGCAGGGCGTCGATCATGACGGTGCGGGGGTCGGGCACCCGCAGGAATCCGGCCTCGCCCGTCAGCTGGGTGGCCCAGAGGCGGCCGTCGCGGTCGGCGCCGCCCAGCACGATCAGTGGCTGCTCGGCAAGGAAGTCCTGCGCGACGGGCGGAATGCTCTCGCCGATGCCGCCGAGTGAGAACTCCGCCTGTTCGGTGAGGCCGGCGCGTTCCTGCACCGCGATCTCGCCGCTGTGATACGTGGCCACGGCATGTCCTTTCCGAGCGTGCTGGCGTGCGGTCGTCCGGCGTCCGCCGGGGTGCCGGGCCGGGGGAGCGGGCACCCCGGCGGACCGGAGGGCTTCCTAGAAGAAGCCGCAGGTGGGGGCGCCGGGGGTCGGCGCGTCGGCCGGGTCGGCACCCGTGGGCGCGTAGATCTCCAGGCGGATGCCGTCGGGGTCGGTGAAGAAGATGCCGCCGGAGGTGCCGTTCTCGCCGTGGGGGACGACACCGTCGTAGGGGAACTCGGCGCCCAGTCCGCGCAGCACCTCTTCGGCGGCCTTGACCTCCTCGACGGTCTCGACCTGGAACGACAGGTGGTGCAGCCCCGGCCGGTCGGTGGCGAACGAGCCCGTGCTCTGCTGCCACAGCGTCACGAGCAGCCGGTTGTCCCGGCCGAGGAACGCCCAGCGGCGGTCGTCCTCCTTGCCCTCCGCCATCACTTCGAAGTCGAACACGGCGCGGTAGAAGGCGAGGGAACGCTCGAGGTCGGTGACGTTCACTCCCACGTGACCGGTCTGCAGGGTCTTCGTCTTGGCCATGGTTCATCACATGCCTTCACTCATCGTCACGAGCCCGTCTCGTAACCACTGAAATGAACTTTAGGGGTTAGTGGAAAAGGGTGTCAACCGCTGATCAATGGATGACCGGTTATGGTGGTCGTGTGATTCCGCCGTCACCGCGAAGGAAGGACGCCGCACCGTGCCGCCGACTCCGGGGGCCGACCCCCGCCCCTTGACCGACGAGCCGCTCAGCATCGATCTGCTCAACACCCGCTGGATCGACGCCGCCGGTCGTCATGACCTGCTGGACTCGCTCGACGGGCTGGCGACCTGGCTCGCCGGCCCCCCGGTGAGCCAGGCCCTCGGTGGCGTACCGGTCCCGGTGGACCACGACACGCTGCAGCGGCTGCTCCAGGCGCGCGCCGCGCTGGACCAGGCGATCGCCGATGCGCAGCGCCCGGATGCCGGCGCCGTCGAGGCCCTCAACGCCGTACTCGCGCACGGCCGCAGGGGACTCCTGCTGCGTCCCGACGGACCGGACAGCTACGTCGAGGTGGAGACCCCCTCCTGGCTGCCGGCGTGGCGGGCGGCCGAGGACTACCTGCGGCTCCTCGCGGAGCGGCCGGAACGGATCCGGTCGTGCGGCAACCCCGAGTGCGTCCTGCACTTCTACGACGTGTCCAAGAACGGCACGCGTCGCTGGTGCTCGATGGCCGGCTGCGGGAACCGGGCGAAGGCACAGCGCCACTACGCACGCCAGAAGAAGGCCTGACCGCCGGGGCCGGACCTTGCCCGAGGTGGTCCGGGCCAGGCGGGCCTGCGAACACGGACACGTTCCCTCGGAAGTTCTGTGCGCGCTCACCTGGTACGGGACGGCGGAAGCGGCGCAGGCCCCGAGCCGCGTGAGCCCCCGCCGAGGTGCGGTGCCTCAGCGGGGGCTCACATCGCTCGTCACGTGATGAGGCGTGTCGGCGTGGTGGCCAGGTGGAGGCAGTACTCCAGCGGGCCGCGCCGGAAGAACCACGTCCAGGCGACGGCGGCCAGCATGGCGACCGCAGCGAAGCCCAGGAAGACCGGCAGGGCGGTGGAGTCCGGCATCGCAAAGGTGTTCAGGGCCTTGACGCCGAGGATGTGACCGACGTACGCGGTCAGCGCGATGGTCCCGAGCGCGGTGACCGGCGCGGCCAGCCACCGCAGGCGCGGCGATCGGTCCATGAGCACGAAGCAGACCGCCACGACGACGAGCGCGGCGCCGGTGTTCCCCAGGATCGACCAGGTCGTCTGGCTGTGCGGGGCCGCCACCAGCAGCCACGCGGGCTCGCCGGCGGTCGGCTCGTTGCCGATGGCGTCGGACCACCACGCCGACGCGGCCGGGCCGCCTTCCGTGGCCGCGCTGACGGCTGCCGGCGCGCCGGGGACGAGGTGCAGGGCGAGCCACGAGCCTCCGTAGCCGAGCACGGCCAGCGCGACACCCGTCAGGGCCACCGTGCTCGCCACACGGGGTCGGGTGAGGTCGAGCTTGGCCAGGGCCATTCCGGTGACGATGAACGGGAGCCAGGTCAGGACGGGATATTCGCCCGTGACGAACAGCTCCAGGACACCGTCCGACCCGGTGACGAGGGCCAGCGGATCGTGCGCGATGAACGCGTCGGACCAGCTGCCGCCGTCCACCGCCGCCCGCAGCAGATAGACCACCACGGGCATGACGAGCGCTGTCGCGGCGGCGATCACGGCCAGGGCGGCGGCCCGCAACCGGTACAGGGGGAGGGCGAGGACGAAGAGAAGTCCGTAGAAGGACAGGATCACCTCGATCGGGGTGTCCAGCCACGTCAGGGCGTACCCCATGGCGAACAGGACGGCCGAACGGATCAGCACCCGGCCCACGGCCTGGCGCCCCGCGCGTCCGGTCTGCGGTTCCGGGCGGCCGGTGAGGATGACGAGGGTGAAGCCGGCGAGCAGGGCGAAGAGGGTGGCGGCACGGCCTGCCGCAGCCTCCATCGCCCAGCCGAGCGGACCCCCCACGGCGGGGTCAGGACCGAGGTGCACGGCGTACATGCCGAGTATCGCGACACCACGGGCCAGGTCGAGGCCGACCAAGCGGCTCGTGCAGGACGGACGGGGGAAGCGTCTGCCGGCCGGTGTTGCCCTGGAGGACGCGGCCGGGGATACGTCGCGCATCATGTCGACCAGAGTGACAGACAGTCATCGATGACAACCATCCGCCTACCGTCCGGAACGACCCCGCCGACCGGCTGGGAGTGTGCCCGCCGGGCTGCCGCGGCAGGCAGCACCGGCGCGGGGAGCCGGCCGCCCCGGCGGAGGGGGCGGAAAAAGGCCGTAAACCGATCGAGGCCGGATCGATCACTGCATAGACTCCCGGGGATTCGACCTGAGGCTGTCCGGGGGGGTCTGTGTCGTTCGGTTCAGTGCGGCGTCCTCTCACCGTGGGGGTCGTCGGTGCGGCACTGCTGCTCATGGGAGCCTGCTCGTCCGGATCGGCGACGGGAAGCGCCGGCTCCGCGAAGTCCACCAGCCCCTCGCCCGCTCCCTCTCGGACGGTGCGTCAACTGAGTGCGGACGAGCTGGCGGCGGCACTGCCGCGGGACGGGACACTGCCGGGCTACGAGCTGGTCGGTCCGCCCAGGACGTCCGACGGCGACAAGCCGCAGTCGGTCGTCGGTCCCGCAGCGTGCCGGCCGCTGCAGGATGCCTTCTCGGCACCGGCCTCCGCGACGGCGGCAGCCTGGGTGAACCTGACCCCCGACACCTTCGTGCCGCCCACCGAGAGCCTCACCTTCTCCAGCTACCGGCCGGGTGGCGCGAGCGCCTCCCTCGCGGCCCTCGACAAGGCGCTCACCACCTGTGCGACCTACACCCTCCAAGGCAGTTACGGCG
Source organism: Streptomyces sp. NPDC017936 (assembly GCF_044328485.1). Taxonomy (NCBI): domain Bacteria; kingdom Bacillati; phylum Actinomycetota; class Actinomycetes; order Kitasatosporales; family Streptomycetaceae; genus Streptomyces; species Streptomyces sp. NPDC017936. The sequence continues at coordinate 154,209 of NZ_JBIRHK010000021.1, read as the reverse complement.
GCCCGGTCACCGTGGACGTGGAGCGCGTGGAACTCCCCGACGCACCGGGAGACGACGCGCTCAGCTTCCGCACCCACTGGGTGCTGGAACTGGACGGATCCAAGAGCGACACCTTCCGCCTCACCACCGCGGTCCGCGTCGGCGAAGCAACCCTCACCCTCGCCTCGGACATCGGCGCGGGCAGCGAACTGCCCGAAGCGAAGAAGCGCGCCCTGATGCCACAGCTGAACCTCGACCTGCTGAAGTCCCAGACCGACGCCCTGCGCGCGGCGCAACGCCGCTGAGCACCCGTGAGGCCCTCGCCAGATGAACCGGTTCGGCCTCATCCGCACCTGTGAGCACCCCGCGTCGTCCGGCCCGCGGCCGGACGCCCAGCAGAAAGCAGACCGCACCGTGTCCCAGGAAACCCCCATCTTCAGCCGTCTCGTCGCCGAGCGCGGCGACGTCCCCGCCCAGGTCCGCGGCGAAGCCGACCGCATCCGCCGTGACCTGGCGCAGGTGCTGCCCTGGACGCCCGCATCCGACCTGCCCACCCGCCCCGCACAGGACGGGCGAAGACCGTGACGGTGCGGACGGGCACGTCGCGCGATCGGTCGCACAGGTGCCGCTCGCCACGGTCACCGGCGATCCGGCGTTCCATGAAGGGACAGCGGCACACGCACCACCCCTCGACGGTATGCGGGACCCGGTTCAGAACAGGCGTACCCCGTGGGCGGCGTTCCCCCGCAGCGCCGCCCGCACGGCCCCACGCGGTGGCTCCGGTGCGCCGGACGCCCACCCCGGTCTGCGGGCGCGAGGCCGGGGATACAGGGTCGAGACGTTCCGGTCGGCGCAGCGCGGTCGATGCCCTGGTCGGCCCAGCCGCGCAGCTGCCGTTCGAGCTGTGTGTCGTCGTACGTGGTCAGACCGCCGCTGCCGTACACCGCGACCTCGTCACGGGCCGCGCCCAGCAAACGCACCAGCGGCAGGCCCGGCAGACGGGCCTTGAGGTTCCACAGCGCGGTGTCGACGGCGGAGACGGCACCGGCGGCGATGCCGGGCCTGCCCGCGTTGCGCAGGGCCCGGCTCATCCGGTCGCCCGCGGCGGGGACGTCGAGGGCGTCGTGCCCGACGACGAGGTCCGCCGGCTCGTGCTCGACGACGGGGGCGGTGGCGGCGGATCCGTAGGTGAAGCCGAGGCCCGCCCGGCCCGCCGCGGTGGCCTCGACCAGCACGAGGGTCGTCGCGTCCCAGGTCAGGGTCGCGTCACCGCCCGGCAGGTCCGTGGGGACCCGGTACACGGAGACGGCCGGACGCTCCACGACAGGCCCGTCGTGGAGCGCTCGGCCCGGTGGCGCCGCCTGGGTCACTTGTTCCCTTCGGTGCTGTCGTGCGGCCCGGCACCGGGGCGGTCGCCGCGGTGCCGGCTGCCCGGCAGCATCTCCTGGACCTTGGCCTTGAGCCCCTGCTTCACCATCGAGCCGCGGTCGCTGTCCCCCTTGAGGATCGCCGTGGCCGCGGCTTCGATCTGGTCCAGCGAGGCGTGCGGCGGGACGGGCGGAACGGCCGGGTCGGTGCGGAAGTCGATGACGAAGGGCCGGTCGGCAGCGAGGGCTTGGTCCCAGGCGGACTCGACGTGCTCGGGCTTCTCCACCCGGACGCCGTCCAGGCCGATGCGCTGGGCGATCTCGGCGTAAGGCAGGTCCGGGATGTGCTGGGACTCCTCGAACTGCGGGGCGCCGGACATGGCACGCATCTCCCAGGTGACCTGGTTGAGGTCGCCGTTGTTCAGCACGGCCACGATCAGCCGCGGGTCGGACCACTCGCGGTAGTACTTCGCGGCGGTGACCAGCTCCATCATGCCGTTCATCTGCATGGCGCCGTCCCCGACCAGGGCGATGGCGGGCCGGCCGGGGTGGGCGAACTTCGCGCCGATGGCGTACGGCACGCCGGGGCCCATCGTCGCCAGGGTGCCGGACAGGGAGCCGCGCATGTGTCCACGGAACCGCAGGTGGCGGGCGTACCAGTTGGCGGCCGAGCCGGAATCGGCGGCGAGGATCACGTCGTCCGGCAGCTTGCCGTCCAGGGCGTGCACGACGTACTCCGGGTTGACCGGGTCGGCGCTGACGGCGGCGCGCCGCTGCATGACCTCCCACCAGCGGGCGACGTTCTTCTCGATCTTCTCCCGCCAGGACCGGTCCTCCTTGCGGTGCAGGCGGGGCAGCAGCCGCTGCAGCGTCTCGCGGGCGTCGCCCACGAGGTTGACCTCGTTGGGGTAGCGCAGGCCGATCATGTGCGGGTCGATGTCGATCTGCACCGCCCGCGCCTGGTCCAGCTCCGGCATGAACTGCGTGTACGGGAAACTGGAGCCGATCATCAGCAGGGTGTCGCACTCCTGCATCAGCTCGTAGGAGGGGCGGGTGCCCAGCAGCCCGATGGAGCCGGTGACGTAGGGCAGGTCGTCGGGCAGGACGTCCTTGCCGAGCAGGGCCTTGGCCACGCCGGCCCCGAGCACGTCCGCCAGCCGCTCGACCTCGGCGCGCGCTCCGCGGGCTCCCTGCCCGATCAGGACGGCGACCCTCTCGCCGGAGTTCAGCACGTCGGCGGCCCGCTGGACGTCCTCGTCGGCCGGGACCGGCGCGTACCGTCCCAGTCCGAGGCTGGAGGGCACCATCTTGAAGGCGTGCGTGGGCGGGCTGTAGTCCAGCTCCTGCACGTCGGCGGGGAGGATGATCGCGGTGACGGTGCGCTCGGCGTAGGCGGTGCGGAAGGCCCGGTCGATCAGGTTCGGCAGCTGCTCGGGAACCATGGCCGTCTCGCAGAAGTCCGAGGCGACGTCCTTGTACAGGCCGGCCAGGTCCACTTCCTGCTGGTAGGAGCCGCCCATGGCGCTGCGGTTGGTCTGCCCGACCAGCGCCACGACCGGCACGTGGTCGAGCTTCGCGTCGTAGAGCCCGTTCAGCAGGTGGATCGCACCCGGCCCGGAGGTGGCCGCGCACACGCCCACCTTGCCGGAGAACTTGGCGTAGCCGACGGCTTGGAAGGCGGCCATCTCCTCGTGCCGGGCCTGGACGAACTTCGGCTTGTTGTCCGCGCGTCCCCAGGCGGCCAGCAGCCCGTTGATGCCGTCACCCGCGTAGGCGAAGACATGGTCGACGTCCCACTCGCGCAGCCGCTGGAGAATGTAGTCGGACACCTTCGTGCTGGCCATGCAAGCTCCGTTTCCGATCCCGCCAGTGAACGACCGTCCCCGGCGTCGAGACGTGTGGGGGCACGACACTCCATGGTTAACCGTGCGGGTACGCGGGAAACGTTGCCCTCGCGAAGCCTGACCCGCCCGCGTGGACATCAGCCCGGGGAGGCGGCGGGTCGTTGCACGCCTCGGCGCGGACGCGGCAGTGATCGTGCTGGTCGGCGCGGCCCGCGCACTCGCCACCGCAGGCTCCGCAGACGGCGGCGCACGCGGTACACGCCCGGGCGCAGGCGGCGCACTCCCCGATGCGGCGGGCCGGCTGGTCACGGTCCACGCCGCCCAGGCCGGTGAGGTGGGTGGCGAGCATGCCCTTGACCGCTGTGCTCGTGGAAAGCCTTCGGCGGCTTCTTCGAGGTGGCCACCGATCAGGTGACGGTCCGTGAGGCGCGCCGAGATCCGCAGTGACGTGATCGGGGCGCGAGAGCCGGCGCCGTCGCGAACATGCTCCACGCCGGCGCCGGCGGAGGTTCAGGAAGCCGGGACCTGGTCCACGAAGGACGTGCCGGCGCTGCGCAGGGACGCCACCTTCGTGGCGACCTGGGCCGGGGTGAGGACCTGGTCCTTGACGTGGAGGACGTAGTCGACCTGCTGGTCGTAGGCGCGCGGGGTGGTCGACGTCTGCCCGTCGAGGTCGATCAGCCACTGGTTGAAGTTGATGGACATGGGGCGCTCGGGCAGGTACGTCGCGTCGTGCGTGCCGAAGACGGCGCCGTCGACGTAGTAGGTGATCTTGCTGTTGTCGATGGTGACGACCAGGTCGTGCCAGCCGGCGAAGCTGCTGCGGTTCTCGCTGTGCTGGTTGACGGCCTGCCAGGGGTCGGGGTTGTAGGTCTCCCAGGAGGTCGTGTAGAGGATGTTGGCCGGCTCGCCCCAGCCGCCGTTGGGCAGGTACTCGAAGTCGTACTCGGCGTAGTCGTCGGCCATCGGGGCCTTGAGGTCGTTGATGGTGAAGAAGGTCTGGACGATGCGGTCGCCGTCGGGGCCGTACTTGGGCGCGTCGGAGAACTTCACGCGGGCCGCGTAGGTGCCGTTCTTGAACTTGGTGGCTCTGGTGAGGACTTCGGTGTGGGTGGTGGTGGAGCCGGTGCCGGCGCTGGAGGTCTCCAGGTTCATGACCGTGTTGCCGCTCTGGTTGACGAAGGTGACCTTCGACGGGTCCCAGGTGGCGCCGGGGACGCCGGGGCCACCGGAGTTGGAGCGGACGTTCCAGCCGTGGGAGGCGAGGGCCGGGTCGGTGTGCGAGGTGTAGGAGAAGTCGTCGAAGAGGGTCTCGCCGCTGCCGGTGGGCGGGTCGGTGGGCGGGTCGGTCGGCCCGTTCCCGGCGGGGGCGGTGCCCCACACGTGCGCGCCGGCCACCTGTGCGGTGACCCGCGCCCAGTCGGCGTACGCGGTCTGGGCGCCGCTGAAGGAGTAGTCGTCGCTCTGGTTCAGGGTCTGCCAGGTGGACTGGTGGAAGCGCAGTTGCATGTCGCCGGTGTCGGCGCCGGGGGAGAGGGAGCCGGCCGCGGAGGTGAAGCCGATCTCCAGGTAGCGGTCGGCCGTCGCGGTGGGGTCGGCGAGCGTGCCGAAGGTGCCGGTGATCACCGAGCAGCCCTTGACCGCCCACGAGCAGGCGAAGCGGTAGGAGGCCGTCGGGGAGTCGGCCTTGAAGTAGTAGCGGACCTTGACCTTGCTGAGCTCCACGGCGGTGCTGCCGGTGTTGCGAAGCTTCAGCCACGGCTCGCTCTGGTCGGCGGTGGCGCCGGATGCGCTGGTGCGGTACTGGACGGCGAGGCCCCCGGCCGCCGCGTCCGAGGCGGAGGCGGCCGTGAGGGGCAGGGCGGCCAGGGCCGCACTGCCGACGAGGGCGGTCAGCGCGAGGGCCGTCCGGGTGCGGGGGCGGGTGGTTCGGGTACTCATCCCGTGGTTTCCTTTCGTTCGCTCCCGTCGGCCGGCGGGAGGGATCGTGGGGTGGGTGAGGGGGAGCGGCGACCGCTTCAGGCGGGGGCGTGGGCCGTCCGGTCCTGGAGGGTGTCGTGCGGTACGCCGAGCGCGGTCAGCCGTGCGCGGTGACCGGTGAGCCGGGTGCGGAAGTCCCGCCAGTCGTCGGTGGCGTTCCACGCACGATCGGCGAGGGCGCACAGGCGGGGGTAGGTGAGGTACTCGATGTGCTCGGGCGTGGGGACGAACTCGGTCCACAACTGGCCCTGGACGCCCAGGACCTTCTCTGCGAGCCGTGGCTCGTCGGGGGGCGGCAGCAGGTCGACGCCGTACACGGTGCGCAGGTCGATGGCGCGGCCCGGCTGGGCGGGCGGTTCCTCGGGGCCCGGGCCCCGTGCGTAGTCGAAGTAGGTGTGGCGGTGGTCGGCGTGGATGACGTCGTGGCCCCGGCGCGCCGCGGCCCAGGCGTGCTCCGGCGTGCGCCAGCTCATCACCGTGCACGAGGGGGGCAGTGCGGTGCCGTCCTCGGCCCACGCGACCGGACGCCGGCCCGCCCGTACGACGTGGTCGGCCATGGTGCTCATGAACCAGCCGTGCAGGTCACGGGGGCCGGACAGCCCTTCTCGCGCGGCGCGGGCGATCGCCGCCGGGCTGCTCTCCCATTCCTCCGTGGGGACTTCGTCACCTCCGATGTGGATGTGCGAGGAGGGGAAGAGGTCCATCACCTCGTCCAGGACCGTGCGGAAGAAGTCCAGGACGTGGTCCCCGACGCCGAGGACGTTCGTGCAGATGCCCCAGTGGGTCCAGACGTCGAGGGGCCGCTCGGGGCGGTTGCCGAGTTCGGGGTAGGCGGCGAGCGCGGACCGTACGTGCCCCGGCAGACCGATCTCCGGTACGACCGTGACGCCTCGGGCCTCCGCGTGGGCGACGAGGCCGGCGAGTTCGGCGCGGGTGTACGAGCCGCCGTGCGGGCGGCCGTCGAAGCACGTGCTGCCGGCGGGGCCGACCATGGACTGGGTCCGCCGGCCGCCGATCTCGGTGAGCCGGGGGTAGGCGGCCACCGGCATCCGCCAGCCCTGGTCGTCGGTGAGGTGGAGCTGGAGCACGTTGAGCTTGTGCAGGGCGAGCAGGTCGACGAAGCGGCGCAGGTAGGACACGGGCTGGAAGTGGCGGGCGACGTCGAGCAGCATGCCTCGCCAGGGGTGGGAGGGCACGTCCGTGATCTCCACGCCGGGTAGTTCGACGTCTCCTGTGGCGGGCTGCGCGGTGAGGGCTTCGCTGGGCAGGAGCTGGCGGACCGTTTGGACGCCGCGGAGCAGGCCGGCCGGGCGGGCGGCGCGCAGCAGCACCCCGTGGGCGGAGACGGTCAGTCCGTACCCCTCCTCGCCGAGGCCGGTGAGGGCGGGGTCGAGGACGAGGACGAAGGCGCCGTCGTCGGCGTGGTCCAGGCGCAGTCCCGTGGCGGGCGCGAGGTAGGTGCGCAGGAGGTCGGCGGCCCTTTCGGCGCCGGGGGTGACGCGCAGCCGCGTGGCGTCGTCGAGGCGGTACCGGCCGGGGCGCGGGGACAACCGGCGGGGGCGGGGTACGAGGGTGAGGTCTTGACGTGGGTGTGCGGGACGGGGCTGGTCCACGGGGTTGTCTCCGGTGTTCTGCGGGACGCGGAAGAGGGAGGGGCGAACGCGCCGGCCTGAGCGACAGGTCCGCCTAGCCCTTGACTCCTCCAGCGGTCAGACCTGAGGTCACATGGCGCTGCAGGGCGAGGAAGACGATCAGCGCGGGCAGCGCGAAGAGGGTGGCGGCGGCCATCGTGGCTCCCCAGTCCGTACCGAAGGTGGTCTGGAAGGAGGAGAGCCAGACGGGCAGCGTGCGGCTGTCCTGCTGTTTGATGATGAGGAAGTTGGCGTAGGTGAACTCGTTCCAGGCCGTGATGAAGCCGAAGAGCGAGGTGGCCATCAGCCCCGGGGCGAGCAGCGGGAAGGCGATCCGGCGGAAGGCGCCCAGCCGTGTGCAGCCGTCCACCTGCGCGGCCTCCTCCAGTTCGGGTGGGATGCCGGCGATGAAGCCGCGGAGCACCACGACCGTGAAGGGCAGGGTGATCATGAAGTAGACCAGGGTGAGCGTCGGCAGCCGGTCGAGCATGTCGGTGTCGCGGGAGATGATGTAGATCGGGATGATCAGTGATTCCCACGGCGCCATCTGGGCGATGAACACCGCGAGCATGAACTGACGGCGCCCGCGCCAGCGCAGCCGGGCCACGGCGTACGCCGCGCCGAGGGCGACGATCAGGGCCAGGAGGACGGTGCCGAGGGTGACCAGGACGCTGTTGCGCCAGAACTGGGCGAAGCCGTCGGCCCGGACCGCGGTGCGGAAGTGGTCGAGGGTCCATTCCCGCGGGATCAGGCGGGGTGCGTAGGACTGGATGTCGCGGGACGGTTTGAAGGCGGTGGCGACCATCCAGTACACGGGGAAGAGGGAGACCGCCACGGTCAGGGTGGCCGCCGCGTTGAGCGGGAGCCGGCGGAGCGCGCGGCGCCGGGCGGGCCTGCGGGACGTGGTCACAGGTGCTCCCCCTCCTGGCGGAACAGTTGCCGGAAGTAGAGGACAAGGACGCCGCTCATGAGGAGGACGGTGACGAGGGAGGCGGCGGATCCCAGGTCGTAGCGCTGGTGGGCGAGTGCGGTCTGCACGGCGTACACCGGCAGGATCGTTGTCGCGTCGCCCGGTCCGCCCCGGGTCATGACCCAGATCTGGACGAACGCCTTGAAGGTCCAGATGACCTCCAGCGAGAGGACGAGCATGAAGATCGGTCGCACGACGGGGAACGTCACGGAGCGGAAGATCCTCAGTGCGCCGGCGCCGTCGAGGCGGGCGGATTCGTAGAGCTCCTCGGGCACGGTGGTGAGGGCCGAGTAGAGCGTGATGGCGGCGAACGGCACCGACTGCCACACGATGAGGAGGACGAGGATCGTGAAGGCGGCGCTGCCGTCGGCGAGCCAGGTGTATCCCTCGAAGGAGCTGAAGCCGAGGTCGGTGAGGGTTTCGTTGACGATGCCGAATTCCGAGTGGAACAGCCACTGGAAGACGGTGGTGGCGGCCACGACGGGCACCGCCCACACCAGCACCAGCGAGCTCAGGACGACGGTCCTGCCGATCCTTCCGAGCCGTTCGGTCATCAGGGCGACCAGCGTCGAGAGGACCATGATGGCGATGACGTTGACGGCCATGAACAGGAACGTGCGGCGGACGACGTCCCAGAACCTCGGGTCGGTCAACAGGGTCTGGTAGTTGCGCAGTCCCACGAACCTGGCATGACCCCTGATCAGTTCGCGCAGCCGGAAGTCCTGGAAGGAGATGAGCAGGGCCCGGCCGAGCGGATAGAACAGGAGGTAGAGCATGCCCAGGACCGCCGGTGCGATCAGCAGGTAGGGGCCGAAGGTGAGGGAACGTCTGCGGCGCGGCCGCCGGGAGGGCGTGGCGAGCATCCGTCAGGAACCACTTCTCAGCGTGGTGGTGATGGATCGGGACGCCTTGGCGGCCTCGGCCTTCGCGTCGCGGCCGGTGAGCACGGCCGTCATGTAGTCCTTGATGGGGTTCTTGGCCTCGACCGCGGCCCACTGGGGAGTGCTGGGTGTGGCGTGCCCCTCGGCGGCGCCGACCGCCATGGCCGCGGCGCCGGGGTCGGAGGCGACGGCACCGGCGAGGGTGGTCCTGTTCGGGACGTAGCTCATCGCGAGGGCGAGCTTCGTCTGCCAGGCGTCACCGGTGAGTGCCTTGATGAAGGCGTACGCCTCGTCCTGGTGCTCGGCGACGGAGGGCACGACCAGGTCGGAGCCACCGGTGAGGACGGAGCCCGGGGTGTCGGCGGTCTTGCCGGGGATGGGGAAGAAGCCCAGCTTGCCCTTGAGACCGGGGTTGCTCTGCGCGATGGCGTTGGCGCCGCCGGGGGTGGCGATGATCTGGGCGATCCGTCCCTCGGCCATGACCTCCGCCTGCAGCGGGCGGGCCTCGTCGGAGTCCTTGGGGCCCTTGCCGAGGGCCTGGAGCCGCTTGTAGAACTCCATGGCCCGCATCGCCTCGGGGCTGTCCAATCCGCCCTTCCACCTGCCGTTCTCCTGGGTGGCGAGCTGGCCGCCCTCGTCCCAGATGAAGCCGGCGAGGGCGAACCAGTTCTGCCCGGGGAGGTAGATGCCCTGGACGCCGTCCTTGTCGAGCTTCCCGGTGGCGGCGAGCCACTGGTCGCGGGTCTTGATCGTCGTGGCGTCGATGCCGGCCTGCTGGAACAGGTCGGTGCGGTAGATGACGACGCGGTTGGCGGCGTAGTACGGGATGCCGTACTGCTTGCCCTCCCAGGCGCCGGGCTCGGCGAGGCCCTTGAGCCAGGAGTCACCGCCGAGGTCGCCGACCTTCTCGGTGAAGTCGGTCAGCCCGCCGCTCTGGGCGTACTGGGCGACTTGGGTGTTGCCCACCTCGATGACATCCGGGGCGTCGTTGCTGGCCAGAGCAGCGGTGACCTTCTCGCCGATGCCCTCCCACTCCTGGATCTGGATCTTGACGTCGATGTCCGGGTGGTCCTTCTCGAAGCCGGCCTCGAACTCCTTCTGGAAGGCCTCCGAGACGCTGTCGCGCATCAGCCAGACGTCGAGGACGGTCGGTCCACCGGCGCCCTGCTCGTCACCGGACGAGGAACAGGCGACGAGCCCGGTGCTCAGCAGCAGGGCGCCGAGCAGGGCAAGGGGGCGGTACTTCACGGTTCACCTCTGGGGAGCCTGAGAACGGAGAGAGACCCCGAGCTGACCACTTACCCGTCAGGGGTTAACCAGTTGGGGCGAGATGAAGGTGGCATGGACCAATGGCAGCGTCAACCCCCGCCGCGCAGACGCGATTTGGTCACAGAGCGGCTGGAAGGCGCCGGATGGCCGGACCTGTGCAGCCAGTTGTCACCTGACCAGTGGACCAGTTATGTTTGATCGGCGAACGTCCCGACGAACGAACGAGAGTCCCCCGTATGGGAATCGACGCGGCAGCCTCCGGCGCCATACTCAAGCGTGAGCGGGTCCGTGACGCGATCCTCGAACTCATCGAGGCGCGGAGCGCCGGCGATGCCATCCCGTCCGAGCGCGTCCTCTGTGCCCGACTCGGTGTCTCACGGCCCACCTTGCGCGCGGCGGTCGACGAGCTGGTCGTCGCCGGGCTGCTGGTCCGCGAGCACGGCCGGGGCATGTTCGTGGCCGCGGAGAAGATCACCCAGGAGCTGGTCTCCGACAAGAACTCCTTCAGTCTTCCGCAGGCCGGCGGAGTCTGGACCAGCAGACTGCTGGAGTTCCGTACCCTTGCGGCCGGTGCCCGCGTCAGCCGCAAGCTCCGCATCTCGCCCGCCGCCGAGATCCTCTACGTCGCCCGCCTCCGTCTCGTGGACGGTTCCCCCATGGCCATCGAGCACCTGCACGTCCGGGCCGATCTCGCGCCCAGGCTGACCAGTGACGAGCTCGAACAGGGCGACCTCTACGAGCACCTCCGGGATCGGCACGGCGTGCAGGTCAGCGAGGCGGTGCAGTCCATCGAACCCACCGTCGTCACCCGCGCCGAAGCCGACCTGCTCGACGTCCCCGAACTCTCCCCGGCCCTGCTGTTCGAGAGACTCACCACGGATTCCCGGGGCCGCGCGGTCGAGTACGTCCACTCGCTCTACCGCGGCGACCGCTACCGCATCGTCTCGCGCCTCACCCTCAGCGCCGGTGACGAGCAGCCGGCGACGGACGAAGGCCACCACCCGGGCATCCCGCCGGGGGACTTCACCAGCGGCGACCCGGTCACCTTCTCCACACGGGGCGTCGTCCAGCAGAACACCTGAGAGGGCGTCGACCGGTCCTGACGAACGTTGCCGCTCGTACGACTGCCGGCTTGTCCGCCTGTTGGTCCCCTCGTGGGGAGGAGGCGGACGCGGCCATGGGACGTGCCGGATGAACTGCGGTCGCGAAGAAGCTGGACCGATCGCGGGCGGTGATCGATTCTCCCCCTGGCTTCGCCGGGGGGCGGCCCCACCCATGTTCGGGCGGCCCGCAGGGGCCCCAAAGCGGTCACGGCCCGGTCGACCGCGCACGGCAGGGCAGCAAGCACCACGTCCTCACCGACGGTCAGGGCATCCCTCTCGCGGTGTCGCTGACCGGCGGCGACCGCAACGACGTCACCCAACTCCTGCCCCTGCTGGGCGAGGTCCCGGCGGTGTCCGGCGTCGTCGGCCGTCCCGGACACCGGCCCGACGCCCTCCTCGCCGGCCGCGGCTACGGCCGTGACAAGTACCGCCGCCTGCCGCGACAGCGCGGGAGGCGACCGGTCACCGCCGAACGAGGCCAGGCACACGGCAGCGGCCCGGGCGTCTTCCGCTACGTGGTCGAGCGCACCAGCGCCTGGCTGCACGGCTTCCGCCGACTGCGGATCTGCTGGGGGATCCGCGACGACATCCACGACGCCTTCCTCACTCCGGGAAACGCACTCATCTGCCGGCGGCGCCCGCGCTCACGCTGTCGACCTGTCTAGCAAGGTGGACGAGGGGACTGCGGGGCGGGACCGCATGCTGCTTCCTGGGCGGCCATGACCTCATCGCCGTACTCGAAGGCCCATGCGCCGACAGCGTCGATGGGCGCCAGCAAGGTCCGGCCCAGAGCGGTGAGCCGGTATTCGACCCGTGATGGTGCGTCGGGGTCCGCCTGCCGGTCGACCAGTCCGTTGAACTGCAACCGGCGCAGAGTCTCGGTGAGGACCTTGGAACTGATGCCCCCGATCCGCTCCCGTAGTTCGACCGGGCGTCTGGGGCCGTCGCGCAGCGCCCAGAGCACCACGGCGTTCCAGGTGTGGGAGAGCAGGTCGAAAGCGAGGCGCGCGCGGCAGTCGGCGAGGAAGGCGTCGGTCGTCACGTACCAAATGGTGCCCGAACCGCCTTCTAACGTCGGTGTGAACGGTCGAAGCGGGCACGGAGAGGGAACGCGTGATGAGAATCGGTGTACTGGGAACCGGCAACATGGCCGACGCGCTCGCCACCCACTGGGTGCGGGCCGGGCACGAGGTGATCATCGGGGGGCGGGACGCACACAAGGCGGAGCGGCTCGCGACGCGCATCGGAGGCGGCGCGAAGCCTGCCGGTCTGCGCGCGGCGGCCGAGTCCGGCCAGGTGGTGCTGGCCGCGCTGCCCTTCGGGGCGGGAGCAGACGTGGCGCGGGACCTGCACGCGGCCCTGGAGGGCAAGGTGCTGATCGACTGCTCCAACCCGGTCGGGCCGGGCTTCCGGCTGCTGACGGAAGGGGGCCCCTCGGCCGCGCGGCACCTCGCCGCGGCGGCACCGGGAGCCCACGTGGTCAAGGCTTTCAACCTCTGCCACGAGGACGTGTGGCGCATGCGGCCGCCGGTCTTCGACGGGCGACCACTGGTGGTTCCGGTCTGCGGGGACGACGAGACTGCCCTCGTGCGTGTACGCGAGTTGGTGCGGGACGTGGGCTGCGAACCCGTGGCCGGCGGCGGTCTCGAGCGTGCGGGACTCCTGGAGGCGACCGCCGCGCTGTTCATCGCCCTGTGGGTCGGCGAGGGAGCGGATGCACAAGCCATCGCCCCTCCGCTGGCGTACGCGGCCGGACCGAGCCACCAGGAAACGGAAGGCGGCACGGGGGCTTTCCGCTAGGGGGTCTTGACCGGCAGCGGCCGACAGACCACTCGCGACGGCGGCTGAGGGGCTCGGATCGTGGGCGGCGCCTTCTGCGCGAGGACGGTCCGCGTAAGATCACCGCTCGAGGGGTGGTGGCATGGTCATGAGGAACTACCGGTGGTGCGCGGCGATCGCGGCGGTACTGCTGCTGGCCGGCTGTGGCGGTGGCGCGGAGAGCGACAGCGGGGACGGCAAGGCGGTGGCGCTCACGAAGGAGCAGGTCCGCAAGACGCTGCCGGACGGTGAGGCCATGACGGGCTGGAAGAAGTCCGCTCGGCCCACGGCCGTCGAGATGGACAAGCTCTACCGTTCGCAGGCCTGCCCCATCAAGGGCAACGCGGGCTGCGAGAACTCCCGCTTCTACGGCGCCTCGACCTTCCGGCACGACGGCAACGCCGCCACCGTCACCTTCCTGATCGTCGCCTACGACAGCGAACAGGCCGCCCGGGAGGCGTACGACGTGCTCTGGGACGGCTACTACGGCGAGAGGGCGGGGCAGCGGGCCAAGACGTTCAGCCTCGGCCCGATCGGTGACGAGCGCGACGCCCGGTTCGGTTCCTCCGGCTTCCGCGGCGAGCCCGGCGCCGTGACCCAGACCCGGGTCGGCACGGCGCTGCTGTGGATCGAGGCGGCTTCCGCGGACAAGGGCGGCATCGACGAGGACGGAGTCCGGGACCTGGCCACGGTGCTCGCCGAGCGGGCCCGACAGGCCCAGAACGGGGACACGCCTTCCGCCGCGCTCGACGGCTGACCGGACGGCCACGCCGGGACCGCCCCGCTGCCGGAGAGCGGAGGAGCCGATCCACCCGAACGCGGTCCCGCCGCGTGCCTTCTTCTCGCGATTTCCACCCGTATTCATGTCGCACCATTTCCGGGTGCCGCCTCGGCTGGTGTCCAAGGAAACGGCTCGGCAGGTGGGCGATGCGCACAAGGAGATCTTTCCCTTCCGCTCTCCCGCGAGGAGACTGATCGCATCGGCGGCGATCACGCTGAGCGCGTCTTCTGCGGAAGAAGAGCTCAGACGCCGTTCCCGGCCACCCTCGGACGTCAAGGTTCACGGCGATGTCGCGACAGGCAGGTGGTATCTGCGAGGAGTGTCCTGATGGAGATGATTCTTTACGGGTGCGTCGGAGTGTTGTCGGGATTTTTTCACGCACGACTCACCGGCTCGACAAAAGCGACGGCTGTGGTGAACTGTGCCGCGTGCGCCGGTTTGCCCGGCGCGCCGTTTCGGCTGTTCGGGCCGGTGGAGGGCAGGCCGACGGCCCGGCTCTCGCGTCGGGTGGGCGCAGGGTTCCGCGGCTCCGGCCGGGGATGTCTCGTCGGGCCGCGGAGAGAACCCCCTGCGCTTCTTCACCTGGAGAGTGCTTCTCCCTCTGCGGGGACCGGACCCTGGACAAGCCCTGTCGTCCCAGTTCAGAGGCACTCTCCGTTGGATTGATCAAGACCCGGACAAGCCCACGCGGGACCATCTGACCGTCCGAAACGGCCGCGCGCGCCGGTGTCGCGCTCGAGGACGGCCAGGCCGCTCAGGTGTGAGGTGGCGTGGTCACAGCGCGATGCGGACGGTCTTGACCTGGGTGTAGGTGTCGAGTCCCTCCAGGCCGCCTTCGCGGCCCAGGCCGGACTGCTTGTAACCGCCGAAGGGGAGGTTGCCGGTGCTCATCTCGGCCCAGGTGTTGACCCAGACGGTGCCGGCCTCGATGGCTGCGGCCATGCGGTGTGCGGTGGTGAGGTTGGTGGTCCACACGGAGGCGGCCAGTCCGTAGTCGGTGTCGTTGGCCTGGGCGATGGCGTCGTCGATGTCGGTGAAGGTGGTGATCACGCCGACGGGGCCGAAGATCTCCTCGCGGACGACGCGCATGTCGGGGCGGACGTCGTCGAGGAGGGTGGGGGCGAAGAAGTATCCGTGGTCGCCGAAGCGCCCGCCGCCGGTCACCACGTTCGCGCCCTCCTCGCGGGCGATGTCGACGTAGGCGCTGACGCGGTCGAACTGCGCCTTGGTGGAGAGCGGTCCCACCAGCGTGCCCCGGGCCAGCGGGTCGCCCGGGGTGAATGCCTCCATCGTCTTCAGCAACTTCTCGACGAACTCCTCGCGGATGCTCTCCTCGACGAACACCCGTGATCCGGCGACGCAGGCCTGTCCCGCGTTACCCAGGAAGCCGGCCGCCACGCCGCGGACCGCGACGTCGAGGTCGGCGTCGGCGAAGACGACCGACGGCGACTTGCCGCCCAGTTCGAGCGTTGTGCGCTTGAGCGTGTCGGTGGCCTGGCGCTGGACCAGCTTGCCGGTCGCGGTCGACCCGGTGAAGGCGATCTTCGCGACACCGGGGTGCGCGACCAGCGCCTGGCCCGCTTCGGCGCCCAGGCCGGTGACGACGTTCACGACACCGGCCGGCAGGTCGGTGCCGGCCAGCAGCTCGGCCAGGCGCAGCGTGCTCAGCGAGGCGGTCTCGGCCGGCTTGAGCACGACGGTGTTGCCGGCGGCCAGGGCCGGGGCGAGCTTGCCGGGCAGTTGGCCCATCGGACCGTTCCAGCCCCAGATGATGCCGACGACGCCGAGGGGCTCCTTGCGGGTGTAGGCCATGCGGTCCTTGCCTGCGGGAACACTCACGCCGGACAGCTTGGTGGGCCAGCCCGCGTAGTAGCGGAAGACCTCACTCGCCTCGGCCAGCATGTGTGCGGTCAGCATGCGGGGTGCGCCCATGTCGACCGAGTCGATGGTGGCCAGTTCGTCGGCGTGCTCCTCGATGACGTCGGCGATCTGGTTCAGGATCCGGCCGCGCCGGTCGGGGCTCATTTCCGCCCAGGCGGGATCGGTGAACGCCGCGCGCGCGGCGTTCACCGCGGCGTCGACGTCGGCTGCCTCGCCGCGCGGCACACCGGCCAGCGCCTCCTCGGTGGCCGGGTCGGTGTTCGGCAGCGTTCGTCCGGAGACCGCGGCGACCTGTCGGCCTCCGATCCACATCATCCGCTCCCCGGCCCGTACGAACGCGGGGATGTCACGGCGGGCGGTGTCGGCGACGGGCGGGACGCTCACAGGTGCAGTCATGGCTGTTCCTCTTCCGATGTCCTGATCAGCAGATCCGTCCTAAGCGGATTGCCTGTCCACTTAACGTAACGGACAGGCTGTCCGCTTGCAAGAGGAAGTGAGAAGGGTGTCCGGTACGCTGAGGTTCTGGACAGCGAAGGAAGGAAGCATCCGCCGTGAGCGCTGAGCCCGCCCCTGCCCGACGTGCCGACGCCGAGCGCAACCGGTCGAAGATCATCGCGGTCGCCCGCGAGGCCTTCGCCGAACCCGGTGCCGCACCGTCGATGGCCGAGATCGCCCGACGTGCCGGCGTCGGCATGGCCACGCTCTACCGCAACTTCCCCGGCAGGCTCGAACTGGTGGAGGAACTCTTCCGTCACACCGTCGACGACATGTGCCAAGCCGCCGAATCCGTCAGTGGCGACACGCCTGGCGAGGCCTTCTTCGCCTGGCTCATGCGCTTCCACGCCATCGGCGCCCGCAAAGGACCTCTCGCCTCCGTCCTCCTCTCCGAATCCGCCCATGGCACCCCCATCCTCCGCGCCAGCCGCTCCCGCACCATCGCGGCAGGCGAACCCCTTTTCCGCGCCGCGCAACGCAGCGGAGAAGTACGCGACGACGTCTCTCTCGGACAGATCCTCGACGGCCTCGTCGCGCTCGCCGGCATCGACAACGACCCGGACTTCCCCGGCGCCCTGATCCGCATCCTGCTCGACGGTCTGCATCCGGATCCGCGCACCCCGGGCGGATCGCCGGCTGCCGGTGAAGGCACGGACATCCCCACGACCACAAGAAGGAGCGAGTGAGTGGCGTCCGTCCCCCCGTAAGACCCCGCGCCCGCCTGCGCCGCCGCAGGATCCGCTGCACCACTCCGGACAAGGCCGACCGAGCGCTGCCGTCGAAAGCTCGGGCGTCGAGGCACGGGTCCAGGATCCCTGACGGCCCGCACCCGCGACCAGCGCTTTCACGACGGGCGGAGGGGCATGCCCGACTGCGCTTCTGCACCTGGAGAGTGCTTCCCTCCTGGCAGCGGACAGGACCCGGACGGGCCCCCATCGTTGCAGGTCGGAGCCGCTCTCCACTCGCTCGATCAAGTCCCGGAGAGGCCGGCTCGTGAAAGCCCGAGGCTGACACCGTGTCCTACGTGGTGAGTTTGAGGCACTCCTCGCGGCTCCGCGCGGAGTACGCCGGGGCGGAGCGGGTGCGCCGACTGTGCGAGGACGGGGAACACGACAGCCTGGGCGACCTCGCGGAGGACGGCTACGACCTGGTCGTCATGCGGTTGTCCATCGTGTTCGTCCGGGACCGTGCCCGCGTTCTGCGCCGGCTGGGCACGCCTGCGGAAGGGCAGGGCGCTGGTCGTCATCACGCCGGTCGAGGAGCACACACCACCCGAGCGGTGCCACATCGCGCTGGACGAGTGTGAACCGACCGCGTCCAGCGGCAGGTTCGAGCAGGTCGAGCGGTTCGACGCGCAGGGCCTGTCGGTGCCGGCCCGGCGAGGACGGACCTCACGCCGGCGTCGACGAGGTGGCGGTCCCGTCGCCGTCGCGGGCGATCTCGTGGGAGACGGTCGAAGGGGATCCGGCCAGCCGCTCGGCCGGCTGCCGGCTGACTCTTTGGCGGCGATGCCGCGGGATGTCTCCTCGCGTTCGTTGCCGGTCGGATGCCGCGCGAAATCCCTTGCGCAATGGTCAAGAGTCGTTGACCATTGCTCGCATGACTGCCGATGATCTACCCGAGGCCTTTCACGTCACCACTGACGAACAGCTGCGCGCCGTCTCCAACCTCACGCGTCACCGGATCATGGCCGTGCTCCGCTTCGAGCCCGCGACGATCACGCAGATCGCCGAGCGAGTGGGCCTTGCGAAGGGGAGTTCGAGCTATCACGTGCGGCTGCTCGAGCGGGCCGGCCTGGTGAGGGTGGTACGAACGCGGAAGGTCCGGGGGGTCACCGAGCGGTACTACGCGATGGCCGCGCGGTCGATCGTGCTGCCGGATCCGGGCGAGGGAGGACCGGACGTGCTGATGCGGCACGCGGTGGCGGACCTGGAGGCAGCGCCCGCAGAGGGCGAGCGGCACGTGCGGATGGCGCATCTGCGGCTCACCGATGAGCAGTTCGCGGAGCTGGGGGCGCGGTTGCAGGCGCTGGCGGACGAGTACCGGAAGCTGTCCGATCCGTCGCTGCCGGACGCGTCACTCGTCTTCGCACTGTTCCACCCGGCACCGCGCGAGCAGGCCGAGGGGGGCGCCGAGTGACCTCGGACATCCGGGAGTTACCGACCGGGTTCGGACGGCTGTGGACCGCGCAGACGATCTCCTCGCTCGGTGACGGGGTGACGCATGCGGCGCTGCCGCTGCTCGCCTTGACGTTGACGCGGGATCCGATGGCGCTCGCCGCGGTCACGGCCGCGGGGACGTTGCCGTGGCTGCTCTTCGGGGTGCTCGGCGGTGCGCTGGTGGACCGCTGGGACCGCCGGCGCACGATGTGGGTCTCGGACGCGGCACGTGCGGTGCTGCTCGGCATACCCGCGGCGGCGGCCGTGCTCGACGTGCTGAGCATTCCGCTGCTCGCGGCCGTCGCCTTCCTGCTCGGCCTCGGCGGACTCTTCTTCGACACGGCCGCCACGGCCTATCTGCCGGATCTGCTCCGCCGGGATCCCGCGCTCCTGGAGCGCGCCAACTCCCGCTTGCGCGGCGCCCAGACCGCCATGTCCGGCTTCGCGGGGCCGCCTGCGGGCAGCGCGCTGCTCGCGCTCGGACGTGCGGTTCCGCTGCTCGCCGACGCGGTGTCCTTCATGCTCTCCGCACTGCTCGTCCGTACGCTGCCCGCCATGCCCCGGCCCGTGCCGGAGGTCCGCGAGCCGCTGCTCCGGCAGGCGCGGGCCGGGGCCGCGTACGTCTTCCGGGACCGGGTGCTGCTCGGACTGGCGCTCCGCCCGGCGGTCGGGAACGTCGCCTTCCTCGCTGTGGAGACCGTCCTCGCCCTCTTCGCGCACGACCGCCTCGGCATCGACACCTACGGCTTCGGCCTGCTCCTCACGGCGGAGGCCACCGGCGGCCTGCTCGGCGCGGGCATCGCCTCCTGCCTCGGCCGACGACATGGCACCGGCGCCGCACTGACCTGCACGGCCGCCGTCGAAGGACTTGCCGTCCTGGGCCTGGCCGCCGCCCCGGACCCGTACGTGGCCGGGCTGGCGCTCGCCGTCTGCGGGGCCGGCATGGGCGCCACCATGGTGCTCGCGCCCTCCCTCCGGCAGGCGATCGTCCCCGCCCGTCTGATGGGCCGGGTCGCCTCCACCTCCCGCATGCTGGCCATGTGCGCCGCCCCCATCGGGGCCTTCTTCGGCGGTTGGCTGGCCACCACCTACGACATCCGCACCCCGCTCTACGCCGCCGCCCTCCTCCTCCTGGCGATGACCGCCGTCACGGCATCCATGACCAGCAACCGCCGGGTCGAAGCGGCGCTGCGTGCCGCCGCCCCGGCCGACGGTCCGCATCACCCGGCATCCGGAGATCCCGCCCAGGAGAGTGCACCCGACGTGTCCTGACGCCTGCCGCGAAGGCGTCACCACACGTCGGGTGCCAGGCCCCCGTGGGGCGCAACGAGTGGCCAGGCCGGTCGGGTGCGCCGGCCGTCAGTACTCGGCGGCGTCCGGTTTGCGGAAGGGGCGCAGGCCCTGGCCGGGGCCGCTGCCTTTGCCGGTGAACAGGTGGCGGCCCAGGAAGTTGATGTGCCGGTCCTTGAGCGGGGAGAGGCGGGCGACGTCTTCGTCCTTCGGGCCGGCCCCGCCTCCCACCGACCGGCGCCCCCACATCGCTCATGGCGTCCGGGACTCCCAGCGCACCACCCGACGCGGGGCGAGTTCTGCGATCAACTCGCCCCGATGCCGGCGCGACAACCCGCAGAAGGCAGGATGGCACAGGGCCGCGCGGACCTGCCTGACCTTCGTGCACCAGACAACTCGCGCGGGTGTCTCCCTGTCCCCGCACTCACCGACCGACATCGAGAGCAGCTCGGCCCATTAGGGTCGGGACATGACACCACTCCTCGCCAGCAGTGCCTTCGACTCGCTCCGCCTCGACGCCGTGTCCGACCAGGAGGCGCTGCGCCAGGTCTACGAACTCCCCCATGACACGGCCGTGCGGAAGCAGATGACCGAACTCACCGAGCAGACACGGCGGTTGATCGAATGCTCACCGCTGGTCCTGGTCGCCAGCGCGGACGCCGAGGGCAACTGTGACGTCTCCCCGCGCGGCGGCCCCGCCGGGTTCGTCGCCGTCCTGGACACACGGACGGTGGCGATACCGGACGCGACCGGCAACAAGCGCCTGGACACCCTGCAGAACGTCGTCGCCACCGGACGGGCCGGGCTGCTGTTCGTCATCCCGGGGCGCACCACGACGCTCAGGGTGAACGGCCGGGCCTGTGTCTCCACCCGCCCGGAGCTGTTGTCGCAGCTGACCGCCGTGGGCAAGCCGCCGGCCAGCGCGCTGGTGCTGGGGATCGAGGAGGTCTACCCGCACTGCCCCAAGTCGCTCCTGCGCAGCGGCGCGTGGAAGCCGGAGCAGTGGCTGCCGGCGGGCGCCCAGCCGACCTCGGCCGAGGTGACGCTGGCCCAGTTGCGGATGCCGGAGCTGACGATCGCCGACATCGAACAGGCGGAGGCGGATTCGCTGAAGTACCGGTACGAGTGACGGGCCGACCAGCGGTGACCGAACCACCGGCCCGCCGAACCCCCGGACCAGCGATAGCGTGATCGTCATGACGGCTGAAGACGAGGCGCTGGTCGGCGGAATGGCGAACGCGGGGGCGGTCTTCCGTCGGGGAACGGTGGTCGATCGCCCGGCGCCGCGCAACGCGCGCGTCCTGCACACCTATCTCCTCGCGCTGGAGGAAGACGGCTTCGACGCGGCGCCGACCCCTCTTGGTCTCACCGCGGACGGTCGTGAGCAGCTGGCCTTCATCCCAGGCGACGTGGCTCTGCCGTCGTTCCCGGACTGGGCGATGACGAAGGCTGCCCTCGAATCGGTGGGGAGCCTGCTGCGGCGCCTGCACGAGACCAGCGCGGCCATCGCGGTCGACACCCAGGCCGAATGGCCCCGGGACCTGGCCGACCCGAAAGGGGGAACGACGCTGTGCCACAACGATGTGTGCCCGGACAATGTCGTCTTCCGCGCCGGCCGTGCCGCTGCCCTGATCGATTTCGACCTGGCGGCCCCGGGCCGCCCCCTCTGGGACATCGCGATGACCGCCCGCTATTGGGTGCCCATGCTCGATCCCGGTTCGGCGGCGGCCCCCTACCCCTTTGGGCTGGATGCGCCCGCACGGCTGCGGATCCTTGCCGACAGCTACGGCCTCTCGGCGGGGGAGCGCGCCGAGTTGCCCGGCGTCATCGAGCAGGCCACGGAGGTCTGCCGGGCCTTCGTCGCCCGCCGCGTGGCCGACGGTGACCCCGTCCGTCTCCAGGCGCTGGCCGAACGCGGGGGATGGGAACGCTGGGACCGTACGCAGACATGGCTGGTGGAACACCGCAAGACGTTCACGGCTGCCCTGCTGAGCTGACCGGGCCGGACGTTCGAGGACAAACGTGCGGGGCGTCCTTGGTGCCGCGTTCGTCCTCGGTGGCCTGGAACCGGTAGGAGTCGGTGCCGGTCCGGATCAGCGTGCAGCCGAAGGTGATCCGGCCGGAGACGGCCGCACAGGGTTCTGTGCGGGGATCGCGTCGGCGATCTCGTCGCGGCGGACGTGCACGATGACGCCGGCGCCGGCGCCGGCGTCGGCCAGGACCCTGGCCATGGCGGTGTCCCAGGACCCGGCCGAGAACACCGCAGCACGGGCCGAACAGCGCTGGGGCACTGCGATGCCCTCTCGCCGGGGTGATGACCGGGCCCGGCCGTCGTAGCGACCCCACCGGCCCCGGCCGGGGCCTCCACAGGGCGCCGCCGAGGCAGCCGGACCACGCGGGGACCCGGCCCCGTGGGCAGCACCCGGTGTGCCTCGCGCAGCAGGTGCGGTGCCTGAACGTCCCCCAGCTTGCTGATCTTCGTCCCGAGGGTCCCGGGCGAGCGATACGGTGCGCACCGTGGACATACGCGGCTGGTTCGCCTGGATCGCCCTCGGCCTGGTCGTCTTGCAGGCCCTCGGCCTCGTTCCCGTCATACGCCGCCTGCGCGGATCCGACTCCGCGGCGCGCGTCAAGGCGCGCCTGGACCTGCTGGACGTCGTCGGCTCCCTGCTGCTCTTCGGTGGCCTGCTGCTGAGTCTCGTGGTGGCGGAAGCCTGGTTCTGGCTGACCTTCGCCGGCTTCGCGCTCATGGCCGCCGTCTACGCAGTGAAGGGCGTCCACCTGCTCCGCGCCCGCCGCCCCACAGCCTGATCCGGAAGACAGGCCCTCACCGTCGTACGGGTCGTGGGGCGGGTACCTGCCTGTCGCCGCGCCCGCCGCGCCCGCCGCGCCCGCCGCGCCCGCCGCGCCGTTGCCGGTCGCCGGTGAGCGCGACGATCCGGTGGGCGGGCACGGCGATGGCCGGATGGCGGTTCCTGGGGAGAAGCCCGCCCGGCCGGTTCAAGGAGGCGCAGGAGACGAAGCGGATCGCGGTGCGGAGGTTTGCCCTTGCCCGCCTGATCCCAGGCTCGGACCCTGTCCGGGCCGCAGCGCCGCCACCGAGCAACGCGAAGCGAGCGACAAGAGGGTGCTGCCCGTCGCACAAGGTCGCCGCCAGGTCGAGAACGTCGCCGTGGCCGGCGGGGCCGGTAGGAGAACACCGTGGGCGGCGCGCGGTATCTACACCAGACCGCCTCTCACGACACGATCGAGGGCTGCCCGGCCTGCGGGACCCCACGTCGGCTTGCCACCAGGAAGGCCCCGATCTCCGTTCTGCCCCATGAGCATGAGGAACAGACTTTTCAGAGCAGCCAGCCCGCGGGCGCGCCGGATCGTCGCCTCGTCCGCATGCGCATACACGTCGAAGAACCGTGAGGCGGCGCCCGCGGGAAGAACCACCCATGCGGCCGCGAGGTCCCAGGCCGGGTCACCGGCGAACATGTCACCAAAGTCGATCACACCCGAGAGCGTCCCGTCCGAGACGATGACATTCGCGGGATGAAGGTCACCGTGCACCCAGACCGGCGCGCCCTCCCACTCGGGCGCCGCGACGGCGTCATCCCAGACGGTCCGGACCTCGTCGGCAACGCCGCCAGGTGCAAGGGATCGAAGGAAGTGGTCGAAGCCGTCGGCGCACTTCCTGGGGTGAGCGCCGCGGTCCGAACTGGTC
Organism: Streptomyces sp. NPDC017936; assembly: GCF_044328485.1. Classification (NCBI taxonomy): domain Bacteria; kingdom Bacillati; phylum Actinomycetota; class Actinomycetes; order Kitasatosporales; family Streptomycetaceae; genus Streptomyces; species Streptomyces sp. NPDC017936. The sequence continues at coordinate 131,052 of NZ_JBIRHK010000021.1, read as the reverse complement.
GGCGCCTCGGCGGGCGCCTCCGTGTGCAGCGCCCTGAGGAAGCCCGCCAGCGTGTCAGCCGCGTGGTCGTCGCGGCTGATGGGGGTGGAGTCCAGTGGCTCGCCGGGCACCCACGTCATGATGGTCCAGGGTTTCGGGAAGCGTGTGGACGGTTCACCGATCCGCACGGGGGTCGGGACCGGGAGCGGCAGGAGCGGGGCCAGGACAGGCAGCCACCGGCACTCCTTGCGCTGGAGATCCGGAGCACGCTCTGTACGCGGCATGCGCACGGCCAACTCGTCCCCGAGGCGCCACTGCTGGTTGTCCCATCCGCCCGCCACCTCACGGATGGCCAGCCCTGCGAGGTCCGGATGCTGCTCCACCAGCAGGTCATGGACCAGGTCTGCGGTGATCTCGATCTCGGCGTCGGTCATGCGAAGTCACCGTACCGGGGCAGGAGGAGCCGCCGAGCGCATCCGCTCCAGCCCCGTCGGCGGGCGGCGGGGTCGCGCCGGGCAACATGCCGGGGGACCGCATCGACGCCGGGACGGGCGTACCGCTCCAGGGGGACGGAGGCGTGCGGGGACCGTGCGAGCAGCATCGGGCGCGCTTGAGGCGGCAGTCGCGAAGGATCTTCCAGGTCTTCATGCGGACGAAGGCGCGTCCGACGCGGGCGCGAACCTTGCGGCGGGAGGCGTTGTGCTCTTCTTTCCAGGCCGGGGGGTTCGCTCTGGCCGCGTTCGCGGCGGTGCGGGATGACCAGGCCCGTGCCCCGCCCCGGTAGCCGCCGTCCCCGACGCCTCGGCTGTCCCGGTGGTGCAGGAGACCGAGGGGGAAGTGGACGATCCGGCACTGCGAACATGTTCGTTACGATCGGGCGATGACCGTGAGAAGAGAGCCGATCAGCCGCCGGGAGCGTCCGGCGAAGCCCGCTCTGTCCCGGCGCGGGATCGTGGACACCGCCGTGCGGATCATGCGAGCGGAGGGGCTGGGGAAGGTCACGATGCGCCGCCTGGCGCAGGAACTGGACACCGGTCCGGCGTCGCTGTACGTCTACGTCGCCAACACCGCCGAGCTGCACGCGGCCGTGCTGGACTCTCTGCTCGGCGAGGTCGACCTGACCGGACGGGACGGCGGTGAGGACTGGCGCGAGCAGCTCCGCGCCGTCATGACGTCGTACACCGTTGTGCTGTTCGAGCACCCGCAGCTGGCGCGGGCCGCGCTCGTCGCCCGCCCGAGCGGCGAGAACTACCTGCGCTTGGTGGAGCGCATCCTCGATCTCCTTTCGCGCAGCGGCGCCGGCCGGGAGCAGGTCGCCTGGGGGGTGGACAAGCTGCTCCAGGACGCGACGGCCACCGCTGCCGAGCACTCGACGCAGGAGCACGACCCCGCCTCCGAGGGCGACTGGAACGCAACCGTACGGGCGCTGCACGCCGTGGACCCCACCACGCATCCGGCGATCACCGCGCACATGCCCGCCCTGATCGGTGGCTCGGTGCGGGACAGGATCCGCTGGAACTTCGACGTCCTCGTCAACGGCATCACGCACACGCCGGTCCCGGGCGCAGTGGACTGAGCCTCGGGCGGGGTGGGCTGCCCTGCCGGCGGAGGGGGCTTGGGGAGCCGGGTTCCCTCACCGCCCGCCGCCGACGCTCGAACGAACTTGTTCGTGACGAACATGTTCGTTACGGTGGTGGAAGCGGCCGAGGCATCGCTTGCCGCCCCGTCGCGCACACCGCCTTCCGAAGGGGGCTTGCGCCGTCGGCGGCGATGACTCGGCGGACAGAGGCGTTCCCCTGTTCCTTCCGGAGGCCCCCATGAGCACCCGTCATTTTCCTGTCGTGATCGTCGGCGGAGGTCTCGGCGGCCTGACCGCCGCGCGTGTCCTGCACGTCAATGGCATCGAGTCGGCGATTTTCGAGCTGGAGGCATCGGCGGCGGCCCGTACTCAGGGCGGGATGCTCGACATCCACGAGGAGAACGGGCAGAAGGCCCTGCACGCCGCCGGTCTCCACGACGACTTCCTCAAGATCGTCCACGAGGGCGGTCAGGCCATGCGCCTGCTCGGCCCCGACGGCACGGTGTACGTGGCCGAGGAGGACGACGGCACCGGCGGCCGGCCGGAGGTGGACCGCGGGGACCTGCGTGACCTGCTCCTCGGCTCCCTGCCCGACGGCACGATCCACTGGGGCCGGAAGGTCACCGATGCCAGGGCGCTGGGCGACGGGCGCCACGAGGTGACGTTCGCCGACGGTTCGGCCATCACCACCGGTCTCCTGATCGGCGCGGACGGCGCCTGGTCCCGGATCCGGCCGCTGGTCTCGGACGCCAAGCCCGCCTACACCGGCATCTCCTTCGTCGAGACCGACCTGTTCGACGCCGACACCCGCCACCCGCGCAGCGCCGCGGTCATCGGCGGCGGGTTCTTCCTCGGCCTGGGGAACGAACGCGGTGTCCTCGCGCACCGGGAGACCGACGGCAGTCTCCACGTCCACACGGCCCTCAAGGTCGACGAAGGCTGGCTGGACACGGTCGACTTCACCGACCGGGCCGCCGCCAAGGCCGCGGTCCTCGCCCACTTCGAGGGCTGGGACGAGGGCCTGCGCGGCCTGGTCGCCGACGCGGAGACGATCACCCCGCGCCGTATTCACGCCCTGCCCGTCGGGCACCGCTGGGACCGCGTCCCGGGCGTGACCCTGCTCGGTGACGCCGCCCACGTGATGTCCCCCTTCGCCGGGGAGGGCGCCAACCTCGCCATGCTCGACGGCGCCGAACTCGCCCTGGCCGTCGCCGCCCACCCCGGCGACACCGAGGCCGCCCTGGCCGCGTACGAGGGGGCCCTCTTCCCGCGCAGCGAAGCGTCCGCCGCCGAGTCCGCCGCCAACCTGGACACGATGTTCGGCGAGCGGGGCCTGGAGCGGATGGCCGAGTTCTTCACCTCCGGCCCGGTGAGGCCCGGTGAACCGGGCGAAGGCCGCGTCGGGCGAACGGGGAACTCCCTGGTGGGATCAGCCTGAGGGCGAGCGTCGACGACGCTGTTCGTTCACATGACGTGACATCCAGCGCATGCCGACGGCGGACAGTTGCTCCGCTCGTTGTCCTGCCGGGCGACTGCGAGGTCGATGGCCCACTTGTCGGCCTGGCCACGGCGTGGCTCGGGCTTCTCGTGCTCAGCCGCAGGTTCGATCCTGTGGGTGTGCTCGCACATCCGCTGCGGCACGGTGGTGAGCTTGTCCCACCCCAGCCGGACCGAGCGCACCCATCGTCCGAGTCCTCGTCCTGGTGCGCGACGGTACCCGGCTGCATCGGCAGTTCGCCGCCGGCCTTCAGGCGGAGGCGGAGCAGACGGCCGCGCCCGCCCGGAGCGCGCGCACGTACACGAGGTGGCCGCGTTCGACGCGTCCGCCGCGGCGCCGGAGAACCGGCTCGATGACCTGACCCGGTAGGCGCGGCACCACCAAAAGCAGGACGCTTCCCTGTCACTGGACAGACCGCGCTCTCAGCAGCCGGCCGGACTGTTTCACCCGCAGCCTGGTGAACGTCCGGCCCGCACCCACTTGGCCTTCCACAACCCAGCCGTTCGACGGAGCTGCCCGTTCCACGGCCTTGTGCAACACCCTTGGGCGGGAACTCGTCCCATCGGTCAGCTGCGGGCCGGATGAGGAGGGCCGTGAGGCGGAGCGCACCCTGATGGGTGATGGCCGGCTCGGGGTGTCGTACGGAGTCGAGACCGCCGGCACTCGCCGTTCGGGGTCAAGAGCGTGGCTGCGGCCAGTGACGTGCGGCGGACAGCGTGACCTCGACGTCGTCGCTCCACGAACAGACTTCCAGCCATGACAGGTAGCCGCCCTGCGTGAAGACCAGGACCTCGCCCGGGTACTCACGGGGGCTGTCCGGTTGTTCCTTCGCTGTCCGCCTGTTCGGGGGCGTCGTGCGGTGTTGCGCACGAGGGGCGGCCGACGGCTGTGTCCGTGCTTGTGGGATTGGCGGTTTTCGGCCTGACCGTCGGAGCGCGGGAGGCGCACAATGCCGGGTACTCGCCGTAGGAGGTCGTTGTGCGTTCTTCGCGTTCCGTGAGGCTCCTGCGAGGTGTCGTGCAGGTGGTGGTCGTGCTGGCGGTGCTCGTCGGCTGGTACGCCGCGATCGGACCGGCCGCCCGTGCCGGGGAACGAGCTGGGCAACAGGCGGCCGTCGCGGTGCGCGGGGGCGACACCCTCTACAGCTCCGGCACCCGCTGCACCGTGGGCTTCAACGCGCGTTCCGGCTCCACGCTGTACGCGCTCGTCGCGGGCCGGTGCGCCCAGGGGGCCCTTACCTGGTACGCCGACGCCGCCCTGACCGTCGTCGGCGTCACCGCGGGAGTGAGTTTCCCGGGCAACGACTACGCGAGCGTCCGGTACACCAACACGGCGGTCGCCTATCCGGGCGAGGTCTCGCTGGGCGCCGGCGCCGGCACGCGCGACATCACCGGCGCGGCGGCTCCCGTCGTCGGGCAGCCGGTCTGCCACGTCGGGCGGACCACCGGACACCGCTGCGGAACCGTCCAGGCCGTGAACGTGACGGTCAACTACGGTGGGGGAGTCGTGTACGGGCTGTTCCGGTCCACCGTCTGCTCCGAGCCCGGAGATACAGGCGGTCCGGCTTTCTCCGGCGGCACGGCTCTCGGGATCATCGTGGGCAGCAGCGGGAACTGCAGCTCAGGAGGCTTCACCTACTACCAGCCGGTGGTCGAGTGGCTGTCGGTGTACGGCCTGAGCGTCTACTGAGGCGGCCGAGCCGAGCCGGCCGGGCGCGCAAGGCACGTTCCTGACGGCTTGTGACCTGTCCGGGTCGAGCACGGCATCGCACACCTGAAGAACCGGCGGCGGGCACGGGCCCACCACCTCGGCCGCCACGAGCGCATGAGCGACACCGTCCAGGCCGTCGTCGGTCTGCTGCCCCCCCAGGCAGATCATCGGCCCGGCCCCGGCGCGGTAGAGGCGGACCTCCGACCTCCACCGGAGTCCTCGACGTCTCACCGGGGGCGCCCCGCTGCGCCTGGTTCCCGTGGTGAGGACAACCCCACCTTCCAGCCGGAGGCTGGCCGCAGAGACCGCCCGGGCACCCACGCGCTAACTTCCCTGTCCGAGGACCGCGATCCGCGGCCACGGCGCAAAGGCGCTGCCTTCCAAGCCTTCCCACAGACGCGAGAGCCTTGATGAAACGCTTCGGCGCCATCGCGCGCATGACTGCCACGCCACAGCGGCAGATCAGCACACTGACCGCATCAGCGGGGGCGATCCTCCTCGTCTTCTTCCTCGCCCCCGACGCTGTGGCCCGGACGTCTGTCAGCACGGCGAACGTCAGCGACTCCTTCCGCCAGGGCTTCATCGCCTACTGGCAGTCCGGCAGCCAGGACTTCCCGCCTCGACTGCAGGCCACGGTCGCCTTCTGGTTCCGTTTCCACCTCGTCAAGGCCGGCTGCTCCGTGCTGCTCCTTGCCGTGGCGGTGGCCTTGGGCGTCACCCTGCGGCGGCACTTTCGGCAGCGTACCGGCGGGCGGTCCGCTCGCCTTCGCCGCGGACTGTCCTGCGTCCTGGTCGGGGTGCTCGCGCTCTTCGCTCTGACGGCACTGATGGCCAACGTGCAAGGCGCGGCGGCGCCTTTCGCCTCGCTGCTGCCCCTGTTGACGAACGGTGGTGCGGACGGCGAACTCGCCGCCACCCTCACCCAGGTCCGGCAACAAGCCGCGGCTCACCCGAGTCCCGGGCACTCTCCGGCCCTGACCTTCATGGTCGGTGAATTCGCCGTCTACCATGCCGTACTGGCCGCGATGGCCGCCACGATCACCTGCGTGCTGGCCGGCAGCAGCATCCTGCTGTGGAACCGGTCGAGGACATCGGCCGACAGGCACGCAAAGCAGGCAACGAAACTGGGCGCTGCCGTCTCAGCACTGTGGGCGGCTGTTGCGCTCGTCATCACCTTCTCCAACGCCATGAACGCGGCGAACTCGCCCCAGGCGCTCGCCCACCTCTTCACCGGGGGCTGGTGAGCGACGGCCTGGTTCCTCGTGCCGTCGCACCGGCGGGCGGGACCATCGGCCCCGTCCGACCACTCGGCCGTCCGGGCGCCGGCTCGTTCCGCCCGCCCTGGACCCCCCTCGTCTCCCGCAGGCGCTGTGAGGCGACGCCCCGCGTGCGGCCGCCTTCGTCCGACGCCCGCCCCGACCGGGCCCCGGGCGGAGCCGCCCCGTCTCGCCCGCGGCTACGAGCGGACCGGCGAGAGTTCCGCGAAAGCCCTGCACGGGGCGGGGCCGCGCGGGACGTGTACGTGGTCGTACGCCGTAGGGCCCGGGGGCCCGTCACCAGGACGGCCCCCCGGGCGGCGAACTCCTGGCCCTCGTCCGGTCGCCCGCTCCGGGCTCAGGGACGGTGGAACCGCACCTCCGGGTGGGCCGGATCCGGGCCGTCGAGGAGGGGCTGGTCCCTGCCCCGCAGGTGCTCGTCGAAGAAGGCAGCGACGTACGCGCGGGTGACGGCCACCGCGCGGTCGGCCGGGAGGTCACCACCGGGGAGGCCGAAGTGCCCCAGGAGCACGGGCGCGTCACTGAAGCCGAGGTGGTCGGCGCCCTCGACGGTCAGCCAGTGCTTCTCGCCGCTCAGGGCCGTCCAGGTGGTGTCCCAGGAGGTGTCCTCGCCGCCCGGCCGGTGGAACTCGTCGGTGCCCAGCAGCAGGAACGGGCGCCCGCCGAGCCCGTCGGCGGGCAGTGCGTCCCAGAACGTGCCGTCCATGTTCACTCCGGCGTCGATACGCCGGTCGGCGGCCATGGCGCTGACGGCGCTCGCACCGCCGACCGAGTGGCCGGCCATGCCGATCCGCGTCCGGTCGATGGACGACGCGTACCGCCAGGCGGGCCGGGGGCCGGTCAGCCGGTCCAGGACGAACCGGGTGTCGGCGGCCCGGGCCCCGGTCACCAGGCTGCCGTCGGCCCAGTCGTCCTCCTCCATGACGGTGCAGGCGACGCAGGTCAGGGTGCGCCCGCCCGGCACCGACGTACCGGACGACTCGTAGGCGTGGTCGAGCGAGGCGACGACGTAGCCGCGGGAGGCGAGGTCCACGGCGAGGCCGGTGAGGGTGAACCGCGGCATGCCGAAGCCGGGCGAGAGCACCACCAGCGGGTGCCGTCCCGCAGCGGGGCGCACGTCCACCGCGCTGTGCGTGAGGGCCCGCGCCACCTGCCGCACCGACGCCGGGTCCTCGAGCGGCACGCCCTTCAGCAGCAGCCGGGCCTCTTCCTGGGTGGCGTACGGGGCGGGGCGGCCCGGCGTGTGCCGGGCGGAGGCGGGTCGGGCCGCGGGGTAGTGCAGGGTGACCATGATTTCCCGGCCGTCGGCCCCGGGCACCCAGGGGTCGGTGCGGGAGCGGTCCACGAGGTGGAGGACGGAACTGCCCACCCCGTACGGTCCGGTGGGCACCGGCAGCCGCACGGGGTCGGCCGGCCGGTCCGGGGTGGTCGTGGCGGTGCGCGCAAGGGCCGGCGCGGCGGTGGCGGTGGTGGCGGCCGGTAACGCAACCGCGCAGGCGAGAAGGGCGGCGGCGGCCGCCCGGGTCAGCTTGTTCATGCCGGGGACGCTACGGTCCCGGCCCCGCACCCCGCGTCCGTCCACGGTCGCAACCGCCGCCAAGGCTGTACATCCCGGGTCGGATGCCGGTCTCCACCAGGCGGCCGCAGGCGATACGCGCGCGTGCCGGCCGGCTCCTCGCACACGGGCCGTCTCGCGGACCGCGGCGGCTTCGGAGCCGGTGCTCGGGGCGCTCGCCCGTCGACCGGGTTCGCCGCCGGACGGGGGAGGGGTCCTCTCCCTGCTCGGGTTGTGTCCCGTCGCATGGAAGGCCGGGCAGTCTCACCGAAGGGGGAGCGCGTCCTCGCGGGAGCCTCTTCTTGCCGGGTTCGTCGTCGGACCAGACAGGAAGATCATCACGTTCGCCGTGTTTACCGGTGCGGCTCTGCTCGGTGCCGCCGGCCCCGCCTCGGCGGACTCCTCCCACGGCCTCCTTCAGGACGCCCAGGACCTCCGGAGCACAGGTGGGGACGGCCCCAGCTCACAGGCACGGTTCTCACAGAACCCCGGGGTCAGCGGCACGGTCCCGAAGTCGGCCTCGAGTCGCTTCGTGGACAACGTGACCGCGCCGGGCGCGGAGGGAACAGGCCCTGGCGGGAGAGGGCGGGAGTTCCGGCGCCCGGATGCGCCGTGCTCAGGCACGCATCGACGCCGATCCCGCCGCCGCGCACACCATCGCCGCACTCGCTGGGGTCGTCACGCTGTCACCGTCCCGCGTGGCCCACCTGTTCGCCCGGCAGACCAGCGCCACACCGCTGCGGGCCCTGTGCGAGGCACTCCCGCGGCACGCCGCGCGGCTGCTGCGGAGTGCCGCGCTGCCGGCCCGCCCGGGTGACCGAGGCGTCCGGCAGCGCCGGCCCTTTCCCCTTCAGCCGGGTCTTCCGCCGGCGCTGCGGGGTGCCTCCGCGGGACTACCGAGCGGCGGGCCGGGTCACTTCTTGATCGCGACACCGCAGACGGAGACGTCGGCCGTGTCCTCCTCGGCCCGGTCGGTGTCCGGGCGCCAGGCGGCCGTGGCCACGACCCCCGGCTCCACCAGTTCCAGCCCGGCGAAGAAGGAGGCGATCTCCTGCGGTGACCGCAGGTGGTAGGTGTTGGCCGACTGCCCGTTGTAGATCCCGACCGCGGTGTTGAGCGCCTCGTTGGTGTTCGTGCCGTCGCTCAGGGCCAGGTAGCTGCCCGGGGGCAGGGCCGACATCAGTGTGCTCACCAGGTCGGCGGGGCGCTCGGCGTCGGAGATCTGCCCCATGATGCCCAGCATGGTCAGGGCGACCGGGCGGCTGAGGTCCAGGGTCTTCGCTGCTTCGGCGAGGATGCGTTCCGGGTCCCTGACGTCGGCGTCGACGTAGGCGCAGGCGCCCTCGGCGCTGCTGGTGAGCAGGGCCTGCGCGTGCACCAGGACGAGGGGGTCGTTGTCGACGTACACGATGCGGCTCTCCGGCGCGATGCGCTGGGCCAGTTCGTGTGTGTTGTCGGCGGTGGGCAGTCCGGTGCCGATGTCGAGGAACTGGCGGACACCGGCCTCGCCCGCCAGGAAGCGCACGGCGCGCGTGAGGAACCTCCGCTGCAGGCGCGCGACGGCGGCGAACTCCGGGAAGGTCTTCAGGATGACCTCACCGGCCTCGCTGTCGACGGGGTAGTTGTCCTTGCCTCCCAGCAGGTAGTTCCAGACACGGGCGGAGTGCGGGCGATCGGTCTGCAGCCTGGCCCTGACTTCTTCACTCGGGTGGGTCATGGGGAAAGCTTCACATAGAGCTATGCCTCTGTAGGTCAACTCTCGCGATACCGGACCGACTTCGTTCGGGCTGAGGAACGCCGCCAGGGCCGCGACGGCCCGCTGGCGGTCGGACCTTCACAGCGCTGCGAGGACACGGAATCCGTGGCGCAGCCAAGATTTCCGTCTGATCAGCGCCCCCACGGAACCGCTGGACCGGGGAACACCGGTACAGCGGTCATCGGTGAGATCGGCCTTGAAGACGGAGGAGCCCGGCGAGGAGTGGTCGCCGGAATCCTCCGTCGTGCGCCGGGCCCGTCGTACAGTGCGGCGCCGGGATCATGCGTCTTCCCCTTCGCGCTGGGCCTGCGCCGGCAGCGCCGCCACGACGTCGCTCGTTGTTCCGGGCCGGTGGGTCAGTGTCGGAGGAGGGCGATGCGGATCGCTCGCTCCACCTGGACCGCGGTGTTGGCGTGTCCCGCGGCGTTGGGGTGGATCATTGTGGCGCGCTTCTCGATGGGACCGCAGTCCACCGACGTGCCGGGGAACGTGGTGGGCCAGTAGTCCGCGGCGTCGCCGCAGATTCCTTCGATCCACTTGGTGCCCGCCGGCTGACAGACGTCGTGGCCCTCGCTGGAGGAGTAGACGTTGACGTAGCGGTCGCCGAAGAACGACGCGGCCCGCTTGATCGTTTTGTTCAGCGGCTTGAGGACGTCGTCACGGAGCCAGTCGATGTCGGCGTGGGTGGTCGCGCCGAGTTCGGTGAGGGACCCGCGGTCGCAGTCACTGGCATCGGCCGGCATGATGGCCGGGTAGCCGACGTTGATCACCTTGGCGTTGGGCGCGGCCTGGTGCACCTCGGCCAGCATCTCGATGTACTCGTCCTGGACCCGGGCGAGCCTCTCCCGGATGCTCTCCACCCCCTCGGGCGGGTCGGTGAAGTACTCGCGGCAGGACTTGCCGATCGTGCCCTGGTCGAGGCACTTGGGGAAGATGTCGCCGAAGGGCAGGCTGTTGCCGCCGATGGCGATGGTGACGACGTCGGTCTCGTCGTCGAGCCCGGCCCGCTTGATCTGCGTGTCCACCGCGGGCCAGCCGCCGGCGGGGGTCTGGACCGGGCTGATCGGCGTCTGCTTGACCTTGGCGATGTTCGCGATGACGGCGCTGCTGCAGCCGACGTTGGTCAGGTGGACGTACTTGCCCGGCGGGGACCCGGCGAGTTCCCGTTCGACCACGCTGGGATAGGAGCCGCTGGTCCGGGCGCAGCCGTCCTGCGACGGATCCCCCAGCGGGGGCTGCGGATCGCCGACGAAGACGCCGGCGGTGAACGAGTCGCCGAGCGCGGCCCACTCGTACTGGTCGGCCGCACCGGCGGAGCCGGAGGGTAAGAGCGTGGCCGCGGCGAGCGCGAGCCCGACGGCCAGGGCTCGCGTGCGCGGGCGGGAGACAGGGTGTCGCATGGATCCTCCAGGATCAGTGGAAGACGTCCGGACGGCCGGAACGCGACGCCCGGAGCGGAACGCACCTCATCCAAAATCATCCGCGCCGTCGCCCCGCCCTGTCCGGTGAAACGGTCCGTCATCACCCGACCGGGCTAATTGTTCGGATCTTTCGCGTCGACTCCCGGCGCAGCCTGCTAATCGCGCGCGCGCGAGACGGGGCGACCGGGGGCGGTGGACGCGGAATTCGTTGCCCTCGGGGTCCGTCATGACCGTCCAGGAGCCGCCCCGCTCCGTGACCTCGCGGACGAGGGCGGCGCCCAGGGACTCCAGGCGGGCGACCTCCTCCTTGCGTGCGCCGGCCCTGCACCCGTGATCGACGATCTTCCGTGTGTCGGTAACGCTCCAGGACGCGACGGGCGTCGGATGGACGCGGCCCCGGTGACCCTCGGCCAGGAGTTCGGCGGCACGCGGCGCGGATCCGGTACGGCATCGAACGGCTTCGGGCCTCTCTGCCCCGCCTCGCCGAGCTGCCGCCGGCCGAAGCGCGTGACCACTTCGAGGCCCGCAGAGCCGAGGACGCGATCGCGGAGACCAGCGGACACAGGGACAGGCGCTCGACGAGCCGTGAACCGCCCCGCTACTTATAGTGCTCATTCAGTAACACTGTGAGAAGGGATGGTCTCTCATGTCTGTGACCGTGTACGCCGACGTCGACTACAAGGGCAAGAGCGCCACGCTCGCCCAGGGACGCCACAAGCTCGACCCGTCCATGAACGACTGCATCTCCTCCGTCCGCGTGCCGTCCGGATGGAAGGCGACGCTCTACGAGCACGCGGACTTCACCGGGGCGCAGATCACCCTGGACGCGGACACCCGGAGAGTGGACGGCGCCCTCCACGACAAGGCGTCCGCGATCGTCGTCGCCGAGATGGACGAGGACGACGGCCAGTACGTCTTCTCCGCGGAGAACGGTGACAACTGGTTCTACTTCGAGGACCGGTCGTCGTCCTGACCGCCGCCGCATCCGCCGTCCTGGTCGACGCAGACCGCGACGCGCGGATGGCGAGAGATCCGTCGGTGGCCCTGAGCGGCGGTGGTGCGGACCAACACCACGGCGCTTGCCGCTTCTTCCGCCTGATGCAGGGGTGAGGAACAGGCACTCAGCTTGTTCTTTGACCTTTCAACCGCTGTAGGGCGGCAAGTGTCTTCTCACGGCGGACGGTTTCGCCCACGCCGTAGCGGGGCCCCCGGCGCCGTCGGGGACCTCGCGCCGGACGGCGGACCGTTCGACCAGACCCTCGCCGGTCAGCGAGCAGGCCACCGGAGCCGTGCGCCACCGCTCCGTAGAAGCGACGCCGCCCCGGGTGAGGCATCCGGTGATCTGCTGGAGGCTCCATGGGGGCGGGCACGGGTGCTCGGGATCGGCAGGGCGGTGACGCGTTCGCGCATGCCCGGCAGCCCTACGCCGGGCTTCGGCGCAGGGCCCGGCGTCGCCCTGCCGGCATCATCGATGCGTAGCGCGAGAACGTCCGGACGGCAGTCGATCCGGACCGACGCCGTGCCGGCGTCCGCGTGACGGGCGATGTTGGTCAGCGACTCCTGAACGATCCGGTAGACGGTCCGCCCCACCGCGGCCGGCACGTCGTGCCGCTGTCCCCCGATCGTCAGCGTCGCCTCCAGGCCGGTCCTGCTCGCTCGTTCCACCAGTTCCGGGACGTGGTCGAGGCCGCGCGGCGGGGCCGTGTCGTCGTCGCGCGGCGCCTGAAGGGGCGCGCGCAGCTCCCGGGTCGCCTCACGTGCGGCCTCCTGGATCACCGGCAGGGCCTCCGGGAAGGGGCGGCAAGCGTTCGCCGCTTCGGGAGGCGGTCCCGGGGGCCGCAGCTTTCGAATGGTCCGTGAGCCGCGGCAACACCGGTCGCCGCTCCCGGGGAGCTCGATGGTGGCCGCGGCGAAGCCCTCCGCCGCGGAGCGTCGGGCCCGGGCCACCAGCCGGGGGTACATGGTGCGCAGTCCGAGCGGGGGGTGGCCGAGCAGGATCAGCGGGACCGGTGCGGATGCGGCTACGGGCGTCCACAGGATGCCGGGGATCTCGCCCAGGGTGAATGCGCGCTCGAGGACACCGTCGTCGAGACGCTGTTCAGAAATGAAGTGCACGGTCGTGCCTTTCGGGAGTGCACTGGAACGGCGCTCCCGGACGACGACCTATCGCCCGACCGTGACCCTGGAGGAGAGCACCCATGTCGATACGTTCACGGGTACCACCTCCTCGTCCTCTCGCACGGCCTCCGGGAACGTAGCAGTGGTCGCGGTGGTCCGCCAAACGGATTCCTGCCCGGGCTCCCTGACCGGACGCCAAGGAGCCGGCACACGACTTCTCCACCTGGGTGCTGCCTCGGGTCCGGCCGTTCGGGGTGGTGGGTTCGTTCAGGGTGTGGGAGGGACGGCGCGGGTGAGGGGTTCCAGGTCTCCGTAGAGGGCGGCGTGGAGCGCGGCCGCGAGTTCACGGGCTCGGTCTTCGCTGCGCACGCCGTGCATCATGAAGTAGATCGGTCCCGGGTAGGCGTCCAGATCGACCTCACGGTTTTGGACCAGGCGGGTGATCGCGGCCCGGGCCGCCTCGTTCACGGCGTCGTCGACGGTGTGGCCGGAGCCTGCGGTGAGTGTGTCTGCTTTGACGATCCACTGCCGGCGCTCTTCGGATTCGATGGCGACGAACACGGCATGCTGCGCCATGGCCTGCCGGTATGCGGCGTGGAAGGCGTCGGTGCCCGTGGCGTCCGGGATGAGGTGTGCGGGGCAGGGGACGGGGAGAGACTGCACGAGGGAATTGTGTCAAAGATCCCCAGGTGAGGCATGAGTATGCTTTTGGAGTTCTTCGGTGGCGGCCTGCTGGGGGCCCGTGTGAGGTGGACGGGCCGGAGCGAGGGGGGATTGCTCGTGTGCCGGTAGGTGCGGGGGCAGGCGCCTTGTATGCGGTCTCTCCAGGACATACGGGAGCAGCACGCGGGTGCAGACCCGTCGTCCGCCGATACTCCGCAGTACACGGGTGACACTCCAGCGGAGCCCGGCACTGAGTAGGTCATGCTGCTTCGGAAGGAGAACGAGCAGCTCAAACGTGCTGTGGAGAGTCGGCCCCGTCTGGCCCCGTGTGACCGGCGCCGAATCGACCGGACGCCCCCGGGGCTGGTGGGGGGCGTTGCGCGGACCGCAAGGCGGTGTGCGATGGTCTGCCACGCACCGGCCGCGGCACGGGTGCGTCCGTCCTGCTGACCTGATGCTCGGAGTGTTGGACGGCCCCGCCGCACGGGCGCGGCGGGGCCGTCCCGGAGGAGCTCGGTCATCGGTGTGGCCGAGACGGGGACGTCGCGCAGGAAGCCGGCCTGTGCCGTCCGGGATGAACAGCAGGCCTCCTGCGCCACGGTGGAGACGAGCAACCTCGCGCACGGCCCCGTGCAGCGTTCTCCCGGATCAACCCTTTGCTTGAGCAGAACCGCACCAGTCGGCGATGACACGACGCGTCCCCCACCACACGACCATGATCGACGATCAGGAGCTCGATGCCTCACCGCCTACCGTGCACGAGCTCGTCAGTCGGTGTCTGTCGCTGCCAGGACGGCTGTCCGGCGGCGGCCGGGGAAGAGCGCGGCTGTGCCGTAGTCGGAGCCGATGTCGTTGGGGAACCACTCCGCGTCCGCAGCTCCATGACGTCGAGCAAGCCGTCGAGGGTCCGTCGATCGTGGTCTGGGATGATCGCACGGTGAGTGATACGAGGGTGTCGGCCGTGGAGGCTGTGGAGACACATGTCCGGGCGTTCTTCGAGGGACACTCCGTGGAGGGCGTCGACTACGACCTCGGGCCGGAACGGCGAGCGGTGGTGCCCGATCTGCGAGTTCTCGTCGTGGGGCCCGGTCCCCGCAGCGACGGCTGGGCTTATGTGACCGCCGGGTGCTGGGCCGCGATGGAGAAGGACGGTCACGGACTTGAGTTCGTCATGACCGCCCACGTCCGCGACCAGCGGTTCATCGAGCTCATGGCGATGATCGCCTACTACCATTGCGGAGGACATCAGCTCGACCTGGAGCACAGCATGCCGATCGGTGAACCGTGGGTGCCGGGGTCGACCTGCGATCACCTGTTGATCAGCCTGCCCTATCTCCACGGCCCTGACCTGGAACACTGTCCCGTTCCCGGAGGTCACGCCCGCATTCTGTGGACCCTGCCCGTGACAACAGCCGAGATCGTGTTCCGCAGGCGTCACGGGCATGAGGCGTTGGAGCAGCTCTTCGACCAGGCAGAGATCAACCCCATTGATCCTTTCAGGGCGTCGGTCGCCTGAGGTTCTGAGCACGGCGGTCACCGTGTGTGGTCACCGGGGGCGTATCGGATCCAGGTTCCGCCGGCTTCGGTGACCAGGCGGGTGGCTGTCTTGTCGTGGTGACCGAGCGCCTGATCCGTCCGGGGACAGTGAGTCCGTTCCGCGCGGCCCGCATCCCCGCCGGCAGGTCGGCCGGCTGTTCTTCGAGGCCGTCCAGTTCCGCGTGCCGCGCGGTGATCCGCTCCGGCAGATCCGGGGCCGGAGAAGGAGCCCGAGCGGTTTGTCGTCAGTGTGCCCAGGGCAATCGCACCGTCTCGATCTCGAAGTCGTTCAGCAACGCGTCGATGAGGGCCGGGGGCCCGGCGACCTTGGTGGCCCACAGGTCGTAGTCGGTGCACAGGACCCATGAGCGGTCGGCGGCCCAGAGGTTGGACGGGCTGAAGTCGGCCTCGGACCGGTCGTAGAGGACCTCGGCGTCGCCAAGCCGACCCGCACGCACGTGGAGGTCGTCGAAGTCGGCGGCTCCGAGCGTCAGCGGGCTGTAGTAGGCCAGGCAGCGGGCGTCCGGGCCCCCGGGACTGTACTGGGTGAGGACGGCGATCAGCCGGTTCCAGGTCTCACGGTCCAGGCTCCCCTCGGTCGGCGGGACCATGCCCAGCGGCCGGCTTCCCCCCTTCGTGGCCGAGGGGAAGCAACGGTGGGAGGGCATCAGCCCGTCGGGCACGACCGGGTCGCCGGTCCGCCGGGCAAGCTCGGCCCAGCGCAGCCGTCGCCAGCCGGGGCCCGGGTGCCGGGCGCGGCCCAGCCCTCCTCCCGTGGCGACGCCCACGGCGTCGAGGTCGATGCCCGCGACGAGGTGGGGCAGGGCGCTTCCGTCCGCCGGACGTGCCCGGTGGTGCTCGTGGGACGACACATCGGGCGGCCCCTGTTCGTACATGGCGTTGAGCACCCACACCGCGTCGGGCATCGCCGGAGGCATGAACCCGGTCAGGCCGTCGCCGCACAGCTCCAGCAGCCAGTCGGCGGCCCCGGCCGGCACGAGCGGCCACAGGCTTGACAACGGGTTCGACTCCTCGGACATGCGCTCATCGTTCCAGATACGAAGCGGCCCTGCGGCGAGGGGACGACATCCCGCCGCCCCGACCCCGGGCAGGGGCTCAGGCCGGTGTGTTCGGTTCCCGCGGCAGCGAAGGCCGACCACCAGGAGTCACCGGGTGAACCCTCATCCGAACGGGCAGGGGAGCCAGACCTGTCGCGCCATGCGTGTCCAGCCGCATCGGCGCGGAGCCGCATCGACGCGAGAACATCGGCACCTCAACAGCTCGGACCCGCAGGGAAGGAGCGGCGCCACGGCCTGCTTCCTCGTACGGGACCTCGCGGCCCCCCGCTGGGCAGGAACGGCGGTGCTTCAGCGACTGGTGCCCGCAGCGTGGAACTCGTGGAGGCGTACGCGCAGGCGGGCACGGGCGCGGGTGACAGGATCGTCGCACGAGGGGGAGCCGCGGACCCGTTTCCCCCTATCCTGCGCTGATGGACGATTGGCAGCGCTGGGAACACCGGGTGCAGTGCGCCGCGCATCCGGCCGTGTACCGGCTGCTGCGCGCCGTCGCGGCGCGTGGGCCAGTGGTGCGGGTGCCGCGCGTCGGCGTGCTCGTGAGCGATGCCCGGCTGGCCCGGGAGGTCCTCATGGACACCGACGCCTACACCAAGACAGGACCGGGCGCGGCGGCGCAGCTGTGGACCCCGATACTGGGCCCGCGGGTGCTCATCAACATGGACGGCGAGGAACACGCGGCGTTGCGCCGCCGGCTCGCCGGCCTGTTCACCCCGGCGCACGTCGCCGGTGTGTGCGAGCGGGTGCTCGCTGCACCGCTCGCCCGCATGACGCAGAGGCTCGCGGCGGGGGAGGAGAGCGACCTCGTGGAAGTCGTACGGGAGGGCGCCGGCGCGGTCATACGGGAGCTCGTCGGACTGACCGACGCCGCCGACCACTTCGCCGAGGCCTCGGCGGTGGTCTCGACGGTCCGGCTGTGGCGCACCTCGCTGACCGGCCGTCAGGCGGACCGGGCACGGGCAGCGCTGGCGCGGTTGAACCAGGCGGCGGTGGTCGCGTACCGGGCGGGCGACGAGTCCACCGTACCGGGTCGGCTGCGCTCGCTCGGTCTGGACGAGGCGGAGACCAGGGGCGCGGTGGGGATGTTCCTGCTGACGGGGACCGAGACGCTCGTGTCGTTCGTGCCACGGCTCGTGGCGCTGGTCCACGACACCGGACGGGGGCCGGACCGGATCACCGACGCGCTGGTCGAGGAGGCGCTGCGCATCACCTCCCCGACGCCGGTGATGCTGCGCAGCGCCGCGAGGGAGGGCCGGATCGGCGGTGTCCGGGTGGCGGTGGGGGAACGGGTCGTGGTGGCCACGCTGCTGTGCCTGCAGGCGCTCGGCCCCTTCGATCCCGACGGCACACCGGATGCGGGCGCGGGTGCCGGCACGACGCATGCACGGCGACTGTGGTTCGGGGCAGGACCGCACTTCTGCCTGGGCATGCCGCTGGCCATGGCCGAGATCCGAGCGGTGGTCGACGCCCTGCGGCCCTTCCCGGACCTCGTCGTCACCGACCGCCGGCCGGCCCGTGGCGTGCTGATCCCGTCGTACGCCCGGCTGACGGTGCGCGCCGCATGACCCGAGCCGGCAGTTCGTGATCACCGGCCCCTCGCGGCGGCAGGACGCGCGTCGCCCGCCGCCCTGGGCAACGGCGAGCCCGCACCCACGCGATGCTCCCGGCGCAGCACCCGGCGGTCCCGGTCCCGGCGTTCCGGGCGGGGACGCCGAAGGACGGGGATCCCGCTCAGCGTTTGGCCGCCCGTGAAGTACGACGGTGGGCGGACTCGCACGGTGCCGGCGAGCTCCCCGAGAACAGCGCTGCTCACGGGGGGCGTGCGGGCTCGGAGGACTGCGACAACGTCACCGACCCGCGTGAAGTACTGGACGTAGCCGTGGTTCGACCACCGCCATGTCCCGGGAGCCACCGGGCTGCAGGCGGGTGACGGCACGGGGTGGACGTCGGGCTGGTCCCGCACGCCGATCCGGCGCAGGTGGTCGAGGTCCCCCACGGACGCCCGTCTCCTCAGCCGGCTCTCGGGCCGCCGCCGCGCGGCTCGTCTCCCCAGGGGTCACGTGGCCGCCGGGCGAGGCGAGCGGGTCCGCTGATTTCTGGACGAGGAGTCGCAGGAACCCGTGCGTGAGTACTTCGCTGCCAGCCTTCGACGCGGCAGGGCCTGTCCCGGCCCCGTGGGCGGGTGATCAGGGGTACAGCCCGTCGTCGGGCCGTGGGGACGGGCAGGCTGCCGGCGCGAATGCGGTGATGGCGTCGACGAGGTCGGCCGGGGCTTCCAGCGGGATCAGGTGGCCGGTGCGGGGGATCACCATGAAGTCGGCTTGGGAGAGGTGGGGCACCAGGTTGTCGCGGAGCACGTCGACGGGCTCGACCTGGTCCTGTTCTCCGGCGACGACGAGAGCGGGAACGCTGACCCTGCGCGTGTGCTCGGTGATGTCCTGCGCGATGCCGCGCAGTGGCCACTCGGTGCGGGCGGCGTCGGCGACGGTCCGCGAATCGGTCATGATCTGCGCCTTGACCGGAGCGGGCAGCTCGGTCGCGGTGAGGACGTGGTCCCGTGCCCCGGCCACGGACTCGGTGGAGTCGTAGGCGTGCGACAGGGCTTCCCGGTACTCGGGGGTGATGTGTGCGGCGGGCTTCGCCGGGCCGGAGCCGACGAGGACGATGCCGCGCAGGCCGGCGGGCCGGGCGGCCGCGACCAGCTGTGCGACCTTGCCCCCCATCGAATGCCCCACCAGGACGTAGTCGGTGACCCCCGCATCCGCGAGCACGGCGAGCGTGTCGTCGGCGAGCTGACCGAGCGTGTAGGGGCCGGGCAGAGCGCTCGACCGGCTCCACCCGCGGAAGTCGACCGTGAGCACGTCACGGCCCGCCAGGCGGTCGACGACGAGGTCCCAGGTACGGGCGGAACCACCCCAGTAGTGCAGGAACACCAGGGTCGGTCCGGCCCCCGGCCGGTGGTCGTAAGCGGGCAGAAGTGTCTGCTGCGTCATGTTCACGGTGGCTCTTCCGGTCGGTGTTCTGGGCGATCGCCCTGTGTGTTCATTGAAACTTCCGCACCCGGACGGGGCATCGGCGTGACTGGTCGCCCGATGGTGAAAACTGGACACATGAGCGCGATCCGGCAGATGACCTACCGGCCCGCGGGGCGCCGCGCCGCCGCGGTCGAGACGATGACGTTCGGCCGCCTCCGCGAGCTGAACGACGGCGGCACGCAGCGCACCGACTTCCACGTTCTCGCCGTCATCGACGCCGGACCCGGCTCGGTGACGGTCGATTTCCTCCACCACCCGCTCGAGGAGCGGTCCGCGGTGTGGGTTCCACCCGGCGCGGTGCACCGGTGGGACGACATCGCCGAAGTGGCAGGACACCTCGTGCTGTTCGTGCCGACCGCGCCGGTCACCCACGCCACCCGGGAACTCGTCGCCTCCCCGGAGCTGGCCGCGCACTGGAGCATTCCCGACGCCGACTGGCCCTTCGTCGACACGGCGCGCAATCATCTCCTCCTCGAGGCATCCGCCCCGCCCGGTGACTCCTCGACGGAGCTGCCCGAGATCCTGCTCTCCGCGCTCATCGCCCGGCTGCGGCCACCGCACGCCGAAGCACGGCTCACACATCCGGTGTTCCGCTTGTTCCGCTCAAGCGTCGAAGCGCACTTCCGGCAGCACCACGACGCCGGCTACTACGCCCGTGCGCTGGGATACGCGCCCCGCACCCTCTCACGAGCGGTGCAGCGGGCCACCGGCCGCACCGCGAAGGCGTACATCGTCGAACGGATCACCCTGGAGGCCAAACGGCTCCTCGCGCACGACCGCCTCACCGCCGCCCGCTGCGCCGACATGCTCGGCTTCCCAGACCCGTCCAACTTCTCGGTGTTCTTCCACAAGGCCACAGGCAAACGCCCGGGCGCGTGGCAGGCGATGGTGACCGCCGAGTGAGGAGGTGCCCACAAGCCACCGATCCCTGCACGACCGGGGCCGTCGGCCGGGACGGCACGATGGCCCACGCCGCAGTGGCGCACAAGGTCCCCGGCGCGGACTCGGAGGACGAGGCGAGGGACGCCCTTCGCGCCGCGGTGCGGCGCGCACGGGAGGCAGGCCTGACCGTGGCGGCTCTCGGCTCCGCCGGCGACCTGACCCGCGCCGCGCTCCACCGCCCCTCTTCGGAGGGAACGTGAGACAAGGCGACCCTGATCAGGGCGGAGCCTTGCCCGGCTTCCGAAGGCCTGGCCCGCCGCGCGATGGCGATGAGCGGCGCAGGGCGCTTGCCTCAGGTCGGGTAGCGCACGGTGAGGAGGGCTTCGACGTCACCGGACACTGCCTCGTATACGTGCGGGATGTCGGCAGGCCAGTGGGCGTGTTCGCCCGGGCCTGCCTCGACCGGGGCCGAGGCCGCGCCGACGCGGGCGGTGCCGGACAGGACGACGAGGTGCTCCTCGGTGCCCGAGGGGTGGGCGTCCGATTCCTGGACGGCGCCGGTCCGGATGCGGATGCGGTAGATCTCGGTGATGGCGGCCGGGTCCTCGTACCGTTCGACGAGGACCGCGTCCACGGCGCGGCCTGACAGCGGTGCTCGCGCCGGGTCGGGCCCGAGTACGGCAGTGAGGGGGGCACCCAACGCGGTCGTGAGCGCGTAGAGGGTCTCCAGCGTGGCGTTGCGCCGCCCGGCTTCCAGCTCGGAGAGCGTGCCCTTGCCGACGCCGGACCGGCGCGCCAGCGCGGACAGTGAGAGGCCGCGTTCCACGCGTAGCTCACGCAGCCGACTGCCCACCTGCTGAGCCAGCTCCATATCTCCCGCTCTCCACGAGGCCATTGACCGGTTCGGGTCTCATCCCTAGTGTTCCACAAACAGAACGTTCTGTTTATGGAACGAAAGGGAGGCCCCATGACCGTGTCGCGCCTGCAGCACATCCCTGGAATCGGAGTCGACATCGTGGGAGATGCCGCCGATGCAGCCCACGAGCCCGACATGCTGCGGCTCGAGAATCTCGACACCGACCTGCGGCCGCCTCGGATCGCCCTCGACGTGACGCGGCGGACGATCGATGACGACGCCGCAAACAGCTATCTCCCCTTCCACGGCCAGCGCGGCCTGCGTGAGGCTGCCACGGCCCATGTCGGCCGGATCGCCGGCCGCGACTACGACCCGACGGCAAGCTGCGCGATCGTCGCCGGGGGCCTCAACGGCGTCCTCAACGCACTGCTGGCCACCGTCGAGCCGGGGCAGGAGGTGGTGATCGGCGACCCGGTCTATGCCGGCCTCGTCAACAGGATCCGCCTCGCCGGCGGCGTCCCGAGACACGTGCCGTGCCGCCCCACGCCCGCCGGCTGGCGCACCGACCCGTCCGAACTCGCTGCCGCGACAGGGCCGGAGACGGCGGCAGTCCTGGTGATGTCCCCCGCGATGCCCACCGGCGACCTGCTCGGACACGCACACTGGGACGCCTTGGCCCCGGCGGTGGCCGAGCACGGCTGCTGGGTGATCTACGACGCGGCCATGGAGCGCATCCGGTTCGACGGACAGGCCCCGGAGCACCCCGCTGCCCATCCCCAACTGGCGGAGCACACCATCACGGTGGGCTCCGCGTCCAAGGAGCTGCGGCTCATCGGCTGGCGGGTCGGCTGGGTCGTCGGTCCGCCGCGCATCATGGCCGACGTCGCCCTGGTCGGCATGGCCAACGTGGTGACTCCCGTCGGCATCGCCCAGCAGGCGGTGGCTGCTGCTCTCGACGCCCCGGACGCGGACGCCGACATGGCCGCGGCCGTCCGTACCTGGCGGCAACGCTGCGACTTGGTCCTGTCGGAGCTGGCCGACTATCCGTGTGTACGGCCGCACGGCGGCTGGTCGTTGCTCATCGACACCACCACGCTGGGCCTCACCCCGGCCGAGGCGTCCGAACGGCTCTTCCGGCACGGGAAGGTGGCAGCGACCCCGATGACCGGTTGGGGCCCACACGGCAGCCACCATCTGCGGCTGGTCTTCGCCAACGAGCCCGTCGAACGCCTCGACGGGCTGCGGGACCGCTTCGTAGCCGCCTTCGGCTAGGGTCCGTCGCGAAAGTGGATCTTGGCCGTGGACGATCACGTTCCGCGGGGCGTGGGGACCTGACGAACGAGCAGTGGGCCCGACCGGAGCCGTTGTTGCCGCGGGACACCGAGCCGGGCCGGGACGCCCGCCGGTATGGACGCGACGGCAACTGGTGGACGGCATGCGGTGGCGGACGCGAACCGGTGCTCCCTGGCGTGACGTGCCCGAACGCCACGGCCCCTGGGACCGGTTCTACGACCCGTTCGTTCCGGCGCTGGCAGCGTGATGGCACCTGGGCCAGGACCGTCCCTCAGCTTCAGTCCCAGGCGGACGCGAAGGGCCTGAACGCCTGGGACGTGAATGTCGACTCCACCGTGTGCCGGGCTCATCCGCGCGGTCTTCTACTGGGGCGCGACGGCCGCGAGTACTCCCCGTGCAGCCGTTCCGTCCGGCCAGGTCCACCCGGCGACGAGGAGTCCGGACGACTTCTGCGCGGCCTCAGCAGGCCGCAGGACGCGGTTGACCTGAATGTCGAGCCCGTCGTCAGGGCCAGTTCCGTGCACGGTGACGGTCGGGTCGGGGGTGTCGCTCTTGTTCTGGTGCTGCGGCGTCGCCTCACCGCGCAGGAGGGCGCGCAACTGCGCCATCACCACCGGATCGTGGACGCCGTCGTAGATCCACCGGGTGCCGAGCACTCCGTGCTCGGAGGTGCCGATCAGTGCCTTGCCGGGGCCGCCCTCGAGCGCCGCACCGCGGTATCCCATCGGCACCAGATATGCCACCGGCTCCTGCGCGGTGGCATCCGCCACGATCATGAACTCGATCCCGACAGCGCCCTCCGGGTCGTCCAGACGGAACCCGCCGGCCTTGACCAGTTCCGGCGTTTCCGCGTCGCCCACGTACCAGCTCTGCTTCGGGAGCCAGCCGGTGAGCAGCTCCAGCTTGCCGGGTGTCATGGTGGTCCGGTGTATGGAGGCCATGCGATCTCCCTCATGCGTAGGTCTGGGTGTGATCGAATCTATAGGGAAACGGCCGTGCTTCCCGAGCGGCAGCGAGTGACCTCGTAAACCTTCCTGTTGTCCTTGTGGCCTTTGACAGCCGCGTTCCCGCCCTGGAGGAGCTCTGGGTCTCCGGCCGCCGCATCCTTCGCGTGTCGCCGCTGCCGCTGCTGACAGCTCCGGCCCTCCCCGGGGTGTCTCCCTGCGCGACCTCTTGCTCAGGGCAGGCGGCGGGTGGCCTCGCTCGCCAAAGCGCGAACCCACGACCTCTTCGTCCGAAGCAACTTGGGCGAGGCCTCGCCGGGTGACGTCGTGACGGTTTCCGTTGGTCAGCGACATCGCAAGGGGTGTTCCGTGCCGGTCGGTGAGCGCATGGTGCTTGCTGCCCCGGCGGCCGCGGTCGACCGGCGAAGGTGTCGGTGTGAGCCCCCCTTCAGGGCCCGGACGTGCGAGCCGTCGACTGCGGCGTCCTCCATGTCCAACAGTCCGGCCAGTCCGGCCTTGCGGAGTTCCCCGAGGAGCATCTCGTGCAGGCGGGGCCAGGCGTCGGCCTCGGTCCAGTCCCGCAGCCGCCGCCAGCACGTCACCCTGCTGCGGCCGATCGTCTCGGTCGCCACGTCCGCCCAGGTCACAAGGGACTGTGCGCCCGGACCGACGCCTGGGAAGAAGCCCTCGAGGAGGAAGTCGAGCAGACGGCGGACGAAAGCACGACAGAGCCGATCGGCCACCAGTACGACCTGTCGATCCCGCCCGGCTGACGTGTGGGCGGCTTCGCCTCCTGGCACGCGACCGACCCGCGTCCCATGGACTGCCTGACCTGCGCGACACCCATGCACCTGCTGCTGACCATCGACAGCTCGGAAGGGGACGGCGGCAGCGGCAGCTGGAAACCGCTGGAGGACCGGAACCAGCCCACTCACGGTTGCGCCACTCCCACACAGGTCACCGTGGGCCGCTGGGGTGAGCTCAACGTGTTCGCCTGTCCCGACGATCCCGAGCATCCGCACCGCTGGAGCGTCCAGTAGCTTGTCGTGCCCCTGGGGGAACACTGTGCCCCGGTGGCGGGCCCGAGCGCGGACAGCACCGCTTTCACCGGGCAGCCGCCCGCCGCCGGGACGGACAGCCACGCCGTCGCGCATTCGCTGTGGACGGTACGTGTCTGCGCGGAGCCGTCCGGCGAGACGGCAGCCACGTCTTCGTCCTCACCGTCGTCCGCCACGACGACGCCCTGACCGCCGCACTGCGCGAAATCGGCGCCAAGACCAACGAAATCCCCGCGTTCGCCCTGCTTCCGGACGCCGTTGACGACACGGATCCGGCCGACGCCGTCGTCACGGTGGACGTCCTCCACACCCAGAAGGACCACGCCCGCTCTCCGGCGGAAGACCGCCGGGCGAACCGGTCCTCGCCAGGCTCGTCGGATCCGTGGCAGGTGGGCCATGAGGGTGGATCTGCGGGCGCGGCCGGAATGGGCTTCATGACGGGGTGGCAATTTATGCGTTGATACGCAAAGTGCCTATGTGTAGGAGCAGGGTGGCCATGCCCGACCACACGCAGCTGCGGCGGGCGACCGCCTGGGCGAGGACGGCTGCCGTTGAGGAAGCGGACGCCGCCCGTGCCGCAGCCGCCCTGGACGAGACATCCGTCCAGCCCGGGCTGGGCCATGACCTTGCCGATGACGGCTGCGGGCCCGGCTCCACTGTGCTGGAACCCGGGCGGCTGTACCGGAGGATCAGCGGCAGGGACGACCGGGCGCGGCCCGTCAGCGATGAGGAACTGGCGCTGCTCAAGGACCCGATGGCGGCCGGATTCTTCCGCGTGGGCACCTTTCCCACCACCGTGCAGGACCTGCTGTCCCGACTCCCCGCGACGGCCGCCGCCTCACGGAAGGTGTATCTGGTCAGCGAGGCCGGTCAGATCCCGCCGGAGGCCCTCGGCGAGCGCGACATGCGGTTCGCGATCACCACCGCCGTGGCGGGCGGTCAGGCCGACCTTCTGGTCAGCACCCAGGCCGGAGGCGACCCCGAGGAGGGGTTCCTTCAGGTCGCGGCATGGGATCCCGAGGCGAGGGTCTTCAATTTCTATGCCCGCTTCGCATCCAGCTGGGTGTGGGCGGGCAACTCCTGGGACGCTCTGGAGCCCGACTCGCGGGGCAGGGGCTGCTTCGACAGTCACGTCAACGGCAGCGCCGTGATGAAGGAGCTGAGGATCCCCTGGATCAACTGGCAGTCCGAGCGCGCCACGATCCGGCTCGCCGAGGACGATCCGCTGCGCCATGACCAGCTGTTCCAGCAGGTCATCGGAGCCCAGCAGCTGGAGCTGACGGTCAGGTCCCTCATCACCCGGTGGACGGCGGCCCGCCTGGCCGCGGTCACCGCGAACGGCGTGGTGGACCACCCCGACCGGCTGCTGCGTCATCTGTTCACCAGCACCGCGGTCAATCTCACCAGCACCGACCGACAGAGCAGCAACATCACGGCGGACAGTCCCGACCTGACGCTGCCCACGGGCTTCTGGCTGAACCAGGACGTCCTGTTCGACGACCTTCGCCTGGCCACACAGGCCGCCCCGCCCAGGGCGCCGGCCGCCCGGTACCTGGCCGGCCTGACCCGGTTCGGCTTCCGGCTGGAGGAGAAGTCCAGCGGGTTCTCGCAGCCGGGCGACACGTTCTTCGCCTTCGTGGTCCCCGAGGCCGCGCACGAGGACAACGAGGTGATCCGGCAGATGGTCCGCCAAGGGCTGGTCCCGGCCAGGTTCGCCGCCTGCGCGCTGATGGTGGACTTTCCCAATCCGGTCTTCAGCTCCGCCCGCAGCCACCTCATGCGGTACGTGCCGACCACGCCGACCAAGGCGGTGGAGCTGTGCGACAAAGTCGCCCGAGCCGTCCTGACCGCCGCACGAACCCTGCCCGCCGACAGTCCCGAGGGCCGCTTCGCCGCACACTGGCAAGTACCTGACGACGCCTGGCGGTCGGTGTTCGGACAGCGGGTGGACACCTATCTGCGCGAGGTCTCCCGGCAGATCCAGACCGAGTCCGGCTTCGACGGCTACGTCCGGCTGGCCGAGTCCCGCCGTCGGCAGTTCCGCCTCATGAAGCTGAATGAGTTCGAGCTCACTCTGCCCGTCACCCACCTTCCCCCCGACGCTCCGCCGCTGGCGATGCGCGAGGACGCCACTGTTGCGGAGCCGGCTTGACGCCGCTCCCCACGAGCCGGCCCGGCATCGGCTTCAACGGCACTGTCCACCGCCGCGTTCCGTCGCTCCGCCCTCACCAGTAAGGAGAACACCATGGCCGGACTCGATGCCTACGGGCCTCCCGGCAACCTCGACGATCTGGACGACTTCGGCCGCAAGGCCTGGAACACGTTCATCTCCGACACCGTCGACGAGGCCGTTCAGGGCCCCGATCCCCAACAGGTGCTGAACGACAGCCCAAGACCACAGTTCTTCAACCTGACCAGCACGGACACGGCCCCGGACCTCCAGCGCGCCCCCATCAAATGGACCGCGTTCCCACGCATCATCAAGATCACCTCCATCGGCGACCTCCAACGATGGCAGCGCGCCGACGCCAGCCGTGACGTCCAGGACGAGTACTGCGAGTGGAGCGTGACCCGCGACGGCTCAGGGAAGATCACCAAGGTCGCTTTCACCTGTGAAGGACCCGAGTATTGGGAGATCCTTGCGCAGACGAATCCGAACAAGGTGCTCGATCTCTACCGGGCATTCATCAGTCCGGACGTACGCATGGAGGATCTGTTCTCGCCCAGCGGCAGATACCAGCCGCGCAACAAGTGGAACAACTCCACGAGCCACGGAGCCATGCACCTGATTCAGCCGAACAACACTCTGGGCGCAGAGATCGAATTGGCCGCGGCGGCCACCCTCCGGCGTGTCATCGACGGCCAGGAACTGACCACGGAGCAGGAGCTCATCACCTGCAGCAAGTACGGTGCCGCAGAGCGCAACAGCGATCCGCACATCGGCGCAGGAGTCAACGCCCTGGCCCGCCAGAAGGCCGACATCACCCTCGCCGACCCCGTGGGCCTGTACTTCGACGGCCTGTCCACCGATGGCTGGGAGACCCCGGACGGCTCCGCCCCCGAGAGCTACTGGACCTACTTGAGAGGCGACTCGGAACATCGTGTCCGCGCCGTCTACGAAGTGCCCCCGGACAAGGGCTTCGGTGTCGGAGACATCACCATCGGCGGCAGGCCCATCGAGTTCGGAGCCCAGATCGCGGACTTCATCACCATCAGGCTCACCGGCATCGCCTGCCGGTTCGGCCGGTCCACGGCCCAGCCGAAGACCGCCTGCAAGGAATTCCCTGCGGTCGACATGCGAGAAGAGAGCTTCAACGCAGCCGCGTTCTCCGCCTCCGGCCGCTTCCTGGATCCCCGTCCCACCCTCTCCCACCGCTCTTCCCGCGCTACCTGACAGGTCCCCTCGCGGCGCGCGTCGCACTTCGCAAGACACGGAGCCTTTTCCCACCTCGCACTGAAGCCGCGAGGTGGAGCGTCCGGACGAAAACCCCTTGCGGTCAAAGGCGGTGGTCGCCCTACGGTTGCTCCCCGTGACCATCGAAATGCCCTACCAGCCACTTCCGATCGACCAGTCGGACGTGCGCTACGTCCACGGACCCGATTCCGCTCCACAGCCGGGCGTACCCGCCGGCGAGACGGTCGCGTTCGACTGGAGGAGCAGCGAGGTCTACCCGGGAACCTTCCGGAAGTTCTGGGTCCACGTGCCTGCACAGTACGACCCGGCGGAACCGGCATCCTTGATGGTGTTCCAGGACGGATGGTGGTACCTGGACCCCGCCGGGGAGGTGCGCGGCGCGATCGTCCTGGACAACCTCATTCACCGCGGCGACATCCCCGTCACGATCGGCGTGTTCGTCGATCCTGGCGTCTTCCCCGACGCGGAGAACCCCAAGAACCGCAACAACGAGTACGACGCCTTCGACGACCGGTACGTCACCTTCCTCCTCACCGAGATCATCCCGCAGGTCGCGAAGCGCTGTGCCATCGCCCGGTCACCCGAACAGTGGGGCATCTGCGGCGGGAGCAGCGGCGGCAACTGTGCCTTCACCGCCGCGTGGCTGCGTCCGGACACGTTCCGCCGCGTCATCGGGTACCT
Organism: Streptomyces sp. NPDC017936; assembly: GCF_044328485.1. Taxonomy (NCBI): domain Bacteria; kingdom Bacillati; phylum Actinomycetota; class Actinomycetes; order Kitasatosporales; family Streptomycetaceae; genus Streptomyces; species Streptomyces sp. NPDC017936. Next base: position 102,723 of record NZ_JBIRHK010000021.1, on the reverse strand, counting down.
GTCCAGCTTCGCGCAGATGCCGGACGGCAACCCCTACCCGGACCTCATCCCCCGCGTCCCCCGCAAGCCGCTGCGCATCTTCATGCAAGGCGGCCACCGCGACCTGCACTGGAATGAGCCCCAGGGGAACTGGCTCGCCGAGAACCTGCGGGTGGCGGCCGCTCTCGCCGAAGCGGGCTACGACTTCCGCCTCGTCCTGGGAGACGGCGGACACAGCCCCAACCACGGCGGCGTCCTGCTTCCGGACGCTCTGCGCTGGCTGTGGCGGCCCGACGAGGACTGATCGATACCCGCATCGTGCGACCTGGCGCCGACTGCGGTGAGGTGGGCCGCACCCTGGTCGCACAGAGGCGTGAAACTCCTGGCAGGCGAGTTCACGACCAAGAACACTCGCTTGACCGGGAGCACCGTCGTGCATGTCCACCCGTCCGCGACCGACCTGTCCGGCTCACCCGTGCGCTTCCTGACCGGGCAGGCCCTGCCGCCCCGGCCCACCTGCACCGCGGTGACACCTGCATCCGGCTCGCGGCCTCCTTCGGCATGGGGGCAGCCACGGTCCACCGCTACATCCGCGAGGCCGTGGACCTCCTGGCCGCGCTGGTTCCCACGCGTCAACAGACCCTCGAACGCGCGGCAGCCAAGGCGCTCGTGATCCTGGACGGCACCCTCGCCTGCCGTAGGCCTCCGCCGTGCTGCCCGACGCCGTCCACGACATCAAGGCAGCCCGCACCCACGGCATCATCGACGCCTTGGCCGAGGTCGGCCCGGCTCGCCACGGCGACAAGGCTTACCAGGGCGCCGGCTACACCCCACCTGGCAGATCACGCAGAGCGGGTTCTCTGGGGCAGGCGGTGTGGCGTGAGGCGTGCTTCGACGATGCGGGCCGGTGCGGAGGCTACGGAGTGGCGGGGTGCCATGGCGCGTCGGCCCGGGTGGGCAGTGCGTCGGCGGCCAGTTGGAGTGCGTATACCGGCCGTGCGTCGTCGGGGACGGGGCCGAGGTGGTGACGGCCGGTCATGTGGCACCAGGCGGGCAGGTCCAGTGGGGCGGCCGGGTCGGTGGCGATGACGTGGACGACGGTGCCCGGCCGGGCACCGTCGATCTCCTTGCGCAGGCGCAGCAGGAGGGTGACGCAGAGCAGGCCGGTGCCGTCGACGGTGAGGCAGGGCGGGGGAGTCTCAGGGGCGGTGGCCGGTCCTGCTGTCCAAGGCCGAGCACGCCCGCCGGAAGGATCGAGCGGACTTCGACGCGACCGCCCCACGTATGACCTCGGCTCAGCGCAGGACCTTGGCCGAGCTGCTCGCCCGCGTGCATCCGGGGCATCCCCGGCTCGCGGACCTGTCGTCCCCGGACTGCGGCGACAGCCTCCTGCTCGTGATCGTCTTCTCCGCCTTCACCTGCGGGCGGTAGGACGAAGGGCTCCCGCGCGCTGGGTGCTTGGGGAGCCCTCCCGCCGTCGGCGGGATGCGTTCCACGGGGGCGCCCCGGCGGAGTGTGCGCGGAGTGCGGGCGACGTCCCCTGAAGGCCATGCCTGGGTGAACCGTTCGCGGCCCCCTGCCGTGGTCGATCACGCGGTCTGCGGCTGCGGGTCCCTCACCGTCCCGCGCGGCAGCAGGGTCACCGCGAGTACCGGCACGGCGGCGAGGAGGGCCCATGGCACGGCCGCCGGAAGCCCCGCGTCGAGCAGGGACCCGATGGCCGAGCTGCCGATGAGGACGATCACACCGGAGACCGAGGACAGCGCGCCCGTGTAGAGGCCGATGCGGCCCTCCTCGGCGAGGTCGGGCACCCAGGCGCGGGCGGCGGGCACGATCAGCATCTGGCCGACGGTGAGCAGCACGACGTACCCGGCGGCGGGCAGCAGGCCCGCGAGGCCCGTCCAGCCCGCCGGGCGCGCCGCCGCCACGACCGCGAACCCGGCCGCCACCAGCAGCAGCCCGGCGGCCATGGAACGGCGCAGGTCGAGCCGGTCGCCGGCCCACCGGGTGACCGGCAACTGCGCGAAGACCACCAGCAGGGACGACAGGGCGAACAGCCAGGACAGCGGCGCCTGGGAGCCCGCCGCGCGTTCCACCTCGTCGGGCAGGGCGAGGTAGAGCTGGTTGTAGGCGAGGAGGTAGCTGCCGTAGGCGCAGCACAGGGCCAGGAACGGGCGGTTGCGCAGCAGTTCGCGCACCCCGGCCCGGTCCCGTACCCGTACCCGGCCGGGGATGTGCCGGGGCATCAGCCACGCGTGCCCGGCGAGGACCAGCACGAACACCGCGGCGCCGGCGAGGCAGGCGGTGCGGAAGTCCACGGCGAGGAGCAGACCGCCGAGCAGCGGCCCGACGAAGGAACCAGCCTGTCCGGCGGCGGAGAACAGGGCCAGGACCCGGGTGCGGGAGCCGTGGCCCTCCTCCTCCCAGACCACCGCCTGGCGGGCCACCTCCGACTCCACGGCCGGGGAGAACAGCGCGGCGGCGAAGCCGATCAGCAGCACCGAGCCGATCACCGCCCACGTCTGATCGGCGAACCCCAGCCAGGCGAACCCGGCGATCCGCAGCGCACAGCCCACCAGGACGACGGGCCGCACCCCGTACCGGTCGACGAGCCGGCCCCCGACCACGAAGAGCCCCTGCTGGCTGAACGTCCGCAGTCCCAGGACGAATCCGACCGTCCAGCCCGTCATGCCGATGGCCGTGCCGAGGTGCTCGGCGAGGAACGGCAGGACGGCGAAGAAGCCGATGTTGAAGGCGAGCTGGGTCACGATCAGCAGGCGCACCAGCGGGGAGAGACGCCGCCAGGTGCGCTCACGAGGAGGCCGCGGGCCGGTGGCGGGGTGCTGGGACAGGAGACGGGAGGACACGTCGCTCATCAGGGATCGGATCCGTCAAGGGGAGTCGGTGGAGGCGGTGGTGAGGACGGGGTGCCGGACCGGCTCGGGCCCGGCGGGCCGTACGGTCACGGTCGGTTCTTTCCGCCTGCGCCGGGGGAGGCGTGCTCCGCCTGCCGCGGTGACGGCCAGGGCGCCGAGGAGGGCGAGGACGGCGGCGGGGGCCAGGACGGCCCAGGGGGCGCGTTCGATGTAGGGCTGGTTCTCGGCGAGGAGCAGGCCCCACTCGGGTGACGGGGGCTGGGCGCCGAGACCGAGGAAGCCGAGCGCGGCCAGGCTCAGGGCGATGCCGGGCAGCCGGAGCAGAGCATGGCGGACCACGGGCGGCAGGACGGCGGGGAGCAGCTCGCGCCACAGCAGGTACCAGGGTCCGGCGCCGAGTGCGCGGGTCGCGGTCAGGTGCAGGGTGGCGCGTTCCTGCCGGAGCAGGGCGGACGTGTGTACGGCCAGCGGCGACCATGCCACGACGGCCACGGCGAGCGCCGGCGTCCACGGCCCGCTGCCCGCGATGCCGGTGACCAGGAGCGCGGCCAGCACGGGGGGTACGGCGTTGACGGTGTCGACCAGCGGCCCCGACAGGCGGGGCAGCAGGCCCAGCAGGACGCCGGTCAGCAGGACGGCGGCGCTCACCGCGAGGGCGGTCCCGAGCGTGGTGAGAGCGCCGTGCGCGATCCGGGCGAGCACGTCCCGGCCGAGGGCGTCGGTGCCGAGCGGGTGCGCGGCGGAGGGGGCCTGGAGGCGGGCGGTGGTGTCGAGGGCGAGCGGGTCGCGGGGCAGGCCGAGGGCGATGACGGCGGCGAGCAGCAGCCCGTACACGAGGGGGACGACGCGGGGTGCGGGCGGGGCGGGACGGTGCAGGGAGTGCAGGGCGCCGTCGCGCAGCGCGGGCCCGATCAGCCGCCGTACCCCGAGCCGGGCCAGCAGGGCGGCCAGGGCCGCCAACACGACGAGGGCGAGGGTACCGGTCTGCAGCACGGGCAGGTCCTGGGCGAGGGCGGCACGCAGGGTGAGCCGGCCGAGGCCGGGGATGTCGAAGATCTGCTCCACGGCGACCGAGCCGCCGGTCAGGCCGACCACGAACAGGCCGAGGTTGGGCAGGAGCCCGGGCGCACAGCGGCGCAGCGCCTGCCGGGCGATCGACGCGGGCGGGATTCCGCGGGCGGCGGCGGCCAGGGCCCACGGCTCGGCGAAGGCGGCCGGCAGCAGGTCGTCGAGCATCCGTCCGAGGACGGCCCCGGCGGGCAGGCCGAGGGCGAGGGCGGGCAGGATCATCCACCGCGGGCCGTACCAGCCGAGCGCGGGCAGCCACGCGAGCTGGACGCCGACGACCGAGGCCAGCACGGAGGCGACGAGGAACTCGGGCAGGGCTGCCAGCACCGCCGAACCGGTGCCGCCGGGACCGCGGTCGCCGAGTCGGCGCCGCGAGCCCAGCCGGAGAGTGCGCGCGCACACCGCCCCGGCGGTCAGCACGGCGACGACGAGGGCACCGGCCATCAGGAGCAGGGAGGCCCCGAGGGCCTGCGCGACGGCGGGCAGGACCTCGGTGTCAGACACCCAGGACCGGCCCGCGTCCCCGTGCGGCAGACCGCCGAGCCACTGTCCGAGCAAGTGCGACGGGCCCTCGTCGAGGCCGAGTTGCTCACGTATGGCGCGCAGAGTCCCGGGCGTCGGGGTGCGCTCGGCGGAGCGGGCCTTGAGCACGGTCAGCGCCGGGTCGGTCCGTGAGAGCCACGGCAGCAGACCGATCGCGCAGACGAGAGCGGCCGTGAGCACCGCCCGCCATGTCAGCGTGGGGACGCCGCCCCGCGCGAGGGAGCGCAGGGCGGCGGCGAGCCTGGCCCGGGGCGCGGTCAGCGCCGGGTCCCGGTGCCGACGAAACCCCGCTCGTAGGGGTCGAGTACGGCGCCCTTGACGGACGTGCCGATGCCCGCGACGACCTTCAGGTGCACCAGCGGGATCACCGCGTCGGTGCCGAGGATCGCGGCCTCCGCCTTCATCGCCGCGTCCTGCCGCCGGCCCGGGTCGGACTCGGCCCCGGCGACGGTGACCAGCCGGTCCACGTCCTTGTCGCACAGGAAGGACAGGTTGTAGGAGCCGTCACAGGTGTAGTCGCCGGCCAGGACGGTGACCGGGTCGCCGGTGTCCAGCATCATGTTGCGGGAGACCACGGCCGCGTCGAACTTCTTGGCCAGCAGGTCGCTTTCGAGCCGCGCGTAGGTGCGCACCTCCAGCTTCACCGTGAATCCGGCCTTCTTCAGCTGTTGTTGGAGCACCTGGGCGGTCTCGGGCAGTTCGGGCCGGTCGTCGTAGGTGGCGATGGTGATGCTCCTGCCCCTGGGGCTGGTGGCCTTCGCCCGGCCGGTGGGCTCGGTCCGCTTGCCGGCGGCCCACGTCAGGGCGGGGCCGTAGAGGCCCTGGGCGGGCTCGGCGTATCCCTCGAACACGCCCTTGGCGACGGTGGAGGTGTCGATCGCCTCCCGGGCGGCGGCGCGCAGGCCCGCGTCCTTGAAGACTCCGGCCTGGGTGTTGAGGTACAGGCTGGTGTTCCGGGCGGTGTTGATCTCGTGGACGGTGTCCTTCTTCAGGGAGGCGACCTGGGCGACGGGGACGGCCTCGGCGATGTCCACGTTGCCGGTGCGCAGGGCGTTGGCGCGGGCGGTGCCGTCGGAGACGAACTTGGCGTCGATGCCGGACGCCTGGGCACGGCCGCCCCAGTAGTCGTCGAAGCGGTCGAGGGTGGCCGCCGTGTCGCCGGTGGTCTTGGTGAGTTCGAAGGGGCCGGTGGCGGTTCTGACCGGGTTCACCTTGCCGTTCTCGCCGTATGCCTTGGGGGAGAACACGGCCAGGCTGGGGTTGGTCAGCCGCAGGGGGAGGACGGGGTCGGCGGTGGCGGTGGCGACCTCGACCCGGTCGTCGCCGACGGCCTGGGCGGTCAGTGCGACACCGGAGAGAACGGTGGGGGCAGGGGCGGCCGCGGCGGCGTGGGTGAGGGCGGCGGCGACGGCCTTCGCGGTGACGTCGGTGCCGTCCTGGAACTTCGCGTCCCGCAGCGTGAACACCCAGCTCTTGCCGCCCGGTTCGCTGCTCCAGGACTCGGCGAGGGCGGGCACCGCGGTGCCGTTGGCGTCGAGCCGGGTCAGTCCCTCGGCGACCCCGAGCCGGGACAGGACGAAGGCGTCCTGGCCGTAGGGGGAGTAGTTCTCCGCGGGCGGGAAGGCGAGTGCGACGCTCAGACGACCGCCGGAACCGGAGCCGGAGGAGTCCGAGGAGTCGTCGCCGGAGGAAGAGAAACAGCCGGAGAGCAGCGGTGCGAGCAGCAGGCCGGCTATCAGGCCGGGGCGGGGAGATCTCATGGTCCTCGTTCTGTCTTTCCGGGGCTTCCAGGCGGAGTCAACCGACATCATATGAACATGGTTTTCATTTTGTGAAGGGGATCTCGAAGTGCACGACGCCGCTGCCGCCGCCGGGCACCTCCTCCCGCTCGTCGCAGACGACCTCGCCGAGGGCCTGCCAGAGCCCCAACGCGCCGGGCGAATGCGGATACGTGTGCAGATACACGGCCCGGTAGCCGCCGTCCGCCCGCGCGAAGTCCAGCAGTCCGTCCACCAGCCGCCGGGCCAGCCCGCGCCGCCGGTGCTCCGGGCGCACGTACACCCGCCGCAGTTGGGCGGTCGCGCCCGACGGGTAACGCTTCGCCAGCCACCGGGGGTTCGGCGGATGGGCGGGCCCCCGCGCGTCCAGCGCGGCCGTGGCGGCCACCCTCCCGTCCGTCTCGTCCACCGCGACCAGCAGCGTGTGCCGGGGCGGGGTGAGGTAGAAGGACTGCGGATCGACGATGTCGTCGTGCCAGTGCGGCACGTACCCGGTACCGAAGTCGCGGTAGACGGTGTCGAGCATCACCGCCCGCGCTCCGCCCAGGTCCGCGGGCATGGCTGTCCTGATGCAATAGTCAAGCACTTGCGAATTATATGCAGTAGCTGCTGTGGATCAGGTCCGTCCCGGCCGCACCGCCCACGATCCGGAACCCGGAATCCCCCACCGGCCAGGTACTCGGCGCCGACGATCGGAGCTGACGCTGTGGCCGTCCTGAATCGCACGGCCGGCGAACTGCGCCGGCACGTTGATGAAGCCGGCCGCACCCTGCTGATGACCACGCACGATCTGGCGGCGGCCGAACGCAGCGCCGGCCGCGTCGCCGCCATGTATGCCGGCCGGGTCGTGGGACTCGCCCACGGCAGCGGGTACTTCGGCATCACCGGCCCTCGCCCCTCCTGCAGCCGCGGGCGCCTCCAAGCCCGTCCCGCCCGTCCCGCCCGTGAGTTCACCCCGATCCCCGGTCGGCTCGCTGCCGGCGGCGAGCAGGGCCGGGAAGCGAGCGGCCGCCGTACTCGCTGGGGCGATCAGCGTGACGGGCACCGCCCCCACCCGGTCGATCAGGTCGGCGGGCCGCCACGCCGTGTCACCGTCCAGCGAGGACGTCGACCCTTGGGTCCTGCGCGCCAAGGTCCCGGTCTTCACCGGCATCCACCTCGAACAGCGGCGCCTGGCCGGAGACCGAAGACCACCCGGCTCAGCGCCACCGGCAGGCGGCAGCCACCCAGGGGCCGGCCGGACACATGACCGGCAGACCCTGCCGTCGGCGCCCTCGCACCACGCCGCCTGCCGTCCTCACCGGATGTCTTTGCCGGTGTCGCGGCGTGGCCGGTTCGCCTCCCCGCCGATCCGCGCGGCGACCTGCCTGATCTCCGTTGGCGGGAGGCCGTGGGTCGGGTGATCGTCAGCGGTTTTCGCCCGTCCCGGTGCCGACGCCTGTGTCGGCCGGCGGGTCAGCCCGACCCCGGCGAGCACGACCGCCATCCCCAGAGCGATCCGGACACCGAAGTCCTCATGGAGCAGGACGACCCCCAGCGCCACCGAGACCACCGGGAGCAGATAGCCGACGGTGGCCGTGTCGGTGGCGCCTTCGGCGGCGATGTTCCGGTAGGTGAGGTGGAAGGTGAGGCCGGTGGTGACGACACCGAGGATCACCACGGCGACCAGCTCCTTCGTGCCGATCTCGATCGGCGTCAGCCCTCCCGCCGGCAAGGTCGGTGCGGTGAGGGCGGTCGCCGCGATGAGCTGCGCCGTGGACAGCGAGACGGTCGGGATTCCCTTCCCGACCAGAAAGCGGCTCATGAACGTGAAACCGACCGCGTAGCTCGCCGCCGCGACGACGATGGCGAGAGCTCCCCAGCCCCCAGACTCCGTTGCCTGCCACGGCGCGAAGATCAGCACGACTCCGGCGAATCCGAGCAGGAGCCCACCCAGCCGGGACGGCCGCCGGCCGCGCTCGGACCCCACGACCACGCCGATCAGCAGTGACCACAAAGGGGTCGTCGCGTTCAGTACGCCGGCGACCCCCGAGTCGATGCTCTGCTGTCCGAAGCTGAACATGGCGAAGGGCAGGGCGTTGCAGAAGAAGGCGGCCACGACGACGCGACCCCAGATCGCCCAGCTGCCCGGCAGCCGCCGACCCGAGCCCAGACAGACCACCAGCAGCGTGAGCGACCCCAGCAAGCACCGGCTGAAGGTCACCTGCACCGGGGTCAGCGCGTCGAGGGCCACCTCGGTCCACAGGAAAGTCGATCCCCACAAAAGGGCGAGCACGCCGATACGCGCCCATGCCCGGCTCCTGTCCATGAACCCGTTCAACGTCGCCTCCTTGATCAGCCCCGATGAACGGTGCCGCACCCTTCCTTCAAGGACAAGAAAAAAGTTCTGCACCATTGTTAAGTTCGACTACATGCTCGACGTCAGACGAATGCAGGTACTGCGCGCCGTGATCACCAGCGGCTCGGTGACAGCGGCAGCGGCGCACCTCGGCTACACGCCCTCCGCCATCAGCCAGCAGATCTCGGCACTGGAGAAGGAAACCGGGATGACGCTGCTGCGACGGGCCGGTCGAGGCGTCGCGCCCACGGCGGCCGGCCTGCTGCTCACCCGATACACAGCCGTCATCAGCCAGCACCTCGCCGAGGCCGAGACCGCACTGGCCGACCTGCGCGCGGGGCGCGCGGGCCGGCTGGCCCTTCGCTACTTCGCCTCGGTCGGTCCGACCCTGCTGGCGCCCGCCCTGGCCCGGGTGCGCCACGAGCACCCAGGGGTGGCGATCGACCCCAAGCTGGCCGATCCGGATGAGGCGTTGTCGGAGGTGGACCGCGGCGACGCCGACCTGGCCGTCGTCGTCAGACGGCCGACCGAGGCACATCACCAGGGCATCCGCGTGATACACCTGCTCGACGACGCCTACCAGGCGGTGCTGCCCGTCGGACACCCGCTCGCCGCCGAGCGCGTGGTCGACCTGGCCGATCTGGCCGGTGAGCCGTGGGTCGGCAGCGAACCTCCCGGCCCCTGTCTCGCTCCCGTCATCGACGCCTGCGCCGCGGCGGGTTTCAGCCCGGACTTCGTGGCCCAGTCGGAGGACTACGCCACCGCTCAGGGATTCGTCGCCGCCGGCCTCGGCGTCAGCCTCGTCCCCCGCCTGGGATTGAGCGCCCGCCATCCCGGTGTCGTCATCCGCCGGGTCCGGCGCCCCGAGCCGATCAGGACGATCCACGTCGTGATCCGGGAGAGCTCCCTGGAGCAGCCTGCTCTGCGCACCCTGCTCGACGCCCTCAGGGACTCGACAGGGCAGTGAGGGATGCATGCACACGTCGCCGCTCCTCGACCCGGTACACCCACGACGTCTCGGTGCTCAGTGCACCGATCCTGTCACCGTGAGGAACCTCATGCGCCGGAAATCACTCCGCGTCGATATCCGACCGGGGTCGGACCTCCACGATGAAGTCCGCCTGCGCCATGTCCCCCTCCTCGTCGTGCCAGAGGAAGACCCGCACGTGCATCGCGTGATGGAGGCCGATCCTCTCCCACTCGGTCATCAGGTCGCCGACGATGCGGCTGATGACGTACTTGGCGCCCTCGGTCGAGTCGGGGGCGGTGATCGCGCCCTGCCACCGTTCGGGGTCGCTGCCGTAGGGCCGCCAGCCCTCGGAGCCGTGCGGCTCGAACACCCGGTACACCCAGTCCGTCTCGGTGTTCATAACACCGATCCTGTCACCGGAAAGTCCCATGCGCCGCATCGATTCCTCCACGCGGAGCGGCGGAAAAACCTTGATGAGCGGGTGGTGCTGCTTCGTGCCGAGGGTTGTGGAGCGGCGAGGCGATCAGCCGGACCGCCATTTCCGCCACCTGTGCCGGCCCTGGGCATCGCCGCCGTCAGTGTCCACGACAGTGATCTGAGTCGGAGATTCATCGACAGCAGGCGGCCGCTTTGTCGAGGATTTCGTTGGAGGTCTTGGTCCAGGTGAGGCGCGGTGGACGCCTCGCTTGAGATTCTTCTGCGTGAGCTCGGCTCAGTCTCCGGGAACGCTCAGCAGCACGGTCAGGGGAGCCACCGGCGCTTCTCGCCGGTCTGGCTGATGGATGAGGAAGCAGTTGCTCGACTCATGGAGTTCCCCGCCGGTCGGGAGAAGCCGGGAGCCCGAAAGGAAACGCGAACCCGAAGGAAACCGCGAACCCGAAGGAAACCGGGAACACGGCAGCCCGCCCGACCAGCAAGAGGGGGGGGCGCTGCGGTAGGCGGGTGGTCGACCTTGGCTGCCGCAGGCCGTAGACGAGGAGGTTCATGAGCGCGGTGGTGCGGGCGACCTCGCGATGCCCGCGCACGCATTTCTCGCGGCCACGGCGGCTCAGGCGACCGCGAAAGGGGATGCAGAAACGGTTCCGGCACCGCGCAGACGCCGAGCCGTCGCCTGCCGCCGCCACCGACGACGAATCCACTCGTTGGAGAGGCGGTCCGGCAAGACCGTCCTGACGCACCATCAGCGAAATTCGCTCCGGGCGACCCTCCGACCAGGCCGGACAGCGAAAAGCTGCTGGAGTGCGACCAGCGAATCGCCGCTCCGTCCCCTGGGCGCCGGGCCGCAGGGGCGGCTCGAGGGGCAACCGGCCCGGCTACGTCTCGTGGGGGCCGCGAGCCCGGGCGCACGCCCCCGATTCAGGATCCCAATCGGCGAGCATCCTGAGGCCCCGTACGGCGAACGTGAACCGCAGGAACGGCCGCGGATGGCCGTCGTCGCAGTGCACGACCTGCATGGTCACACCCTCGGGGAGCTTGACACCCCGTGCGCTCAGCACCGAGTCGCCGTCGGTGCGCAGCCGGAGGGCGAGCTCCGGCGAGTCGACGAAGTCCTCGATGAGCGTGAGCAGCTCCTCGTTGCGGCCGAGTTCGAGCAGCGTCCGGTGCACATGCGCCCGGTCAGGACTCAGCGGCTTCCCGCCGTTGCTGAGCGCGGCCTCGTGGCCTTCGAGGGCTCGTTCGAGGCGCTCTCGGTGAAGGGCTGGGATCGGCATGGCCGTTCTCGCTTTCCCGCTACCGGCGCAGGCGTGCCGGCAGCGTTGCCAACAGGGCATCGAGGGCGTTGACTCGGCCGTGGCCCTGGTGGATGCTCCAAGGCCCGTTGGTGCTCCCGGGCTGGTAGACCGCCGGGCCCGCACGGTCGGCCGTGCCCTCGATGACGGCTCTCACCTCATCGGGCGTAATCGTCGGGTCCGAACTCAGGAGCAGCGCGGCGATCCCGGAGACATGAGGTGTGGCCGCGGAGGTGCCTTTGAAAGCTTTCACCCAGTCACGGCGACCGAGGTCCTGGAGGTCTTCGTCGCCTTCGCCCTTGAGCATCGTGGTCGGTACTCCGTCACCCGGCGCCACGACCGAGAGGCCCGAGCCGTAGTTCGAGTCGCTCACCCTGGCATCGTTGCGGTCGCTCGAACCGACGGCGATGACGTGGCTCCCCGTCGCGGGGAAAACCAGCGCCGCCCCGTCGTTTCCGCTCGCGGCGCAGAGGACGACGTTGTCGGTATGGGCACGGTCGAGTGCCCGATGGATGATGACCGAGCCCTGCCAGCCGGGAGCGTTCCAGCTCATGTTGATCACACGAGCGCCATTGGTCACGGCGAAGCTGATGAGCGCCGCGGCGTCGGTGTCGGTGTGGTTGGTGTTGAAGCAGAGCGGCATGACAGAGCAGCCGCCCGCCACTCCGGACGTGCCTTTGAGGTTGTGCGTGATGGCCGCGGCGACGCCGGCGACCATCGTCCCGTGCCCCCTCGCGTATCTGGGCAGATGCGGGTTGTTGGAGCCGTCGTTGTTCGGGCCCCCGGTGCCTGCCACGTGCCGTAGGTCGGAATGGGTCAGATCGGACCCCGAGTCGATGACGGCGATGGTGATGGTGCTGACGCCCATCTGCAGATCCCAAGCCGTCCGCCCCGGTCCCCCGGCGCGGATGCGCACCAGGTTCCACTGCCCGCCGTACCCGATCGACGGATCCGGCTGGTAGAACGTGTCCGCCGGCTCGAAGGAGTAGGGAAGGAGCAGCGGCATGGTCGACAGCAGGACCGCGTCGTCGTCGTACGACTCCTGCTCCAGGAGCTGAGCCCGTACTTCGTGAGCCGGGTGACTGCGAGGGTCGGCGATGATGTAGCAGCGGTAGCCCGGCAGGTCACGCGAGGTGTCCGCGTCCTCACGCAGTTCGATGTCCGACGGTGGTGGAGCCTCCTCGTCCTTGACCAGCAGGACGTCCGGTACCGGACAGTGCAGACCTGCGCGACCGGGGGCAAGCGGATGGTGATAGACGGGAGCGATCCACTCCAGCGCGTCGTCGAACTCGGCCTCGATGGCGTTGTGCAGTTCGTCGTCGATGTCACCGGACAGGGAACGCACCCAGAAGCGGCGTTCCGTATGATTGACGGTCTCCGACGGCCCCAGGCCACTGCCGGGTACCGGGGCGCTCGGTTCCAGCCCCATGTCGACCTGTCGCAGACGCGGTGAGAGGGCGTCGAGGTGCTGTGGTGCGCGGAAGGCCAACAGCAGGCGGGTCCGGTCCAGCGTGACGACCGTGTCCGGGTCACGGGCGAGTTCAAGCGGGTAGCGCGTCGTCATGTCATCCACCTCGTTCCGGAACTCCCCGGTCCTTGGGTCCGGTGGTCAGGAGCCGATTCCGCCGCTCAGCTTCCAGAAAGCGTTGTGAAGCGGTCCGGCAACCGCTTCCGTGGCCCACTCGTACCGGAGGAACGTCGTCCCCCGGAAGAAGAACGTGCTGCCCACGAATCGGCGCTCGCCGTTCAAGCAGGCATGCAGGCCTCTCAGGAACCGCCCGGTCAGCCTGAACCCGGACAGGGGGGACGGCCCGCTTGTCTGACCGGTGGACCAGTCACGGGTGACGTACTGATTACCTCTGAAGAAGTACGCCTTTCCGGATTGCGCTCCCTGGCCGGTGACCGCTGCATCCACTCCCGACGCGAATCCGGCGGGCAGGTTCCATGTCGTGAGCGAGTACGGACCACGGACCTGCGACGTCAGCCAGCTGTAGCTCATGTACCGGTCGCCCCGGATGAAGAACGCCAGGTTCTGGGACGGCCCCGCGCCGTTCAGGGCGGCGTCGACACCGGTGTCGAACGGAGCCCCGAGCCCCCAGGCGGTCAGCGAAGTCGGGGTGCCCGTCGCGCCGCCCGTCGCCCAGTCGTAGATGAGGTACCGGGAATCCTTGAAGAAGAAGGCCTTGCCGACGGCGGAGCCCTGGCCATTGACGACTGTGTCGAAGAGATAAGCCATGATTTGTCTCCATCAGGCCGCAGTGCATGGCGTCGGCTTCACGGCACGCCGCAGTCGTCTGCACCTTGGTGAGTGCCGGAGCCCGGGAGATACACCCATGGTTTCACGCCGCGCAGCGACCCGCACCCGCAGAGCCCGACTCGCGCTGTGCGCCCGGCTGTTCGAGCCGGCGCCGCGTTGCGCCCGCCCGGCCCCTTGGACCCCGCTGCCCACCATCGTCAGCGTCTGGTCCAGGGCCCGGAGGAACCGATTCGTCGTGGTGCGGTCGCGGGCTGCCAGCCGGAGCCGGCGGCGATTCAGCCCGGGAAGCGTGTCGCCGCGCCGCGCCGCGCAGCGAAGCCCGGACCGCGCAGGCGGGCACGCACCTCAAGCCCGGGACGTCATGCGCGCCTCCGCCGCCGCAGGTGCGGGAGCGGACACCGGGCCACAGAGGCCGCACGGACCATAACGCTGATCATGGCCCATCGGATCATGGTCTCGGCGTGGGCGGGGTGGTGCTCATAATCGCGGGTCAGGCGGCGATGGGCCGTCAAGTCAGCCAGGAAAAGGTTCGCTCGATCGCCCACCGCTTGGGCCGGACCTGGAAACCCCATTGTCCGGGGCCCTTGCAGACGACCTCCAGATCGCTGCCGAGGACCTGGGTGGCCCAGCCGACCAGGCGGCTGGCGAAGCCTTGCTCGGCCCAGACCCTGCGCCCGCTGCTGTGGTCCGGCCTGGCCCACGGCAGCGGGCGCTTGGCTCCGTCGCGGTCCTGGATGCTCGGCGGTCCGCTGGACGATCTCGCAGTGCGTGCGGACCGACCGGAACGCCTCCGCGGCGGGCATCCACTCCTCGTGCAGCGCTCGGATCTCTTCGGGGGACGGAATGCCCGTCCGGGGAGATGAACAATTCGGCCCCGCAAAATCCCGGCTGTGCGCTCCCGCCGGCGTCAGGTGGTGAAGACCTTGCCCGGGTTGAGGATGCCCGCCGGATCCCACACCCGCTTGATGCCACGGTGCAGGTCCAGTACCGCCGGGCCCAGTTCGTCGGCCAGGCCACGCATCTTCAGCAGACCCACGCCGTGCTCGCCGGTGACCGTGCCTCCCAGCGCGAGCGCCTGGTCGACGACCTCTTCGAACACCCCGCGGCAGCGGGCGAGTTCCCGCTCGTCGCCGCGCGGCACGACCAGCATCGGGTGCAGGTTTCCGTCCCCGGCGTGCGCCAGGGTGGCGATGTGCACGCCGTGCCGCGCGGCGACGTCCTCGAGGCAGGCGAGCATCTCGGGCAGGAGACCGCGGGGGACGCAGACGTCCTCGCTGAGCACCATGCCCAGGCGTTCCAGCGCGGGGTAGACCAGGCGCCGGGCGGCGAACAGGGCGTCCGCCTCGGCCGGGTCGCCGGACCGCGCGCTCCAGGTGGCGCCGACCGCCTCGAAGCAGGCCAGCACGGTGTCCGCCTCCTGGGCGCCCACCGCGCCGGGCGCATCGCAGCGGGCCAGCAGCAGCACGTCGCCGCCGTCGGTGAGGCCCATGTTCTTCCACTCGTCGACGGCGCGCAGGGAGAAACGGTCCACGAGTTCCAGGGCGCTCGGGACCACACCGGAGGCCACCACCCGGGCGACGGCCCTGCCGGCGCTCGGCAGGTCGGCGAAGTAGCCCACGACGGTGTGCTCCTGGGCGCGCTCGCCCCGCAGCCGCACCGTGACCTCGGTGACCAGGCCCAAGGTGCCCTCCGACCCGACCAGCAGACCGGCGAGTTCGAAACCGGCCGAGCTCTTGGCGGTGCGCCGCCCCAGCCGGACCACGTCACCGCGACCGGTGACCACCTCGAGGCCCAGCACGTAGTCCCGGGTGACGCCGTACTTCACGCAGCACAGTCCGCCCGCGTTGGTGGCGACGTTCCCGCCGATGGTGGACCACGGGGCGCTGGCCGGATCCGGCGGGTACCAGAGGCCCTCGGCGGCACACGCGGCACGCAGGTCCTCGTTGACGACGCCGGGTTGCACGACGGCCAGCCGTTCGTCCGGGTCGATGCGCAGGACCCGGTCCATCGCCGAGAAGGACACCACCACCGCGCCCTCGACCGCGTTGGCGCCGCCGGACAGGCCGGTGCCGGCCCCGCGGGCCACCACCGGCACGCCGTGCTCCGCGCAGTAGACCACGACGGCCGCCACCTCGGCGGTGTCGTGGGGCTGCACCACGGCCGCCGGGAGCGCGTAGGGCGCGCCCGCTGCTTCGTCGTGGGCGAAGGACGCCACCCGGGAGGGTTCGGTGATCACCCGTCCGGCCGGGAGGAGCCCTGCGAGATCAGTCGGTGTCGTGGTCACCCCGGCGAGGTTGGCACCCGGGGCGGCAGCCGTTCAATTGGCCGTTGGTACAGGCCGTGGCGCCTGTACCAACGGCCAATTGCCCGGCCCTCGAGGCTTCGGCCAGCCTTGCTCGACGTCAGGTCAAGGCCGTGTCCGCGGTCCTCAGGAGGGTGAGTCGATGACGGCAGTGCTGATGGGAATCGGAGGCTTCCTCCCGCCCGTGACGGTCACGAACGACGACCTCTCCCGCACCCTGGACACCACGGACGAGTGGATCCGTACCAGGACGGGCATCCGGGAGCGGCGGTTCGTCTCCGAAGGCCTGTCGACGGGGAGCATGGCCGTGGCGGCCGGTGAGCGCGCCCTGCGGTCGGCCGATGTGTCCGGGGTGGACGCCGTGGTCGTGGCGACCACCTCGCCCGAGCGTCTCTGCCCGGCGGTGGCGCCGGAGGTGGCGGCGCGGCTGGGTCTGGGACCGCTGGCCGCGTTCGACCTGACCTCGGCGTGCAGCGGTTTCCTGTACGGGCTCGCCACCTCGTCCGGCCTGATCGCCGCCGGCACCGCCGACACCGTGCTGTTCATCGGGTCGGAGGCGTTCACCACCCTGGTGGACCCGGAGGACCGGTCCACGGCGCCGATCTTCGGCGACGGCGCGGGCGCGGTCGTCCTGCGCAGGGGCGAACCGGACGAGCCCGGCGCGCTGGGCCCGTTCGACCTCGGCAGCGACGGGGCGCTGGCCGACCTGCTGGCCATTCCGGCGGGCGGTTCCCGGCAGCGCTCCGCCGACGGCGGCCTGGGGCACAGCACGGTGCCGACGGGTGACTGGTACCTGCGGATGGAGGGGCGTCCCCTCTACACGCAGGCCGTCGAGCGGATGACGCAGTCGGCGCAGGCGGCCCTCAAACGCGCCGACTGGTCCGCGGCGGACGTCGACTGGTTCGTCGGCCACCAGGCCAACATCCGGATCGTGCGTGCGGTCGCGGAGGAGCTGGAGCTTCCCGGGGAGCGGGTCGCGGTGAACATCGACAGGGTCGGCAACACCCTGGCCGCGTCCGTGCCCCTGCTGCTGAACGACTACGCCGCCCGCGGGGACCTGAAGGCGGGCCAGCGGGTGCTGCTCTCCGCCTTCGGGGCCGGTCTGTCCTGGGGCTCGACCACGCTCGTGTGGCCGGAGATCCAGACGGAGCCCGTCGACTGACGGGTTCCCGGTTCCGCGTCCCCCGTTCCCTCTTCACCTCTCGAACCCCTACAGCCCTCCAGGAGGAGACATCATGAGTTCCGCCCACGGCTCCGTCGTCGAGGTCTTCGTCGCCCGTTTCGATCTGGACGCCGAGGCGGTGGTGCCCGAGGCCACCTTCGACGACCTCGGTCTCGACTCCCTGGCGCAGCTCGAGCTGGCCACCGCCCTGAAGAAGCGCCTGGGCGTCGTGATCAGCGACGAAGAGCTGTCCGAGATCTCCACGGTCTCCGACATCGTCGCCCTGGTCGAGAAGAAGGGCGCCGCGGTCCGATGACCGGCTTCGCGGCCGCCGTCACCGGCATCGGGCTGGTGACTCCCGCCGGTGTCGGCGTCAAGGAGAGCTGGGACCGCGTGGTCGAGGGCCGGCCGACGGCGGCGCACCACGCCGACCTGGAGGGCCTGCCGGTGACCATGGCGTGCAGGGTGCCCGACTTCGCCCCGGCCGCTCTCGGGCGCACCGCCTGGCAGTGGGACCGCTACTCCCAGTTCGCCGTCGCCGCCACGCGCGAGGCGCTGGACCAGGCCGGGCTCGTCCCGGGCGAGTGGGCGGACAGCTCACGGGTGGCGGTGATCCTGGGCTCCGGCGCCGGCGGCACCGCCACGCTGGAGGCGCAGCACCGCGTACTGCTGGAGGAGGGACCGGAGGAGATCTCCGCCATGACCCTCCCGATGGGGCTGCTCAACATGGCCGCCGGCCAGGTGGCGATCGACATCGGGGCCAACGGGCCGTGCTCGGCCCCCTGCACGGCGTGCGCGGCCGGGGCCAGCGCGATCGGCCTGGGCCGCGAGCTGCTCCGGTCGGGGCTGGCCGACATCGTCGTGGCCGGTGGTGCCGAGGCGCCGATCACACCGCTGTACCTGTCCTCGTTCGCGAGGATGCGGGCGCTGTCACGGCGGCTCGACGACCCGGGGACCGCGTCGCGCCCCTTCGACGCGGCCCGCGACGGGTTCGTGCTCGGCGAGGGCGCCGGGGTCGTCGTGCTGGAGTCCGAGGAGCACGCGCGGTCCCGGGGCGTGCGGCCGGTGGCCCGGGTCATCGGGTACGGCGCCTCCGCGGACGCGCATCACACGACGTCCCCGCACCCGGAGGGCAAGGGCGCCGAGCTGGCGGTCCGTGCGGCGCTCGCGGACGCCGGGCTGACCGGCCGGGACATCGGCTACGTCAACGCGCACGGCACCTCGACCCCGCTCAACGACGTCATCGAGGCGGGGGTGATCCACCGGGTGGCCGGCCCGGACGTGCAGGTGAGCTCCACCAAGGGCGTCACCGGGCACCCGCTGGGCGCGGCCGGCTCCATCGAGGCGGCGTTCGCGGCGCTCACCGTGCACCACGGCGTGATCCCGCCGTCGGCGAGCACCGCCGAGGTCGATCCGCGGGTGGAGGTGGACGTCGTGCACGGCGCGGCACGCCACGCCCGCGTCGACGTGGCCCTGAGCAACTCGTTCGGCTTCGGCGGCCAGAACGCGGCCCTGCTGATCGCCTCGGCCTGACCCCTTCCTGAGCTCCGCCCGATCGCGGCGGCTCCCTCCGCCGGTCCCCTCACCACCCCACCGCGGGAGCCACAGCCGCGGGAAAGGACCCACACATGACCTCGTCGGCCTCCGCCGAACTGTCCCGGCTGCTCTTCGACGGCAGGTACGAGCAGACGCACCAGGACCTGCACGAGCTGCTGCTGGACCCCGTCTTCGACCCCCGCGAAGGGCTGAACATGACCGAGGCCGGGAAGCTGGCCTACGAACGGTCGCGAGCCGTGCACGCCGCACTGGAACGTCCGCGGGAGATCCTGGCCGATCCGTGGCGGCTGTTCGCGCTGGCCGAGTGGCCGTCGCTGGTGGACGTCTCCACGTTCTCGCTGCTGATGGTGCACTACAACCTGGCCTTCGGCACCGTCGTGGAGCACGGCGACCGGGAGGACCTGAAGGACCTGTTCGACGAACTGGACCGGCTGGACTCCTTCAGCCCGTACATGGCCACCGAGCTGGGCTACGGCAACAACGTGGCCGCCCTGCGCACCGAGGCCGTCTACGACCCCGCCACCGAGACATTCGTCCTGAACACGCCCGACGCCCTCGCGCAGAAGTACATGTCCTACAGCGGGTTCCGGGACGTCCCCAAGCTGGCCGTGGTGATGGCCCGGCTGAAGGCGGACGGCAAGGACCACGGCGTGTACCCGTTCCTCGTCCGGATCAGCGACGGGAAGCAGTTGTGCGAGGGCGTGCACGCCGCGCCGTGCCCGGAGAAGCCGGTGCAGGGCCTCGACAACGGCCTCACCTGGTTCGACCACGTGCGCGTCCCGCGTCGCCAGCTGCTCCACGGCGACATGGGCGGCTTCGACGACGACGGCGTGTTCCGCCCGGCGTCCGGCAACCGGCGCAAGCGGTTCCTGCGCGCGATGAACCGCATTCTGCCCGGCCGGCTGTGCGTGTCCAGCGCGGCGGCGGGTGCGGGCCGGGCGAGCGTGTACATCGCGCTGCGGTTCGCGGCGCAGCGGCTCACCAACGCACCCGGCCGCAACGACCTGCCGATCATCGAGTACCGCAGCCACCAGCTCGCGCTGTACACCGCGCTGTCCCGGACGTACGCGATGACGCTGCTGCTCAACCATGCCAAGCGGCAGTTCACGGCGACGCCGCGGGACGCCGTCCCTGCCGAGCTGAACCATCTGGTATCGATCACCAAGGCGCTGTCCACCTGGGAGATGACCGACGTCGTCGCCACCTGCCGTGAGCGCTGCGGTGCGCAGGGCATCTTCAGCGCGAACCGGATCGCGGACTACGGGTCGCTGCTCCAGGGCCTGGTCACCGCGGAGGGCGACAACCAGGTGCTGCTGGCCACCACCGCGGGGCAGATCATCGCGCAGTACGACGACAGCGCCGAGCCGGCCCCGGCCCCCGACCCGGCGGGACGGGACCTGGGGGACCTCGCGTTCCTGGTGGCGGCGGTACGGCACCGGGAGGCGGAGCTGCTCCGGGAGGCCGCCGCGGCCATGGCGGACGACACCGGCGACCGGACGTACTTCGAGGCCTGGA
The DNA here is from genome assembly GCF_044328485.1 of Streptomyces sp. NPDC017936. Taxonomy (NCBI): domain Bacteria; kingdom Bacillati; phylum Actinomycetota; class Actinomycetes; order Kitasatosporales; family Streptomycetaceae; genus Streptomyces; species Streptomyces sp. NPDC017936. The sequence continues at coordinate 82,648 of NZ_JBIRHK010000021.1, read as the reverse complement.
ACGGCACCATCAACACCGGCCTGGAGATGGCCCGGGCCCGGGGTGTGCGGAGCGCGCTGGAGTGCTTCGCCGCCGGGGTCGGCACGCTGGAGGACGAGTCGGCGCGGACGGCGCTCGGCCTGCTGGCCGCACTGTACGGGCTGAGCGAGGTGCGCCGGGACGCCGGCTGGTACCTGGCGCGCGGTGTGCTGACCGCCGAGCAGGTGGAGCGGCTGCCCCGGGAGGCGGACACGCTGTGCGCGCGGCTCCAGCCGTACACCGACGCCCTGATCGGCGGCTTCAACCTCTCCCCGGAACTGCTGCGGGCGCCGATCGCCGCCGACGACTACGTGAGCGCCTTCCAGCAGCGCACCGGCGCCTTCGGACCGGCCGCCGGCGCGGTCGCCGAGGGGAGCTGAGCACCATGGCGAGGCACAGCTACTTCTGCCCGATCCGCTGGTCGGACATGGACGTCTACGGCATCGTCAACAATGTCTCCTACGTGCGCTACCTGGAGGAGGCGCGGGTCGACTTCATCTTCCGGATGGCGCCGAACGACGGCGACGCCTTCTTCAAGGACGGGTCGGTGGTGGTGGAGCACCGGATCCGCTACCGGCGCCAGCTGGTCCACCGGCACGAACCGGTGGAGATCGAGATGTGGGTCTCCGACCTCCAGTCGGCGACGGTGGCCATCGACTACGTGGTCCACGACGGCGACACCGTGTACGCCACCGCCTCGACCGTGATGGCGCCGTTCGACTACCGGGCCGGGCGGCCCCGGCGGCTGACGGACGAAGAGGTCCGCTTCTTCGAGAAGTACCTCGAGCAGACACCGGCGGCCGGCTGAGATGCGGCTGCTGCGGATCGGACCGCCGGGCGGTGAGCGGCCCTGCGCGGTGGGCCCCGACGGCGTCGTGCGGGATCTGGCCTCGTGGGTGCCGGACTGGACGGGTGCGGCCCTGGATCCCGACGCGCTGCAGGAGACGGCGGCGCGGCTGGCACGGGAGGCCGCCGGGCTGCCGGCGGTCGACCCGGCCGCCGAGCGGGTCGGCCCGCCCGTCCGGCCGGGCGGGCATCTGCTGTCGATCGGGCTCAACTACCGGGCGCACGCCGCCGAGGCGGGCCTGGCGCTGCCCGACGAGCCGATCGTGGCCAGCAAGGCGCCGACCACGCTGGTCGGCCCGTACGACGACCTGCTGCTGCCGCCGGGCGGTGAGAAGACGGACTGGGAGGTCGAGCTGGCCGTGGTGATCGGCCGGCGCGCGCAGTACCTGCCGGACCCCGCCTCCGCGCTGCGCCACGTCGCGGGGTACGCCACCGGCAACGACGTGTCGGAGCGGAGCTGGCTCCTGGAACGTGGCGGGCAGTGGGTGAAGGGCAAGTCCTTCGAGTCGTTCAGTCCGCTGGGCCCGTACCTGGTCACCCCGGACGAGGCGGGCGACCCGGGCCGACTGCGGCTGACCTGCCGGGTCAACGGCCGGATGATGCAGGACGGCTCCACCGCAGACATGGTCTTCGAGGTGTCCCACCTGCTCTGGTACCTGAGCCAGTGCATGGTGCTGCACCCCGGTGACGTGGTGCTGACCGGAACGCCCGGCGGCGTCGCGCTGGGCCGCCCCGACCAGCCGTACCTGCGAGCCGGTGACGTGGTGGAGGCGGAGGTGTCGGGGCTGGGCGCACAGCGGCAGCGGTGCCGGGCGGTGGTCCTGGGCGACGCCGGGACGGACGCCCCGGAGGCCGCGGCCGCCCCCGTCCTGCCTGCCGCGCCCGCACGGACCCGGTCATGACCGGGCGCCGGCCCCGGCGCAGTCCGCACCACCACGGCCCCGCCGGCCACGGCGCCTGCGGGCGCGTAGATCCCGGAAGGGAAGGGAACGGATGACCGTCCAGCAGGGACTCACGGAGCAGCCGCCGGGCACGCGCACCGACATCCGGACGCGGGTGGCCGACCTGCACGCGACCAGGGAACGGGCGCGCGGCGGTCCGAGCGAACGCGCGACCCGGGCCCAGCACGCCAAGGGCAAACTGACCGCCCGCGAACGGATCGACGTGCTGCTGGACGCGGGGTCGTTCAACGAGATCGAGCAGTTGCGCCGGCACCGCGCGGTCGGCTTCGGCATCGAGGACCGCAGACCGCACACGGACGGCGTGATCGCGGGCTGGGGGACGGTCGAGGGCCGCACCGTGTTCGTGTACGCGCACGACTTCCGGATCTTCGGCGGGGCGCTCGGCGAGGCGCACGCGGAGAAGATCCAGAAAGTCATGGACATGGCCATCGCGGCCGGTGCTCCCCTGGTCTCGCTCAACGACGGTGCCGGGGCGCGCATCCAGGAGGGCGTCTCGGCCCTGGCCGGCTACGGCGGCATCTTCCGCCGCAACGTGCGGGCCTCGGGCGTGATCCCACAGATCTCGGTGATCCTGGGTCCGTGCGCGGGCGGCTCGGCCTACTCCCCGGCCCTGACCGACTTCGTGTTCATGGTCCGCGGCACCTCGCAGATGTTCATCACCGGACCCGACGTGGTGAAGGCCGTCACCGGCGAGGACGTCAGCCAGGAGAAGCTCGGGGGCGCCGACGTCCACGCGCAGCTGTCGGGTGTCGCGCACCTGGTGTACGAGGACGAGTGGACCTGCCTGGGCGAGGTCCGGTACCTGCTGTCCCTGCTGCCGTCCAACAACCGGCAGAACCCGCCGGCCGTCCCGTGCGTCGACCCGGACGACCGGCGCAACGACGCCCTCCTCGGCCTGGTTCCGGCCGAGGGCCGGCTGCCGTACGACATGCGCCGGGTGATCGAGGAGATCGTCGACCACGGCGACTTCCTGGAGGTCCACGAGAGGTGGGCACGCAACGTCGTGTGCGGGCTGGCCCGGCTCGGCGGCCAGGTGGTGGGCATCGTCGCCAACCAGCCGCTCGCTCTGGCCGGGGTGCTCGACATCAAGGCCAGCGAGAAGGCCGCCCGGTTCGTGCGGACGTGCGACGCCTTCAACATCCCTCTGCTGTCGCTGGTGGACGTGCCGGGCTTCCTGCCCGGGGTGGACCAGGAGCACGACGGGGTGATCCGCCACGGGGCCAAGCTGCTCTACGCCTACTGCGAGGCCACGGTGGCGCGGGTCCAGTTGATCCTGCGCAAGGCGTACGGCGGCGCGTACATCGTCATGGACTCCCGCTCGATCGGCGCCGACCTCTCCTACGCCTGGCCGACCAACGAGATCGCGGTGATGGGCGCCGAGGGCGCCGCGAACGTCATCTTCCGCAAGCGGATCGCCGAGGCCGACGACCCGGAGACCCTGCGGGCCCAGCTGGTCAAGGAGTACCGGTCCGAGCTGATGCACCCCTACTACGCGGCCGAGCGCGGCCTCGTCGACGACGTGATCGACCCCGTCGAGACCCGGGCGCTGCTCATCCGCGCCTTCCGGATGCTGCGGAACAAGCACGCGGACCAGCCGTCCCGCAAGCACGCCAACATCCCCCTGTGACCTGAGAAACCCTCGCGATCTCTTGCCTCGGAGCGCACCCATGACGATCACCTTCACCACCGAGACCGCCGTCCGCCGGCCGGCCGCCGAGCGCGCGGCACTGATGGAGTCACCCGCCTTCGGCGAGGTGTTCACCGACCACATGATCAGCATCGACTGGGAACGGGACCGGGGCTGGCACAACGCCCGACTGCACCCGTACGGGCCGCTGGTGCTCGACCCGTCGGCCCAGGTGTTCCACTACGGCCAGGAGGTCTTCGAGGGCATGAAGGCGTACCGGCGCCAGGACGGCACGGTGGTGACCTTCCGCCCGTACGCCAACGCGGCCCGGCTGAACCGCTCGTGCGCGCGCATGGCGATGCCGCCGCTGCCCGAGGAGACCTTCGTCGAGGCTCTCGAGCTGCTGGTCGGCGCTGACCGCGACTGGGTCCCGGACCGGCCCGGCCACAGCCTCTACCTGCGCCCCTTCATGATCGCCACCCAGCCCACCATCGGCTTCTACGGCCCTTCCGCCGCCTACCGGTTCATGGTGATCGCCTCGCCCGCGGCCTCCTACTTCACGGCCGGGGCGAAACCGCTCATCGTGTGGCTCTCCCAGGGCTACACCCGGGCGGCCCCCGGTGGCACCGGCGAGGCCAAGTGCGGCGGCAACTACGCGGGAACGCTGGTCGCGCAGGCGCAGGCCAAGGAGATGGGCTGCGACCAGGTGGTCTGGCTGGACTCGGCGGAACGCCGCTGGGTGGACGAGATGGGCACCAGCAACCTCTTCTTCGTCTACGGCGACCGGCTGGTGACGCCGGAGCTGTCCGGGACGCTGCTGGCGGGCGTCACCCGGGACTCGGTGCTGACCCTGGCCGCCGAGCTCGGCCACCGGGCCGAGGAGGGGCGGATCAGCGTGGAGCAGTGGCGGGCCGACGCGGAGTCGGGGGCGCTGACCGAGGTGTTCTCCTGCGGCACCTCGTCGATGATCACCCCGGTCGGCTTCGTCCGGAGTGCGGACGGGGACTGGACGATCGGCGGCGGCACGCCCGGCCCGGTCACCGAGCGGCTGCGCGCGGAGCTGACGGGGATCCAGGACGGTTCGCGACCGGACCCGTTCGGCTGGGTCCACAAGATCGCCTGACCGGCGTCCGCCGGGTCCGGGCCAACCGAAGGTGCAGAAGGGTGCGTGGAAGACATGAGCCGTTCGGTCCTCGTGACCGGAGGGAACCGGGGGATCGGCCTCGCCGTGGCGCGTGCCTTCGCGCGGGCCGGCGACAAGGTCGCGCTGACCTACCGCACGGGTGAACCGCCGCGGGCCGCGACCGACCTCGGCTGCCTCGCCGTCACCTGCGACGTCACCGACTCCGCGCAGGTGGAGCGGGCGTTCAAGGAGGTGGAGGCGGCGCACGGCCCGGTGGAGGTACTGGTGGCCAACGCCGGCATCACCCGGGACCGGCTGCTGCTGCGGATGGCCGAGAAGGACTTCACGGACGTGATGGACACCAACGTGACGGGCGTCTTCCGGGTGGTCAAGCGGGCCGCCGAGGAGATGGTCGACGCACGGCGGGGACGGATCGTCCTGATCTCCTCGGCGGTCGGCCTGCTGGGCGCGGCCGGGCAGGCCAACTACGCGGCGTCGAAGGCGAGTCTGGTCGGCTTCGCCCGGTCCGTCGCCCGCGAGCTGGGCTCACGGGGAGTCACCTGCAACGTGGTGGCGCCGGGCATGATCGACACGGACATGACCAAGACGCTCGACGAGAAGCAGCGTACGGCCGTGCTGAGCAAGGTACCGCTGGGGCGCAGCGCGGAGCCGACGGAGGTGGCGGCCGCGGTCCGGTTCCTCGCCTCCGAGGACGCCGCCTACATCACCGGGGCCGTCCTGCCGGTGGACGGCGGCTGGGGCATGGGGCACTGAAGCCGGGCCGCGCGCGTGCTCAGGAGTGCTCCGAGACGAGCACCGCGCGCGTGCCGGACTCCAGCGCCCGGAAGACGTGCGGGACGTCGGCCGGGTAGCTGATGTAGTCGCCCGGGTGCAGTTCCACCGGTTCGTCGGCGGTGCCCACCAGGGCCCGGCCGGCGCCGATCACGACATGCTCCACGACGCCGGGCATGTGCGGGGCGGAGGAGCGCTGCGGACCCGGCTCGGCCGCGATGCTGTAGACGTCCCGCCGCGCCCCCGGAGGAGAGGCGGCCAGCAGGGTGGCCCGGTAATCGCTCTGCGCCGAACCGATGGCCGGTCCCTCGCCCGCGCGGATCACCTGGACGGGGGGACGGGAGGCGGCCAGCAGCCGGGAGAAGGGGATCTCCAGGGCCACGCACAGCGCCCACAGCGTCTCCAGGCTGGGATTGCCGGTGCCGGACTCCAGTTGTGAGAGCGTGGACTTGGCGAGCCTGGCACGTCGGGCGACCTCGGTGAGGGAGAGCCCCGCCCGGACCCGTTCCGCCCGCAGGGAGGCGGCGATCACTGCCAGGGGCGGCTTGAGAGTGGGGTCGACGTCGGACACGCGCGTTCGCTCCAATGGTCAATCGTTCGCCTTGACGAACACCCTCCAGGGTGTTCACCATAAACGCCATGCGTACGTTATGGGAAACACTGGGCAAGGGGCCATTGCGGGACATCGCGCTGGTCTGCCTGGCCGTGGGGGTCATCGGTCTGTCGTACGGGGCCATCGCGGTCACCTCGGGCTTCCCCTGGTGGTTCCCGGTGCTCATGGGAGCGCTCGTCCTGGCGGCGTCGTCCGAGTTCCTCTTCGTCGGGATCATCGCCGCCGGGGGAAGCCCGATCGCCGCGCTGCTGGCGGGGCTGCTGGTCAACGCCCGCCACCTGCCGTTCGGTCTGGCGGTGCCCGATGTGCTCGGGCGAGGCTGGCGCAGGCTGCTCGGCACGCACCTGATGAACGACGAGACGGTCGTCTTCGCCATCGCCCAGGAGGGGCTCGCCCGCAAGCGGGCCGCGTACTGGGCCTGCGGCCTCGGCATCCTGGCCTGCTGGCCCGTCGGCGCCGCGCTCGGCGCGCTGCTCGGCAGCGTCGTCCGGGACACCGATGCCCTCGGCCTGGACGCGATGTTCCCCGCGGTGATCCTGGCCCTGATCCTGCCCGCGATGAAGGACCGGGCACTGCGGCGGACCGCGCTGGCCGGCTCGGCGATCGCGCTGGCCCTCACCACCTTCCTGCCGGCCGGACTGCCGGTCCTGGTCGCGCTGGCCGCGCTGCCGCTGTTCCGGACGAAGAACCTCGAAGGAGCGGCGCGATGAGCGATCCCTTCCCCCTGCTGCCGGCGCTGGCGGCGATGTTCGCCCTGGCGGCCGGGACCTTCCTGCTGCGCCTCTCCGGTCCCGCCCTGCGGGCGAAGGTCACCTTCCCGAAGCAGGTCGAGAAGCTGCTGGAGGTCTCGGCGGTCGTGCTGCTCGCCGCACTGACGGCCACGGCGGCGCTCACCGAGGGCGACGGCTTCGCCGGCGCGGCCCGGGCACTCGGGGTACTGGTCGGCGGAGTGCTCGCCTGGTACAGGGCGCCCTTCCTCGTCGTCGTCCTCGCAGCGGCCGGGACGGCGGCGCTCCTGCGACTCGCCGGCGTTCCGTGACGTCATCCGAACACACCTGAAGAGCGCCCGGAGGCACCTCTCCGGGCGCTCTCGCTCATTTCACCGGGCGACGCGTCGTCCGAGAAATCAAGCCTCATGGCGGAATTCAGCAACTCGTCTCATATTCTGGACCGCCATTGCATACTCCGGTGGCAATTGAGTAACTTAACGTAAGGCAGCGACCTCCAGAGGTCGGCCACCCGTGTGCGCATTGCTCGGCTTTCGTTCGGGATGCCGTTCCATCGAGATGCTCGGGGGGGACCATCGTGGGTGGGGGAGTCGGACTCCTTCCGTTGCTTGCACCGCAGGACTCCCGCCGTACGGCCCGATCGCGCCGGGCGTTCGCCCCGCCATCCGCTCCCCGCAGCCGCCCGGAATTCCTTTCCGGCGTCGACGTCGGCCCTGCGCCGTAGCGGCCGCCCAGAATTTCGAGGGCGCTCCAGTAACCCGCGGACAGAGTTCCGCGCATTTGCTGCGCCCATATCGAGCCACCCGGAGCGAGACGAACCGGCGGGTTGGGTCGAGGCCGGTCGAGCCGACTCCGAGTACGCCACCGGAAGTGGCCGAAATCCACACGCCGCGCAGCACAATTCGACCGGCCGGGAATTGACCTGCCCGGCGTGCCCTCAAGCCTGCCCTCATTCGTTCGCCGGAACGACGACGCACCGTTCGTCACACCCGTGCCCCGCGGCCGACCGGCTGGACGACCCGCGTTTCCCCCCGCCCTGCGGGCCTCACCGGCGAGGCCCGCACGCGTCGGCGCGCGCAGACTCACCCCATGAGACGACCGCCTATCAGCCAGAGGACGCCGAGGAACCGTCATGCGCACTGCAGAAACCTTGACCACGGCCCACCACCTCGTCGCCGGCCGGCAGACGGCCCTGGTCCACCACCACGTCTGGGACACCGCTCTGACCAGAGTGCCGCTGTTATCCGAACGTGAACTCGATGTCTTCCGGATGCTGGCGAAGGGGTCGTCGAACCGGGCCATCGCGACCCGGCTGGTCATCACCGAGCGCACCGCCAAGGCCCATGTCGCCCAGATACTGGCCAAACTCGACGTGGAGTCCCGTCTCCAGGCCGGCATCGTCGGGTTCGCCTGGGAGATCCTCACCCACGGCGCCGCGGTCCCCTGCGCCACCGACCCGACCAGGTGCCACACCCTGAGCGCTTCCCCACCTCACGTCGAGAGCGCGTGATTCCCCGAGCAGGGCCACTTGGCCCGTGTCCGGTCACCGACAGGCCGGCGACCTTCCCCTGCCGACTCGTCCCAGGGCTCTTGCGAAGTCGTATCTCCCTGACGTTTCCTCTGGTCATCGAGGGATGCCGAGGGTGTCGAGCGGGGCATCGACCGGCCAGTGGTTCGGCGAGGGGAGGGGCGAAGGCCGGGCCCGGAAGGGCCGGGAAGACGGTCAAGCGCCCGCCACGGCTGAGGTCCGCAAGCGCCCACTGCGGTGTCGGTCTCCGTGCGGGTGCCGCGGCAGCATCTCGAGGTTCTCCGGCAGGGTCCGGGTAAAGGCGTTGAACGGCCCGGTCTGCTTCAGGAATGATCCACTCCGTGGACACCTACCTGGAGACCGAGCGCCTGACCCTGCGCCGCTTCACTGCCGACGACGCGGACCTGCTGATCGAGTTGGACAGCGACGCCGCGGTGATGCGCTATCTGACCGGGGGCCATCCGACCGCCCCGGAGATCGTCCGCGAGCGCCACCTGCCGAACATCATCGCCGGCTACGAGAGGTGGCGCGGCGATCTCGGACTGTTCGCCGCGCACGAGAAGGACGGCGGCGCGTTCATCGGCTGGTTCTGCCTGCGTCCCGAGCCGCAGGGCCCGCTGGACGAGGTCGAACTCGGCTACCGGCTGCGGCAGGCGGCCTGGGGCAAGGGTTATGGCACCGAAGGCTCACGGGCGTTGCTGGGCAAGGCGTTCACAGGGCTCGGCGTGCGCATGGTCTGGGCTGAGACGATGACCGTGAACCGCGGGTCGCGCAACATCATGGAGAAGCTCGAGATGACGCTCGCGGCCACCATTCCCACTCCTCCCGACATGGAGACGGTCGAGGGCTCCGAGCACGGGGGCGTGCGGTACGAGATCACCAAGGAGCAGTGGGAGCAGCAGCAGCCCCCTGCCGAGGCGGTCGGACGCCACTGACTCCTGGGAGGCCGCCGGTGCCGGGCCGAGTGGTCCGGTGCCGTGGGGAATCATGAGGTGGCGCCGGTGAGGGCGAGGAATTCGCTGCGGGAGCGGGCGTCGGAGCGGAGCAGGCCGAGCAGGGTGGAGGTCATGGTGGTGGAGCCGGTGGCCTCGACACCGCGCAGGGTCACGCAGGCGTGTTCGGCTTCGATGACCACGCCGACGCCCTGGGGTTCGAGGTGGGTCTGGAGCCAGTCGGCGACCTGCTTGGTCAGGCGTTCTTGGACCTGCGGGCGGCAGGCGAAGTGCTCGACGACGCGGGCGAGCTTGGACAGGCCCAGGATGCGGGCGCCGGGCAGGTAGCCGACGTGGGCGGTGCCGACGAAGGGCAGCAGGTGGTGCTCGCACACCGACCGGACGGGGATGCGCCGGGCCAGGACGAGTTCGTCGTAGCCCTCGTCGTTGGGGAAGGTGGTCAGGTCGAAGGGGCGCGGGCTGAACAGTTCGGCGTACGCGCGGGCCATCCGGCCGGGCGTTGCGCGCAGGCTCTCGGAGGCGGTGGAGATGCCGAGGGCGTCGAGGAACTGGCCGGCCGCGGCTTCCGCGGCGACCAGGTCGATGCCGCCGGTTTCGTGCACGACCCGCAGGGCGGGCCGTGCCGGTGGCGTGTCTTCCTCGTCGCGCGGGTGTATGCGGGCGGTGGCGTGGTGCGGGTGTTCGGTCATCTCAGTTTCCTCCGATGCCGAGGGCGGCGAGCAGGACCAGGACGAGGGTGGCCACGGCGAACAGGCCGTGGGCCAGGACGACCGCCACGGGGAAGTGACGTTCGGCGAGGACGGTCCCTCCGGCTCCCGGGGCCGTCGGGGCGGCCGGTGCTCCGACGGCGGCACGGTCGCGGTGGACCGGGATCCAGCGGGCCAGCATCATGAATCCCAGCAGGGCGACCGGCAGCAGCAGGCCGAAGGAGGCCCAGGCCAGGGCGCTTGTGCCGGCCACGACGTAGATGATCCACACCACCAGTCCGATCGCGGCCAGGGCGAAGTGGCCGAAGACGACGGGTGCGGGCAGGCGGCTGGTGCCGGACTGCTGCTGGTGGATTCCGCCGTGTCGGATCCAGGTGCCGAGCATGAAGAAGCCGCCGAGGGCGGTGACCACCCAGGTGATCAGTGCGGCGATGTCCATGGGGACCTCCCGGACGATGTGATGCCGAACGGGGCCGGAGCGGGCCGGCCCGTGGTGCGGGGTGCGCGGTTTCAGGCGGCAGGGCGGGCGTCGCGCGCGCCGGCGCCGGGCGTGTATCCCTCGGCCTGGGTGTTCTCGTCGGCGACGCGGACGCCGTAGCGGTAGGCGAGCTTGCCGCCGAGGAATCCCGAGACCCCCAGCAGAACGAGGCTGACCGCGGACAGGACGAGCCTGTCCCGGCCGACGCCGCCCCCGCTGGTGTAGGTGCTGTGACGCCACAGGAAGTTGACGGCGTAGGCGGCGGTCACCAGCAGGTTCAGCGTCATGTGGACCAGCGCGGTGCGGAAGGCCGGGGTCCGGGCGGGGATCGCGAACAGGTCGAGGAAGCCGACCATGGCCGCCGGCAGGGCACCGATCACCCCGACCGCGATCAGCCACTCCGAGCCCTGGGTCAGGAAGCCCGGCCGGCTGACCACGTGGGAGGCGATGTCGAAGACCAGGCTGGTCACCCAGGCGCCGATCGGCACCGTGACCAGGATCGGGTGGAACGGGTGGCCGTACGGGCCGGCGAGCGAGGCACTGACCGGACGTTTCGCCTGAAGCCGTGATGCATCAGTCATCGCAACCTCCTCCGGTTTCACCAACAAATCTTGGTCTTATTGCTGAGTGTCGTCAAGAGGCACAGGAAACCAGGGCAGCAGGAACACTTGTACCTACACAGATGGGCGTTACCGTGGTCCTGTGGCTTCCGATCAGACAGCTCCGGCCGACGCAGCCGGCAGCGCCATCGACTCCGTCAGCGTCCTGAGCGAGGACTCACGACGGCGCATGTTCGCCTTCATCCGCCGTGCCGGCCACGCCGTCACCCGCGACGAGGCCGCCGCGAACGTCGGGATATCCCGCAAGCTCGCCGCCTTCCACCTCGACAAGCTCGTCGAGGCCGGCCTGCTGCGCGCCCGCTACGAAACGCCCGGTGGGATCCGCAAGGTCGGCAGGCGGCCGAAGGTCTACGAACCCACCGACGCCCAGATCACCGTGACCATCCCCGACCGGCGCCACGAACTCCTGGCGGACCTCCTCCTGGACGCCGTCCTGACCGAAGAGGCCGACGAGAACGCCACGCAGGCGGCCATGCGGACCGCCGAGCAGCGCGGTCTGCGCATGGGCGCGGCCGCACGGGAGGAGACCCGTCCCGGACGCCTGGGTCCCGAGCGCGGGCTGACCGCCTGCGAGGAACTGCTGGAGGAGTACGGCTACGAACCCGTACGGGAAACCCCCACCCGGCTCCGGCTGCGCAACTGCCCGTTCCACCCGCTCGCCGCGAAGGCCCCTGACCTGGTGTGCGGCATGAACCAGGCCTTCCTCAGCGGCTACCTCACCGGCCTCGAGGTCAACGGCATCCAGGCCGTCCTGGCCCCCGAGTCCGGCGAATGCTGCGTACGGCTGGGCCCGAACGACACCGATCGCGAGGACCAGACGCCCCAGGACCACTGACACGGCACCGGCGGTCCGCCCCCGCGGACCACCGACGCGATGCACGCCCCTGCCGCGGCACGAGGATCGAAGAAGCGCGCAATCGCCCGCACGATCCCTGCGCAACACACACGTCACCGGTGCTCGACGTCCGCTCGAACCAGGGGGAAACGCCCCAGCGGCTCGATCCGGTCCCGCATCGCATCAGTGATCACTGACCGGACAGACACAGGTGATCGACTGATCACCTGACCGACCGCTCAAAGAGACACGCTGTGGATCGCTGCACGGTCAGCCCAGTACCCGCACCGCGTAGAGCACGCCGATGCCGGTCGCCAGGGCGGCCAGCAGGAGGCGCAGGGCGGTGTCGGGCAGGTGGGGCTGCAGGCGTGCGCCGAGGTATCCGCCGAGGAGTCCGCCGGCCCCGCAGGACAGGCCCAGCAGCCAGTCGGGGGCGACGTCGCCCGTGGCGGTCAGGGAGAGCAGGGCGTAGGTGGCCGCGCCGACGATGGAGGTGACGAAGGTGGAGGCCAGGGCCGCGGGTGCGACGGTGGCGACCGGGGTTCCGCGGCCGACGAGGATCGGGCCGAGCAGGGAGCCGCCTCCGATCCCGTAGATGCCGCCGACGACGCCGACGACCAGGGCCAGCATCCTCGTGGTGCGTGGCGAGGGCGGGCGCGGGTCACGGGCCGGTGCCGGACGTACGGTCCGCAGCCCCAACCACAGCCCGAGCGGCAGGAGGAGCACCGCGACGAGCAGGCGGAAGACGCGCGGGCCGGGTACGGCGAAGACACGGATCAGGGCGCCGAGGACGACGCCGGGCAGGGTGCCGGCGATCAGCAGGCGGGCCAGCTGCCCCCCGAGACGACCGGCCCGCCAGTAGCGGAAGAGGGCGCCGGGGCCGGCCACGACGTTGTAGAGCAGGTTCGTCGGTGTCACCGCTGGGCTCGGCACGCCCAGCACGCTGACCTGGACGGGCAGCAGGAAAACCGCTCCGGAGACGCCCACGGGCGCCGTGGCCACGGAGATCGACAGCCCGGCGGCGAAACCGAGCAGCCCCGTCGACCAGTCCACGACAGCCCCCTCGGCGATCCGCTTCCGGTGCCCGGTGAAGGCTCCGGCTCAGGTGCCTTTTGTTCTCGTGAACATCGACCCCGCCCTGATCCAACCGCCTCCCGAGGCCGTGAACAACCGCCGACCCAACGCGTGGACAAGGCCGGCAGCGGTGAGGAGTCCGCGCCGTGGTGAGGAGCCACTGGTCACCGGCTCACCCTCGAGGACGGCGGATCGCAGGACGACGCACGCCCCGAGCCCCTTGTTCGCCCACGTGATCGTCGTCCAGTACGACCGCGGCTTCGTCAGGGTGCTGCCCGGCACGTGCGAGGGCGCTTCGGTGATTCAGCCGACCGTCCGTCGACTTGCTGCCAGGTACGCCGTGGAGGGTGAGGGCACGGACATCGCCCGAGCCCGCCACCTGGCCTCGTACCGGGAGCCTGAGCCGGCCGGGACCAGACTCGGTCGCGGCTGCACGAAGGGGCGCGGCGGGTCGGAGTCCTGCGCGCCGCGGTCGTCCCGGCCCCGTCAAGGTGGACACCGGCTGCAAGCCCCTTTTCCGTCACCGCCGACCCGGCGCTGCCGCTGCCGCCGGAGTCGTTCGCCCGCAGGTGACGGTCGGCGCCTGGAGCCGTAGCCAGCAGCGGCCCACGGCCGTACACGGGGGAGGAGGACAGAGGGGCGTCGCAACGCAGGTCGGCCCTTCAGCTCATCCCGCTTCTCCCGGCGCACCGTGCTGTTCGTCCTGTCGGCCGCGTGCGGCTCGTGCGGTGCGGTGATCGGGGTGGACGGCAAGGACCTGGCCGATGCCGGTGATGTCCAGCATCTGCTGGACCGGGGGACTGGGGGCGATCAGGGCCAGGTGTCCGCCGGCTGCGCCGACTGCGCGGCTGACCTGGAGCAGGCAGGTCAACCCGGTGGAATCGATGAAGGAAAGACCGGACAGTTCCAGCCACACGGTCGGGGTGGCTGTCTGCGGGAGGGCCTGCAGGGAGCTGGTGAGCCGGCTGTTGGTGTGGTGGTCGAGGGCGCCGGTCAGGGTCAGCAGGAAGCCGCCTTCGGGCAGCGGGCCGGTGTGCACGGTGAGTGTGTCCGCCGCGGCCGACTGCTCATCGCGGGAGCCGGGCATGGTCTCTCCTCTTCTTGGTCGCGGGGCGCCGGTGCGGTGGCTGGGCGGTGGTCAGGGGGTGAGGTTGTCCTGGTCGGGATCGCGCCATTCGGCGAGCAGGACGGTGGCGTCGTCGTCGATTTCTCCGTCGTGGTGGTCGAGGACGGCGTGCATGATCCGGCGCAGCGTCTCGTGGACGGTGAGCCGGTCGGCGTGGTGGCGCACGAGGTAGTCGATGAAGTGGTCGAGGCCGAACTGCCGACCGTCCGCGTCGCGGGCTTCGACGATGCCGTCGGTGTAGAGGACGAGCCGGTCACGGGGCTGCAGCTGCTCGTGGCAGACGGTGACAGGAAGTCCCAGGGCGACCCCCATGGGGCCGGCAGGAGGGCATTGCAGTTCCCTGGGCCGGCGTCCCGCCCTGAGGATCACCGGCAGGTGGTGCCCACGGTTGATCCAGGTCAGCTGCCCGGTCCCCAGGTCGAGATCGGCGAGGACGCCGGTGACGTAGCGGGTGGTGCCGAACTGCTCGATGAGGGCGTCCTCCACCGCCTGGGAGGTCTGCACGAGATCGGCGCCCTGACGCCGGGCATTGCGGCAGGTGGCGACCGCCATGTTGGCGGTCAGGCCCGCTCTGGCGTCGTGACCCATGGCGTCGAACACGGCCAGGTGCAGCACGTTGTCGGAAACGGCGTAGTCGAAGGCGTCACCTCCTACCTCGTAGGCCGGCTCCGAGACCGCAGCGACGGTGGTGGCGCGGCCGGCGAAGGCCGACGGCGGAGTGAGGTGCCACTGCATCTCGGCCGCCACGCTCATCGGCGCGGTTCTGAGCAAGCGGGCGTAGGAGTCGCTGAAGTCCCGTTTGCTCAGCAGCAGCAGCGCCAGCGTCGACGCAAGCGCACGCAGCGCGTAACGGGTGGCTTCGTCGTCCTGACCGGTGTCCGCGCGCAGCATGCCCAGGCGTTCCACCCCGTCGGTGACGGGCACCCACCACCGACGGCCGTCCAGGCCCGACGGCCGGTCCGGCTCGGCGATCAGATCGACCCGCTGGAACGCAAGTCCCGCCACGGTTGAGTCGACGGCCAGTTCCAGTCCGCCCGCACCGGCGTCGGTACCCCGACCGGTGACCTGGCGCAGTACCTTGCCCTGCATGTCGACGAGGAAGAACGCCACATCGCGCAGGCCCGTCGGCTCCACGTGATCAGCCACCATCCGCGGCAGATCCTCCAGGGTTGCCGTGTGACTGGCCAGCATCAGATCGGTCAGCGCACCGCTCACCTTCGCCGGGTCGATCACAGGACGACTCTCCTCTCCGGTCGCCTTCCCGGCAACTTGCTGGAAGGGCGACACGTCTACGGCTACCCCGCACACGCGCAACGGATCGGTTGTGCCGTCCCCGCCGCCCACGGCCGAAAGCCGGGGGGCTCACGGTGAGGCGCGTTCGCATGACTGCTTTCACGAGGGCCGTTGCCTTGACCGGATGTGTGAGATGGTCGCGGTTCCCGCAGCAGCGGAGAGGCAGTTGACGGTTCGGGCCGGCACGACGGCGTCCCCCTTCGACGGGGAACCAACGATCGCGATCCGTGGGACAGATCTCGGCCTGCCGTGGACCGGCCCCACGAACGAACCGATCCTCCCAGGCGACCTGCCGGTCGACCGGTGCGGCATGGTGCTCGGTGACGCAGTCGTCCTCGACTCGTGGACAGGAGACGGCCACCCGTCAACGGACGGCCTCGCCGATGTCACCTACTGGGGCGACTGTGCCGATGCCTCCCACCTGCAGGTCGGCGGACAGCTGATCATCCAGCACGGCAGCCACGTTCGCGGGTGGCTCGATCCGCCCCTCGACGACGCCGAGGCGCTCGTCGACGCCCTCAACGCCTGGGAAGGCGACGAACAGGGCCGAGGCGTCATGGTCGCGGTGGATGAACACACCGACTTTCACCGCTTCAACCGGGCGAGCTGGACCCATCCGCTGCACATCGGCGCCATCGAGGTCGTCGGCACCCCGGTTCTGGGGATCGACTGGGACAGCGGCGACCACGCAATGCGACACCGCGGTGAACGTCGCTTCGGGCAGGTCTGTCCCGTGACTCCTCACCCCGGCTTCGAAGGCCGGACAACGATGTGCTGGACAATCCCGCCTTACGCTCCAGGCGATGAACGCACAGGCTGAGCGGCAGAACCCCGACGACGACTCGCTGTGATCAAAGCCGGAAGCCGCCGGAGAATACGCGACACCTCGACATGCGAGCCCACCGGTCCCGAGGCCGAGATCCTCGTGGAACCCGGCGTACGGATCTGCTGTGCTGCTACGCCGATCTGCGCCAGGAATGTGCGTACCGCCGTGTTCGCCCGGGGCACGGATCCGCCCGTGGTGCGGCCAGGTTGGTGATCAGGGGGCGAGGGCGTGGTGGAGGGTGTCGCGGCAGTCGATGACGGCGTCGACGCCGACGATCCGCAGGGTGCGCATCACGGTGTCGGTGGGTGCGGCGAGGCGGAGCCAGCCGCCGGCCCGGGCGAGGGTGTGGTGGGCGGCGAGGAGGACGTTGATGCCGCTGGAGTCCATGAAGGTCACCTGCCGCATGTCGATCACGACGCGGGGCCGGGGCGTGCCGGGGAGGTGCAGGGCCTGGCGGAGCGTGTCGCCGGTGTCGTGGTCGATCTCCCCGGCGAGGGTGAGGACGTGGACGTCGTCGGTGGCGGTGGCCACGACCGACAGCTGTTCTTGCTGTTCGGCCTGTCTGCTGTTCGCCGCTTCTTCCTCAGCCATGTCGGTGATACTGGCACACCGGCTCTTCACCCGGTGCGTGCCCCGCACGTGCCGGGTGATGCCCGCGTGTGACGGGGCTTACAGAGAGGCGCGGGGTGTTGTCCGCCTTTGCGCGGGTACGCGCGCGAGAGGCGAACGGGGGAGCGGAGATGGTCGGGATGGAATCGGTGCCCGTGGGCGAGGACGGCACCACGCCGGGCGAGCGGGCCCTGCAGACCACGGTGGCGTTGGGCGGGGACGGTGCGGACATCGCCCACGCCCGCCACCTGGCAGCGCAGTTCCTGATCCGTGTGCAGGCCGGGCACGGCCTGCCCGTCTCCCAGCGCGCCCTGGACGTCACCCAGTTGGTGGTCAGCGAGCTGGTCACCAACGCCCGCAAGTACGCCCCCGGCCCGGCCCTGCTGGACCTGCGGATCGCCGGCGACACGGTGGAGGTGTCGGTGTGGGACTCCGGCCCGGTCCTGCCGATCGCCCGGGCCGCGGACGCCGGCCGGGTCGGCCAGCACGGCCTGGAGATCGTCATGGCCGTCGCCCAGGGCTTCGAAGCGCAGCGCGAACCGGTGGGCAAGCGCATCACCGCCCGCATCGCCCTGATCGACGACCCGGGCGGCGACATCACCGGGCGACAGCCGCTATAGGGGAAGCAGTCGGGCGGCCGCCCTGGCCTCAGCCGGGATACGGGCCGGCGCCGTAGCGGGCCAGGGCCGACTGCAGCCCCGCGTGCACCGTGAAGCTCTTCGCGTGCCGTCCCCGTCGAGCCGTGTCTCAGTCGGTGATCTCGACCGGCGTTCTCGGAGCCGTCGGAGTCACGGCGGCCTCGGACGCCGGCTTCTTCTGCGTGATGTCCTGGAGAAGCGAAGCGAGGTCGACTCCGGTGGCGGAGGAGAGGAGTTCCATGCCCTGGGTGACGTTGTCGGTGACGGTACGTGTCAACTGGCCGACCCCGTCGGTGGAGATGACGGTCATCTTGTCGACCGCGGCGAGAGGCTCGGACGCCTTGGCGACGACCTGCGGCAGAACCTCCACGAGCATCTGCAGGACGGCGGCATCGCCATACTGCGCGAAGGCGTCGGCCTTCTTCCGCATGGCCTCGGCCTCCGCCGCGCCCTTGGCGCCGATGGCGGCGGCCTCTGCCTCGCCCTCGATGCGTACGGCCTCGGCGAGCGCGGCGCGCTGGGCCTTTTCGCCCTCACCGGTCAGCCGGGCGCGCTCGGCAGCGGCCTCGGCCTCCTTCACCAGGGCGATACGGCGGGCCTCGGCCTCCTGCTCGGCCTGGTAGCGGGCGGCGTCGGCGGGCTTGCGGACCTGTGTGTCCAGCTGCCGGTCGGTCAGCGCGGCTCGGCGGGCCGCCACCTTCTCCTGCTCGGAAAGGATGTCCTGCTGCCTGGCCGCCTCGGCCAGCGGGCCGGCGGCATTCGCCTGCGCGGCCGCCTCGTCCGTCTGGGCCTTGATCTCGGCCTGCTTCAGGTACAGCGTCCGCTGCGCGACCGCGATCTCCTCCTCCGCCTTGAGCCGAGCCTGCTCGGCGGCCCGCCGGGCGACTGCCTCGGCGATGTCGGCCTCCTGCTTGGCGCGGGCGGCCTCGGGCCGGCCGAGGTCCTCCAGATAGGAGCCCTCGGTGGTGATGTCCTGGATCTGGAAGGCGTCGAGCACCAGGCCCTGGCCCGAGAGACTCGCTTCGGCCTCCTCTGCGACCTGGCCGGCGAACGCGGCCCGGTCGCGGATGATGTCCTCCACCGACATCCGGCCGACGATCGACCGCAGGGCGCCGGACAGCACCTCCTGGGTGAAGCCGACGATGCCGTCCTGCTGCATCAGGAATCGCTGCGCGGCCGCTCGGATCGAGTCCTCGGTGCCGCCGACCTTGACGATGGCGACGCCCTCCAGATTCGCCTTCACACCGCGCAGGGTGACCGCACCTCGCACGGCCACGGGGATGTGCCGGCTGGACAGGTCGAGGCTGAACTTCTGCTGCAGGAACGGCACGACGAAGACCCCGCCGCCGACGACGACCTTTTGGCCGCTGTTGTCCGTGTACTCCCGTCCGGTGGCCGGATCGGTGGTCTTCTTGCCGCGTCGGCCGGTGATGATGAACGCCTCGCTGGGACCGGCGACCTTGTAGCGCGTGATGACGACGAGGCCGAGCAGCACGAGCAGCACGGTGATGCCGAGGACGGACAGGAGTGCAGGGCCCATGAGGGAACCCCTTTCGATCAGAACCGAACCATGAAGCAGAGCGGGCGGCGTTGAACGGTCAGTGATCGACCGGGCGTACGGAGACCGCTGTCGGCGACAGCACGCACTCGACCCATACCTCTGTGCCGCGTGCGACGGGAGCCGCGGCCTTCGCCGCGTACTTCACGGGCTGACCCGCGAGGTACAGCAGCACCTCCCCGTAGCCGCCCGTTGGGATCGCCGTCACCACAGAGCCGCTCGTCCCGGTCAGGTCCTCGCCTCGCGGTGCGGGCGCGGCCCCGTCACGTGTCAGTGCCCGGCTGAACCTCCACGTCAGCCAGGCCACGACGACCCCCATGACCACGCCCGCACCGGTGGCGACTCCCGCCCCCGTACCGGTGGTTTCGAGCACGAGAGCCCCCGTGAAACCGAGTGCTGACACGAACCCGGCGATCACCGGCAACGACAGGAACCCGTCCAGCTCGCCGCCGATGCCGTCGAGGACCCCCTCCACCACCCCGTCGAACACGAGGGACAGGGCCAGAAGCACGAGACCTGCGATGCCGAGACCGAGAAACCATCCCATGTGCGTCACCCGCTTCGTGCGCCTGCTTCCGCCGCCAACCGGATGGTTCCATGAGGTGGTACAGGTATTCACTGCCGGAGTCCGGCAATCTTTGTGCGCCCTTGATGCCGTGGTCGTACGGACGGCAGGAATCCAGCCACGAGTGCGGTCATGCGCTCGGGGGCCTCCTTGAGGGGAAGGTGTCCCGTACCCGGGAGAACCTCCAGAGGGACACCGAGTCGGCCTTCCACGGCGGGACCGAGTCGATGCAGCGGCAGGAACGTGTCGTCACAACCCGCCATGGCCAGGCAGGGTACGGCCCTCGCCCGTTCGAAGGCGGACGACGGGAGCGGCGCGGGCGCGCGAGTGGTGCGGGCGCGCGAGTGGTGCGGCAGGAGCGGCCCATCGGTGCCCTCCACGCACTGAGCTCGGAGGGCACCTTCCGACCGGGGCCGTCATGCACGCGAGTAGCCGCTCCGCCCGCGCCGCGGAGGGACGAAGCACCCATGGTGCGGTCGCTGCGAGCACCGGAGCTCCGACCCGCAGGCGCACGAGACCGCCGGGCGATACGAGGACACGGCCAGCGATGAGCTCGGACGTACAGGCGAAGCTGATCACGGCGCCAAGCCGATGACCCACGACCACGCCGGCCCGTCCATGGCCCGGGACAGCGAGTCGGCGAGCCACCTGGCGCACCGGTCCATCCGGTTCAGGCGGGACCGACGACCGTAACTGAGACCGGGCTGCCCGGGCACGTCCAGGACGACGACCGGGCCGAGCACGGCCAGAGCCTCCACAGCGGCAAGGGACACCGCCGCGTTCATGTTCGTCCCGGGCACCAGGGCCAGCGGCGTCGTCCCGGCCGCAGGACCCGTCGCCCGTACCCGGAGCACACTCGTCAGGCCCACCGACGTCTCGATCCGCTCTCGCCCGTGAGGGACTGGCCACCTGGCGAGGCGTTTCTCATACCGATCCCGCACCCGAGACCGCGCGTTGCGGCCGCAGTACACCGATGACGGCACGAGCGGCATCGTGCAGGGAGCGTGCTGGAGCCGCCGCAGGCCCACGGGTCAGTGACGTATCGCTGACGCTTCAACCCGGGGCCCGTACCGCGCGCTGCACGAGTCAGCGGTGAGCCGGGCACCTGGTATCAGCGCGACCTGGTGCTCCGGCCGGACCGTGCGATCGTGCCGGGGGACCGGCTGCGGGAAGAGGACGGCCACCGCTGATCATCGGTGTGTGAGGGCTCTTCGCCGCTCACCGGCCTGGCCGGCAGGCGGCAACCGGCTCGCCGCACAAGGGAAGGCGCCGCTGATGGGACACCCTGGGAGCGCGGACGGATCGACGCCTCCGACATCCGGTGCCGCGTGGAGGCCGGACCCGCGTGTCACCCGCCGTCCTCTGTCAGAGGGTGAGCATGGCCTCGGTGATCTCGTCGATCGCCGTATCGGGGATCGCCGTGGCGGCCTCCTCAAGGACGAGCAGCCGCGCCCCGGGGATCTCGCGCGCGATCGCCTCGGCGTTGCCGACGGGGAAGAACCGGTCGCGGCGGCCGTGGACGACGAGCGTGGGGAGCTTGATCCCGGGCAGGCGCTCGCGCCAGCGGGGTGTGCAGTCCAGCCTGGAGAACACCATGCCCAGCTGGTTGGCCATCTGGACCGCCGGCGCGGTGCCGGGCGTGCGGTCCCAGACGCGCGCGGCGACCGCACGTGCGGCGACGGGGTCGTCGCCGAGGATCTCCGCGCCGGCGGCGGCGAAGTCCGCGACCGCCTCGCGGTCGCTCCAGTCGGGCATCGCGTGCGCGAACAGCCGGCCCATCGTCGCCCGGTCGTGGTCGGGGAGGTCGTCGTCGGGTGGGCCGGGCGCGACCGCGCGGGTGCCGACCAGTGTGAGCGCCGAGAACGCGTCCGGACGGTCGAGCGCGGCGACCTGGGCGACCATCCCGCCGACGCCGATCCCCGCGAGGTGCGCGGGCCGGCCGCCGAGCGCGTCGGCAAGGGCCGCCGCGTCGGCGGCGAGGTCGCGCAGGGTGTAGGCGGGAGCCTCCGGATCCGTCGTCGTCGACTCCCCGCTGTCACGCAGGTCGTAGCGCACCACACGGCGCCCGCCGGCGGCGAGGCGCTCGCACAGGGCGTCGGGCCAGGAGAGCATCGTCGTCCCGCCCGCGAGCAGGACGAGCGGCGCGCCGTCGTCACCGAACGACTCGATGCCCAAGGCGACCTCATTGGCATCGACGGTGGTGGTGATTCGAGTCATGACACGGCAGACTCGATCCGCCGTCCGAACTCATCGCCCACGCGGGGAGCGTGCGGTGGACGCGACAGCCGACAGCCGGTCGCGGCCCCGGCCGGCAGCAGCGCCGCCCCCTGTCAGTGGGCGGCCCTAGGATCGCGCAGGACGCACGGCGGCTCGGGCCACTGAGCCGTCCCGCCGCGATGTGTCGCTTCCTCGTCCTCGCCCACCGACCGACCGGAGAACACCGTTGTCCTCGATACGTGACCTCACTGCTTGGGAGCCGCTGCTGCGGCTGGTGCGGGATGCCAACGCGGAGCAGCTCGCCGCGCCGGGTGGTTGCTTCACGGGGCAGATCACACTCGGCAGTTGGACCCTGCCCGCGCCACAGCCACGTCCGGAGCCGGGGCGAGCACTCCATGTGGCGGACATGCAGGACCAGTTCACCGCCGTGGAACGGGTACAGGACGCCCTCCGGGCCGACGGCGCGAGCAGCGTTTCCTACATGGTCGAGACGGCGCCGGACGGGAAGACGCGGCTTCACGTCGTCGACTTGGGCCCTGCCGTGGAGCACGGCGTCGTCAGCCCCTTCGTGGGAGCTCTGCTCCTGGTCGAGGGCGCCGTTCCCGAACCCTGGCGGCGCCTGCCCGAGGAGGTCCCTGGTGCGGTGCCGGCGCCGTCGGCGGACCCGGCGCTGCTGGAGCGGACCCTCCGCGAGCGGCTGCCCGACGCCCTCGGCGCCACCGAGGAGGAGATCGCGGAAGCGGAAGCGCGTCTCGGTGTCGCGCTGCCCGACGAGCTCAAGGCGCTCTACCGCGTCACCCGGGCCCGGTGGCAGGACTGGAGCGGTGACTACGCGGCGCAGGAACGCGTCAGCAAAGCGGTCGGCTGTGAGCTGTTCCCCCTGGACGGGCTCTACGTCGCGGACGCGCAGTCCCGTCCCTGTCCCTGGCAGTTCGCTGCCGACGACGCGGTCGTCACCGCGCCGGACGCCGCCGTGCAGGGCCTCGTCGGCTCTCCCGGCTGGATCGTCTTCGGCGACAACGGCGGCGGCGACCGGCTGGCCCTCGACCTGACACCGGGCCCGGGCGGACACACCGGGCAGGTCATCGTGATCGACCACGAGCGGACCATCGGCGCCGGACTGCGCGCCGACTCCCTCACCGACATGGTGATCGACCGCCCCGGCGGCTGGCACCAGGACCGTGACGCGGACACCCCGCCGGTGGTGGCCCGGGTGAACATCCGCGACCTGGGCGGTGTGGAGGCCGCCGCCCGTCCCGAGCTGGAGGTGCTCGGCATCGGCGGACGGGAGGGCGAGCCGACCAGCCTCGCCCCGGTCGTCGGACTTCCCCGCCTGCGGACCCTCACCGCCTACCCGGGCACGCTCGCCGACCCCCTGGAGATCGCCGGACTCACGGGTCTGGAGTACCTGAGCCTCGGTCCCGAGGACTGGCGCGTCCTGCTCGACGCCGGTGCCGTCCCCCGGAGCCTGTCGGCGGCAGGCATCCAGGTGCAGGGCGCACAGCACCCGCTTCCGGTCCTCGACCTCGCCAACGAGCTCCTCGCCCTGTGGGACCGGCCCCTGATCACCCGGACCGTCCTCGAAGACGACCTGGACACCGACCGGTGAGCGAGGACGGGCTGGAGGAGGGGTGGACGCCACCACCCGGGTACCTGGTCGAGATCGGTACCGAGCCGCTGGACCGGCCGGCCCGGAACTCGGTGGGCGGGTGGCCCTGCCTCGACGACGGCCAGGAGTGGCCGCAGTGCTTCTGCGGCGAGCGGACGGCGCTGTTCTTCCCACTGGATCTGCCCGACGACATCGAGTTCTTCGGCGGAGAACACCTGTCGGTCTTCCACTGCGCCCACCACCACGACGCGGCTGACCCGTGTGGACGGCGGTGTGCCTGGCAGCCGCCCGTCGTCCCTCCGCAGTTCTCGGGCCCGGTGACGACGAGCCGGGCGCGTCCGGCGCCGGTGAAGTCGGCGGCGGTGAGGGTGCACGGCTGTATGCAGGCGTTGCAGTGGTGGAAGCGCGCCGCGCCGGTGGGCGCCGTGCGGCCCGCCAGGTCGTCGTACGCCCACAGGTCGGTGCGGCTGGGCGTGGCGATCCGCGGGACGCCGTCGCCGTCCAGGTCGGCGACGACGGCCTTCTTGCCGTAGTCCTTCGCGGAGGACCACTCACTGATGGCGTACGGGCTCGCGGCCGACGGCCGGTGCCGGCCACCGGCGTCCGTCCTCACCGCCGGACAGGCCGGCGACGCACCCGTCTTCTCGGACGTCACGGACCGCCTGCGCGTTCCCCGCCGCCCCGCACCAGGCCGGACATGGTCCTGGCCGACAAGGCGTACTCGTCCCGCGAGATCCGCGACCACCTGCGCAGACGCGGTATCCGCGCGGTGATCCCTGAACGAGCCGACCAGCGGGCCGACCGGATCCGGCGCGGACCAGTCGGCGGCAGACCGCCCGCCTTCGCCCGCGGGGCCCACCAACAGCGCAACACCGTCGAGCGGTGCATCAACCGCTTGAAGCAGTGGCGTGGCATCGCCACCCGCTACGAGAAGACCGCGACCGTCTGTCCGGCCGGGCTCCACGTCGCGGGCATCTTCCTCTGGTCCGCGCGCTGATGCGGACGTCCCCAGGTCACGCATCGTCCTCCGTCGACCGTGCCAGGTACGCGTGGTTGTCCTCGATGAGGTCGTCCAGCGCGTCCCTGGCGGCGGCGAGGCCGTCGATGGCCTCAGACAGCCGGGCCCGCTCGCGGCCCATGATCTCCAGAGCCTGCCGCGCCCGGTCCTCGTTCGGCTCGGCCATGCAGGGCGTCATCTCGGCGATGGTGCCACTGGACATGCCCGCCGCCAGGAACGCCTGCACGAGGCGCACCCGCTGGACGTGCTCGTCCTCGTAGTGGCGCTGTCCGCTGGGCGAACGGGAGCTGACGAGCAGGCCCTGCTCCTCGTAGTAGCGCAGCGACCGACGGCTGGCTCCCGTCCGGGCGGACAGGTCACCGATCCGCATGCCGAACCCCCCATGCTCCTGACCCACTTGCCCCTGACATTGATGTGAGCCTTTAGGTTAACTCCATGCTGAAGCTCATCTTCATGATCAACCGCATCGAGGGAATGTCGTACGAGCGTTTCGTCGAGCACCACCGGGACCGGCACGCGCCGCTGTTCACCTCCATCCCGGAGGCGGAAAGCTACGTGCGCAAGTACACCGTGTCCCACCCGGTCCCCGCCGAGAACTACCCGCCCCGGGCCTACGACGGCCTGACGGAAATCTGGTTCGAGGACTGGGAGGACCATGATGCCTTCTTCGCCTCCGAGAACTACCGGACGCTGGTCAGCCCCGACGAAGCACGCTTCATCGACATGGACTCAGTGGCCGTGATGGTCACCGAGGAGAAGAAGGTCATCTGACGGACCGACTCGACAGACGGACACCGGCTCGACTCTCACGGCCGACCCCCGCGTACACGTCGACGTCGGCCCCCGTCACATCGTTGACATGCCGGGCCCGCGGCGCATCAGCCAACGACGCACCCGGACCTGCGATCAGGGATCCGAACGAAACGGCCTGGCTCCTGGACCGCGAACGCGGTCTCGTCATCGGCGGTTGCGCCCTCCACCATGGCCGGCTCTGGTCTTGCTCCATGCGCGGCATTGATCCGCCTCATGCCCGGCACGACGCGACAGCAAGCCCGAACATTCTGTGATCCGGCGGGCTTCACCTGACCGAGAAGGGCCCCAAGGGGTGCGGTGGATGTTGCGCGAACCGTCACGGCGTTCAGAAGGTCGTGCAGGTCACCACACGTTTTCGGCGTGGTAGCAGGTCCTGCGCCCAGGGCGACTGGGCGGACGAGGCTCCCAGTTCCCCCTGGAGCACCGGCAGACTCACCGCCACCGTCGTCACCGGCGGGTGGGCGGCGAAGGCGCCGGCGCACGCCAGGGCGACGACGGACGCCCGTCCGCGGCCACCCGGCGCGGCTTGATGCGAAGCATTCAGAAAACTCTCCCGTGCGGTGCACGGAACCACGGATACCGAATGAACTGCGCAATGGTGACGGCTTCGTTCACGACGGGTCAGTCGGAATGCATGACACGATGGGAATCCGGAATTCCCCGGAGGGAAACGCGGGATTTCCTCCACGGGTCACGGGGGAGTCCGCAGGGCGGTCCGGTGCGGAGAATGACCAGGTCATGTGGGAGGAGGAGAGTGTTTCCGGCGATCTGGCAAGTAGACGGGAACGCAAGCTAACTCTGCGCCTCCGGTCGCTTATCGGGCCGTGGAATTGCCGCTACGTTCGCCCTCACCGGACCGTGCGAATTTCCGCACGGCCTCTGTCCACGGATCACACTGAGGTGGTTGCGGACATGAGCCGAGGAAACGCTCTCGTCGTCGGCGGCGGCATCGGCGGTCTCTCCACCGCCATCGCGCTGCGCAACGCCGACTACGACGTCCATGTCGTGGAGCTCCGGGCGGACCTCCACTCGTCGGTCCACGGCGTCGGCATCATCCAGCCGGTGAACGCCCTGCGCGCGCTGGACGCGATCGGCTGTGCCGAGGCGTGCATGGCCGTCGGCTGTTCCACCACCGCCTGGGGCCGGTTGCTCGACGTGGACGGCAACCTGATGCGCGAGATGCCCGGCTCCCGGATCCCCGGGTCCGACCTGCCGCCGATGAACGGCCTGACCCGGCCGCAGCTCCACAAGATCCTGACCGACAAGGCGCGCGAGGTGGGCGCCGTCATCGGGTACGACAAGACCTTCACCACGCTCGACGACGGCCCCGACGGCGTCCGTGTCGTCTTCACCGACGACTCCCGGGCGGTGTACGACCATGTGGCCGGCGCCGACGGCGTCCACTCCAAGGTGCGCCCCTACGCGCTCGCGGAGGACCTGAAGCCGGTCCACCTCGGCCGGTCGGCCTTCCGGCTCGACATCCCGCGCGAGCCGGAGACCGACCGCATCATCCTGCAGGCCGGCCCCGAAGGCATGGCCGGTTTCGTGCCGATCGGCCCGGACCTGGCGTACCTCTTCCACAACACCACTTGGGAGGAGGGACGTTGGCTGGACCAGGACAGGACGGCTGACGAACTGCACGAGCGGCTCGCCCCGTTCGGCGGGCTGACCGGCCGGGTCCGCGACAAGCACATCGACGACTCCACCGAGATCGTGTTCCGGCCCGAGGCGTGGCTCATCGCCCCCGCGCCCTGGCACAAGGGCCGCATCGCCCTGATCGGCGACGCCGTCCACGCGGTGACCCCGCACCTGGGCCAGGGAGCGGCCCAGGCCGTCGAGGACGGTGTGGTGC
Source organism: Streptomyces sp. NPDC017936 (assembly GCF_044328485.1). Taxonomy (NCBI): domain Bacteria; kingdom Bacillati; phylum Actinomycetota; class Actinomycetes; order Kitasatosporales; family Streptomycetaceae; genus Streptomyces; species Streptomyces sp. NPDC017936. Next base: position 55,620 of record NZ_JBIRHK010000021.1, on the reverse strand, counting down.
TCGCCGAGTGCCTGGCGCAGCACGGCGACCACGAGGAGGCGTTCACCGCCTGCGGTGAGCGCCGCTACGAGCGCTGCAAGCTCATCGTGGAGTCCTCGGTGGCGATCGGCGAGCACGAGATGGACCCCGCCTCGCATCCCGACTTCGACCACGCCGGCCTGACCCAGCACGTGCTCGAGTCCATGGCCCGGCCCGTCTGAGGCGCGGCCTGGCACACCGCGGACGACCCGCTCCCGCCCTCCTCCCGAAGGGCGCGTCACCATGACCTTCTCCGCCCGCGCACCAAGACGTCCGGCCGCCGGGTCCGGCATCGGAATCGCCATCGTCTACCGCTGCGTACGCGAGGCCATCGACCTCCTGGCCGCACTCGCGCCCTGCCACGCCGATGCAGTGCGGGCCGCGAGCCGTCTGGCCTTCGTCATCCTGGACGGGACGCTGCTGCCGATCGGCCGAAGCGCCGCCGACACCCCCGCTGCTCCGGCAAACACCAACGCCACGGCATGAACGTCCAGGTCCTGACCGACCCGTTCGGACGGCTCCCGTGGGCCTCGCCCGCGCTGCCCGGCTCCACCCATGTGCCCTTCAAAGGCCGTCGACTCGAGCGCCGGCAGCGTCGCCACAGCAGCACCCACGCCAAGATCCGCAGCGTCGGCGAACAAGCCACGGCCACCCTCAAGGGCCGGCGACCCCTACGGAAGCTCCGGTGCAGCACCGACCGGATCACCACGATGGTGGAAGCCCTCCTCGTCCTTCACCACGCATCAGCGTGAGGTGGGAAGGAGCTCACTGGATGGTCTGTCCAGGCTCAAGGACCTCGTGGGCAGGGGCGGGCCCGCCGAACCGAGCAGGGCCCATCGGTCCGCCACACCGGCGCAGACGTTCGGAGCCGACGGGAACCGACGAAACCACCGCCCGGAGCAAGAAAGCGAAACAGGGCGCACCGCACCCGGTGCACGCCGTGGGCGGTCGCATGGAAAGAAGGTCACCCGTCCGCCTTTTCCGGAGGATTCCCCTCCCCTTCATGCATCCGGCAGACCCGCCCGACAACGAATTCCGCACCGAAAGGTACGCGCCAGCGGCATCTCTCGGCCAAATCTGCGGCAGAGGCGAGGGAAAGCTCATCTCCGGGTCGACGTGGGTCCTATAGTCGGACCGCAAAAAGCGATCGATAAAGACGGACCAAGGCGGCGCTCGCGCCGCATTTCCGTCGTGCAACGCATTACCGACGGGCCGCAAGGCGCCGTTTCGCACGGCCCATTCAACGCACTTTCGGTTTCGCTTTCTCGTACGGAGGAGCTCCCATGTCCGACCTCGCGCGCACCGCCCTGGACCTCCAGGACCTCGACCTGGACCTCAGCGACCTCACCGTCACGGCCATGCGCGACACCGTCGCGCTGCCCGAGGGCGGGGCGTCCTGGGGATCCTGTTCCTGCCAGGGCTCGTCGTCCTGCGCCCAGCCCGAGCCCCAGCTGCAGACCGGCGTCGTCGACGCCGGCTGATCCGCGCCCACGACCCACCGGACCGCAACGTGAGAAGGGAGAAGCCGATGCCCGACACCAGCGCCATCCCGGGCCTCGACCTTGCGGACCTCGATCTCGGGGACCTCACCGTGACTTCGATGCGCGACACCGTCGCGCTGCCCGAGGGCGGCGCCTCCAACGGCGCCAGTTCCTGCTCCTGCAGCTCGTCCTCGTGCGCGCAGCCGCAGCTGCCCGTACCGCTGTAGGTCTCCGTCACACCGAATCGTCGGCCGCGCGACCCGTGACACGCCACGGGAGCACCTGACCGGCCGGCGTGCGTCGCCGGGGGGGGGGGCCCCCCCCGCCGCCCCCCCCCCGGCCCCCCGGCCCCGGCCCCCCCCCCCCCCGCCGCCGCCCCCCCCCCCCCCCCCCCCCCCCCCCCCCCCCCCCCCCCACCACCACACA